>NZ_JBITLH010000007.1:0-323024 GCF_044465125.1 Micromonospora sp. NPDC049836
TGGGTGGGGGGCGCGCGCCGGCGCCGTGCGGTGCCCTCGGCCCCCCCCCCCCCCCCCCCCCCCCGGGCGGCCCCCCCCGGGGGCCGGGGGGGGGGGGGCCCCCCCCCCCCCCCCCCCCCCCCGGCCCTACAGCAGCTTGCGCCGCTTCAGATAGGCGACCAGGTCGTCGTAGACGCCGCCCTCGTTGGCGAACATGGCCACGTTGCGGGCCGTCGACAGCCAGGGACGGGTCGACGGGCGGACCTCCGACAGCGCCCGCTCCAGGTCCCGCTGCTCGATCATCCGGACCACGCCGGCGCGTACCGAGTCGGCCATCGCGAACTCGGCCGCCGTCTCGCAGAGGTGGGCCAGATCGGCGCCGGAGTAGTCCTCCGTCGCGGCGACCAGCCGGCGCAGGTCGATGTTGGCGATCGGCCGCTCCCGCAGGTGGTACTCCAGGATCGCGGCCCGGGCCTCGGCGTCCGGCGGCAGCACCAGCACCACCCGGTCGAGCCGCCCCGGCCGGCGCAGCGCCGGGTCGACGTCCCAGGGGGTGTTCGTCGCGGCCAGCACGAAGACGCCCTCGTTGTCGCCCTCCATGCCGTCCAGCTCGGCCAGCAACTGGTTGCCCAGGGTCCGCATCGAACTCGACGAGACCTGCGAGCGCTTGTGCCCCAGCGCGTCGATCTCGTCCAGGAAGAGCACGCAGGGCGCGCTGCGCCGGGCCGCCTCGAAGAGCTCGTGCAGGTTCCGCTCCGAGTTGCCGATCCACATGTCCAGCACGTCCACGATCGACAGCGAGACGAACTTCGCCCCCATCTCGCCGGCCACCGCCCGGGCGAGGAAGGTCTTGCCGCAGCCGGGCGGGCCGTAGAGCATCAACCCGCCGCGCAGGCTCTTGCCGTACATCCGGCGCAGCTCCGGGTTGCGCAGCGGGCCCAGGAAGGCCAGCTCCAGGCGTTCCTTCACCGCCGCCATGCCGCCCACGTCGGCCAGCCGGACCGGCGGGGACTCCACGTCGTACACCCGGTCGTCGTCGCCCTGGACCGGCTCCCGCTCGTCGCCGGCCCGGGCGAAGCGCGGCGGCACCACGTCGGCCAGCTCCTGCTCGTACGCCGCCAGCGGGTCGTCGCCCGCCGGGACCGCGCGCTGCGCCAGCGGGGCCACCGGCTCGGCGGCGGGTACGCCGAGCGCCCGCTGCATGACCGCCTGCGCCTGGGCGTTGCCCGGGTCCCGGGCGAGCGCCTGGCCGGCCTGCGCGATCGCCTCCGCGCCCCGGCCGGCGTCGATGAGCAGCCCGGCCAGGTGCAGCCGCAGCGGCAGGTCGTCGGGGCGGGCGTCGAGGGCGGCCAGCAGGCTGTCGATGAGGGGATCGGCGCTCATAGGACGAGCAGCGTAGTGCCCGCCCGGCGCGGCCCGCTCACCCTCCGGCCCCGGATCCGCCGCCGCCTGCCGGCCTGGGCGCGTCCGGGATCCGTCGTCGCTACCCTGGGTGGGCGGACCGGAGCGGTGGTGCGCCCAGCCGGGTCGGGCCGGACCGATCCCCACCGCGTCGTTACTCACCGTATTCGCCCGGTTGACCGATTGCGCGTCGCGCCCGCCCGCTGCCGGGTATCGGCTGCCCTTGCTCGCCACGCACAGTAGGGTCAACCGGGTGAGCGCCACCGGCGAGCACGGCCAGCCGCAGTCGCGAACGATGAGGTGACCTTCAGTGACCACCCCAGGCAAGACCCGCGTGGCGATCGTCTTCGGCGGGCGCAGCCCCGAGCACGGCATCTCCTGCGTCAGCGCGGGCAGCGTGCTGGGTGCCCTCGACCCGGACGAGTTCGAGGTGGTGCCGGTCGGCATCACCCGACAGGGACAGTGGGTGCTGGCCAGCGCCGACCCGACGCAGCTCGCGATAACCGACCGGAAGCTGCCGGAGATCACCGCCGGCTCCGGCGCCGAACTGGTGCTGCGCGCCGACCCGGCGGTCGGTGGGCTGCTGGTGCTCGACCCGGCGCAGGGCCCCCGGGCGCTGGCCGACGTCGACGTCGTCTTCCCGGTGCTGCACGGCGCGTACGGCGAGGACGGCACCATCCAGGGGATGCTCGAGATGGCCGACATCCCGTACGTGGGGGCGAACGTCTTCGCCTCGGCCGCCGCCATGGACAAGGAGTTCACCAAGAAGCTCTGCGCCGCCGAGGGCATCCCGGTCGGCCCGTACGTGGTGCTGCGCAACGGGATGACCCTCACCGAGGAGGACAAGCAGCGGCTCGGCCTGCCCGTCTTCGTCAAGCCCTCCCGCGCCGGCTCCTCCTTCGGCATCACCAAGGTCGACGACTGGTCCCAGCTCGACGCGGCGGTGGCCACCGCCCGCGAGATCGACACCAAGGTGCTCGTCGAGGGCGCGGTCGTCGGCCGCGAGATCGAGTGCGGCGTGCTGGAGGGCGAGGCCGGCGGCGCGCCCGAGGCGTCGGTGCTGGCCGAGGTGCGGATGATCGGCGACCGCGACTGGTACGACTTCGAGGCCAAGTACCTCTTCGCCGACGAGGTCTGCGAGTACGACGTGCCGGCGAACCTGCCGGAGCGGGTCACCCGCCAGGTGCAGGAGTACGCCACCCGGGCCTTCACCGCGCTGGACTGCTCCGGCCTGGCCCGGGTCGACTTCTTCGTCACCCCGGAGCTGGACGTCTACCTCAACGAGATCAACACCATGCCGGGCTTCACCCCGACCTCGATGTTCCCGCGGATGTGGGCGGCGAGCGGGCTGGAGTACCCGAAGCTGGTGAACCGCCTGATCCGTACCGCCCTGCGCCGCGCCGGCCGCTGACCTCCGCCGCGGCCGCCCGCCGGCCGCGGACTCGCGCCGCGGCCGGCGGGCGGGCGGGCGTCAGGCCGTACAGCCGGCGGGCGCGGTCTTCGCGGACGGCACCGTGGCCACGATCACGTCGGAGATGGCCCCCACCCACTGCAAGGCCGGGCCGTACTCCTTCGGGACCCGGACCTGGACCGGGACCTCCCGGTCGACGGTGGTCAGCACGGTCCCGTCGGCCTGCTCGATCGGGTGCCAGCAGACCCGGTTGACCCCCCACACCTCGTCGGTGTTCGGGAAACAACCGGCGGGCAGGGCGCTACCGGCGGTGGGGGACGGGCAGGGCTTGAGCGGCGGGGTGCCGCCGCAGGCCACGGTCAGCGCCGGATCGCCGTACGCGACGTTCTGCTCGGCGCCGGCGGCGACCGGCCGCTGGCTCAGGTCCCGGACCGTCGGCGGAAGCTGGGACACCAGGGCACGGCAGACCGTCGCGGGCCGTTCGGCCAGGTCCGGTGCCGGCAGCTGGACCGGGGTGCTCGACTGCGAGCGGACGGCGCTCGGCGAGGCCGTCGGGGCGGCCGGCTCGTCCGGGGCGAGCTTGGCGAAGGTGAACCCGGCCACCGCCAGGGTGACCGGCACGGCGACCAGCGTGGCCCAGAGGGCGGCACGGCGGGTGGCGCGGTCGCGGCGCGGGGCCTCCTGCGTCGCGTCGCGGCGCGGCTCCTCCGGTGCCGGGGAGTCGTCGCGGGTGGGGGAGTTACCGATCTCGTCCACTTACAGGCGCACCACCGAACACGTGAGGGTGCGGGTGATGCCGGGCACCATCTGCACCTTGCTGACGATGAGTTTGCCGAGCTCGTCGACGGTGTTCGCCTCGGTGAGCACGACCACGTCGTACGGCCCGGTGACGGCGTCGACCCGCACCACGCCGGCAAGGTCCGCGATCAGTCCGGCCACGTCACGCGCCCGGCCGACCTCGGTTTGGATGAGGATGTACGCCTGTACCACGACTCGACCTCCGTCCGTCGCCGCCTGGGGCGGCCCGAAGGGTGAAACTACCGTACGGAACAGGCGTGATCCCTATCGGTCGCCGTCCGGACGCGGTGAGCGAGCACACGCCGAGTGGTGGTGGGGGTACTGCGGATCGTGCGAGCGCGACGAGAGGACGGCATGACAGTCGCGGGTGTCGGAGAGTTCGGGCTGATCGACCGGGTCACCGCCCGGCTGACGTACGGGGAGAGCTGCCTGCTCGGCCCCGGGGACGACGCCGCGGTGGTCGCCACCCCGGACGGGCGGGTGGCGGCCTCCACCGACGTGCTGGTCGAGGGGCGGCACTTCCGGCGGGACTGGTCCGGGGCCCGGGACGTTGGGCATCGGGCGGCCGCCGCCAACCTGGCCGACATCGCGGCCATGGGTGCCACCCCGACCGCGCTGCTGGTGGCGCTCTGCATGCCGGCCGAGCTGGACCCCGCCTGGGCGGAGGAACTGGCCGACGGGCTCGCCGCCGAGGCGGCCCTGGTCGGCGCGAGCGTGGTCGGCGGCGACATGTCCGCCAGCCCCACCCTGACCATCGCGGTGACCGCCCTGGGCGACCTGGGCGGCCGACCACCGGTGGTCCGCTCCGGAGCCCGCCCGGGCGACGTGGTGGCGCTGGCCGGACGGACCGGCTGGGCGGCGGCCGGCTTCACCGTGCTGTCCCGGGGGTTCCGGACGCCCCGGCTGCTCGTCGAGGCGTTCCGTCGCCCCGAGGTGCCCTACCCGGCCGGCCCGGAGGCCGCCCGCGCCGGCGCCACCGCCATGATCGACGTCTCGGACGGGCTGCTGGCCGACCTGGGACACGTCGCCACCGCCAGCGGGGTGGCGATCGACCTGACCCGGGACGCGTTCGAGGTGCCCCGGCAGATGCGGGACGCCGCCCAGGCGCTCGGCGTCGACCCGTACTCCTGGATCCTGGCCGGCGGCGACGACCACGCCCTGGCGGCGACGTTCCCGGCGACGGCGACGCTGCCGGCGGGCTGGCGGCCGATCGGGCGGGTGGCCGAGGGCGCCGGGGTGACCGTGGACGGGGCGGCCCACTCCGGACCGGGCGGCTGGGACCACTTCCGCCGGGCGGAGTGATCTGCGTCCGACCTGGGGCTGGCGGGCCCCGGGCCGGGCCGGACCCGGTCGTACCCTTCAGGCGTGAGTGAGATCGAGATCCGGGTGCGGCGCTTCGACGCCGCCGAGTCGCAGGCGTTGATCCGGGCGGCCCTGGCCGACCTGGGCCAGCGGTACGGCGGCAGCGGCGACGAGACGCCGGTCGACGCGGCGGAGTTCGAGCCCCCGGCGGGCACCTTCCTGGTGGCCTACCTCGACGGGCAGCCGGTGGGGTGCGGCGGCTGGCGCAGCCACGGCGACGACGGCGAGAACGCCGAACTGAAGCGGATGTACACCGCGCCGGCGGCCCGCGGCCGGGGCGTGGCGCGCTCGGTGCTGGCCGCGGTCGAGCGGTCGGCGCGGGAGCAGGGCCGCAAGCGGATCATCCTGGAGTGCGGCGACCGGCAGCCCGAGGCGATCGCCCTGTACACCGCGGCCGGCTACGAGCCGATCCCGAACTTCGGCTTCTACCGCAACGAACCCGGCTGCCTCTCGTTCGGCCGCGTCCTCTGAACCCCCGCGCCATGATCATGGGCTCCGCCCGCACGGCGTGAGATGGGGAGACGGCAGAAGCCGGCGGACCCAATGGGTCCGCCGGCATCCGACGAGTGTGGGTGGTGCTACCGCGTCAGGCGCGGGTGACCTTGCCGGCCTTGATGCACGAGGTGCAGACCTGCAACTTCTTGGTGTTGCCGCCACCAGCCGGGGTACGCACCGACTGGATGTTCGGGTTCCAGCGGCGGTTGGTCTTCTTCTTGGACCAGGGCACGTTGTGGCCGAAGCCCGGCCCCTTGCCACAGACGTCGCACACGCTAGCCACGGGATACTCCTGGGATTGATACGTTCATGAGGTCGCCGCCAGGCGCAGCCCGGGCAACCTCGTCAGGTTACCCGATGACCCGCCGGTCCGCCCAACCGGCCCGACCGGCCCGGCCGGCACGCTGATCCGACCCGGCGGCCGGACACGCCGGGCGACCCCGGCGGGTGTCGGTCCGCGCCAGTAGGCTTCCCGACGTGCTGGACACCCTCGACGCGGCCGCGGTGCGCCGGTGGTGCGCGAGCGGGCTGGCCGCCCTCCAGCGCCACCAGGGCGAGATCGACGATCTGAACGTCTACCCGGTCCCGGACGGCGACACGGGCACCAATCTGGTGCTCACTCTCACCTCCGCCCAGCAGGCCCTCGCCATGGACCTGGGCACCCTCCCCGAGGACGGGCACACCCCGCACGGACACGCGCTGCGGCTGATGGCCCGGGGCGCGCTGCTCGGCGCCCGCGGCAACTCCGGGGTGATTCTGTCGCAGATCCTGCGCGGCCTGGCCGACACGCTGGCCGCCGCGCCCGCGGTCCGCGGCCGTCAGCTCGCCGCCGCGCTGTCCGGCGCGGCGACCGCCGCGTACGCCGCGGTCGCCCAGCCGGTCGAGGGCACCCTGCTCAGCGTGGTGGCCGCCGCGGCGCGCGCCGCCGAACAGGCGGACAGCGACGACCTGCGCGCGGTGTGCCGGGCCGCGTCGGAGGCGGCGGCGACCGCGCTGGCGCGTACCCCTGAGCAGTTGCCGGCGCTGGCCCGCGCCGGCGTGGTGGACGCCGGCGGGCGGGGTCTCTGCCTGCTGCTGGACGCGCTGGTCGAGGTGGTGACCGGGGAGAGCCCCCGGCCGCCGGCCGTGCCGTCGCCGGCGGTCCGCCCGCTGGCCGCCGCCGTGCGCGAGACCGGCTCCCCGGAGTACGCCTACGAGGTGCAGTATCTGCTCGACGCCACGGACGCGGCGGTGGGCCGGCTCCGCGCCGAGCTGGACGCGCTCGGTGACTCCCTGGTGATCGTCGGGGACGGCGGCCCGGGCGGCGGCACCTGGAACGTGCACGTGCACGTCAACGACGTCGGCGCGGCGATCGAGGCGGGGGTGGTGGCCGGCCGGCCGCACCGGATCACCGTGACCCGTTTCGCCGACCAGCCGGCCCCGGCCGCCGCCCAGGCGGCATGGCGGCCCGACGGCCGGGCGGCCGTGGTGGTGGCCACCGGTGCCGGCATCGCCGAGCTCTTCGCCAGGGAGGGGGCCGTCGTGGTGCCGGCCAACCCGTCCACCGGTGAGCTGCTCGACGCGGTACGGGCCACCGGGGCGGCCCGGGTGGTGGTGCTGCCCAACGACCCGAACACCCAGTCGGTGGCGAGCGCGGCCGCGCGGGAGGCGCACGGGCTCGGGGTGAAGGTGAGCGTGGTGCCGACCCGCTCGCCCGTGCAGGCCCTGGCCGCGCTGGCCGTCCGCGACCCGCAGCGGCGCTTCGAGGACGACGTCATCGCCATGGCCGAGGCGGCCGGCGCCTGCCGGTACGCCGAGGTCTGCCACGCCAGCAAGGAGGCCCTCACCGTGGCCGGCCCGTGCCGGCCCGGCGACGTGCTGGCCCTGGTCGAGGGGGAGGTGCACCTGATCGGGCAGGATCTGCTGGACACCTGCACCGCGGTGGTCGACCGGATGCTCGGCGGCGGCGGTGAGCTGGTCACCCTGCTCTGCGGGGCGGACGCCCCGGCAGGGCTGGCCGACCGGGTGCGCGAGCACGTCGAACGCTCCTGGCCGTTCGTCGAGGTGCAGGCGTACGAGGGCGGCCAACCGCACTACCCGCTCCTGCTGGGGGTCGAATGACGAGCGAGCCGAGCACGGTGGACACGCCGCTGAAGAAACTGGTCGGGGAGCGTACCGCCAAGGCCCTGGCCAGCCACCTCGACCTGCACACCGCCGGCGACCTGATCTACCACTTCCCCCGCCGGTACGACGAGCGCGGCGAGCACACCGACATCCGCTCGCTGGACGTGGGGGAGCAGGTGACCGTGCTGGCCCAGGTGCAGCGCACCGCGGTGCGGCCGATGCGCCAGCGCCGGGGCAACCTGCTGGAGGTGACCGTCGGCGACGGCTCGGGCGGGGTGCTCACCCTCACCTTCTTCGGCAACCAGGCCTGGCGGGAGCGGGAGCTGCGCCCCGGCCGGTGGGGGCTGTTCGCCGGCAAGGTCACCGAGTTCCGGGGCAAGCGCCAGCTCAACGGCCCGGAGTACGTGCTGCTCGGCGAGGGCGGCGACGGCGAGGCGGCGGCCAACGAGGAGGTCGAGGAGTTCGCCGGCGCGCTGATCCCGGTCTACCCGGCCGCGGCGGCCGTGCCGACCTGGGTGATCGCCCGCTGTGTGCGGGTGGTGCTGGACACCTTCGCCCCGCCGGAGGATCCGCTGCCGGCGACCGTCCGGGCCACCCGCAACCTGGCCGACATCGGCACCGCGCTGCGCGAGATCCACCGGCCGTCCAGCAAGGAGGCGCTCTACCGGGCCCGGCGGCGGCTCAAGTGGGACGAGGCGTTCGCCGTGCAGCTCACCCTGGTGCAGCGCAAGCACCGGGCGGCGGCCTGGCCGGCGAAGGCCCGGCCGGCGCGGCCCGGTGGCCTGCTGGACGCGTTCGACGCCCGGCTGCCGTACGAGCTGACCTCGGGGCAGCAGGTCGTCGGCCGGGAGATCGCCGCGGACCTGGCCACCGCGCACCCGATGCACCGGCTGCTGCAGGGCGAGGTCGGCTCCGGCAAGACCCTGGTGGCGCTGCGGGCCATGCTCCAGGTGGTCGACGCCGGCGGGCAGGCGGCCCTGCTCGCCCCGACCGAGGTGCTCGCCGCCCAGCACCACCGGGGCATCGTCGAGCTGCTGGGCCCGCTGGCGCAGGCCGGCGAGCTGGGCGCCGCCGACGACGCCACCCGGGTGGAACTGGTCACCGGCTCGCTCGGTGCGGCGGCCCGGCGGCGGGCGCTCGCCGAGGTGGCCGAGGGGCGGGCCGGCATCGTGCTCGGCACCCACGCCCTGCTCTACGAGGGCGTCGACTTCCAGGACCTGGGCCTGGTGGTGGTCGACGAGCAGCACCGGTTCGGCGTCGAGCAGCGCGACGCGCTGCGCGCCAAGGCCGACCAGCCGCCGCACGTGCTGGTGATGACCGCGACGCCGATCCCGCGCACGGTCGCCATGACCGTCTACGGCGACCTGGAGACCTCCACGCTGTCCCAGCTTCCGCAGGGGCGTTCGCCGATCGCCTCGCACGTGGTGCCGGCGGCGGACAAGCCGGCCTTCCTGGACCGGGCCTGGCGCCGGCTGCGCGAGGAGGTCGGCAAGGGCCACCAGGCGTACGTGGTCTGCCCGCGGATCGGGGAAGGGCCGGTCTCCGACGAGGAGCCCCCGCGCGAGGACGACAACGGGCGGCGCCCGCCGCTGGCGGTGACCGAGGTGGCACCGCTGCTCGCCGAGGGGCCGCTGCACGGGCTGCGGATCGGGGTGCTGCACGGGCGGCTGCCGGCCGACGAGAAGGACGCGGTGATGCGCGCCTTCGCCGCCGGGGACCTGGACGTGCTGGTGGCCACCACGGTGGTCGAGGTGGGCGTCAACGTGCCCAACGCCACCATGATGATCGTGTTGGACGCCGACCGGTTCGGCGTATCCCAGCTGCACCAGCTGCGCGGCCGGGTGGGCCGGGGCTCCGCCGCCGGGCTCTGCCTGCTGGTCACCGAGGCGATGGAGGGCTCGTCCGCCCGGGAACGTCTCGACGCGGTGGCGTCCACCACGGACGGTTTCAAGCTGGCCGAGCTGGATCTGGAGCAGCGCCGGGAGGGTGACGTGCTGGGCGCCACCCAGTCGGGGCGCCGCTCCCACCTGCGGCTGCTGTCGCTGCTGCGGGACACCGAGCTGATCCGGGACGCCCGCGCCGAGGCGATCGCCCTGGTCGAGGAGGACCCGGAGTTGGAGCGGCACCCGGCGCTCGCCGCCTCGGTGGCCGCGCTGGTCGACGAGGAACGCGCGGAGTACCTGGAGAAGGGCTGACCGTCCGCCCGCGCCGGTTCGGCGAGGTGGCGGCGCCGGCTGGCGCACCCCGGTCCGGCGAGCCGGCGGTGTGGCCGAGCGGGGACCCCGCCGCGCTCTCGGCCTGGTGCGGCTGACCAACTCGCCGGCCCCCACCGGCGGCGACCAGCGCCTAGGCTCCGGCAGATGTCGACGTTTTCCCTCGATCGTGGCGTACTCCTGCTGGCCCGGGGCGACGAGCTGCTGGTGGACGAGGTCACCGGGGTGGCGGACGAGGCCACCGGTGCGCCCTGCGGCCGGGCCACCCGGTTCCAGATCGCCTCGATCAGCAAGCAGATGGCGGCCGTGGCGGTGCTGCTGCTCGCCGAGCGGGGCGTGCTGCGCCTGACCGATCCGGTGGTGCGGTGGCTGCCCGACCCGCCGCCGGCCTGGTCCGGCATCACGTTGCACCACCTGCTCACCCACAGCTCGGGTCTGGGCCACTGGCCGGAGTACCCGGCGGTGGACCTGGTCGAGCCGGCCGACCCGGACGCCCTGCTCGCCGCGTTCGCCGCCGTGCCGCCACTGTTCCGGCCCGGGGCGGGGTGGCACTACAGCAGCCCCGGCTACGTGCTGCTGGCCCGGGCCGTCGAGCGGGCCGCCGGCCGGTCGTACCCGGAGTTCCTCGCCGAGGAGGTCTTCGCGCCGTTGGGGATGGCGGGCAGCTTCGCCGGCCCGGGCGACGGGCGGCCGGACGTGGCGGTCGGGCACGAGCGTGGCCGGCCGGTGCCGTCGTGGGACCTGGCGACCGTGAGCATGGGCGCCGGTGACGTCTGGTGCACCGGCGCGGACCTGCTCACCTGGCTCGACGTGCCGCGTCGGGGCCGATTGCTCACCCCGGCCTCGGTGGCGGCGATGACCGCGCCGCAGGTGCCCACGGTTCGGGCCGGTGAGGCGTACGGCTACGGGTTCTTCGTCGGCTCGCTGGCCGGTCGACGGGCCGTCCACCACTCCGGGGACAACGGCGGCTACAAGGCGTTCGCCGCCTGGCTGCCCGACTCCGACCAACGGCTGGTGCTGCTGACCAACCAGGCCGAGGTGGACCCGGTCGCGGTCCTGTCGATGCTCGGCACCGACCCGGCCGCGTGATCCAGGCCGGTTCCGCGACAGGGTGATTCGTCGAGCGCGGGACCTGCCGGATGCGGCGCGGTGGCGGGACGGGGGACGCGGATCCCGCCACGTCCGGGTGCTGCAGCGGGTCACGAACGGCGAGGGCGCGCCGACCGGCTGGTCGACGCGCCCTCCGGCGATCCGGGGTGGATCAGGCGGTGAAGCGGACCCGACGACGGCGGGCGATCACGAACAGCACCGCACCGGCAGCGAGGAGCAGGACCGCTCCGCCCGCGATGGCACCGGCCTGCGGACCGGTGACCGGCAGGGTCGGGCCGTCGGTCTGGCCGCCGCCCCCACCCGGGGTGCAGTCCTTCGGCTTCTCCCAGGCGATCGGCTCGGAGTCGTCCAGGCCGTCGGCCGTCGGGGTCACCTTGAGGCCCTCGAAGGCCTTGAACTTCACGGTCTTGGTCTCACCCGGCTGCACGACCAGCTTCTGCGCCTCGCCCTTGTTCGGCGTGAAGGTGATCTCGACGGTCTTGCCGTCCTTCGGGTTCTCGATCTGGAAGACCAGCTCGTCGCAGGTGGACTGGTAGCTGCCGCTCGGCTCACCCGGCTCGACGCAGTCCTTCGCCTCGGCGGGCTTGTCGTTGAAGAGCGGCTGCTCCTGCCCGGCCTCGGTGACCTTGATCTTGCCGGCGTTCTTGGCCGGCACGGTGACCGTGGCGGACTTGCCCGGCGCGACCTCGGCGGTCTCGCGGAAACCGTCGGTGCCGGTGACGGTGAAGGCGGCGTCCTTGGTGGCCTCGGCCGCGTTGTCCAGCTTGACCGTCACCTCACCGGCGCAGTCGGAGGTCACGGTGGCGGTCGGGTTGGCCTGGGCCGGCGGCGGGGTGACCACCTTGTCGCAGCTCTCGCTGAACTTGATCGAGGCGCTCTTGGCGTCCCGCTCCCGGAAGGTGTTGTCCCACTCGGCCTGCACGGTGAGCGACGCCTCCGTGGCGGTGCCGGCGAGGCGGGCGGTGCCGACCAGGGCGTCCGACACCTTGTGCGGGTACTGCGGGTCGGCGCCGTCCGGGGTGGTCGCGATGCCGGCGACGGCGAGCGGTGCGGCTGCCTCGCCGGTCAGGGACGAGGCCTCCGCCTTGATGAGCCGGTAGGAGGACACGCCGGCGGGCGCGTAGGTGCGCACGGTCCACGTGGTGACCCACTCGCCGGCGGCAGTGTCACATTCGGCGGTGACCTTGATCTCGCTGTGGTGGGCGCTGGCCGGGCTGGCGGCGATGGCTACGCCGGCGAGGCCGATCAGCGCGCCGGCGGCGAGGGCCGCGGCGCGCCGGAGGTTCAGACGGTTCACGTCTACTCCTGATGAGGGGGATCGGAGGGTGCGGCAGGCGGATCGGAGACTCGCGCCCCGGCCGACACCGGGCAGACCCTAGCGAGGTTTGTACGTAATGCGTTACGTCGATGGGCGGTCCGACGAGGGTCTGTTATGAATCTGAGATCATTGATGTACCCTCGGTCACCGATCGATGCGTCCTGCGGTACCTACCGTGTCGCGTTCGCCGGTCTTGTCGTGGGTTAGCGTCTGGGCATGCGCAGGAGCACCCGGTGACCCGGATCGTGGCCGGCACGTACGGCGGGCGGCGGATCGCCGCGCCCCCCGGCGCGGGCACCCGGCCCACCTCGGACCGGGTCCGCGAGGCGCTGTTCAGTGCCGTGCAGGCCGAGTTGGACCTCGACGGGGCCCGCTTCGCCGATCTGTACGCCGGCTCCGGGGCGGTCGGGCTGGAGGCGCTGTCCCGGGGCGCTGCGCACGTGCTGCTGGTCGAGTCCGACGCCCGGGCGGCCCGGGTGATCCGGGAGAACATCGCGGCGCTGCGGGCCGCCCAGGCCGCCCGCCTGGTCACCGGCAAGGTGGCCACGGTGCTCGCCGCCGGCCCGGACGGCGACCCGTACGACGTGGTCTTCGCCGACCCGCCCTACGCCGTACCCGACGAGGAGATCAGCGGGCTGCTGGCCGCGCTGGTCGACGGCGGCTGGCTGGCGGCCGACGCGCTGGTGGTGGTGGAGCGGTCCAGCCGGACCGGGCCGGTCGAGTGGGTGCAGGGCGTCACTGGCGAGCGCAGTCGCCGTTACGGCGAAACCACCCTTTGGTACGGTCGCCGATCATGAGACGTGCGGTCTGCCCGGGCTCCTTCGACCCGGTCACCAACGGACACCTCGACATCATCGGTCGGGCCAGCCGGCTGTTCGACGAGGTGATCGTCGGCGTGCTGGTCAACCAGTCGAAGCAGGGGCTGTTCACCGTCGAGGAGCGGATCGACATGCTCCGCGAGGTGACCGGCTCGTACGACAACGTCCGGGTCGAGTCGTTCCGCGGCCTGCTGGTGGACTTCTGCCGGGCCCAGCAGGCGAGCGTCCTGATCAAGGGCCTGCGGGCGGTCAGCGACTTCGACTACGAGCTGCAGATGGCCCAGATGAACATCGGCCTGGCCGGCGTGGAGACGCTCTTCATGCCCACCAACCCGCTCTACTCCTTCCTCTCTTCCAGCCTGGTCAAGGACGTGGCCAAGTGGGGCGGCGACATCTCCGCGCACGTCCCGGACGTGGTCCGCGAGGAGCTGGTCGCCCGCCTGCGCCGCTGACCCGTCCCGGGCCGGAGGGCCGGGCGTGGGGGCGACGCGCCGGTCGGGGGTGCAGCCGGGCGCGGTGGAGCGGGCGCGACATGATGTGTGCAGCGCCGAAACCGGGCGCAGGCCGCATCATGTAGGTCGGCCGACGAATGACGGGAGTGAGGTACCGGTGGACCCGCTCGATCGCATCGACGAACTCATCGCCATGGTGGAGCAGGCCCGCTCCGTGCCGATGTCGCGCAACAACTGCATGGTCGACCGCGGCGAGATGATCGCCGCCCTCGACGAGCTGCGCGCGGAGCTTCCCGCCGACCTGCGCCGGGCCGCCGCGCTGCTCGAGGAGCGCGACAAGATCATGGAGGCCGGCAAGCGCGAGGCCGACCGGATCATCAGCGAGGGCGAGGCGGAACACGCCCGGCTGGTCTCGGTGAACGAGATCACGGTCTCCGCCGAGCACGAGGGCGCCCGGATCATCGCCGAGGCCCGCGCCGAGGCGCAGCGCCTCCGCGAGGAGGTGGACGACTACGTCGACACCGCGCTGGCCAACTTCGAGCAGTTCCTCACCCGGGCGCTCGCCTCGATAGAGCGGGGCCGGGACAAGATGCACGCGCTGCGCGAGATCGGCACCTTCGCCGGCGACGAGGCGGACCGCCCGCTGCCCTTCTGAGCCGGGCCAGCGACCGAGCTACCCTTGCCAGCGCGACGCGGGCCGGTGGCCGACAGCCGGCAGCCGACGGGCCAGGGGGCGACGCCCCGGTTCGACGGTCCGCCGGTCGTCCAGGTAACCTTCTTTGTCGGCCTCTCACCGGCCGGAGTCTGACTATGCCCAAACACTCGCCAAGCCCACTCAACCCCAGGTCGCCGCTGGTCCTCGACACGAGGGAACTGCCGCGCCGGCCTGGTGCGTTGCGTACGCACAAGCGGGTCGTGCCGGCGCCGGCGGACCTCGGCCTGGAGTTGATCAGCGTGCCGGAGGGCGCGGACCTCGACCTCGACCTGAGGATGGAGTCGGTGTCCGAGGGCGTGCTCGTCTCCGGGACCGTGACCGGTCCCGTCAAGGGCGAGTGCGGCCGCTGCCTGCGCGAGATCGACGACTCGGTGGCCGTGACGATCCAGGAGCTGTACGCGTACGAGAACAGCACCACGGACGACACGACCGACGAGGACGAGGTGGGCCGGATGCAGGGCGATCTGATCGACCTGGAGCCGGCGCTGCGGGACGCGGTGGTGCTCGCGCTGCCGACGAACCCGCTCTGCCGGGAGGACTGCCCAGGGTTGTGCCCCGAGTGTGGGGCGCACTGGGACGATCTGCCGGCCGACCACAGCCATCAGCAGATCGACCCGCGTTGGGCGGGCCTGTCGCAACTGACCCGTACAGAGGAGTAAGAACCGTGGCCGTCCCCAAGCGCAAGATGTCGCGCAGCAACACCCGCGCCCGCCGGGCGAACTGGAAGGCCACGGCGGTCGCGACCGTGGCCTGCCCGCAGTGCAAGTCGGCGAAGCTCCCGCACGCCGCCTGCTCGGTCTGCGGCACCTACAACGGCCGTCAGGTCCTCGAGGTCTGACGACGAGTGACGTCCCCGACCACTGGTCGGGTGGCGCGCGCACCATGGCTCTCGCCCGGTGTCCCGGCTCCCTCCACCGCCGGTCGGCCCTCGGCCGGCGTACCGGTGGAGCCGGGCACCGCGCGGATCGCCGTTGACCTCCTCGGCGGGGACGAGGCTCCCGCCGTCGTGGTTGACGGCGCTCTGCGAGCAGTGCGCACCGACCCTGACCTGCATCTGCTGCTCGTCGGACCGACCGAGGTCGCCGACGGGCTGATCGGTGCGCTCGACCCGGAGCAGCGTGCCCGGGTCACCGTCCGCCCGGTGCGGACCGTGGTCGGCATGGCCGACCATCCCACCGCCGCGCGCGCGGAGAGCACCGTCCGCGTGGCGGTCAGCGCCGTCCGCGACGGCGTCGCCGACGCGCTCGTCTCCGCCGGCTCGACCGGCGCCACCGTCACCGCCGCCGCGCTCGGTCTCGGCCGCTGGAGCGGGGTACGCCGGCCGGCCCTGGTCGCCACCCTGCCCGCCGTCGCCGGCCCGGTGGTGCTGCTGGACGTGGGCGGCACCCTGGAACCCGGCCCCGCCACCCTCGCCCGGCACGCCGTGCTCGGCGCCGCGTACGCCGCCGTGGCGCACGCCGTGGCCGCACCCCGGATCGGGCTGCTCTCCGTGGGCACCGAGGCCGGCAAGGGGGACCGGCTGCGCCGTTCCGCCGATCACGCGCTGGCCGCCGTCGCGCTGCCCTGCGGCGCCCGCTACGTCGGCCTCGTCGAGGGCTACGACATCGCCGTCGGCACCCGCGCCGACGTCGTGGTCACCGACGGCTTCACCGGCAACGTGCTGCTCAAGGCCATCGAGGGCGCGTACGCGATGGCCGGCGGGCCCCCGGCGAGCGGTGGCGCCCCGCGCGCGGCCGCCCTGCTCGGGGTCGCCGGCACCGTGGTCGTCTGCCACGGGGCGGCCCGACCCGACGACGTCGCCTCCGGCATCGCCCTCGCCGCCCACCTGTGGCGGCGCGGCGCCGCCGGCACGGTCGCCGGCCTGCTCGACGCGATTCCGCACGATCCCGCACCTGACCGCAACGACACCGAGGTAGCACCATGACCAACGACAAGCGGCGACGCGCACCCGTCGGCCACCTGGAGGCGGCCTTCGGCGTGTCGCTCGACCCGGAGCTGCTGGAGCGGGCGCTGACCCACCGCTCCTACGCGTACGAGAACGGCGGCCTGCCCACCAACGAGCGGTTGGAGTTCCTGGGCGACTCGGTCCTCGGCGTGGTGATCACCACGGCGCTCTTCCACAACCACCCGGACCTGCCCGAGGGGCAGCTCGCCAAGCTGCGCGCCAGCGTGGTCAACATGCGGGCGCTCGCCGACGTGGCCCGCGGCCTCGGCCCGGACGGGCTGGGCGCGTACCTGCTGCTGGGCAAGGGCGAGGAGGCCACCGGCGGCCGGGACAAGGCCAGCATCCTGGCGGACACCCTGGAGGCGCTGCTGGGCGCGATCTACCTCCAGTACGGGCTGGACACCGCGGCCCTGGTGATCCACCGGCTCTTCGACCCGTTGATGGCCGAGTCCGCCGGGCGGGGCGCCGCGCTGGACTGGAAGACCAGCCTCCAGGAGCTGACCGCGGCGCTCGGGTTGGGCGTGCCGGAGTACCGGATCGAGGGCACCGGCCCGGATCACCTGAAGACCTTCACGGCCTGGGTGGTGGTGGCCGGCAACCGGTACGGCGGCGCCGACGGGCGCAGCAAGAAGGAGGCCGAGCAGCGGGCCGCCGAGTCGGCCTGGCGGACGCTGACCGAGCAGGCCGAGGCGGCGGCCGCCGTCGACCCGGTCGCGGCGGCGGGCGACCCCGCCGAGACGGGCGCCGGCCGTGCCTGAGCTGCCCGAGGTCGAGACCATCCGGCAGGGGCTGGTCCAGTGGGTCGTCGGCCGGCGGATCACCGCCGTCGAGGTGCGCCACCCCCGGGCGGTCCGCCGGCACGAGCCGGGCGGTCAGCACTTCGCCGACGTGCTGACCGGCCGGACGGTCACCGACGTCCGGCGCCGGGGCAAGTACCTGTGGCTGCCGCTGGACAGCGGTGACGCCATCATCGGGCACCTGGGCATGTCCGGCCAGCTGCTGCTCCGGCCGGTCGGCGCGGCCGACGAGCTGCACCTGCGGGTCCGGTTCCGGTTCGCCGACGACGGCACGGAGCTCCGCTTCGTCGACCAGCGCACGTTCGGTGGGCTGTCCGTCTCCGAGGGCGGGGCGGAACTGCCGGCCGAGATCGCGCACATCGCCCGGGACCCCAGGGACCCGGAGTTCTCCGACGCCGGTTTCGTGGCGGCGCTGCGCAAGCGGCGGACCGAGGTGAAGCGGGCGCTGCTCGACCAGACGTTGATCTCCGGCGTCGGCAACATCTACGCCGACGAGGCGCTCTGGCGGGCCCGGCTGCACGGCGCCCGGCCGACCGACGCGCTCACCGGCCCGGCGGCCGTCCGGCTGCTCGGGCACATCCGGGACGTGCTCGACGAGGCGGTCAAGCAGGGCGGCACCAGCTTCGACGAGCTGTACGTCAACGTCAACGGCGAGAGCGGCTACTTCGACCGGTCGCTCAACGCGTACGGCCGGGAGGGGGAGCCGTGCCCCCGGTGCGGGACGCCGATCCGCCGCGAGGCGTTCATGAACCGGTCGTCCTACAGTTGCCCGCGCTGCCAGCCCCGACCCCGGGGTGCCCTCCGGGGATGACCCCGAGCCGGCTCGGGGTTGCGCCGGTGTGCTGCGCCCGGCGCCGCCCGGCGGGTTCCCCGGTCGTACCCTGAAAGTCCCGTTCTGTCCGGGTGGCCGGGCCGGTTCCGGCCGACCGGGCGGCGTTGCGCCGGATGGGGGACGAGCCGGGGCCGTTCCCCGATGTCCGGGCGCCGCCCGCTGCCTAGCGTCAGCAGACGTCGGCACTGGGCCGACGTCTGGAGGGGGAACCCGGATATGGGCAGGCGACCGATGACCGTGCGGTTGGCACGGTGGAGCGCGGAGCACCCGTGGCGGGCCATCGCACTGTGGGTGGTCTTCGTGGCGGTGTGCTTCGTCGGCGGCAACGCCGCAGGGCTGAGCGAGGCGACCGACTCTGACCAGGCCATCGGCGAGTTCGGCCGGGCCGAGCTGATCGTGGACAGCGGGGGCTTCCACGAGCCGGCCGTGGAGAACGTCCTCATCACGCCCCGCTCGGGGGCGCTCGACCCGGCCGCGGCGAAGGCGGCCGCTGACGACGCGACCGCGCGGCTGCGGCAGGTCGCGGGGGTCGCCTCGGTCGGCGCGCCGCTGCCGTCCCACGACGGCAGCGCGCTGCTGGTGCCGATCACCATGGCCGGCGACCCGGAGACCGCGTCCGACCGGGTGCAGCCGCTGCGCGACGCCACCGCCGAGGTGCAGGAGGCGCACCCGGCGCTGCGCGTCGAGGAGGTCGGCGGCCCGTCGATCGACAAGGCGCTCGACGACACCCTCGGCAAGGACTTCAAGCGGGCCGAGCTGCTCAGCCTGCCGGTCACCCTGGCCATCCTGATCATCGCGTTCGGCGCGCTGATCGCGGCCGGCGTGCCGGTGCTGCTGGCGCTCTCCTCGGTGGCCGCGGCGATGGGGCTCTCCACGCTCGCCTCGCACCTGGTGCCCGCCACCGACACCACGGCCAGCGTGATCCTGCTGATCGGCATGGCGGTCGGGGTGGACTACTCGCTGTTCTACGTCCGCCGGGAGCGGGAGGAACGGGCCAAGGGCCGGTCCGGCCTGGACGCGGTGGAGATCGCCGCGGAGACCTCCGGGCACGCGGTGGTGGTCTCCGGCACCGCCGTGATCATCTCGATGGGCGGCCTGCTGCTCGCCCAGGACGCCATCTTCTCGTCGCTGGCGGTCGGGTCGATCCTGGTGGTGGCGGTCGCGGTGATCGGTTCGCTGACCGTGCTGCCGGCGCTGCTGGCCAAGCTGGGCCGCTGGGTGGACCGGCCCCGGGTGCCGCTGCTGTGGCGGCTCACCGCCCCGCGTACCGGGCGGCACGGCCAGCCGGCCGGGCCCCGCTTCTGGCCGGCCGTGCTCCGGCCCGCGCTGCGCGCGCCGGTGGCCACCCTGCTGGTCTCGGTCGCCCTGCTGCTCGCGCTGGCCGCGCCGGCGCTCGGCATGAAGCTCAAGTTCCCCGGCGCGGAGGACGTGCCGCGCACCACCGCCGCCATGCAGGCGTACGACCGGCTCACCGCCGCGTACCCCAGCAACGGCACCAGCCACACGGTGGCCGTGCGGGCGCCCGCCGACCAGGCCGACCGGGTGCACGCCGCGCTGACCGGCCTGGCCGGCCGGACCGCCACCGACCCGCTCTTCGCGCCGGCCGAGGGGGACGGCCCGAAGATCAAGGTGTCGGCCGACCGCCGGGTGTCGGTGCTGGACGTGGCCACCCCGTACGGCAGCCGCAGCGAGCAGGCGTCCCGGTCGTTGCACGAACTGCGCCAGGACCTGGTGCCGGCCGCGCTGCGCGGCATCCCGGGCGTCGAGTACGCGGTCGGCGGTGGCGTCGCGGCCAGCGAGGACTACGCGGACCACATCTGGGCGAAGCTGCCCATCGTGGCGGCGTTCGTGCTGGCGCTGACGTTCCTCGTGATGGCCTGGACGTTCCGGTCGGTGGTGGTCGCGGTCACCTCGATCCTGCTGAACCTGCTCTCCGCCGGCGCCGCGTACGGGCTGCTGGTGCTGGTCTTCCAGGGCGACTGGGCGGAGGGCCTGCTCGGTTTCACCTCGATGGACGCGATCGTCACCTGGCTGCCGCTGTTCCTGTTCGTGGTGCTGTTCGGGCTGTCGATGGACTACCACGTCTTCGTGGTCAGCCGGATCCGTGAGGCGGTCGACCGGGGCATGCCCACCCGGGAGGCGGTCGCGTACGGGATCACCTCCTCGGCGGGGGTGGTGACCAGCGCGGCGGTCGTGATGGTCGGGGTCTTCTCGATCTTCGCGACGCTCAGCATGATCGATTTCAAGCAGCTCGGCATCGGCCTGGCGGCGGCGATCCTGCTGGACGCCACGATCATCCGGGCCGTGGTGCTGCCCTCGCTGATGACCCTGCTGGGCGACGCCAACTGGTGGGCCCCGCGCTTCCTGCGCCGGCGCGCGGCGGTCACCCCGCCGGCCGACCCGCCGACTCCGGCGCCGGAACTGGTCGGCGCGCACTGAGCCGCCGGTGGGCCGGGCCGCGAACGCGGCCCGGCCCACCGGGCCTCGGCCCGGTCCGCGGCAGGTCGTGGTGTCCGCAGGACCGGAGGCCACGGTGCTCCGCAACCGGTGTCGATCGGGTCGCCCCGCCGGCCCGGTGACCGGGGCGTCACGGGCAGGATTAACCGGCGCGGCAGCGGGGCATCTGGGCCGCCATGGACGAACAGCTCACGCCGGCGGCTCCTCGTCGCGCCCCGGCCTTCGCCGCCCCCGGGAGCGCGTCATGAGCACCGACGTGCGCACCGGCACCGTACGGACCAACGTCCCGGCCCGCCTGGACCGGCTGCCGTGGTCCCGCTGGCACTGGATGATCGTGATCGGCCT
Source organism: Micromonospora sp. NPDC049836 (assembly GCF_044465125.1). Lineage (NCBI taxonomy): Bacteria > Bacillati > Actinomycetota > Actinomycetes > Micromonosporales > Micromonosporaceae > Micromonospora > Micromonospora sp. NPDC049836. The sequence continues at coordinate 20,552 of NZ_JBITLH010000007.1, forward strand.
CGGCACGGTGTGGATCCTCGACGGCCTCGAGGTGACCATCGTCGGCAACCTCTCCGGCAAGCTGGCCGAGCCGGGCAGCGGCCTGGACATCACCCAGAGCCAGGTCACCGGCCTGGCCGCCGCGCTCTACGTGGCGGGCGCCTGCACCGGTGCGCTCTTCTTCGGCTGGCTGACCGACCGGTTCGGGCGCAAGAAGCTGTTCCTGCTGACCCTCGGGCTCTACCTGGTCGCCACCGCGCTCACCGCGCTCTCCTTCGACACCTGGTGGTTCTTCCTGTTCCGGTTCCTGACCGGCATGGGCATCGGCGGCGAGTACGCGGCGATCAACTCGGCCATCGACGAGCTGATCCCGGCGCGGCACCGCGGCCGGATCGACATCATCATCAACGGCACCTTCTGGCTCGGCGCGGCGCTCGGCGCGCTGCTGACCGTACCGCTGCTCAACGGCCTGCCGACCAACCTCGGCTGGCGGGTGGCGTTCGGGCTGGGCGCGGTGCTGGGCGTGGTGATCCTGCTGGTCCGGCGGCACGTGCCGGAGAGTCCCCGGTGGTTGTTCATCCACGGGCGCGCCGACGAGGCGAACCATCTCGTCGACTCGGTGGAGGCCGAGGTGAAGCGGGAGACCGGCGCGGAGCTCACCGAGGCGGACAACTGGATCGAGGTCCGCCAGCGCCGGAGCACCAACTTCGTGGAGATCGCCCGGACCCTCTTCGCCCGCTACCCCAAGCGCGCCGCGCTCGGCTTCTCGCTCTTCATCGGGCAGGCGTTCCTCTACAACGCGATCACCTTCGGCTTCGCCCAGATCCTGCAGACCTACTTCGACGTGCCGACCGGCAACACCGGCTACTACTTCGCGGTGATCGCGGTCGGTAACCTGCTCGGCCCGCTGCTGCTGGGCCGGCTCTTCGACTCGGTCGGCCGGGTGCCGATGATCGCCGGCTCGTACCTCGGCTCGGGCGTGCTGCTGCTCGGCACCGCCTGGCTGTTCCACGCCGGGGTGCTCAACGCGGTGACCATGACCGCCTGCTGGTGCGCGGTGCTCTTCTTCGCCTCGGCCGGCGCCAGCGCCGCGTACCTGACGGTGAGCGAGATCTTCCCGATGGAGACCCGGGCCATGGCCATCGCGTTCTTCTACGCGATCGGCACCGCCGCCGGTGGCATCACCGGCCCGCTGCTCTTCGCCAAGCTGGTCGGCAGCGGCCAGGTCGGCGACACGGTGCTCGCGTTCGCCATCGGCGCCTCGGTGATGATCATCGGCGGCCTGGTCGAGCTGGTGCTCGGCGTCCGGGCCGAGGGGAGGTCGCTGGAGGACCTGGCCACCCCGCTCAGCGCCGAACACGCCGGCGTCCCGGCGCAGCGCGGCGGCGGGGCCGGCACCCCGGCCCCGGCCACCGGCACCGCCGGCTGACCGCAGCACCCCGACGCCGCCCCCGTCCACCCGGGCCGGGGCGGCGTCACCTTTTTCCGGGGTACGCGACCCGGGCCGGCTCAGGGGAGGGGGCAGGGGTCGCGCCAGGCGTCGAGGGTGCGGTCCTTGCGGATGGAGGCGAAGCCGTAGCCGACCGTGGTGACGCAGAACGTTGCCGGGTCGCCGGCGTACTCGACGTGGAAGACCGGTTTCCGGGTGTCGGCGAAGGGCAGCAGCTTCGCGCACTCCCGCCGCCGTACGCACTCCTGGTTGACGGCGAAGTCGAAGTCGGGGGCGAGCGCGGCGACCTGCGGCACGTCGTCGACCAGCCCGGGGGAGAGGTCGAGCGAGCGGGCCAGCCGGGCCAGCCGCCGGTTGAACAGCAACTGGTCGTCGAAGGCGAGCGGGAAGCCGGTCCGGTGCAGGTACCCGTCGGCGTCGTCGAAGGCGACCGCGCCGAAGCCCTTGCCCCGGCACAGCCGGAACCGGTCGGCCAGCACCGGGCTCACCGTGTCCCACCGGCGTACGTCCAGCCAGCGGCTGCCCGGCCGGCCCGGCACCGGGGCGCCGCGCACCCCGGCCGGGAGGCGGCTGGCGTCCGGGTCGGTGGCCGCGGCCGAGCCGACCCGCACCTGGCAGACCAGCCGGCGGTCCCGGGCGCGCAGCGCGGCCGTCTCGGTGGAGGTGGTACGGACCGGGTCGAGCAGGAAGACGTCCGCCTCGACGGTGACGTCCAGCGGGCCGGTGAGCTGCCACTGCCACTGCCAGGTGCGGGCCATCGCGGCCGGCCACGGGGTGGGCGCGCCGGGCGGCACCACCGGTTCGCGGCAGCCGGGCAGCGGGCCGAGCAGCAGCAGGGTGAGCGCCACGGTCAGCCCACGGCGTAGCCCGCGGGGGAGGGCGTGGGCGTGCGCCGTGGGCCAGGCCGGCCGGATCCGCATCGACAGCTCCCGGGTCGCGGGCGGCACCCCGCCGCCCCTGCCGGTACGCCGGCCGACCCGGTGGTGCCGGGCCCGGCGGAGCGGTCAGCCGACCCTGGCGTACCTCACCCGGTCAACGAGCGCGGACCCGGTCACGACGCGCGGCTCAGGCCGGGTCGCCGAAGTCCTGCGTCCAGTACGGCCCGTTGCTCCGCGCCACGCCCACGCCGATCTCGGTGTACGCGCAGTTCAGGATGTTCTTCCGGTGGTCGGTGCTGTTCATCCACGCGGTCATCACCTCGGCGGGACTCTGCTGGTTCCACGCCACGTTCTCGGCCGCCTGGCTGAAGGCGTAGCCGACCCGCTTGAGCCGGACGCCCAGCGTGCTGCCGTCGCTGCCGTCGTGCGTCATCGTCTTGTGGTCGGCCTGGTCCTGGCTGTGCCGCTGGGCGGCCAGCATCAGCTTGTCGTCGATGCTCAGCGCCTTGCAGCCGGCCTTGGCCCGCTCCTGGTTGACCAGGTCGACGACCTCCCGCAGTTCGGCGCTGATCCCGGGCGCCACCGCGGCCCGCGGGGCGGTGGTGCGCGGCGTGGGCGTACGCGCCAACTGCCGGGACGCGGCCGTGGTCCGGCTGGGCTTCGGGGTGGCGGTCCGGGTCGGGCTCGGCCGCGCGCTGGTCGGGGCGGCGGTGGGGGAGGCCGCGTCGGTGGGCGCGGCGTCGGTGGCCCCCGGCTCGGCCGGTGCGGTGGCCGGCACGTCCTGGGCGGTCGGGGCGGTCCGCTCGCCGCCGCCGGGCAGCAGCAGGGCGCTCACGCCGAGGCTCACCACGAGGGTGGCCGCGGCGGCGGCCCCACCGATCACCAGGGGGCGGGGCAGGCCGCGGCGCTGCCGGTGCCGGCCGCTCTCCTCCGGCGGCGCGTCCGTCACCGGACGCCAGCCGGCGGTCGGCTCCTGGTCGGCGCGCCAGGCCGGCTCGAACGGCGCCGCGAGGTGGTCGCCCGTCCGCGAACCGTCCGGGTGGTAGCCGGCGGGCTCGGCGGTCGGGTGGTAGCCGGCGGGCTCGGCCGTGCGGTGGTAGCCGGCGGGTTCGGCGGTCGGGTGGTAGCCGGCGGGCTCGGCGGTGCGGTGGTGGCCGGGCTCGGCGGTCGGGTGGTGGGCGGTTGGCTCGGTGGCCGGGTCGAAGCCGCCGCGGGTGACCGGAGAGGTGTAGCCGGTCCGGTCGGGGGTCGGGGCGTAGCCGGTCCACTCCGGCTCGGCGGGCGGTTCGGCCGGATGCCGGTCGGCCCGGGCGGGCCACCCGCCGGCGGGCCAGCCGCCGGTCGGCGCGTCGGACGGGTACGGGCCGGGCTGCTCCGGCTCGTCGCCGAAGAGGTAGGACGACCGCGGCTCGGGCCGGTCCGTGAGCCACGCCGGCCCGTCCTGGGTCGGCGGCTCGGGGCGTCGGGCGACGCCATCCGGTTCGGTCGGGTCGGTCCTGCGGTACACGCCGGTCCCCTCCACGGGTCGGTTGCGGGCCCGGCTGACGCTACGGGCGCGCCATGAGCTGCGGCAACCTGGCTAAGAGAGAGTTAAGGGGATGCGGACCGCGAGGGTGAGGCGTTCACACATTTCCGGGCGTACAGTTAAGTCGTCCGGACAGAGCGTGTCCGCGCCTTCTGGCAGCCCCCCGGGAGTGGACCGGCCGACGTGGAGATGATCTACGGCGTTCGGGAACTTGACGAGAGAGGGGGGTGCGGCCCAATATATAGGTGTCGCCAGTCGCGCCCAGCCATGCCCGGATTTCGCCGGGGTGGCAGCCGCGAACACCATGGGCGCGCGTTGGCCGGCCATTCCGGCAGCGCATATCAAGGAGTCAGCATGGCGAAGGCCCTCTACGGCCACGTAGGTGCAGCGCCCGATCGGCGCCTGCTCGACGAGGTCACCCGACTGCGTGCCAGGGTTCAGGCACTGGAGTTCGAGATCACGCGTCTGCGTGCCGACAACGATCGGCTCGCGGCGGCGGCGGCGGAGGCGGATGACCTCCTCCGACTGGCCGAGCCGGCGCTGACCTGATCTCTGAACGTCGGAAAAACTGAATAGCACCACTGCGAAAACGCGCGCCGACACCCAGTGCCGGCGCGCAGCTTTGTGCCCGGCTTTTTGTTTTGTGAGCCGTCCTCCGCGATCCCACGGATGCCCCGGAATTGCGCCCCGGTAATTATGATCATGCAGTTTCCCGGCGGCCACCCCACCGGCCGGCGGGAATCCGGACACTCCCGGCGCGGGGTGGGTCGCGTAACGAGGTGTCCCCGACCACGGGTTAGTCTGCGGGTTCACCAGGTCCGCGCAGCCGGCGACGGTTCGGCGGCCACCGGACGAGGATCGAGAAGGTGCATCTCAAGAGCCTGACGGTGAAGGGCTTCAAGTCCTTCGCCTCCGCCACGACGTTGAAGCTGGAGCCCGGGATCACCTGCGTGGTGGGCCCGAACGGCTCCGGCAAGTCCAACGTCGTCGACGCGATCGCCTGGGTGCTCGGCGAGCAGGGCGCCAAGGCGCTGCGCGGCGGCAAGATGGAGGACGTCATCTTCGCCGGCACCGCCGGGCGGGCGCCGCTGGGCCGGGCCGAGGTCACCCTCACCATCGACAACACCGACGGCGCGCTGCCGATCGAGTACACCGAGGTCTCCATCACCCGCCGGATGTTCCGCTCCGGCGAGAGCGAGTACGAGATCAACGGCGACTCCTGCCGGCTGCTGGACATCCAGGAGCTGCTCTCGGACTCCGGCATCGGCCGGGAGATGCACATCATCGTCGGGCAGGGCCGCCTCGACGGCATGCTGCACGCCAAGCCGGAGGACCGGCGGGCGTTCATCGAGGAGGCGGCCGGCGTCCTCAAGCACCGCAAGCGCAAGGAGAAGGCGCTGCGGAAGCTCGACGCGATGCAGACCAACCTCAACCGGCTCACCGACCTCACCGCGGAGCTGCGCCGCCAGCTCAAGCCGCTGGGCCGGCAGGCCGAGGTGGCCCGCCGCGCCGCCGCCATCCAGGCCAACCTGCGCGACGCCCGGCTGCGGCTGCTCGCCGACGACCTGCACACCCTGCGTACCACCCTGGACAAGGAGATCGCCGACGAGACGGCGCTGCGCGAGCGGCGCGAGCAGATCGAGGCGGAACACGGCGAGGTGCAGGGCCGCCTCGGCGAGCTGGAGGCCGCCCTCGCCGAGGACGCGCCGCTGCTCGCCGCCGCGCAGGACACCTGGTACAAGCTCTCCGCGCTGCAGGAGCGGTTCCGCTCGATCGAGCAGCTCGCCCGGGAACGGCTGCGCCACCTCAGCGCCAGCGGGGACGACGAGCGCCCCGGCCGCGACCCGGAGCAGCTCGAGGCCGAGTCCCAGCGGGTCCGCGAGCAGGAGGAGGAGCTGCGCGCGGCGCTCACCGAGGACCAGATCCGGCTGGCCGAGGCGGTCGAGTACCGCCAGGAGCTGGAACGGCAGCTCGCCGCCGCCGAACGGGAGCTGGTCGCCGCCGCCAAGGCCATCGCCGACCGGCGGGAGGGGTTGGCCCGGCTGACCGGCCAGGTCAACTCGGCCCGGGCCCGGACCACCAGCGCCGGCGAGGAGATCGAGCGGCTCGCCGCCGCGCACACCGACGCGCTGGCCCGGGCCGAGCGGGCGCAGGCCGACCTGGACGCGGTCGCCGAGCAGTCCACCGAGGCGGACCGGGACAACGCCGACCTGGACGCCCGGCACGCCGAGGCCGTCGCCGTGCACGAGCAGGCGCAGGCCGCCGTCCGCAGCCTCTCCGACGCCGAGCGGACCGCCGAGAAGGACGCGGCCACCTGGAAGGCCCGCGAGGAGGCGCTCGCGCTCGGCCTGCGCCGCAAGGACGGCGCCGGGGCCCTGCTGGCCAAGGCCGACCAGGTCCCCGGCCTGCTGGGCAGTCTCGCCGGGCTGCTCACCGTCGCGCCCGGCCACGAGCCGGCGCTGGCCGCGGCGCTCGGCGGGCTCGCCGACGCGGTCGCGGTCACCGGGGTCGACGAGGCCGTCGAGGCGATGCGGCTGCTCAAGATCTCCGACGCCGGGCGGGCCGGGCTGCTGGTCGGCAGCCCTGCCGGGCCCGGCATGGCGGGTCCGGCCGACGCGCTGCGCCCGAAGCTGCCCGACGGCGCGCAGTGGGCGCCGGACCTGGTGGAGTGCGCCGCGGAGATCCGCCCGGCGGTGCACCGGGCGCTGCGCGACGTGGTGCTGGTGCCCGACCTGGCCGCCGCGGCCGAGCTGGTCGGCGGCAACCCGGAGCTGCGCGCGGTGACCCCGGACGGCGACGTGGTCGGCGCGTACGCGGCGGCCGGCGGGTCGGCCAAGGCACCCAGCTTCATCGAGGTGCAGGCGGCCGTCGAGGAGGCCCGGGCGAACCGGGCCGCCGCCGAGCGGAGCAGCGCGGAGCTGCGCGACCAGCTCATCGAGGCGCGCGCCGAGGTGGCGGTCGCGAAGGAGGCCGTGCAGCACGCCGCCGCCGCCAAACGGGAGGCGGAGAGCCACCGCAACGCCGCCGCCCGCCGGCTCGCCGAGCTGGGCGCGGCCGCCCGGTCGGCCAAGGCGGAGACCGACCGGCTCGGCGAGTCCCGGGCCCGCGCCGAGGCGGCCCGGGAACGCGACCTGCAGGCCCTCGCCGAACTGGAGGAGCGGCTGCGGCTGGCCGAGGCCACCCCGCTCGACGCCGAGCCGTCCACCGAGGAACGCGACCAGCTCGCCGCCATGGTGCCGCAGGCCCGGCAGAACGAGATGGAGGTCCGGCTCGCGGTGCGTACCGCCGAGGAGCGGGTCTCCTCGATCGCCGGTCGGGCCGACTCGCTGGCCCGGCAGGCGAACGCCGAGCGGGCCGCGCGGGAGCGCGCGGCCGCCCGGCGCGCCGCCCGCACCCGGGGCGCGGAGATCGCGAGGGCGGTGGTCGGCGGCGCCCGCGAGGCGCTGGCCCGGCTCACCGTCTCCCTGGCCCGGGCCGAGGAGCACCGGGACGCCGTGGCCCGCGAGCGCGCCGCCCGCGAGGCCGAGCTCTCCGAGGTACGCGGCGCGGCCAAGCGGCTCGGCGCCGAACTGGAGCGGCTGACCAGCCAGGTGCACCGGGACGAGGTGGCCCGCGCCGAGCAGCGGCTGCGCATCGAGCAGTTGGAGGCCAAGGCCGCCGAGGACTTCGGTCTGGACGTGGAGACGCTGGTCGCCGAGTACGGTCCGGACCAGCTCGTCCCGCCCACCCAGGCGGAGCTGGCGCTGGCGGAGAAGGAGGGCGCGCCGGTGCCCGAGCCGGTCCGCTACGAGCGGCCGGTGCAGGAGAAGCGGGCCGCCAAGGCGGAACGGGAGCTGGCCCTGCTGGGCAAGGTCAACCCGCTGGCCCTGGAGGAGTTCGCCGCGCTGGAGGAGCGCTACAAGTTCCTCTCCGAGCAGCTGGAGGACCTCAAGGCCACCCGGCGGGACCTGCTCACCGTGGTCAAGGACGTGGACGACCGGATCCTGGAGGTCTTCGCCAGCGCGTTCGCCGACACCGCCCGCGAGTTCGAGCAGGTCTTCACGGTGCTCTTCCCCGGCGGCGAGGGGCGGCTGGTGCTCACCGACCCGGAGGACCTGCTCACCACCGGCGTCGAGGTCGAGGCCCGGCCGCCGGGCAAGAAGATCAAGCGGCTGTCGCTGCTCTCCGGCGGCGAGCGGTCGCTGACCGCGGTGGCCATGTTGGTGGCGATCTTCCGCGCCCGACCCAGCCCGTTCTACATCATGGACGAGGTGGAGGCGGCCCTCGACGACGTCAACCTGGGGCGCCTGATCACGCTGCTGGCGCAGCTGCGGGAGAAGAGCCAGCTCATCGTGATCACGCACCAGAAGCGGACCATGGAGATCGCCGACGCGCTCTACGGCGTGACCATGCGCAGCGGCGTGACCCAGGTGATCAGCCAGCGGCTCAACCGGGCCGGGAACGACGGGCAGGAGAACGACGAGTGAGTCGCGAACGCGCGACGGCGCTGCTAATCGACTTCGACGGCGTGCTGCGGCGCTGGGACCCGACGGTGGCGGCCGGGGTCGAGCGGGAGTACGGCCTGACCGAGGGGGTCCTCGGTGAGATCGCCATGTCCTGGGGGCTGCTCCAGCCGGTGCTCACCGGCAAGGTCAGCCACGACCAGTGGATGGCCAGCGTGGCCGACGCGCTGACCCCGACGCTCGGCGACCCGGAGCGGGCCCGGGCGGCGGTCCAGCGGTGGCAGCGCTACCGCGGCGAGGTCGACCCGGAGGTGCTGGCGTTCGTCCGCGAGGTGCGGGCGGACGGCGTACGGGTCGGGCTGGGCACCAACGCCACCGACATGCTCGACGCCGACCTGGCCGCGCTGGGTCTCGCCGACGAGCTGGACGTGGTGGTCAACTCCTCGGCCATCGGGGTGCACAAGCCGGCGAAGGAGTACTTCCAGGCGGCCTGCGTGGCGCTGGAGACCCCGCCGGCGCGGGTGCTCTTCGTCGACGACGAGGACCGGGCCGTGGCCGGTGCCCGGGCGGCCGGGCTCTCCGCGCACCGCTGGAGCGGCCCGGGCGACCTGCGCTACCTGCGGGCGGCGCTGGCGTCGGCCTGAGGCCGGGCTCGCCGGTTGCGGCAGAACGGCGTCCCGTCCGAGGATGACCATGATCTGCCGCAACCGGGGTCGATCAGGGGCCTTCAGGAGCCGGTGACGCCGTCGATCCGCTCGCGGATCAGGTCGGCGTGGCCGTTGTGCCGGGCGTACTCCTCGATCATGTGGACGTAGACCCAGCGGAGGCTGATCTCGTTGCTGCTGCCGTCGCGGCGGGGGTGCCGGAAGGTGTGCTCCAGCGGCAGGCCGGCGGCCGCCCGGTCGGCCGCGGCGACCTCGGCCCGGTAGGTGGCGAAGGTCTCCTCGGGGTCGGCGTCCGCGACGGCGTTCAGATCGGCGTCGGGGTCCTCGTCGTCGTCGTACAGGCCGGGGATGTCCTCGCCCGCGGACCGGATCCGGAACCACCACCGCTCGACGTCGGCCATGTGCCGGACCAGGCCGAGCAGGGTCAGCCCGGACGGCGGCACGCTGGCGGTCCGCAGTTGCTCGGCGGTCAGGCCGGCGCACTTGAGCAGCAGGGTGTCGCGGTGGTTGTCGAGCCAGCCTTGCAGCATGGTGCGCTCGTCGGCGACGAACGGCTCGTGGCGGCGGTCGATCTCGGGTGCTCTCCAGGTCATCCCGGGATGGTAGGAGGGGCCCCCGGTGTCGCGCGAGGCGTTAACCGGGGGCCCTCCGTGCGCGCGGCGCGGCACGACGCGCTCAGCGCACGACGCGCTCAGCGCGGCACGACGCGCTCAGGGCACCACGACGACGGGCCAGCGGCCGGTGCGGACCAGCCGGGTGGCCACCGAGCCGACCAGCCGGTGGCCGGCCTGCTCGGACGAGCCGACCACCACGAGGTCGGCCCGGTGCTCGTCGGCGGCCCGGGCCAGCTCCGCGTAGGCGTCGCCGCGCCGGCACAGGAAGGTCACCGGCAGGCCCAGCTCCTCGGCGCCGCGCCGGCACTCCTCGCGCAGCTCCGCGGCCAGCTCGTCCTGGGTCTGCTGGACCGCCCCGGCCACCACCCCGGAGATGATCGCGGTGTACGGCGGGGGCGAGCTGACGAAGACGACCACCAGGGCGGCGCCCTGCCGGCGGGCCAGCCCGGCCGCGTACGCGGCGGCGCGCAGCGAGGTGCGGCTGCCGTCGACGCCGACCAGCACCACCCGGGGCCCGTCCGTGCCGCGCTCGAACGGCAGCAGCCGGGCCTCCGGGCCGTACCTCTCGCGCTCGGGTGCGTTCACCGGGTCAGCCCCGCGCGCCCGTGGGGAGCACCGGGGCGTCGGTGGACGCCCGCTCGACCTCGGTGGCGACCGGGTCGCCGTTGTGCCGGCGCAGCGGCACCTCCTTGATGAACAGCACCGCGATCAGGGCGATCAGCCCGAACGGGGCGGCGGCCAGGAAGATGTCCCCGGCGCCGTGCCCGTACGCGGCCTCGACGACCGCGCGGATCGGGGCGGGCAGGGTGTGCACGTTCGGCAGGGTACCGCCGCTGCCCGAGCTGGACGCCGGGATGCCGAGACCGGCCAGCCCGTCCGCCAGGTAGTCCTTGACCTTGTGGCCGAGGATCGCGCCGAGCGCGCTGACGCCGACCGCGCCGCCGAGGCTGCGGAAGAACGCCACCACCGAGCTGGCCGCGCCGAGCTCGTGCGGGCCGACGGTGTTCTGCACGGCGAGGACCAGGTTCTGCATGGTCATGCCCAGGCCGAGGCCGATCAGCGCCATGAACACGGCGAGCCGCCAGTACGGCGTGTCCGCGCGCATCGTGCCCATCAGCGCGAAGCCGACCGTGAGCAGGGCCGAGCCGGCGACCAGGTAGCGCTTCCAGCGGCCGGTGTTGCTGATGATCCGGCCGACCACGGTCGAGGCGACCAGCAGGCCGCCGATCATCGGCAGGGTCATCAGGCCGGACATGGTGGGGCTCTCGCCGCGGCTGATCTGGAAGTACTGGCCCAGGAAGACCGAGGCGCCGAACATGCCCACGCCGACCGCGATGCTGGCGACCACGGCGAGGGTGATGGTGCGGTTGCGGAACAGGCGCGGCGGGATCATCGGCTCGCTGGCCCGGCTCTCCACCCGGAGGGCGAGCGCGCCGAGCAGCACCGCGCCGACCACCAGGACGCCGCTCTGCCAGGACAGCCAGGCGTACCGGTCGCCGGCCAGGGTGACCCAGATCAGCAGCATCGAGACGGCCGCGGTGATCAGGGTGGCGCCCCACCAGTCGATCTTCACTGCCCGCTTGACCACGGGCAGGTGCAGGGTCTTCTGGAGCACGATCAGGGCGAGGACGGCGAACGGCACGCCCACGTAGAAGCACCAGCGCCAGCCGAGCCAGTCGGTGTCGACGATGACGCCACCGATCAGCGGGCCGCCGATGGTGCCCACGGCCATCACGGCGCCGAGGTAGCCGCTGTACCGGCCGCGCTCGCGCGGGGCGATCATCGTCGCCATGATCACCTGGGCCAGCGCGGTGAGGCCGCCCGCGCCGACGCCCTGCACCACCCGGCAGGCGATCAGCTCGCCGGTGGACTGGGCCTGCCCGGCGAGCACCGAGCCCAGCACGAAGACCACCAGAGCGAGCTGGACCAGGATCTTCTTGCTGGTCAGGTCCGCGAGCTTGCCCCAGATCGGGGTGGTGGCGGTGGTCGCCAGGAGCGTCGAGGTGACCACCCAGGTGTACGCCGACTGGCTGCCGTGCAGGTCGGTGATGATCCGCGGCAGCGCGTTGGAGACGACCGTGGAGGAGAGGATCGCGACGAACATGCCCAGCAGCAGGCCGGAGAGGGCCTCCAGGATCTGCCGGTGGGACATGCCGACGGCGGTCGCCCGGGTGGGCGCTGTCGCCTGCGTCATCGTGGATTGCCTCCGGAGAGAAGACGGCGGAAGGTTGACTCGGGCAACCGTATGGCTTGGTTGCCTCAAGCAACAACCGCGCGTGGCGAACGTCTTATTCCGGCGCTGAGCTGCTCAGAAGGTCTCGTTGAACCGGTGCATCAGCCGGGCGAAGTCCTCGACGTCCCGTTCCGGCCAGGATTCCAGCGAACGGCGGATCTGTCCGAGTCGGGCCGACCGGGCCGCGTCGAACCGCCGGGTGCCCTCCTCGGTGAGGCTGAGCTGGGCCGCCCGCCGGTCGGTCGGGTCCGGGTCGCGACGCACCAGACCCAGCGACTCCAGGCCGTTGATCTGCCGGCTCAGCGTGCCCTTGCCGATGCCCAGCCGGACGGCCAGGTCGGTCAGCCGGATCGAACCCGACCGGCGCAGCCAGAGCAGCAGGCCGTACGCGTTCGGCTCCAGGTTCGGGTGGACCTCCCGGGCGATCTCCCAGGACAGCGCCCGCCCACGGCGCAACAGCGCGGTCAGCTCGTGCTCCACCGCGCGCAGGGTCTCGGGCTGGTGCTCCTCCACGCCGCAGAGCGTACTCAGCCCTCCGCGAGCCGCTGCCGAGCCACCGTGCGCAGGTCCCCTTCGCTGGTGGTGCCCTCGATCAGCACGTCGGCGGTCCGGCCCCGGTGGGTCAGCGTGGCCACCGCGTTGCCGAAGTACGGGCCGGCCAGCTTCTTCCAGCGCACGCTCGGCTTGCGTACCCCGGCCGAGCGGGCCAGGGCCCGGGTGGCGGCGGCCGGACCCGGGTTCCAGCCCAGCCGCATCAGCGGACGCATCGCGGCCGGCACCTGGTTGTGGATCGGCGAGCAGGTGAGCTGGTGCACCGGGGTGCGTACGCCCCGGTCGGCGAAGCGGGCCCGGGCCACGTACGAGTGGTGCACGTCGCCGGAGAGCACGCTGATCGACGCCGGCGCCGGGTACGCCGGGCCGGCGCCCACCCGCGCCCCCGGCCGGGCGGCCCGGCCGCTGCCCAGCCGGGCGAAGAGTTCGCCGAGGGCGTCGAAGGAACGCCGGAACGACGCCCAATGCTCCAGGTCCCAGCCCCGGCGCAGCCGCTCGGAGACCCGCGCCACCCAGGGGCGGCCGGAGTCGGCCAGCTTCTCGTTCCACGCCTCCACGTGGTGGATGCCGGGCGGCAGCAGCCAGGGCAGCGAGGCGCCGACCACGAGGTGGTCGTAGACGCCGTGCGCCCGGTCCAGGAACCAGGACCACTCGCCCGCCGGCAGCATCGCCCGGTTGCCCGTCTCCAGCACCCGGCTGGACCGGTTGTCCAGCATCACCAGCCGGGTCCGGCCCAGGTCGACGGCGTAGCTCCACTGGTACTGCACGGCCCGCCAGCGCTCGGTGTCGTGCGCGACGTCGGCCTCGGTGTCGACCCGCTCGCCGAACTCGTGCAGCACGCCCGTGGCGTCCTCGGCGGCGGTCACCTTGGCGTAGACCGGGTCGGCGGCGACCTCGTCCGGGGACAGGTTGCCCAGGTGCTGGTAGACCCAGTAGGAGGCGAGGCCGCTGCGGATCCGCTCCGCCCACCACGGCTGCCGGCGCATGTCCGCCCGCCACGAGGCCGAGGTGTTCCAGTCGTCGATCACCTCGTGGTCGTCGAAGATCATCACGCTGGGCACGGTGGAGAGCAGCCAGCGGATCTCCGGGTCGCGCCAGGACTCCAGGTAGAGCTTCGTGTACTCGTCGAAGCTGACCACCTGGGTCGCCGGGGCGTCCTTCGGCCGGCGCCGGCGCCGGCGCAGCAGCTTGCGCACGGTCGGCGAGGTGACGTCGGCGTAGACCTGGTCGCCGAGGAGCACCAGCAGGTCGGGCCAGCTGGCCGGGTCCGGGTCGGCCATCATCCGCCGGGCGTACGCGTCGAGCGCGTCCGGCGGCAGCCGGCGGGCGGTCGAGTGCTGGGTGGTCTCCCGGCACGAACCGAACAGCAGCCGGACCGGCTGCTCCCGGTCGTCCGCCGCGCGGGTCCGGATCACGCTGGCCGGGAAGCCGCTCTCCGGCACCGGCCAGGCGAGCTCGTCGTCGATCAGCACCTCATAGCTGGTGCTGCTGTCCGGGGTCAGCCCTTCGACCACCACGAGCGCGTAGTGGTGGTCGTACGCCGTGAAGGTCGGCGCGCTGCCCCGCGCCCCGTCGGCTGTGCGGACCGTCACCACGGCGGGCCCGCTGGTCTCCACCCAGACGGTCGCCCGCGTGCCGACGACCCGGCGCAGGAGCGGGCCGATGAGCAGGCGGGAGCTGGGCACGACGCACCTCCGACAAGATCGTTTGAACCTTTCCCTACCCGGCCGGCGGTTGCGGTACGCCTTCCAGCGGCGAGCGTACCCGCAGCTCCCTCGCGTACGGCGGCGGTGATTGGGACGCCGTCGCCGGCATCTGACAGGATTTCGGGCATGACGGAATACCTCCTCGTCGCCCTCGCCCTGCTCGTGGCGCTGATCGTCGGTGGCCTCAGCCTCGTGGTGCCCCGGCTGCGCCGGCGCCCGGAGCCGCCGCTGCCGAGGACGGAGGTCGACACCCGGGCCGAGGAGGACCTGGCCGGTCCGCCGGTCACGGCCCCGGAGTCGGACCTCACCACCGGAGTGCTGGTCGAGCCGCCGCCGGTGGTCGAGGCGCCGCCACCCACCATCGAGGTCCCCGAGCCCACCGCCGGCCGGCTGGTCCGGCTGCGCTCCCGGCTGTCCCGCTCGCAGAGCGTCTTCGGCAAGGGCCTGCTCGGCCTGCTCAGCCGCGACCACCTGGACGAGGACACCTGGGAGGAGATCGAGGACAGCCTGATCACCGCGGACGTCGGCATCGACTCCACCCGGGAGATCGTCGACCGGCTCCGCGAGCGGACCCGGGTGCTCGGCACCCGGTCCGGCGGCGAGCTGCGCGCCCTGCTCGCCGCCGAGCTGGTCAACGCCCTCGACCCCACCCTGGACCGGTCGCTGCGGACCGCCCCGAAGGAGGGCGTACCGGCGGTCGTGCTGGTCGTCGGGGTCAACGGCGCCGGCAAGACCACCACCTGCGGCAAGATCGCCCGGGTGCTCATCGCCGACGGCCGGACCGTGCTGCTCGGCGCCGCCGACACCTTCCGGGCCGCCGCCGCCGACCAGCTGGAGACCTGGGGTGGCCGGGTCGGCGCGGAGACCGTCCGGGGCCCGGAGGCCGCCGACCCGGCCAGCGTCGCCTTCGACGCGGTCAAGCGCGGCATCGACACCGGGGTCGACACCGTGCTCGTCGACACCGCCGGTCGGCTGCAGAACAAGATCGGCCTGATGGACGAGCTGGGCAAGGTCAAGCGGGTGGTGGAGAAGCACGGCCCGATCGACGAGACCCTGCTCGTGCTCGACGCCACCACCGGCCAGAACGGCCTGGAACAGGCCCGGGTCTTCACCGAGGTGGTCAACGTGACCGGCGTGGTGCTGACCAAGCTCGACGGGACCGCCAAGGGCGGCATCGTGATCGCCGTGCAGCGCAAGCTCGGCATCCCGGTCAAGCTGGTCGGCCTCGGCGAGGGCCCGGACGACCTGGCCCCGTTCGACCCCGCGCAGTTCGTCGACGCGCTGCTCGGCACCGAGCCGCTCGCCCGGGACGCGTAGCCTCGACGTGACGACTGACGATCGCGCCTACGCGGGGTGGCGCGACCCCAGCCACCCGTCGCCGCGCCTCGGGAGACCGTACGTGACTTCGCAGGAGATCCCGCTGCACGGCGGGAACGTGAGCACCGTGGTCCGGGTGGGCGACACGGTCCGGCGCAACGCCGGCCCCTGGACGCCCTCCGTGCACGCCCTGCTGCGCCACCTGGAGTACGTGGGCTTCACCGGCGCCCCCCGCGCGCTCGGCATGGACGAGCGGAACCGGGAGGTCCTGTCGTACCTGGAGGGGGAGTGCGGGGAGTACCCGCTGGCCCCGCACTGGGTCACCGACGAGGCCCTGGTCACCGTGGCGACCATGCTGCGGATGTTCCACGACGCCCAGTACGGCTTCACCCCGCCGCCCGGCGCGGTGTGGCGCTCGTTCGGCCCGCCCCCGCCGGACACCGAGGTGATCTGCCACCACGACGCCGCCCCGCACAACGTGATCTGGCGGCCGGACGGCACGCTCGGCCTGATCGACTTCGACCTGGCCTCGCCCGGCGCCCGGATCTACGACGTGGCGTACGCGGCCTGGACCTGGGTGCCGATCTTCTCCGACCGGGACTCCATCACGCTCGGCTGGAAGCACCCGGACCGGCCGCGCCGGCTGCGGCTGTTCGCCGACGCGTACGGGCTGATCCCGCGCGACCGGCACCGGCTGATCCGGACCATCCGCAAGCGCATCGTCGACCACGTCGAGGGGATCCGGCGGATGGCCGCGGCCGGTGAGCCGGCCTTCGTCCGGATCGTGCACAAGGGCCATCTGCGCCGGCCGATGCGCGACCTGCGACTGCTCGACTACGAGCGCAACGCCCTGGAGTACGCGCTGCGCTGAGCGCCCCCGGGTCACGCCGGTGGCCGCCTCCGGGGCGGAGGCGGCCACCGCGTCCGTCCGCGCCGGGCATGATCGACGTTCTTCACACGCCGGAAACAACCCGTCACGCGTCGGAAATCGAGCGGTGTCGGTGCAGGAAACAGCCGCCGACAAAGCTTCCGCGCAACCGGCTGACGGGCGACGCTGCCAGGACTCAGTCGGAGGGAGGAATTCCGACACCGAGAGGAGGCAGCGTGGAGATCGATACCGGGAACACTGCCTGGCTGCTTGTTTCGACTGCGCTCGTACTGCTCATGACGCCCGGCCTCGCGCTGTTCTACGGCGGACTGAACCGGTCCAAGGGCGCCCTGAACATGATGATGATGAGCTTCTCGTCCATCGGGCTCGTCAGCATCCTGTGGCTTTTCTACGGCTTCACCGTCGCCTTCGGCGAGGGCGGCAAGTTCATCGGTGACCTGGGCCAGTACCTCGGCACCAAGACGTTCGTCGGCGAGAGCGACCTGTGGGGCGAGACCGGTATCCCGCTCTACGTCTTCATCGCCTTCCAGATGATGTTCGCGGTCATCACCGTGGCCCTGATCAGCGGCGCCCTCTCCGACCGGACGAAGTTCGCCGGCTGGCTGCTGTTCGCGTTCGGCTGGGCCACCCTGGTCTACTTCCCGGTCGCGCACATGGTCTGGGGCGGCGGCCTGATCGGCGGCGACATCGGCGCGCTGGACTTCGCCGGTGGCACCGCGGTGCACATCAACGCCGGTGCGGCCGCCCTGGCCCTGGTGCTGGTGCTCGGCAAGCGGGTCGGCTGGCCCCGGGAGAGCGCCAAGCCGCACAACGTCCCGCTGGTCGCGCTCGGCGCCGGGCTGCTCTGGTTCGGCTGGTTCGGCTTCAACGCCGGCTCCGAGCTGACCGCCGACGGGGTCACCGCGCTGGCCTTCGTCAACACCCAGGTCGCCACCGCCGCCGCGCTGCTCGGCTGGATCGTGGTGGAGTGGCTGCGCGACGGCCGGCCGACGCTGGTGGGCGCCTCCTCCGGCGCCGTGGCCGGGCTGGTCGCGATCACCCCGGCCTGCGCGTTCATCACCCCCGCCGCGGCGGTGCTGCTGGGTCTCGTCGCCGGCGCGGTCTGCGCCCTGGCGGTCGGCCTGAAGTACCGGCTCGGCTACGACGACTCGCTGGACGTGGTCGGCGTGCACTTCGTCGGCGGCTGGATCGGCTGCCTCTGGATCGGCCTGTTCGGCACCGCCTCGGTCAGCTCGCTGGTGGCCAGCGACGGCCTGCTGGTCGGCGGCGACGCCACGCTCCTCGGCAAGCAGGCGTTGGGCGCGCTGATCGTGACGGTCTACTCCTTCGTGATCGCGTACGCGCTCGGCTTCGTGATCGACAAGACGATCGGGTTCCGGATCGCCCCCGAGGCGGAGATCGAGGGCATCGACGTGGCCGAGCACGCGGAGAGCGCGTACGACCTGTCGCCCACCACGGGCAGCAGCGCCGGCGGCGCGTTCGCGATGGCCGGGCTGGGCGGCACCAAGCCGGCCGCGCCGGCCAGCACCGAGGCGGACGAGCCCGCCGAGCCGGTCAGCGAGAAGGTCGCCGGTTAACGTTCCTGGGATGGAGGGGTTGGACATGAAGCTGGTGACCGCGGTCATCAAGCCGTACCAGCTGGACGCGGTGAAGGAGGCCCTGCACGCCCTCGGCGTGGCCGGCCTGACCGTCAGCGAGGTCCAGGGCTACGGCCGGCAGAAGGGGCACACCGAGGTCTATCGGGGTGCCGAGTACACGGTCGAGTTCCTGCCCAAGATCCGGGTCGAGGTGCTCACCGACGAGATGGACGTCGACAAGATCGTCGACGCCATCGTGGGCGCCGCCCGGACCGGCAAGATCGGCGACGGCAAGGTCTGGGTGACCGGGGTCGAGGAGGTCGTCCGGGTGCGTACCGGCGAGCGCGGCCTCGACGCCCTCTGAGCGCCGGACCAGCCGACGTGACCTCGTTGACCACGGCCACCGACCCCACCGGGGCCGGCGACCCCGTGGTCAACGAGGTCGCCGGCGTTCCCGGGGGGATCGGCGCCGGCGCCCGGGCCCGGCGGGCCGACGCCCTGGACGCCTGGCTGCGCGCGTTCTTCCCGGACCGGCCCGGGATCGCCCTGGTCGCCGTCGGCGGGCTCGGGCGCCGGCAGTGCGCCCCCTACGGCGACCTCGACCTGGTGCTGCTGCACGCCGGGGTGCCCGGCACCGACGAGCTGGCCGCCTCGCTCTGGTATCCGATCTGGGACGCCGGGCTGCGGCTGGACCACTCGGTGCGGACCGTCGCCGAGGCGCTGTCGGTCGCCCAGGACGACGTCAAGGTGGCCCTCGGCCTCCTCGACGCCCGCCACCTGGCCGGCGACCCGGCCCTGGCCGACCAGCTGATCCACACCGCCGCCGACCACTGGCGGCGCACCGCCGTACGGCAGCTGCCGCGGCTGCGGGAGATCACCGCGGCCCGCTGGGGGAGCCACGGCGAACTGGCCTTCCTCCTGGAGGGCGACCTCAAGGAGGCCGCCGGCGGGCTGCGCGACGTCGGGATCCTGCGGGCCATCGCCACCGCCGGGGTCACTGACGCGCTGCGCCCCGCCGTGCACGCCGCCCACCGGCGGCTGCTGGACACCCGCGACGCGCTGCACCAGCAGGCCGGCCGCCGGGTCGACCGGCTGGTCGCCCAGGAACGCGACGGGGTGGCCGCGCTGCTCGGCCTGCGCGCCTCCGCCGCCAGCGGCGACCTCGGCGACGGCGACGCGCTGCTGCGCCGGGTGGCCGGCGACGCCCGGACCGTCAGCCACGCGCTCGACGACGCCTGGCGGGCCGCCGACCGGCTCCGCTCCGGCCGCCACCGCGGCGCCCCGGGCCGGGCGGTACGCCGCCCGGTCGCCCGGGACGTCGTCGAACACGACGGTGAGCTGGTGCTCGCCCGCACCGCCATCGGCGCGCGCCCGGACCCCAGCCTGTCGCTGCGGGTCGCCGCCGCGGCGGCCAGCACCCGGCTGCCCATCGCCCGGGCCACCTGCGAGTGGCTGGCCGCGTACTGCCCGCCGCTGCCCGCGCCCTGGCCGCCGGCCGCCCGCGCCGCGCTGATCACCCTGCTCGGCGCCGGTGCCGGCCTGGTGCCCGCCTGGGAGACCTGCGACCGGTACGGGCTGATCGACGGCTGGCTGCCCGAGTGGACCCGGCTGCGCAGCCTGCCCCAGCACAACCCGGTGCACCGGTTCACCCTGGACCGGCACCTGGTGCAGACCGCTTACGAGGCGAGCCGGCACACCCGCGAGGTGGACCGGCCGGACCTGCTGCTGCTCGGCGCGTTCCTGCACGACATCGGCAAGGGCGTGCCGGCCGGGGAGGCCGACGGGGCGGCCGCCGACCACAGCACCGTCGGCGCGCCGCTGGCCGAGGCGGTGGCCACCCGGATCGGGCTCCCGGCCGGCGAGGCGGCGCTGATCGCGAAGCTGGTCCGGCTGCACCTGCTGCTGCCGGACGTGGCCACCCGGCGGGACCTGTCCGACCCGAAGACCGTCGCCGGGGTCGCCGAGCGGGTCGGCGACTCCACCACGCTGGACCTGCTGCACGCGCTGACCCGGGCCGACGCCGCCGCCACCGGGCCGGCCGCCTGGTCGGACTGGAAGGGTCGGCTCGTCGCCGAACTGGTGGCCCGGGTGCGTACCGCCCTGGACACCGGGGAGGTGCCCGCGCCGCCGGACCCCGACCCGGCCCTGGTCGCCGGGCCGCTGCCGGTCGTACACCTGGGGGAGGACCGGGTGTCGGTGGCCGCGGCGGACCGGCGCGGCCTGCTCGCGACGGTGGCCGGCTGCCTGGCCCTGCACCGGCTGGAGGTGATCTCCGCGGACGCCGCCACGGTCGGCGGCCGGGCCCTGGTGCAGTGCCGGGTGCAGCCCCGCTACGGCCTGGCGCCCGACCCGATCGCGCTCAGCGCCGACCTGCGCCGGGCGGTCGGCGGGGACGTCTCGGTCATCCAGCGGCTGCGCGGCCGGGCCCTGGCCGGGCGCGGGCAGGGCGCCGCACCCCGGGTGGTCTGGCACCGCGAGGCGGCCACCGACGCCGTCCTGCTGGAGTTGCGCGCCGCCGACGCGGCCGGGCTGCTCTACCGGGTCACCTGCGCCCTCGACGAGGCCGGCGCGCAGGTCCGGGCGGCCCGGATCTCCACCCTCGGCGGCGACGTGGTGGACGCCTTCTACCTGGTCGGCGGCTGGCCGGCCGACGCCGACCGCGCCCGCATCGAGGCGGCCGTGCTGGCCGTGGTGTGAGGAGGACGCCCCGGTCGACGCCTCCGGTCGGGCAGCGACGCCTGCTCGGCGCGGCCCGACCCCGGGCCGGCCTACGCCCGGTGACGTAGCGGCGGAGTCGCCGCCGGGGCGACGTGCCGGCGGCCGCGCGGCGGCACGCTCGGGGTATGAACCTGCCAGTGCAGACCGAAGGGCTCACGAAACGGTACGGCGGCCTGACCGCCGTGCGGGACCTCGACCTCACCGTCCGGGCCGGCGAGGTGTACGGCTTCCTCGGCCCCAACGGCGCCGGTAAGACCACCACCCTGCGGATGCTGCTCGGACTGGTCCGGCCCAGCGCCGGCACGGTCCGGCTGCTCGGCCGGTCGCCCGGCGCCGGCCGGCTCACCGGCGTCGGGGCGCTGATCGAGGGGCCGGCCTTCTACCCGTACCTCTCCGGGCGGGACAACCTGGGCGTGCTGGCCCGGTACGCGGGGGTCGGCGCCGACCGGGTGGCGCTCGTGCTCGACCTGGTCGACCTCACCGACCGCGCCGGCGACCGGTACGCCGGCTACTCGTTGGGCATGAAGCAGCGCCTCGGCGTGGCCGCGGCGCTGCTCAAGGACCCGCGCCTGCTGATCCTCGACGAGCCGACCAACGGTCTCGACCCGGCCGGCATGGCGGACATGCGCCGGCTGCTCCGCCGGCTCGGGGCGAGCGGATGCACCGTGCTCGTCTCCAGCCACCTGCTCGGCGAGGTCGAGCAGGTCTGCGACCGGGTCGGGGTGATCTCCCGGGGCCGGCTGGTCGCCGAGGGCACCGTCGCCGAGCTGCGCGGCGCGGCGGGGCTGCGGGTGCTCGCCGACCCGCTGGACGAGGCGGCCGCCCGGGTCCGCTCGCTGGTCGGGGCCGACCGGGTCCGGGTGGTGGACGGCGGGCTGGAGCTGTCGGTCGAGCCGGACCGGGCGGCCTGGCTCAACACCGAGCTGGTCGGCGCCGGACTGGCGGTACGCGAGCTGCGTCCCCGGGAACGCGATCTGGAGCAGGTCTTCTTCGACCTCATCGAGAAGGGAACGGCCGATGTCGGGTAGCTTCCGCGCCGAGCTGGTCAAGCTGGTCCGCCGGCCGGCCAACTGGCTGCTGCTGGCCATCACGCTGGCGCTGTCGTTGATCTTCACCTACCTGTTCCCGTACGCCAGCATCGCCGGTGGCACCGACGGCCCGAACACGGACCGGAGCCTGCCCGCGCTGCTCCCCGACCAGCTGGTCGGGAACTCGCTCGGCGGGCTGCCCGTCTTCCTCGGCGCGATCCTGCTGATCCTCGGCGTGCTCACCGTCGGCGGCGAGTACGGCTGGGGCACCTGGAAGACCGTGCTGTCCCAGGGCCCCACCCGGTTGGAGGTGTACGCCGGCAAGCTGCTCGCGCTCTCCGCCGCGGCGCTCACCGTGGTGCTCGCCGTGTTCGCGGTCGGGGCCGGGGCCAGCCTCGCCATCGCCTCCGCCGAGGCGCAACCGCTGCACTGGCCCACGGTCGGTGAACTGCTCACCGGACTCGGCGCGGGGTGGCTCATCGCGACCATGTGGGCCATGCTCGGTGCCGTGCTCGCCGTCGCGCTGCGCGCGGTCGCGCTGCCGGTCGGGCTGGGACTGGTGTGGCTGCTCGCGGTGCAGAACCTGCTCTCCGCGATCGCCGCGCCGCTGGTCGACTGGGTGGCGCAGGCGCAGAAAGGGCTGCCCGGGCCGAACGCCGGGGCGCTGGCCGCGGCGCTCGGCGCGCCCGGGGACACCCCCGGCGTCGCGGCGACCGTCGGCGGCGGGCAGGCGGCGCTCGTGGTCGCGGCGTACCTGATCGCGTTCGCGGCGGTCGGCGGGGCGCTGCTGCGCCGCCGGGACATCGGCTGAGGCCGGGAGGAGGGACGGCGTGGACCGGGACCGGTTCGGGTGGCGCGGGGTCGCCTTCGACGCCGCCCTCACCCTGGCACTGCTCGCGATCGGGCTGGCCGGCACCGGGCCGGCCGGCGCCAACGAGGGAGTGGACACCGGCCGGGCGACCTATCCGCTGGTCGTGGTGGCCGCGCTGGCGCTGGGCGTACGCCGGCGCTGGCCGCTGGTCACGTTGGCCGCGGTCACCGCGGCGACCACGGCGTACCTGATCTTCGGCTACCCGTACGGCCCGATCCTGCTCTCGTTCGTCGTGGCGGTCTACACCGTCGTGGCGTACCGGCCGGCCCGGGCGGCGGCGGTGGCCTGCGGCGTCGCCCTGGCCGTGCTGCTGGTGCACGTCTTCGTCGGTGTCCGGCCGCCGGGCCTGCTCGGCCTGATGCCCGCCGTGGCGTGGGTGGCGGTGCCGTTCGCGGTGGGGACGACGGTGCGGCTGATCCGGGAGAGCACGGCCCGCGACCGGGTGGACGAGGCGCGCCGGCTCGCCGACGCCGAGCGGCTGCGGGTCGCCCGGGAGGTGCACGACGTGGTGGGGCACGGCCTGGCCGCGATCCACCTGCAGGCCGAGATCGCGCTGCACCTGCTGGGCCGCAAGCCCGAGCAGGCCGAGGCGGCGTTGACCGCGATCAGCCGCACCAGCAAGGAGGCGCTCGACGAGCTGCGGGTCACCCTGACCGTGGTCCGGCGCGACGAGGCGGCCGACGAGCGGTCCCCGGCGCCGGGCCTGGCCCAGCTGGCACAGCTGCGGGAGCGGCTGGCCGGCGCCGGGGTGCCGGTGAGCGTCGAGGTCGAGGGGGAGCCGCGGCCGCTGCCGGTGGCGGTGGACCTGGCCGCGTACCGGGTGGTGCAGGAGGCGCTGACCAACGTGCTGCGGCACGCCGGCCCGGCCACCGCCGCCGTCCGGCTCCGCTACGCTCCCGCCGAGGTGGCCGTCGAGGTCACCGACACCGGGCGCGGCGCGGCCGCCGGTCCGCCCCGGCCGGGCGGCTACGGCCTGGCCGGCATGCGGGAGCGGGTCACCGCGCTGGGCGGGTCGTTCACCGCCGGGCCGGCGCCGGCCGGGGGTTTCCGGGTGCACGCCACCCTGCCCGTGGAGGAGGTTCGATGATCCGGGTGCTGATCGCCGACGACCAGGACCTGGTCCGGATCGGGCTGCGCGCCCTGCTGGAGAGCGAGGACGACCTCGCCGTGGCGGGAGAGGCGGCCGACGGGCTCGCCGCGGTCGAACTGGCCCGCCGGGAACGGCCCGACGTGGTGCTGATGGACGTCCGGATGCCGGGCGTGGACGGCATCGAGGCGACCCGGCGGATCGTCGCCGACCCGGCCCTGACCGGCACCCGGGTGGTCGTGCTCACCACCTTCGAGCTGGACGAGTACGTCTTCGACGCGCTGCGGCACGGCGCCAGCGGCTTCCTCACCAAGGACACCGCCCCGGCGGACCTGCTCCGGGCGGTCCGGCTGGTCGCCGAGGGGGAGGCGCTGCTCTCCCCGTCGGTGACCCGGCGGGTGGTCCGGGAGTTCGCCAACCGGCCGGCCCGGGTACCCCGGCCGCACCCCCGGCTCGGTGCCCTCACCGACCGGGAACGGGAGGTGGTCGGGCTGGTCGGCGAGGGGCTGAGCAACGTCGAGATCGCCGAGCGGCTGGTGGTCAGCCCGGCCACGGCGCGTACCCACGTCAGCCGGGCCATGGTCAAGCTGGGCGCCCGGGACCGGGCGCAGCTGGTGGTCTTCGCGTACCAGTCGGGGCTGGTCGCCTCGTGATCGTCTGGCTGAACGGCGCGTTCGGCGCCGGCAAGACCACGGTGGCCCGGGAGCTGTGCCGGGCGCTGCCCACCGCCCGCCGCTTCGACCCGGAGTGGCTGGGGTACGCGCTGCGCCGTACCCGTCCGGTGCCCGGCGGGGACTACCAGGACCTGGCCGCCTGGCGGCGGTGGACGGTCCGGCTCGCCGGGCTGGCGGCCCGGGGCGGCCGGCCGGTGGTGGTGCCGATGACGCTGCTGCGGGCCGACTACCGCAGCGAAATTCTCGGCGGCCTGCGCCGGCGGGGCACGCCGGTACGCCAGGTCGTGCTGCGGGTGCCCGAGCCGGTGCTCCGGGCCCGGATCGACGGGGACGATCGGGAGGCCGGCGCGCGCGACTGGCGGCACCGGCACGTGGCCCGCGCGCTGGCCGAGCTGAGCGGTCTCGCCGACCGGGAGTCCGACACCGTCGAGGTCGACAACCACGGTCGGGGCCCGGCGGCGGTGGCCGCCGAGATCGTCGCCTCGCTCAGCCGTCTCCCCTGACCCCGGCGCGGCGGCCGAGCGGCTGAGGGCGGCGGCCGGCCGGCCCGGAGCGCCGGTGCGGGCGGCGGGCTACCCTAACGGTGGCTGGACCTCGTGCCCGGCCGCTCCGTGTGCCCGCCGAAAACGACAAACGGGATGTTCGCGTGTTTGACACCTTGAGTGACCGCCTCTCCGGCATCTTCACCAAGCTCCGTGGCAAGGGCCGGCTGACCGACGCCGACATCGACGCCACCGCGCGCGAGATCCGGATGGCGCTGCTGGAGGCCGACGTCGCCCTGCCGGTGGTCAAGGGCTTCATCGCGAACGTCAAGGAGCGGGCGCGCAGCGCCGAGGTCTCCGAGGCGCTCAACCCGGCCCAGCAGATCGTCAAGATCGTCAACGAGGAACTGATCAACGTCCTCGGCGGCGAGGGGCGGCGGCTCCAGTTCGCCAAGAACCCGCCCACCGTGATCATGCTGGCCGGCCTCCAGGGTTCCGGTAAGACCACCCTGGCCGGCAAGCTGGCCCGCTGGCTCAAGGCCCAGGGCCACCAGCCGCTGCTGGTCGCCGCCGACCTCCAGCGCCCCAACGCCGTCGGGCAGCTCCAGGTCCTCGGTGGCCGGGCCGGCGTCGAGGTGTACGCCCCGGAGCCCGGCAACGGCGTCGGCGACCCGGTGCAGGTCGCCCGCGACTCGATCGAGCACGCCCGGCGGGCCGCCCGGGACATCGTCATCGTCGACACCGCCGGCCGGCTCGGCATCGACGCGGAGATGATGCAGCAGGCCGCGAACATCCGCGACGCGGTCCAGCCCGACGAGGTCATCTTCGTCATCGACGCGATGGTCGGTCAGGACGCGGTCCGCACCGCCGAGGCGTTCCGCGACGGCGTCGGCATCACCGGCGTGGTCCTCTCCAAGCTCGACGGCGACGCCCGCGGTGGTGCCGCGCTGTCGGTCCGCGAGGTCACCGGTCAGCCGATCCTCTTCGCCTCCACCGGCGAGAAGCTGGAGGACTTCGACGTCTTCCACCCCGACCGGATGGCCAGCCGGATCCTCGGCATGGGCGACGTCCTCACGCTGATCGAGCAGGCCGAGGCGGCCTTCGACGCCGATCAGAAGGAGAAGATGACCGCCAAGCTGGTCGGCGGCGAGACCTTCACCCTGGAGGACTTCCTCGACCAGCTCATCGCCGTGCGGCGGATGGGCCCGATCGCCAACGTGCTGGCCATGATGCCGGGCATGGGGCAGATGAAGGACCAGCTCGCCGAGCTGGACGACAAGCACTTCGACCGGGTGACCGCGATCATCCGGTCGATGACCCCGACCGAGCGCACCAACCCGAAGATCATCAACGGCTCCCGCCGGGCCCGCATCGCCAACGGCTCCGGGGTCACCGTGATGGACGTCAACCAGCTGCTCAACCGCTTCGCCGACGCGCAGAAGATGATGAAGCAGATGGGCGGCATGATGGGCCTGCCCGGCGGTGGCCGGCGCAAGGCGACCAAGTCGCCCAAGAACAAGCGCAAGGGCACCAAGGGCGGCGGTCGGCCGCGTACCGGCGCCGGGATGCCGGGCGGCTTCCCGGGTGGCATGCCGCAGCTCCCGCCGGGCCTGGACCCGGGCGACCTGGCCGGCGGCCAGGGCCTCCCGCCGGGCTTCAAGCTCCCGAAGATCGACTTCAACAAGCTGGGCAAGGGCGACAAGGGCCCCCGCTAGCGTGTCGGTGACGGTGGGTGGCACCAGGAACTGTGTGTCGAGCTGCTGCTCGCGCTGCGCACCAACTGCCCGCCGGAGTTCCTGGTGAGCATCGACCTGTCCATGCGGGTCGACCGTCGCAACGAGCCGCGTCCGGACGTGGTGGTGATCCGGCGCAAGCACGCCGGCCGGTCCCCCGTCCCGATCGAGGACGCGCTGCTCGCGGTGGAGGTCGTCTCGCCGACGTCGCACTTCCGCGACCTGTACGACAAGGCGAAGGTCTACGCGCACGCCGGGGTCCGCTCCTACTGGGTGGTGGACCCGCAGCACGAGCGGATCGCGCTCACCGAGTACACGCTCGGCGGCACCGCCCGCGAGTACGAGCAACTGGCCCACACCGAGGACCTGTTCGTCACCGAGCGGCCCTGGAAGGTCTCGGTCGACCTGCCGGCGCTGACGGCTCGCCGCAACGACCTGCTCGCCGGCGAGGAGGAGTGATCGGGTAGGACTGTGCACATGGCTCTGCATGTGCGCGGTGTGCTCCTGCCCGACGACGAGGTCCGGGACATCTGGCTGGTCGGCGACCGGGTCACCTTCGAACCGGTGCCCGGCGCCGAGACGGTGGCCGACGGCGGGTTCGTGCTGCCCGGCCTGACCGACGCCCACTGCCACCTCGGCATCGCCCGCGGCGGCGCCCCGATCACCTCCGTCGACCAGGCCCGCGAGCTGGCCCGCATCGACCGGGACGCCGGGGTGCTGGCCATCCGCGACGCGGGTTCGCCGTACCCGTACCCGGAACTCGACGACGACCCGGAGCTGCCGCGCCTGGCCCGCGCCGGCCGGCACGTCGCCCCGCCCAAGCGCTACCTGCGCGACATCGGCATCGAGGTCGGCGCGGCGGAGGTGGCCGCGACGGTGACCGCGCAGGCCGCCGCCGGCAACGGCTGGGTCAAGCTGGTCGGCGACTGGATCGACCGGGGGGTGGGCGACCTCGCCCCGGCCTGGGACGCGGACACCATGACCGCCGCCGTGGCCGCCGCGCACGCCGCCGGGGCACGCGCCGCGGTGCACACCTTCAGCGAGTCGGCCGTCGAGATCATGGTGCGGGCCGGGGTGGACTCGGTGGAGCACGGCACCGGGCTGAGCCTCGACCTGATCGACCTGATGGCCCGGCAGGGCACCGCGCTGGTGCCCACGATGATCAACATTCAGACCTTCGGCGGCATCGCCGAGCAGGCCCGCGCCAAGTTCCCCGGGTACGCCGACCATATGCTCGCCCTGCGGGACCGCTTCCCCGAGGTGGTCCGGGCCGCCCACGAGGCGGGGGTGCCGATCTACGTGGGCACCGACGCGGGCGGGGGGATCGACCACGGGCTGGCCGCCGAGGAGATGCTGCTGCTGCACGAGCGGGCCGGCATGTCCGCCGAGGACGTGCTCGCCGCCGCCTCCTGGCGGGCCCGGGAGTGGCTGGGCTTCCCGGGCCTGGTCGAGGGCGGCCTGGCCGACCTCGTGGTCTACCCCGAGGACCCGCGCCGGGACCTGCGCGTCGTCCGTACCCCGTCCCGCGTCGTGCTGCGCGGCCGCGTCCTGCGCTGACCCCGCCGGCACCGGACCGGCCGGCGGACCGTGCGGGCCGCGGGGCGACGGCCGCGAGCCGGGGTCAGCCGACCTGCACCTCGTAGTGGGCGTCGACCCGGAAGCCGTGGCCGTCGGTGCCGCCGAAGGCGACCGTGTGCGGCCCCGGGGCCAGCGGCGCCACCGTGGCCCACAGGCCCCAGCAGCTCACCTGCTCCGGTCGGGAGGTGTCCGTCACGCCGTTGCCAGCCACCCCGCGCACCTCGAACGGCGTCGCCGTGCCGATCGTGGCCACCGGCACGGGCACCCCGTCGACCAGCGCGTATCCGCTGGCGCGGGACACCACCGGCAGCTCACCCGGACGCGCCGGCCACTGCCACATGTTGAACGCGGGGAAGAACAGCGGGCGCCCGGCCGGGACAACGCAGCGTCGGCGCACCGTCTCGCCGTAGCTGCCGGCCAGGAACCAGACGTCCGCCGGCTGGTGGTGGCCGGCGTTCGCGCCGGTCGGGTCGCTCACCGGGTTCTGCCGGTCGTCGTGCGCCGCGACCCAGCGGACCCAGCGGGCCACCAGACCCTCCGGCGAGTGCGGCGGCCAGGGCAGCGGGGCGGTCGGGGTGGACCGGCCGAAGAAGGCGGCGAGGCGTGACATGAGCGCAGATGTTATCGACGCGCGCCCGATCGCATGGGCCCCGAGACGGCGGCATAGGATGTGCGGTCATGGCACGCGTGCTCACTCCCCGTGCGGAGGACTTTCCCCGCTGGTACCAGGACCTCATCGCCAAGGCGAAGCTGGCCGACAACGGCCCGGTCCGGGGGACCATGGTCATCCGACCGGCCGGCTACGCCATCTGGGAGCGGATGCAGGCCGAGATGGACACCCGGATCAAGGCGGCCGGCGCGGAGAACGCGTACTTCCCGCTCTTCATCCCGGAGAGCTACCTCAAGCGCGAGGCCGAGCACGTCGAGGGCTTCTCGCCGGAGCTGGCCGTGGTCACCCACGGCGGTGGCAAGCAGCTCGCCGAGCCGGTGGTGGTGCGCCCCACCAGCGAGACGGTGATCGGCGAGTTCATGGCCAAGTGGATCGACTCGTACCGGGACCTGCCGCTGCTGCTCAACCAGTGGGCCAACGTGGTCCGTTGGGAGCTGCGCCCCCGGATCTTCCTGCGCACCAGCGAGTTCCTCTGGCAGGAGGGGCACACCGCGCACGCGACCCGCTCCGACGCCCGGGCCTACGCCCGCCGGATCCTGCACGAGGCGTACGAGGACCTGATGGTCAACGTGCTCGGCATCCCGGTGGTGGTCGGCCTGAAGACCGCCCGCGAGCGCTTCGCCGGCGCCACCGCCACGTACACCTGCGAAGGCATGATGGGCGACGGCAAGGCGCTCCAGCTGGGCACCAGCCACGAGCTGGGCCAGAACTTCGCCAAGGCGTTCGACATCAGCTACTCCTCCGCCGAGGGCGGTCGGGAGCTGGCCTGGACCACCTCCTGGGGCACCTCGACCCGGATGCTCGGCGGTCTGATCATGTGCCACGGCGACGACAACGGCCTGCGGGTGCCGCCGAAGCTGGCGCCGATCCAGGCGTACGTGATGATCGTCAAGGATGGCGAGGGCGTCAGCGAGGCTGCGGCCAAGCTGCGCGACGCGCTGCGCGACGCCGGGGTGCGGGTGGCGCTCGACGACCGGACCGACACCGCGTTCGGCCGTCGCGCGGTCGACGCCGAGCTGCGCGGCTACCCGGTACGCGTCGAGGTCGGTCCCCGTGACCTGGCCGCCGGCAACGCGGTGGTGGTGCGGCGTACCGACGGCTCGAAGGCCCCGACGCCGGTCGCCGACGTGGTCGGCGCGGTGCTGGCCGCGCTGGAGGCCGACCAGCGGACGCTGCACGACCAGGCGCTGGAGTTCCGCCGGTCCCGCACCGTCGAGGTGGCGACGCTGGCCGAGGCGATCGAGGCGGCCGGCACCGGCTGGGCGAAGGTGCCGTGGTCGGCGGTCGGCGTCGCCGGTGAGGCCGAGGCGAACGGCCAGGGCGTCACCGTCCGGTGCCTGCTCCGCGCCGACGGCTCGGTGCCCGACTCGGAGGACGAGCCGGACCTGGTCGCCGTCCTGGCCCGCGCCTACTGAGGTGCAAGGAGGGGCCCCGCCGCGCGCCCGCGAGGGCGGCCGGGGCCCCGGTCGACAGCCCTAGGTGGTGACGTGCGTTTCGAGCCCGGCCGGTTGATCATGCACCGGAACGTGCGACACGGCCGGATCGGCTGGGTCCGGTCGGCCACGGTGGTCTCCGACGACGAGCGCGGGCTGCTGCTCTGGGTGGCGCGGGAAGCGCCGGTGGCGCACGAGGTGAACGTCGCCGGCCTGGGCATGCGGGCCGTGCCGTTCGCCGAGTGGGTGACGTCGTCCTACCGGCTCGCGCAGGGGCGGTGGAACGGCCCGCCGGTGCTGAAGTTCCTGCCGGCCGACGCGGCCCACTCCGTCTGGTGGTTCCGCGACGCGCAGGGCCGCTTCCAGAACTGGTACGTCAACCTGGAGGAGCCCGGCGTCCGGTGGGACGACGGCGAGGTGGCCGGGGTCGACATGGTCGACCAGGACCTCGACGTGGTGGTGTACCCGGACCTGAGCTGGGAGTGGAAGGACGAGGACGAGTTCGCCGAGCGGCTGGCGTTCCCGGAGCACTACTGGGTGACCGACGAGAAGGCGGTCCGCGCCGAGGGTGAGCGGGTGATCCGGATCGCCGAGGCGGGCGAGTTCCCGTTCGACGGCACCTGGTGCGACTTCACCCCGTCCGCCGAATGGGACGTACCGGACGAACTTCCGCCGGGGTGGGACCGCCCGCCGGTGCGCTGATCCGGTGTCCTCCGTCACGGCCCGGTCGGCCCGGGCGTGGTGTTCGGGTCCGGTGTGAGAGTTCCCGGCCGGATCTGGCAGAATGGGTCGCTGGTATCCGGCGCGCGTCCGGCGCCCTCTAACCCGGGCGCGTCGCCAGTTCACCGAGCAGTCTCCGGCCCAAACCCCACTGTGCCGGTCGGCGCTCACCCGCCACACCGCCCGTACCGGGCCGGTGAGATCGCAACAGGAGCGAAACAACTGTGGCCGTAAAGATCCGGCTCCTGCGGATGGGCAAGATCCGCAACCCGCAGTACCGCATCGTCGTCGCCGACTCGCGCACCAAGCGTGACGGTCGCGCGATCGAGTTCGTCGGTGTGTACCAGCCGAAGGAAGACCCTTCGGTGATCGAGGTCAGGTCGGAGCGGGTCCAGTACTGGCTGTCGGTCGGCGCTCAGCCGAGCGAGGCCGTGCAGCGCCTGCTGGAGCTGACCGGTGACTGGCAGAAGTTCAAGGGCCTGCCGGCCCCGCCGCCGCTGAAGGTCGCCCCCGAGCGGGCCGACCGCAAGGCGGCGTACGAGGCCGAGGCGAAGGCCGCCGCCGGTGTGGCGGACACCCCGGCCAAGCCGGCCAAGAAGGCCGCCAAGCCGGAGGCCGCCAAGCCCGAGGCCGCGAAGCCGGAGGCCGAGGCCCCGAAGGCCGAGGAGCAGACCGGTGTCGAGTCCGGCGAGCAGGCCTGACATGGCGCTGCGTCCCGCCCTGGAGCACCTGGTCAAGGGGATCGTCGACCACCCGGATGACGTCCGGGTGCGGATGGTCGATTCCCGTCGGGGCAAGCGGCTCGAGGTCCGCGTGCACCCGGAGGACCTCGGCACGGTGATCGGCCGGTCCGGACGGACAGCCAAGGCGCTGCGCCAGGTGATCGGCTCCATCGGCGGGCGCGGGGTACGCGTCGACATCGTCGACTCGTACTGATGCTTCTCGTCGTCGGCCGGATCGGTAAGCCGCACGGGATCCGCGGTGAGGTCACCGTGGAGGTGCGGACCGATGAGCCCGAAGCACGGTTCGCCCCGGGCATGGTGCTGCGCACCGAGCCCGGGGCGGTCCCGTCCGAGCCGGGCGCCTGGCGGGTGCCCGCGGAGCTGACCGTCGAGGCCGCGCGCTGGCACCAGGGGCGGATGCTGGTCGCCTTCGAGGGCGTGCTGGACCGGGACACCGCCGAGGCGCTGCGCGGCACCCTGCTCAGCGTGGACAGCGCCGACGTGGCTGCCCCGGAGGACGCCGAGGAGTTCCTCGACCACCAGCTGGTCGGCCTGGCCGTGGTCACCCCGGCCGGCGAGCGGCTGGGCGAGGTGACCCGGATCGACCACGCCCCCGCCTCCGACCTGCTGGTGCTGCGCCGCCCGGAGGGTCGGACCGCGCTCATCCCGTTCGTCAAGGCGATCGTGCCCGAGGTCGACGTCGCGGGCGGGCGCGTGGTGGTGGAGCTGCCCGACGGGCTGCTCGACCTCTGACTGGAGCCACCCCATGCGCGTCGACATCGTGTCGATCTTTCCCGAGTACTTCGCCCCGCTGGACCTGTCGCTGATCGGCAAGGCCCGCGCCAACGGCACGCTGCGGCTGGCCGTACACGATCTGCGGACCTGGACCCACGACGTGCACCGCACGGTCGACGACACGCCCTACGGCGGCGGTCCCGGCATGGTGATGCGGCCGGAGCCGTGGGGCGAGGCGCTGGACGCCCTGGCCCCCGACGAGCTGAGCCCGGACGGGCACACCCTGCCCCGGCTGCTCGTCCCGTCCCCGGCCGGCGTCCCGTTCACCCAGGCCATGGCGCACGAGCTGGCCGGCGAGTCGCACCTGCTCTTCGCCTGCGGCCGGTACGAGGGCATCGACCAGCGGGTGCTCGAGCACGCGGCGACCCGGATGCGGGTGACCGAGGTCTCCCTCGGTGACTACGTGCTCTTCGGCGGCGAGGTCGCGGTGCTGGTGATCCTCGAGGCGGTCACCCGGCTGCTGCCCGGGGTGCTGGGCAACGCCGGCTCGCTGGACGAGGAGTCGCACGCCCACGGGCTGTTGGAGGCCCCGATGTACACCAAGCCGTCGAGCTGGCGCGGGCACGAGGTGCCCGAGGTGCTGCGCTCCGGCGACCACGGGCGGATCGCCCGCTGGCGGCGCGACGAGGCGCTGCTGCGCACGGCGGACCGCCGCCCCGACATGATCGCCGCGCTGCCCGGGGAGAGCCTGGACAAACGGGACCGGGCGGCGTTGGAGCGGGGTGGATTTCAGCTGCCGCCGGGGGATGTGGCAAAGTAGAGGGGTTGCCGCATCCGTCCACGCCGTGGGCGGCTGCGAGGACCCTCGACCGGGGGTCGGCTCTGTGGATCCCCGCCGGGGGTCGGCGTCGCCGACCACCACCCGGGGGTCAGAATCACCCATCCGCGCATCGACTGACGATGCGCCGTGAGCCTCACGAGGACGCAGCGATGAACATCCTGGACGCCCTTGACGCCCAGTCGAAGCGCGTTGACCTGCCCGACTTCCGCGCCGGTGACACCGTCAAGGTGCACGCGCGAGTCGTCGAGGGCAACCGGTCCCGGGTCCAGATCTTCCAGGGCGTCGTCATCCGCCGCCAGGGTGACGGTCTGCGCGAGACCTTCTCGGTCCGCAAGGTCAGCTTCGGCGTGGGCGTGGAGCGCACCTACCCGCTGAACAGCCCGGCGATCGACCGGATCGAGGTCGTGACCCGCGGTGACGTGCGGCGGGCCAAGCTCTACTACCTGCGCGAGCTGCGCGGCAAGAAGGCCAAGATCAAGGAGCTGCGCGAGAAGCAGTCGGCCAGCTGAACTCCCGCTCGCCACGCCTGACCTGCGCGGATGTCGTATCGACCAGATCCCATTACCCTGGTCGTACGGGCGCGGGACGGCGTACAGCGGTCCACTGCCGCCCGTGGGGCCTCACGACGAGGCTCCCGGGCGGTAGTGTCGTTTCCGCGGACCGGAGAGTGGCATGGTGCAGATGCTTGACGAGGACGGCGCCGTCGATCCGTGGCGCCGGAGGTCCCGGCGCACCCGGCGGCAGATGCCGCTCTGGCAGGAGTTGCCACTGCTGTTGATCGTGGCCTTCTGCCTCGCGGTGCTGATCCGCACCTTCCTGCTCCAGGCGTTCTTCATCCCCTCCGGGTCGATGGAGAACACCCTGCTCATCGGCGACCGGGTGCTGGTCAACAAGGTCGTCTACGACGTCCGCGATCCGGTCCGTGGCGAGGTGGTGGTCTTCCGGGGCACCGACAACTGGGTCGCCCAGGAGGCCCCCGCGCCGCCGACCAACTTCGTCGGCAAGCTCGGCCGCACGCTGGGCGATCTGGTCGGCGTCAGCCGGCCGGGGGAGAAGGACTTCATCAAGCGGGTCATCGGCGTACCCGGCGACAAGGTCTGGTGCTGCGACGACGGCCGGGTGGTGGTCAACGGCGTGCCGCTGGACGAGCGGTCGTACGTGACCGAGGACTCCCCGGAGAACCTGCCGCCGAACCCGAAGGAGTGCCGCTCCCGCAAGTTCAACGAGGTGGTCGTACCGCCGGGGCAGATCTTCGTGATGGGTGACCACCGGTTGGTCTCGCAGGACGCCCGCTGCCAGGGGCCGGTGCCGATCGACAACGTGGTGGGGCGGGCCTTCATGATCGTCTGGCCGCAGCAGCGGTGGACCACCCTGCCCGTCCCGCGGACCTTCGCCGACCTGCCGCAGCCCGACGCGGCGCCGGCCCGGCCGGTGCCGGTGGATCCGAACCCGGTGGGTGGTGTGGTCCTGCTCCTGCCGACCTCGGCCGCCCTCTCCGTTCTCGCGCGTTCGGGGCGACTGCGTCGCACCCGGGGACGTAGGCTCCTCCCGTGATTGACGAGCAGACCGAAAAGCCGCGCAGCTCCTTCTGGAAGGAGCTGCCCATTCTCCTGGGTGTGGCGATCCTGGTCGCGGTGCTGGTACGTGCCTTCGTGCTGCAGACCTTCTTCATCCCGTCGCCCTCCATGGAGAACACTCTCAAGATCGACGATCGGGTGCTGGTCAACAAGTTGGTCTACGACTTCCGCTCCCCGCACCGGGGCGAGGTGATCGTGTTCAAGGCGCCCACCGAGTGGAGTGGCAACCCCGACGGCGAGGACTTCATCAAGCGGGTGATCGGCGTCGGTGGCGACCACGTCGTCTGCTGCGACCACACCGGCGACCAGGAGCGCCTGATCATCAACGGCAAGCCGATCGACGAGCCGTTCATCTTCCCCGGCAACAAGCCGGCGGACCAGGACTTCGACATCACCGTGCCGGAGGGTCGGCTCTGGGTGATGGGTGACCACCGGGAGGCCTCCGGCGACTCGCTGGAGCACTGGCAGCAGTCGGGCGAGGACATCAACGAGGCCACCATTCCCGAGGACCAGGTCATCGGCCGGGCCTTCACCATCTTCTGGCCGGTCAACCGGGCCACCTGGCTCAGCGTGCCGAAGCAGTTCGACGGGATTCCCAAGCCCTGACCGGGAGGGCGTGGGCCGCTGTCGGAGCCGTCTGGCAGTCTTGGGCGGTGACCACCTACCACCCTCGCCGCGCGGCCCGGGTGCTGCTCGTCGACGCGGGCGGCCGGGTGCTCCTCTTCGAGGGCAGCGATCCGGCCCGGCCCGCCCACCGCTACTGGTTCACCCCCGGTGGTGGCCTGCACCCGGAGGAGACCCCGGCCGAGGGCGCGGCCCGCGAGCTGGCCGAGGAGACCGGCCTGCGGCTGGCCCCGGCCGAGCTGGGCGACCCGGTCCGGGCCGAGACGATCGAGTTCCCGTTCGACGGCGTCTGGTACCGGCAGGAGCAGGAGTTCTTTCTGGTCCGGGTGCCCGGCTGGGCGGTCGACACGGCCGGCTTCGACGAGATCGAGCGGGCCAGCGTGCACGGGCACCGCTGGTGGACGGCCGCGGAGCTGGCCGCCAGCACCGAGCGGTACTACCCGGCCGACCTGCCGGACCTGCTCACCCGGGCGCTCGGCGCCGGTTCGGTGCCCGCCGGCAACGGGAGCCTGCCGTGCTGACCCCGCCGCGCACCGTGGTGCGCCGCGACGGCGGCCTCTACGCCCTGGAACGGGCCCTGCAACGGCGGGGCTTCCGGCACGTGGCGGGCGCCGACGAGGCCGGCCGGGGGGCCTGCGCCGGCCCGCTGGTGGCCGCCGCCGCGGTGCTGCCCGAGGGGCGGCGCGGCGAGATCGACGAGCTGGCCGACTCCAAGCTGCTCACCCCGGCGGCCCGGGAACGGGTCTACGACGAGGTGGTGGCGCGGGCGCTGGCGTACGCGGTGGTGGTCATCCCGGCCGAGGAGGTCGACGGTCGCGGGCTGCACGTGTGCAACCTGGCCGCCATGCGGCGCGCGCTGGCCTCGCTGGCCACCCGCCCGGAGTACGTGCTGACCGACGGCTTCGGCGTCGACGGGTTGGACGTGCCGGGGCTGGCGGTCTGGAAGGGCGACCGGGTGGCCGCCTGCGTGGCGGCGGCGAGCGTGCTCGCCAAGGTCACCCGGGATCGGATCATGGTGGAGTTGGACGGGCGGTACCCGGGCTACGGCTTCGCCGAGCACAAGGGGTACATCACCCCCGAGCACACCGCCGCGCTGCGGGAGCGGGGGCCCTGCCGGGAGCACCGCTTCTCGTACGTGAACGTGGCGGCCGTCTCGGGCCGGGACGGCCGGCCGCCCCGGGCCCGGCGCCCGGTGGTCGGTGGCGGGGTGGCTGAGGGCCCGGACACGCCGATGGAGCGCTCCGGCGCGCCAGGGAGTACCGTCGGCGTGGCGTTGGGCGAGCAGCCGCGACCCCCGGCACCGGTGGGGGAAGATGTGGTCATGGAAGGCGGAGTGCGATGAGCGCGGAAGATCTCGAGAAGTACGAGACCGAGATGGAGCTGCAGCTCTACCGGGAGTACCGCGACATTGTCCGCCAGTTCTCCTACGTGGTGGAGACCGAGCGCCGCTTCTACCTGGCGAACCAGGTCGACCTGCACGTCCGCAACTCGGACGGCGAGGTCTACTTCGAGGTCGAGATGCACGACGCCTGGGTGTGGGACATGTACCGTCCGGCGCGGTTCGTGAAGAATGTCCGGGTGATGACCTTCAAGGACGTCAACGTCGAAGAGCTCGAAAAGCCCGACATTTCGCTTCCCGCAGATTCCGGATTCGGCGGCTGACCCGGCCGTCCCGGCCCGGCGGCCGGACACCCGCCGCCACCATCTCGACCCGCCGCAGCAGGTAGCCGGCGGGCCTTATTCCGCGTCCCGGCCGCCCGGCCGCCCCGCGCCCGGCCGCCCGGCGCCCGGCCGGCTGCGGTCGTCGGCTAGCGCACGAACTCGAACATGGTGGCGCCGGCCGGCAGTGGGCGGGGCGCCCCGGTGAAGCGGTGCGCGCCCACCCCGACCCCGTCCGCGGGGCTGCTCACCGCGACCGGTTCGAAGCCCTCCTCGGCGAACCACGCGCAGATGGTGGGCACCAGGTCCGGCTCGTGGCGGTGCCGGGTCCAGAGGACCGTCCCGCCGGTGGCGCAGAGCGCGGCGCAGTGCCGGACCGTGTTCCGGATGTCCGCGTCGACGATGTTGCCGAAGATGCCGCAGGCCAGCACCAGGTGCGCCGGCGCCAGGTCCGCGTACTGGTCGGTGCCCGCGGCGTCCCCGACCACCACCTCCACCCGGCTCAGGCCGGCCTCGGCGGCGAACCGCCGGGCCACCTCGGCGTTGCGCGGGTCCAGCTCGACCAGGCGCGCGGTCACGTCGTCGCGGCGGGGATGGGTGGCGAGCACCGGCAGCAGGTCGGACCCCTGGCCGGCACAGAGACTGACCGCCCGCAGCGGACCGGCCGGCGCGGTGTCCAGGGCCGCCCGGACCTGGTCGCGCACCTCGGCCAGCCGCCGGGACAGCGCCGAGTCCGGCTGGTCGTAGTCGGCGTGCCAGGCGTACCAGTCCGTCGTCACGCCGCCAGCATAGGCCCGGTCCCGTAGCAGATCTGCCCCGTGCGCGGGGCGCTGTCCACAGCCCGACCACCGTCCACAAAGACGCCCGCCGGCGGTGGCGGGACGGGTCGGTCCGCCGACAGGCTGCCGGCGTGTGGACCTCACCGTCGGGGCGGCTGGCCGCCGCCGGATGCCTGCTGCTCACCCTCCACCTCACCGGGCCGGCCATCCTGCCGGGCGCCCGCGTCGCGGCGGCCGGGCCGGCGCCCGGAGCCGGTGAGTCGGGGGCGGCGTCATCGGCGCCGGGCGTCGGCGGGGCCAGGGGATACCACCACGCCCCGGCCGGCGGACCCTTGTGGACGGCGGCGGCCTGGCCGCTCGCCGGCACGCCCCGGCCGGTACGCCGGTTCGACCCGCCGCCGCAGCCGTGGCTGCCCGGCCACCGGGGAGTGGACCTGGCCGCCGCCCCGGGCACCGAGGTCCGTGCCGCCGTCGCCGGGACGATCCTCTTCGCCGGCCCGGTGGCCGGGCGTCCGGTGGTCACCGTGGGGCACGCCGGTGGGCTGCGCACCACCTACGAGCCGGTCCGACCCGGGCTGCCGGCCGGTGCCCGGGTCGCCGCCGGCACGCCGATCGGCGCGCTGCTCGCCGGCCACTCCGGCTGCCCGGCGCCGGCCTGCCTGCACTGGGGCCTGCGCCGGGGCGAGGACTACCTGGACCCGCTCGCCCTGCTCGGCCTCGGGCCGGTCCGGCTGCTGCCGGTGGACCCGGCGTCGCCCTTCCGGCTGGCCCGATGAGCGACCGCTCAGCGGGCCACGGGTCGGCTGCTGCCGGTGCACCCAGCGTCGCCCTTCCGGCTGGCCCGGTGAGCGACCGCTCAGCGGGCCACGGCCGGTCGATCCGGTGCCGTCCCCCTGGGTGGTCCGGTGAGTGACCGCTCAGCGGGCCACGGCCGGTCGATCCGGTGCTGTCCCCCTGGGTGGTCCGGTGAGTGACCGCTCAGCCCTGGGCGAGCAGCGTGGGTAGGCGGATCGCCAACCGGTCGTACTCCTCCGGCGTGTTGTAGACCTGGCCGCAGAGGCGCAGCCAGCCCTGGCCGTTCCAGCCGGCCACCGAGACCTCGGCGCCGAGGCGCTCCGCGATCCTGGCGCGCAGCTCGTGTGCCGCGTCGACCGTGGTGGCCACGCCGGGCGGCAGCGGGACCAGTCGCATGGCCACCGTCGGTCCGCCCGGGTCCGGCAGGTCGGCCGGCGCCACCCCGAGCGCGTCCCCGACCACCCGCTGCCCGTACGCGGCCAGCGCGGCGTTGTGCGCGCGCACCCGGTCGACGCCGAGGCTGCGCAGGGTGAACAGGCCCGCCGGGGCGGCCAACCAGCCGGTGTAGTCCAGCGTCGCCTGCCATTCGACCCGCGCGGGGTAGCCGCCGTGCTGTTCCCAGGAGACGACCAGCGGCTGGATGCGTTCCCGCCACGGCTCGCTCACCACCAGCGCGGCGGTGCCCCGCGGCGCGTACGCCCACTTGTGCAGGTTGCCGACCCAGAAGTCGGCGCCGATCGAGGCCACGCTGATCGGCAGCATGCCCGGCGCGTGCGCCGCGTCGACCAGCACCGGCACGCCCCGCTCGCGGGCCACCCCGGCGATCGCGGCGGTCGGGAACAGCTTGGCGGTGGGCGAGGTGAGCTGGTCGACGATCAGCAGCCGGGTACGCCCCGGGCGCAGCCCGGCCCGGACGATCTCGACGATCTCCTCGTCACCCGCGTCCAGCGGCACCGGCAGGCAGCGGTGCGTCGCGCCGGTCCGCGCGCACTCCCGCTCCACGGCGAAGGCGACCGCGCCGTACCCGTGGTCGGTGGTCAGCACCTCGTCGCCGGCGCGCAGGCCGAGCGACTGGAGCACCACGGCGGCGCCGGTGGTGGCGTTGCCCACCAGGGCGGTGCCGTCCGGGTCGGCACCCAGGAACGTGGCCAGGTGCCGCCGGGTGTGGGCGATCCGCTCCACCAGGCCCTGGGTGAAGAAGCGCAGCGGGTTCGCCTCCATCTCGTCGCGCAGCCGCTGCTGGGCCCGCTGCACACCGATCGGCACCGCGCCGAACGCGCCATGATTGAGATAGCTGACCGATGGATCGAGGGAGAAGAGCAGCCGAGCCCCGGGAATCGGGTCGGGTGGCCGCGGAACGGTCATCCGCCGATCGTAGCCCTTCGTGGATCATCAACTTGGGGTTCTCCCAGGTCGCCGGTCAGGCGCGCGGATGCGCCTGCCGGTACGCCGCGCGTAGCCGCTCCACCGACACGTGGGTGTAGATCTGCGTGCTGGCCAGCGAGGAATGGCCCAGCAGTTCCTGCACCGCCCGCAGGTCCGCGCCGCCCTCCAGCAGATGGGTCGCGGCCGAGTGGCGCAGTGCGTGCGGGGTGGTCCGGGGCAGGCCGGCGGCCTCGGCGTACCCGGCGACGATCCGTCGGGCCATGGTCGGGTTGAGCCGTCCGCCCCGGGCCCCGAGCAGCAGCGCCCCGCCCGAGCCGGGACCGGCCACGGCCGGCCGGCCACGGGTGAGCCACTCGTCCAGCGCGCGCTGGGCGGGCACCCCGTACGGCACGGTCCGCTCCCGGCCACCCTTGCCGAGCACCCGGATCACCCGCCGGGCGTGGTCCACGTCGGCGACGTTCACGCCGCACGCCTCGCTGATCCGTACGCCGGTGGCGTAGAGGAGTTCGAGCAGCAGCCGGTCCCGCAGCAGCGCCGCCTCCTCGGCCGGCCCGACCGGGCGGTCCGCACCCCGGGGGGAGCCAGCCGACCGGTCCGCGTCGTGCGCAATGCCGGTCGGGTGGTCCGCGTCGTGCCGGTCCGGCATGGCCATCAGGGCGGCGGCCTGGTCGGCGCGGAGCACGCTGGGCAGCTCCCGGTGTGCCTTCGGGCTGGCCAGCGCGGCACCCACATCGCTGCCGAGCAGGCCGGCCCGGTGCGCCCAGGCACTGAACGTGCGGGCGGAGGCGGCCCGGCGGGCCAGTGACGTGCGGGCGATGCCCGTGGTCCGCTGCCGCGCCAGCCAACTGCGCAGCACCGTCAGGTCCAGCTCCGACAGGTCCGCACAGCCCATCCGCGTCCCGTGGTCGAGCAGCGAGACCACGTCGCCGACGTACGCCCGGACGGTGTGCGCGGAGCGGTTGCGGACCCGGGCCAGGTGGTCGGCGAAGTCGTCCACCGCCTCCCGCATGGCCGGCGGCAGCCCCTGATGCAGGTCCCGGGTGCCCGGCCGGCCGCCGCTACTCACCGGTCCCGCCCAGCCGTCGGGATCGGGCTCGCCGCCCCGCCGGGCCGGCCCGCCCCGGTCGCGGTACGCGGGGAACCGGGTGGAGCCTACTGGCGGTGCACACCGATCCAGCCTACGACGCGGCCACCGGGCGGGCGGGTCACCGGGCGGGTAGGCCGCCGAGCGGGCAACTGGGCGGGCGGCCCACCGGGCGGGCGGCCCACCGGGCGAGCGGGTGGGCCACCGGGCGGGCGGACAACCGGGCGGGCGGGCCACCGGGCGGGCGGCCCACCCGGGCGGCAGGCCCGGCTGGATGGGCGCCGCAGTTGGATCACCGAACCGCGCGGCGTCCCGGGGCGGAGGCTGCCCGGCGGCCGGATACCGGGGTGGCTCGTTGCCGGGGCTGGCCGAACGGGGCCTGGACAGGCGAAACTGTTCCTACGAAATGGACGGTGGTCGCGGATCGGGTCGCAGCGAGGGCTGGATCGGGACCGCCGTGGACGTTGGCATCTCCTCAGTCGCGGCGGCTGGAGCGGTGCGTGACGCCGGACCCCTCGGGTGGCGGCGCGGAAGGGTGATTCGCGAGTCGGACGGTACGGGCGTCGAGCCGCAGGGTGGGCGCTGACGGGAGGAGGGACCGGACGTGGGTGTGGATGCCGTCCTCTACCGGCAGGTGCGCGCGGGGCCGCCGCGCGGCCGACCGTCCTACGTCGCGACCGAGACGGTGGCCGATCCGGACGACGTGCTCCTGGACCTGCTCAAGCGGGTGCGCGGCGGGGGACGTACGCCGCTGCTGGACCGCGTCGACCCGCTCGGCGAGCTGGTGGTCGGCGTGGAGTCGGCCCCGCAGCTGCTCGACGAGCTGCGCTGCCTCATGGAGGTGGCCCGGGCGCCGGCGG
The DNA here is from genome assembly GCF_044465125.1 of Micromonospora sp. NPDC049836. Taxonomy (NCBI): domain Bacteria; kingdom Bacillati; phylum Actinomycetota; class Actinomycetes; order Micromonosporales; family Micromonosporaceae; genus Micromonospora; species Micromonospora sp. NPDC049836. Next base: position 62,435 of record NZ_JBITLH010000007.1, read on the forward strand.
AGGCCGAGCGGATCCGGCGGCTCGCCCTGCTCGTCCGACGCTGCCTGAACGGCCGGAATGTCGAGATCCGCTTCGAGGGCGACTGATCCCCACCAAGGCGTGCCGGCCACCGGCGGGCGCGCCGCCCGTCGGCGAGCCGGCGGGTTCGGCCCCTGCCCTGGTCCGGGTCGGACCGAGCTGGCCAGCGGGCCCGCCATCGCGATCCGGGCCGGGTCGGAGTCGGCCCAGCTCCAGTGGGCGGGTGCCTGACGTCGCCACCACGAGCCGGCTCACCTCCGGCCGCCGGACGGCGCCGGGGCCAGGGCGTACCCGTCGTCGCGGCGGACCACCAGGGACAACTCCTCCAGCATGGACAGCTTCCGCATGGCGGTACGCAGGTCGACCCCGGCCCGGGCCGCGACGGCCTCCAGCGCGAGTGACCGGCGCCGAGGCAACGCCTCCAGCACCTGGGTGGCCGCGTCGTCGAGGCGGTCGCGGAGGCGTTCCGGTTCCCGGGCCGGCGGCGCCAGGTCGGCACCGATGCGTCCCACCTCCTCCAGCACGTGCGCGACCCCGCACACCAGCCGGGCGGCGGGCTGGTCGCGCAGCACCTCGTGCGCGCCCACGGACATGGCCGAGGTGACCGGTCCCGGCACCACCATCCCGGTGCGCAGCACGCCGATCGCCCGGTTCAGCGTCTGGGTGGCCCCGCTGCGCTTCGCCGCCTCGACCAGCACCGTGCCGCAGGTGGCCGCCGCGATGACCCGATTGCGGATGAGGAAGCGGGGCCGCAGCGGCTCCGCGCCCGGCAGCCACTCGCTGACCAGCAGGCCGGTCTCGGCGATCCGGTCGAACAGCGCCGTGTTGCCCATCGGATAGGGGCGGTCCAGCCCGCAGGCCAGCACGGCCACGGTCAGCCCGCCGGCGGTCAACGCGCCGCGGTGCGCGGCGGAGTCGATGCCGAACGCGCCGCCGGAGACGACCGTCCAGTCCCGCTCGGCGAGGCCGTAGCCCAGTTCGGTGGCCACGTGCGTGCCGTACGGGGTGGCGGCCCGCGCCCCGACGACGGCCACCGACCGCTCGAAGGCCTGCCCCAGCGGCCAGGCGCCGCGTACCCAGAAGCAGAGCGGCGGCGCGGTCTCCCGGTCGACCTTGCGGTCGGCCCCGGCCAGCTGGAGCCGGGTCAGGTCGGCGACCCGGGCCGGCCACTCGTCGTCGTGCGGGATGACCAGGCGGGCGCCGAGCCGCTCGGTGCGGGCCAACGCCCGCTCGGCCACCAGCCGGGCGTCACCGCCGGCCGACCGGGCCGCCACGGCCGACCGCACCGTCGAGTCCGCCACGTCGCCGCGCAGCACCAGGTCCAGCGCGGCGACCGCGCCGACCTCCTCGACCAGGTGGAACACGGCGCGGGTGCCCGGCTCGGTCAGCCAGGTCAGCGCCACCCGGGCCAGCCGGTCGTCATCGGTGCCGGTCATCCGCCCTCACCCAGCCGCAGCTGCACCGCCTCGGCGATGTCGTCGCCGTCCGGCCGGTCCCGTCCGTCCAGGTCGGCAATGGTCCAGGCGAGCCGGAGCACCCGGTCGAACCCCCGGGCGGAGAGCGAACCGGAGTCGAGCCGCCGGCGCAGTTCCCGGATGTCCCGGCCGGGCAGCTGCCAGGGCGGGCGGCGCAGGTAGGGGCCGGGGACGTCCGCGTTCACCCGGTGGCCGGTGCTCGACCACCGGTCGGCGGCGGCCCGGCGCGCCCCGGCCACCCGGTCGGCCACCGTGGCCGAACACTCGGGCGGGGTGCCGGTCGCCAGCAGCTCCGCGGCCCGCACCGGGTGCAGCCGCACCTGCAGGTCGACCCGGTCGAGCAGCGGCCCGGAGAGCCGGCCCAGGTAGCGCCGGCGGGCCAGGGGAGTGCATTCGCAGTCGAGATCGCCGGACGGCTTGGCACAGGGACACGGGTTGGCGGCCAGCACCAGTTGGGTCCGGGCCGGGTATTCGGTGGCGCCGTGCGCCCGGGTCACCCGTACCCGGCCGCTCTCCAGCGGCTGGCGCAGCGCCTCCAGCGCCGCCTTGCTGAACTCGGGCGCCTCGTCGAGCGATCACCATTGACGCCACAACGAGAGCGGCCCCGGCAGACGCGCCAACGTCTGTGATCCGGGGCCTTGACGGACAGTGGAGGTCCGCCCGCCCATGAGTGTAGAGGCCCTGACCTGGGCGCTGAACGACGCGCCCGACCTGCCCCCTTCCTGCCTGGCCGTGCTGATCGGTCTCGCCAACCACGCCCACGCCAACGGCAGAGCCGCGTACCCGTCCCGGGAACGGCTCGCCCACTACGCCCGCAAGTCGGTCCGCGCGGTGGCGAACGACATCAAGGAGTTGGAACGCCTCGGGATCATCCGCCGGGGCGATCAGCGACACGTCCTGCACCTGCCCACCGACCGGCGTCCGGTTGTCTGGGATCTCGCGATGGAGCGTCGGCGGACCGTTCCCGGTTCGCTCGACCCGTTCGCCGAGCCGGCATCCGGCAAGCCGACCGAGGTTCCCGAGCCTGTGGAAAACCGGGGTGAAGCTGACTTCCTCCCGGTTGCCGACCGGGGTGAAGCAGGCTTCCGAGCGGCAGGAAGTGCAGTACCGACCGGGGTGAAGCCTGCTTCACACGAACCGTCCTTGAACCGTCAGAGAACCCTCAACCGCGCAAGCGCGGGAGAGACCTCTCCGAAGATCAACGGCAAGAAGACCTTCACCCCTCGGGCTCTCACTGGTGCTGCCCTGCCCGTTCAGCGGGACGTGGAGCAGTGCCCGAGGCACCGGGGTAGCTCGGCTACCAACTGCGGCCCGTGCCGCTCCGAGGCTCTGGCGGGTGGCCGATGAACGCCACTGCCGCCTACGCCCTGGTCCTGGTCCTGATCGGCGGACCCGCCGTGATGCTCGCCCCGTTCGTGATCGCCCGCCGGACGGCTGAGCGGCACGCAGAGCAGGTCGCCGACGACGTCACCCGCACCGCCCACAAGGAGATCCGCCCGTGAACGCCACGTCTGTTGCCTCTCGGCTGACCACCGGCCTGGTCGCCCTGGTCGCCGGCTACGCCTCGTTCTCCCACATCTACAAGGTCGCCCGGCAGGCCGGCGAGCACGTCTCGGTTGCGTCGGTGCTCCCGCTGTCCATCGATGGGCTGATCCTGGTTGGCACGCTGGCGATGCTCGACGACAAGCGCAGCAACCGGAAGCCTCGCCTGTCCGCCCGGCTCGCCGTGGCGTTCGGCATCGTCGCCACGCTGGCTGCCAACATCGCCTCGGCTCACCCGACGTGGACTGCCCGTGCCGTTGCCGCCGTTCCGCCGGTCGCCTTCCTGCTCGCCGTCGAGGTGCTGTCTCGCCGGGGCAAGCTGATCCAGCCTGAGCCGGTCGACCAGGCCGAGCCGGTCAAGGTGGCCGAGCCGGTCGCCGTCGAGCCTGAGCCGATCCGTGAGCCGGTCGCCGTCGAGCCGGTCAAGGCTCAGCCGGTCAAGCGGACCAGCGAGCCGAGCCGCAAGCCTGTCCCCCGCTCGCTCACCTCGGCTGACCGGATCATGTCGGCTCACCTCGCCGAGCCCGAGGCGACGCACGCTCGGATCGCTGAGCTTGCCGGTGTCTCGCTGGCGACGGTCAAGCGGTACCGGCCTACCCGCTCGGCTGGCTCGCCGTCCCCGGCGCAGCCTGCGGAACCTGCCATCAACGGCAGCGCGCCCGAGCTTGCGGAGATGGCGGCGTGACCGAGCTTGAGCGGGCTATCCGCAAGCTGCGGCGCAAGCACACCGTGTCGCGGGTGGCCTACCGGTACGTCTCCGGTAGGCCGCTCAGCGGCAAGACCGGCTACCCGTACTTGAGCCGTGGCGCTGGTCGGCTCACCGGCTGGCAGCGTCAGGTGATCCGGCTCAGCGTGCCGGCTACGGCTGCGCTGGCTGTGGCTCAGCCCGAGCAGGTCGGCTCACTGGTCGGCTCGGCTGCGCTGGTTGCCGGCTGGCGGGTGCGTCGCCGGTTCACCATGCGCCGGTTCAACCGCGAGTACGTCACCCCGACCCTGGCTGCCCTTGCGCCGGCGATGGGTCTACAGACCGGCGTACGACTGCACGTCGACCCGACGTTGGGCAACCTCACCCCGAGACTGGCCAAGCCGCTCAGCCCGGCTGAGACAGCCGTACGTGCCTGGTACGGCGAGCACGTAGAGCCGATCATCCGGTGGCTTCCTGAGCGTGCTCAGCGGGCAGCCTGGTCGGTGCAGCGCAAGGCACAGCCGGTCACCTCCCGGCTGGCTGTGTTCCGCCGGCCGGTCGACGGCGACCAGGGTCCGCGTATCGAGCTGGTCGCCGACACCCCGTACCTGACCAGGGAACAGCGGCAGTTGGTCTCTTCCATCATCGGCAGCAAGATCCCCGTCTCTGACCTGGTCGAGTCCTGGCACCAGGTCGGTCTGCGGGTAACGGCTACATGGACGGTGCGTAAGCGTCCACCCGCCCGCGTCGGTGTCGACCAGGTCGCCGAGCACCTGCCGGCCGATGACGCTGTCTTCTACCTCGGGCAAGGTGCCGGCAACCAGCCGGTGACGATCAGCCTTGACGACGACTCCCCGCACATCGCCGTGTCTGCCGGTACGGGTGCCGGCAAGAGCGTGCTCGCCGAGCTGGTCGCCGTGCAGGTGCTCCGTCGGGGTGGCCGGGTGGTCATCCTTGACCGGAAGGGCTCGCACCGTTGGGCGCTCGGTCTCGACCAGGTCGACTACTGCACCAAGCCGGGGCAGATGCATGACGCGCTGGTGAAGCTGGCTGCTCTCGCCGATGAGCGGAACACCCTGGCGTTTCACGAGGCAGACGGCTGGGACCCCGGTCCCCGGGTGCTGGTCATCTGCGAGGAGTTGAACGCGACCCTGACGCAGCTCGCGAACTGGTGGGCAGAGAACCGGGAGAAGGGTGACCCCAAGCGGTCGCCGGCTGTCTCGGCTCTCGGCGAACTGCTGTTCATGGGCCGCAGCGCCAAGGTCAACGTGATCGGCATCGCTCAGCTACTCACTGCCCGAGCCATCGGCGGACCGGAGAGCCGGGAGAACTTCGGGGTGCGCTGCCTCGCCCGGTACACCGCCAACGCTTGGAAGATGCTGTGCCCGCAGGCTGCCATGCCTCGCGCATCCCGGGTGCGTGGCCGGTGGCAGGTGGTCATCGGCGACCAGGTGACCGAGTGCCAGGTGGCCTACCTGACCGCCTCAGAGGCTCGCTCGCTGGCGATGTCCCCGGACATGTCCCCTTCCCAGGTCAGCGCGCCTATCAAGCCCTGCGGGGACAACAGGCTGACGCTCAAGGAGGCGTGCGCCACGGGTGTCCTTCCCTGGTCGTACGAGGCGACCAAGAAGAGAGCACAGCGGCGAGTAGGTGACGTGCCCACCCCGCGCAACAGGGTCAACGGCGTGGATGTCTACGACCGGGCCGACCTTGCCCGCTGGGCAGGGGTTCCCACCGAGTAGCCCGACCAGCAGACCGGCTGCCTGTCGCCCTGGTCCTCGGGGTGGCGGGCAGTCTGCTTGCGTGAGCCCGGTCATAGTTGCCGGTAAAACGCCAAGATCAACCCGTCTTAACTGTAGAGGGTTGCCCGCCGACCCCCGCTCGACCGGCTCGCCGTGAGGCCGGTCACGACAGCGCATAAAACGCCGGTCTGCTGGCGATATCTAGGTGTGAGGGTTGCTCGCCGAGCGGGTCGACCAGGTCGACCAGGTGAGCCCGGACACAAGTCCCGCCAGAACGCCGGTCTGCTGGCGATATCTAGGTGTGAGGGTTGCTCGCCGAGCGGGTCGACCAGGTCGACCAGGTGAGCCCGGTCACGACTGCTTGTAGAACGCCGGTCTGCTGGCGACTCCTACATGTGAGGGTTGCTCGCTGGCCCCCCGTCGAGCCGGCTGCCGTGAGCCCGGACACAAGTCCCGCCAGAACGCCGGTCTGCTGGCGACTCTTACTTGTGGGGGTTGCTCGCCGACCCCTGCTCGACCAGGCTGCCGGGTGTGATCCTGTGAGCCCGGTCACGACAGCGCATAAAACGCCGGCCTGCTGGCGACTCTTACTTGTGAGGGTTGCTCGCCGAGCACCCACCAGCACCACCACGCACGCCGTGTCCCACCAGGGATGCGGCGTTTTTTCATGCCCTGCGCCAGGTAGGCGAACCACCACACCACCACGAACAGGAGGCAACCACCCGTGCAGTACACGATCAACGGCGTCGAGTACGTCGACACCAACGAGGCGGCCCGGCGGCTCGGGCTGTCCGCCCGGACCCTGATCAACCAGCGCAGCGAGAACCGCAGCCGCATGCGGTACATCCGCCATGGCGGCAGGGTCTACTACGCCGTCACCGAGGTCGAGCAGTACGCCCGAGAGCAGACCTGGTGACAGACGAGCTGCGGCGCATCGCCGAGCGGATCGCCAGCGAGGCACCACCCCTCACCCCCGAGCAGCGAGCCCGGCTACGTGGCCTGCTCAGCGGCGAGTGAACACACACCCACGACCAGGAGGCGAGCCACCAGTGATCGACACCGTTGCCCCCGCGAACGTGATGCGCCAGCGGGTACGAGAGATGCGCCAACAGGCGAGGCGAGACACGTCCCCCCGAGGTGCCTGGCTGCGTGGCGTGCTGGCAGACAGCCGGGTAGACCTTGAGGTGCAGTACGTGTCGACGTACGCCTACGAGGTTGCCGACCCGTTCGGCCGGTTCAGCGAGTCCGACCTGATCGCAGCGATGGAGGGTCGGCAGTGAACGCCGGTAGCCGAGCCATCCTGTTCGACTGGCTGGATGCGTTCGGCCAGGTGAACCGCACCGGCAAGTACTTCTCTGCGGCCGAGATGGGCATCATCTTCTCGGCGGCAACCTACGCCGACACCAACACTGGCGGCGGGATCTTCCCCGGCTACAAGCTGTTGCAGACCAACACCCGAGCGAACCGCACGACCATCAGCAAGGCGCTCGACAAGGCTCGGGCTGCACGGGTGTTCGTCCGGGTGGCCGAGGGCGACTGGCAGCGGGGCACGTCGGATGAGTACCGGCTCGGGTCGCCGAGCCTGTGGAACCTCTCGGCGTTGGCTGTCCCTGGCGCTCCACCGAGTACCGATATCGAGACTCGGGAGGTGCCGACCGAGGGTGCCCCGAGTACCGATATCGAGACTCAGTCGAGTCCTGATATCGAGACTCAGTCGAGTACCGATATCGAGACCACAACTACCCATGTAACTACCCATGTAACTACCCAGAGGGATCAACCTCTCGGCATCTTCACCAAGCCGAGCCAGGTAGCCGAGCCTGTCCCCTCGGTCTGGGACCTGGTTGAACCGTTCACGCCGGCTGCGCCGGCCGAGCCAGTCAGGGTCGAGCCCAAGCCGACCGAAGACGTCTGGGCGAACCTGTAGCCCTGGGGCGCTGTGCGCTACGCGCGCCGTGCCGCTGCGCTCCCGAGGTGACCAGGCAGCGGCGAGAGCATGAGCGGCCGGAGGCCGCATCAACCGGGAGACCCGCTCGACCAGGTTGGGCCGCGTACGCGGCCACCATCGGGAAGCTCTTTGCCGACGCTCCCTCTGCCCCGAGGTACCCGGGCACTCTGCTCCGCGCTCGCCACTGCACCGCGAGAGCAACCCTCACCGATCACCCTGCCGGCGACAGCCGGCGGATCAACCCTGCCGACGAACAGGAGACATCACCCCGTGATCCTCGCTTCCCTCACCTACACCGACTCCGACCACATCGACGCTCTCACCCTGGCCGAGCAGGTTGTGGCGCTCTGCTTCGACCGTCGCTCCGATGCTGAGGCTCGGTTGGTTCGTGCTCACGCTTCCGGCGACAGCCAGGAGATCGCCGACGCTGCCGACGCGGTAGTGATCGCTCGCCGCATGCTCACCAACGCCCACGCCGCTCTGCGGCACATCCGGGGTGACCAGTGAGCCGCTACGACTTCCCCGAGCGGGTGTGGTCCCTCGCCGAACGTCTCGCCGATCACCGGGTGGACGGCAAGACCATGCGACCCACCAACCTGCCCGACGGCATCGCCGACGGCTACACCCCGGCCGAGGTTGAGCAGGCGATCCGCGCATCCAAGGTCGCCCTTGCGATGAAGCGCAGCCAAGCCCAACTCGCCCGGATCGACAACCCCACTGACACCACCGACGACGACGGCGACCAGGGCGACGACTTCGACCCCGTTGCCGTTGCCCGAGCTGCCCGCCGTTCCCGATGACCGAGGAGGTCTCTCACCCCGTGTCCAGCAAGACCAGCAAGACCACCAAGGCTGAGCGTCGCAAGGCTGCCGACCTTGCGAGCCAGCGATACGCGATGGCGCACGACAGCAAGGCTCGCGCCGCCGAGCTGCTTGCCCGCATCCAAGCCGATCCCGACTCCACTGCCGCCGACATCACCGAGGCGACCGAGGAGCTGAGCAAGGCGACGGCGCTCTACCGTGAGGCTCAGGCTGCCGCCAACCAGGTTCCGGGTGGTCGGTGGTGACCACCCTGACCCCCACCCCCCGAGACCACCGGCTGCCCGCTTCCCGGGTCTGGGACGAGTCGAGCATGATCCTGCCGACGCTTGTCTGCCAGGTACTCGCCAACGCCTGCGGCGACCTGGTCGACGTGCAGCCGTCTGCGGCTCGCGGCAAGACCATGCGACCGGAGATCCGCCCGGCCATCCGGGTACGTCCGAGAGAGGCACCGTGGGTCGACGGCAACCGCATCGTCGGTCGCCTGCTGGTCGTAACGTTCGTTGACAGTGACGACCCGTTGATCATCAAGCCGCTCAACCTGGTCGACCGCTGGACCGGCAACGTGCTTCCCGAGTACCTGGCTGGCCTGCCTGGTGTCTCGATGAAGCTGCGGACGATCGAGCGGACGATCATCGCCAACAAGATCCCTAGCTGCCCGTCCTATGCGGCGCACTACTGGTCCGCCAGCGTCACCCTCTGAGCCACCACAACCGAACAGCACCACCTATCCCCTCGGGCCGGCTAGCTGCCGGCCTTTTTTCATGCCCCGACATGGGGCGCCTATCGAAGGAGACCCACCCCGTGGCTACCGCCCGCAAGAACACCACCCGTACCGCTACCGACATCGCCGCCGAGAAGCTGACCGAGGCGCTTGCCCTGGTCGACCAGCGGCAGGCCGAGCACGAGCAGGCCGAGGAGACTGCCGCCGAGCTGGTCGCCCGGCTGACCCGTGGCGACGACAAGGTGAGCGCGCTCGACCTGGTCACCGCGGAAGCTGAGATCACCCGTCTCGGCTACCTGATCGAGGCTGCCCGCAAGGCGGTCAAGCCGGCTGAGCGTGCTCTCGACTCCGCTCAGGCCATCGACTCGCCGACGCTCGCCCGGTTCGTTGCTGAGCGGATCGAGGCTGACCCGTTCGCGTTCGGCGTGTTCGGTCTGACGGTGGCGATCAACGCCGACGACCGCAGCAAGCCCGGCGTGTACATCGGTCAGGCCAGCGCCACCACCACCAACCCCGCTACCGGCATCATGTCCGGTCAGGTCGGCATCACCGTTGTCTCGCCGAACGGCTCGCCGATCGACGGCGCTGCCATGCTCGCCGGCCTCGCCCGCATCGAGGCGAGCGGCGCTGCCCTGGTGAGCACCAACGCCAGCCCGAGCCCGCAGGGTGTGACGGTCGATGTTCGGCTGTCCAACGTCAAGCCGGACGTCCCGGCCCTGCCGGCCGAGGTCGACAGCAACGCTCTGCGGAACTTCGCCCTGGACCTGATCGACAGCATCACCAACCGGGGCGGCCGGTCCAACCAGCGCACCAGCGACCCGTACGGCGGTGGCCTGTACGGCGGCAACGGTCTCTGGGACCAGGCCGCGAAGGTGAAGAACATCGGCTCGGCGCTCAACACCGTGACCGTCACCAACCGGGGGCGGGACGGCGACCAGGAGCGGCGCACTGTGCGGGTTGTGTTCGACCTGACCTCCCGCGTGGTCGGCACCCGACAGATCGGCGAGTACACCCGCAACAGCGTCGGCAAGCTGGTCGGCGAGGTGGCGGCCGGCATCGGCCGGATCAAGGCTGCCCACGTCGTGAGCGAGCAGCCCACCACCGAGCAGCCGACCCCGGGCAACGAGTTCAGCAACTCGCTCAAGAGCGGTGTGCGAGTGGTGGTCGAGGTCGACGCCGTCGCTCGGGTCGCCGGCTGACCGAGTGACCCCAACCAGGGCGAGGGGTCCGCCGGCTGCGCGGACTCCCGCCCGCTCCACCCCCTCACCCACCCCAAGCAACAACCCCTCTCAACGAACCAAGGAGTTCCAACAGTGTCTATCGCTCAGTTCATCGCCGACACCATCGACGCCAACCGCCTGACCCTCGCCCTGCACGGCTTCCCCGTCGAGGTCGACTCCGCCGAGCCGGCTGCCCCGGCCGTGCACGTCTCGCCCGTCGCCGACCAGGACGGCGTCGAGATCTACGCCGCCAGCGCTGCCGGCAAGGTGTCCGGCCTGGTTCGGGTGGTCATCGCCTACCCGGCCGGTCAGGTGTTCCCGCTGGAGCACTTCCGCGCCGAGGTGCAGCGGATCATCGGCAAGCCGCAGAGCCGCGTCTACCCGGGCGGCGGCTCGAACATGCAGTACCGGCCGGGCGACCCGTACGTGATCTCGCACGTTGCCGACCAGGCCGACGGGCGGACCGAGCTGACCCTGTCGCTCGGCTGCATCGCCGCCTGACAGACGGGTGAACGGGGAGGGGCGGAGGTCCGCCCGCCCTTCCCCCTTCCCTCCTGGACACGACATGACGAACACCAACCACACCACCGACCGACGCTGCCTGGTCGACGGCTGCGAGCAACCCCGCCACGGGTACGGCTACTGCGAGCGGCACCGTCGGCGCATCCGGCGGAACGGCGACCTGGTCCTACGCATCGGCCGGGAGCGAGAGAACCCCGGACTGTGCGAGCAGTGCGGCAAGCCGATCCGGCCGAGTACCCAGCGAGCACCCCGGTTCTGCTCCCATGCCTGCCGGCAGCGCGACGTACGACGCAGGCAGAGGCAGCGCAGAGCAGCCCGCCCAGAGCCACGCTGACGGCTCAGCACACCAACACCAACACCCATGCAGGGGCACAGGATCTCGCGACTCTCAGAGCTTCTGAGCGGGATACGCGAGCCTGTGCCCCTTGCTGTGCAAGACCTACAGGAGACGAACCAGAGTGAACACCACTGACCAGATGACCGAGCGCGCCTGCCAGCACTGCGGCGGCACGATGGAAGGGAAGCGACCGCAGGCCATCCACTGCGGCGAGCGTTGCCGGGACCAGGCTCGCCGGCAGCGTGAGCGGCAAGCCAGGCAGGCCCACCCTCGCCCGCGCAAGCCTCAGCCGACCAGCCGGCCGGCGAGCCGCAAGCACATCCCCGGCAACGCTTACGGCTCGCTGACCCTGGTCGAGCGGATCGAGGGCAGCGGCGAGCCTCGGGCTCTGTTCCGATGCGAGTGCGGGAACGTCAAGGCGTTGCAGATCAACAACGTTGCCCGAGGGATCACCACCAACTGCGCCGACCGAGCCAACCACGTTGACCCCCGACGGCAGGAGCTACTGACCTACGACGGCGCACACGCCCGCGTGAAGAACGAGCGGGGCAGCGCCTCCCTCTACCTCTGCCGTTGCGGCAACCAGGCCGACCAGTGGGCGTACTCCCACGCCGACTACGACGAGCGCGCAGACATCAAGGGTCGCGAGGCCCGCAAGCCGTACAGCACCAACCCTGACAAGTACGTGCCGATGTGCCGCCCCTGCCACACCCGGTTCGACAACGCGCATCGGCGGACGATCGGCGACGGGCTCTCGCTGGTGCACGTCGCCTACTGGGCGGCGACTCACGACCAGGCCGAGCAGGTGGCTGCCTGATGGCATGGGACACGAGCAACCGAGCGAGTCGCCTGCCGGCGAACTGGAAGCAGATCCGCGAGCGAGTGCTACGGCGCGACAACTACGCCTGCCAGTGGGTGAAGGAAGACGGGTCCGGCAAGAAGTGCTACGAGCCGGCCGACGAGGTTGACCACATCGTGCCCGGCGACAACCACGCGATGACCAACCTCCGCGCGCTCTGCCACCACCACCACGCGAAGAAGACCGGCCGTGAAGGTACGGCGGCAAGGGTCGCCAACATGCGCCGCGTCGACTCCCGGTACCGCCGCACCGAGCAGCACCCGGGGATGCTGTGAGCCAGTCGATCCCGACCAGTGAAGAACGTGCCTTGCGTTGGGCGGCGAACCTCTGCGGCTGGTGTGAAGAACCGTTGCCGGGAGGGTCTGCGTACGTGCGGGAGTTCTGCTCCGACCGGTGCCGGCAGCGGAACCACCGGGCGATGAAGCGAGCCGGCCGGCGGTAGACCAGCGATGTCACGTCGACCCCCCGGGGTGCTCCCGTATTTTTCGGCACCTCACACCTCGGGGGTTGGCGTGGCCGGCGATCCTTGCCGGCGAGCGGATGCATAACCATGCAGCACCCCTGCTCCGCCCGTCCTGCCCCGGCTGTCACGGCGACTTCTGAACCGGGGCGCGACCAGGCGTCCTAAGACCACTCGGTGCGGCGTCCCAGGTCAAGGGGGTCTACCCCCCACCCCCTGGCCGACACCCACCCGCGCACCCCTGCATGACCATGCATCGACGCACACCTACCCGCAGCCGGGCAGGCAACCAGGCACACAGCGAGCCGGAGCGACAGGCAGCCGAGGGCAGACAGGACCACCCCGACCAGGTGAGCGGCGCTGTGAGGCGACCTGAGCGGGCGGGCGGGTACGCCTGGTCAGGCTGCCTTGGCTGCGTGCGCCTCCACCCGCGCCATCAGATCCTCGGGGATCACCACGCGCACCCGCTTGAAGTCGTCGGGATCATCCATCCGCGCCAACTCTTCGGCGGACGGCTCGGCGTACGCGATCACCTTCAAGCCTGCTTCCCGCATCTCTCGGTTGCGGTCGGCTGCCGATGTCAGGGACTCCCACCGCTGCCGGTACGTCTGCCCCGTCGGCTCAAGCCTCCACTCATCGGGGCGGGAGGGCAGCGCCTCCAACGCTTCCCGGCGCACCTCCAACGCGCCGTACATCTGGGCAAACTCAGCCTTGCCCCGCTCGCCTCGGAACAGTCCGGCGGCAAGGTGCTCCCGCAGCTCGGTCATCGACTCTTCTACGTCGGCGAGTTCGGCAGCGTGGTCCGATCCGGGGACGAACGCCCGGCGCATCACCTCCAGGTCGCCGGCAACGAGCAGGAAGGTCTCTTCGGTGACGTGCTCCAGGACGTGAGCGGGGATCGAGGACATGCCACGCGGGCAGTTGCGACCAGCACGGGCACGCAGACCGCAGCGGTAGTACATGCCATTCCGTCCCCGGTTGCGGTACAGGGGCTCTCCGCACTCGCAGTACGCCACGCGCAGCAGGGGAGAGCCACCGACCCGGTTGCCTGCCTTCGGGTTGGCGTTGCGCCGCAACGCTTCCTGTAGCTGCTCCCACTGAGTGGCGCTCACGATCGGCTCAGCCCGACGCAGCGGCAACCCGTCCTCGCCACGAACCAGCCGGGTGAACGTCTCCCTGGTGCCGTCCGGCTTGGTCCTGGTCTCGGTCATCTCGGCGTACCCGAGCAGGGTGTGAGAGCGCAGCATCTTGAGCAGGTTTGCCACCCGCCACTCGGTGCCGGTTGTCGCCTTGCCGGCGCGCTTCCGCTGTGCGTCGAGCGGGCTCGGGGTGGCTGTCTCGTTGAGCCAGCGAACCACCGAGTTGGCCGAGTCCCCGGCGATGATGCGGCGCACGATCTCCCGAGCAACCTTGCTGGTTTCGGGGTCAACGTCCAACCGCCATCCGCTGCCGGCGTCAGCCTTGACGGCCCGGTACCCGTACGGCACGAACCCACCACGCCACCTGCCCTGCTTCATCAGGTGGGCGAACGATGACCGGGCACGTTCCCTGATCGCCTCAAGTTCGCCTTCCGCCAGCGCGGCAAGGATGTTGACGAACACCGCGCCCATCGGGCTGTTGATGTCGAACCCTTCCGAGGTCGACACGATCGCTCGCCCGGTCGAGCGGCACCAGTCCATCAGTGCGGCGAGGTGGAGCACCCGACGGGACACCCGGTCGAGCCGCCATGCGCAGAGGATGTCGAACCGGGCAACGTCTGCCCTGCCACCGAGGCTGGTCGGCAGCCACTCGCCGAGCTGCGGACGTTCCCACGGCGGCACGCTGCCGGACACGCCTTCATCCTCAGCCCACCCAACGATCGTGTGCCCGTTCTGCTCAGCCCATGCCGTGATGTAGGCACGCTGCCGTGCGACCGAGGTCGACTCTTCCCGTTCCCGAGAGAGCCGGATCACGCCGAGTACCCTGCCCACTGTTTCCCCCTGTTGCCGGCTGCCTGACCAGGCAGGGTAGGTGAGCAGGGGGGCGGCGTCAAAGAGTTGACTTCGCATCGTCGAGGAAGAGCACCCCGCGATGGGCCAGCGACACCGCCCCGGGGCGGGCCAGGCCGGAGCCCCCGCCGACCAGGGACGGCACCGTGGCGGTGTGGTGCGGCGCCTGGAACGGCGGGCGGCGCAGCAGCCGTCCGCCGGGCGGCAGCAGACCGGCGATGGAGTGCAGCGCGGTGACCTCCAGCGCGGCGTCGTCGTCCAGCGCCGGCAGGATCGACGGAAGCCGCTCGGCCAGCATGGTCTTGCCGGCGCCGGGCGGGCCGAGCAGGGCCAGGTGGTGCCCGCCGGCGGCGGCCACCTCCAGCGCCCGGCGGCCGAACCCCTGACCGGCCACGTCGGCCAGGTCGGGGCCGCCGGGGGCGGTGAGCGGCTCGGCGGCCGGTGGCGGCAGCAGCGGCGTGCCGTCGCGGACGAAGGCCACCAGGCGGTGCAGCGTGTCCACGGCCCGGACCCGTACGCCGGGCAGCACGGCCGCCTCGGCGGCGTTGGCGGCGGGCACGACGACGCGGTCCAGGCCGGCGCGCGCGGCGGCGGCGACCATCGGCAGGACGCCGCGCACCGGGCGGACCGCGCCGTCGAGGCCCAGTTCGCCGAGGATCACCGTCCGGTCCAGCGGCAGCAGCGGCAACTCGCCCGAGCCGCCGAGCACGGCCACCGCGATGGCCAGGTCGAACGCCGAACCGTACTTGGGCAGGGTGGCCGGCAGCAGGTTGAGGGTGATCCGCCGGTTCGGCCACTTCTGGCCCGAGTTCACGATCGCGGCCCGGACCCGGTCCCGGGCCTCGTGCAGGGCGGTGTCGGGCAGGCCGGAGATGACCACGCCCGGCAGCCCGGGGGCGAGGTCGGCCTCCACCTCCACCACGTGTCCGGTCACGCCGACCAGCCCGACGGAGAGCACCTTGGCGTAGCTCATCTCAGAACGCGCCCTTCAGGTGCTCGACCCGGGCCGGCCCGGCGGTGGGGAGCCGGACGGCGAGGACGTCGAAGCGGACCTCGTCGGCGTGGGTGCCGGTCTCGGCCAGCCAGCGCGCGGCCAGGCCGCGCAGCCGCCGTGCCTTCGCCCGGACGACCGCCTCGGCGGGGGTGCCGAAGTCGTCGGTGCGGCGGGTCTTGACCTCGCAGAAGGCGAGCACCTCGCCCTCCCAGGCGATGATGTCGATCTCGCCGTCGGCGCACCGCCAGTTCCGGGCGACCGGGCGCAGTCCCGCCTCGATCAGGTGCCGGACCGCGCACCGCTCGCCGTACGCGCCGACGGCCTGGTTCCGCTTCGTCATGGCGACGACCGTGCCGCCTACCGGGCGGTGGCGTGCTCCGGCGACGCCCGCCTGTGGATGACGGGGTGGGCTGTGGACGACCGGACGATCATGGGTCGGGTGTGCTACGGCTCCGGCTGGTTTGACCGTGTGGCAGCATCGCCGCATGCTGCGACTCACTGATTTCATCATCGACTGCCCGGACCCGATGGAGCTGGCGGCCTTCTACGCAGCGGTGACGGGCCGCCCGGTCAAGGAGGGCAGCGACAGCGACTGGGCCGGTATCCGGTTCGGCGACATCGAGTTGGCCTTCATCCGGGTGGCGGACTACCGCGCCCCGCGGTGGCCCGACGGCGAGCACCCCAAGCAGTTCCATCTCGACTTCGAAGTCGACGACATCGAGGCCGAGCAGGACCGCATTCTGGCCCTCGGCGCGACCCTGCGGCAGGACTCCGTCGGCCCCAACGGCTACGGCTGGCGGGTCTACACCGACCCCGTCGGCCACCCGTTCTGCCTCTGCCGCAACAAGGGCGTCACCTGGACCGACCGGGGTCCGATCTGGCCCACGGGCAAGTAGGGCGGGTAGCACCGGTC
The DNA here is from genome assembly GCF_044465125.1 of Micromonospora sp. NPDC049836. Lineage (NCBI taxonomy): Bacteria > Bacillati > Actinomycetota > Actinomycetes > Micromonosporales > Micromonosporaceae > Micromonospora > Micromonospora sp. NPDC049836. Next base: position 78,680 of record NZ_JBITLH010000007.1, read on the forward strand.
CCGCCGCGCCGGGTCCGCCACGACGGCCGACGCGGACGTCGTCACCCGCCGGGGCGACCCGCCGGCCCGGCTCGGCGTGTCGCCCCGGGAGCCGCGTCGGGCGGCATCGACCAGCGGCGATGCCGCCCGGGGCCGAATGGCGGACCGGGTTCCGGTCGCATACCGTGCCGGTCGTGGACGGACGACGGAGCTTTCCCGAGGATGAGCAGGGGTCGCGCTGGGGCGACCGGGGGTACGCCGAGCCGGACTGGCGGGCCGAGCCGCGGCACCGCGACGACGACTACCTCGTCCCCGAGCAGCGTGAGGGCTTCCGGTACGGCGAGGCCGCCCCGTACGGCGGGGCCGATCCGCAGGTCGACGGGGCCGACGGTTACCGCCGGTCGCGCTGGACCGATGATCCGGACACCTCCACCGAGCTGCCGGGCGAGCGGGTCGGCCGGCGGGCCGCCCGGGAGGCCGCCGACCCGCTCGGCGGGGCCGGCCGGGAGGCCGGGCCGCTCGGCGCCGACCCGCTGCGGTCCGGCCCGCTCGGCGGCTACCCGATCGTCGAGCCGACCCGTCCGGCGGAGCCGGCCCCGGCGCCGGGCACCGTCGGGGACCATCCGGCGCACGCCGGCGCCCCCGCGCTGCCGGCCGGCGAGCGTCCCGCCGGGGTGCCGGCCGGCGCGGAGCGCCCCGGGTACCCCGGGGCCACGCCGCTGACCGTCGGGGAGCGGCCCGGCGTCACCGGCGCCGAGGTCGCGCCCGGGCCGGTGCCGCACCCGCTGGAGCTGCCGACCGGCCCGATGCCGTCGGTGGCTCCCCGGCCGGACGCGGCGAAGCCGGGCGACGGGGTCTACCGGACCCGCCGGCCGGTGCTGGCCGTGCTGCTGGCGGCGCTGGTGCTGGTCCTGGAGGCCCCCGCGCTGCGGGTGCTGCTGCACGGTCTGGTCGGCGACCCGGTCTCCACCTCGCACGTCGTGGTGGGCACGTTCCTGGTGGTCGGCCTGCCGATCTTCGGCGCCGGCCTGTACGGGTTGCGCACCGGTGGGCTGGCCCTCGCCGACGGCAGCCGTGGTTGGCTCCGGCCGCCGACCGCCTACCTGACCGTCGGGCTGGTGCTCTTCCTGGCCGCCGCGCTCGCCGCCCGCTGACCCCGCGGACATACCTCCCCGACCCGGAGGTATGTCCGGAACCGGGAACCCGGGGCGCGGTCGCGGCCCCGGCGACCGGGCCGGCCGCCCCGCCAGCGGTTCCCGTACCTCGGCGACCGGGGCTGACGGGTGGCCGCCCTCGGCGGTTCCCGCACCCCGGGACCGGGGCCGCGGGAGAGCGCGTACACTGGTCGACTGGCGACCGCCTCGCGCGGTCGACCTCGCGTGCCCTCTCCACGGACCGCTCCGTGGGGCGACGGCCTCCCTGGTCCCGATCCCGTTCGGGTCCGTCATGGCCGCCGACCGGGCGCCAGGCGTCCGGCCGCCGGCCGGACGGGACAACCAGGGAAACTAGGAGTACCCCATGGCCGTCGTGACCATGCGTCAGCTGCTGGAGAGTGGTGTCCACTTCGGGCACCAGACCCGGCGCTGGAACCCGAAGATGAAGCGCTTCATCTTCACCGAGCGCAACGGTATCTACATCATCGACCTGCGCCAGACCCTCGACTACATCGAGAAGGCGTACGAGTTCGTGCGGACCACCGTCGCCGGGGGCGGCAGCATCCTCTTCGTCGGCACCAAGAAGCAGGCCCAGGAGGCCATCGCCGAGCAGGCGACCCGGGTCGGTCAGCCGTACGTCAATCACCGCTGGCTCGGTGGCATGCTGACCAACTTCCAGACGGTGTACAAGCGGCTCCAGCGGATGAAGGAGCTGGAGGCCCTGGGTGACCTGAGCGGCACCGCCGCCGGTTACACCAAGAAGGAGACGCTGCAGCTCTCCCGCGAGAAGATCAAGCTGACCAAGACCCTCGGTGGTCTGCGCGACATGCAGAAGCTCCCGGCCGCGGTCTGGATCGTCGACACCAAGAAGGAGCACATCGCCGTCGACGAGGCCCGCAAGCTGGGCATCCCGGTGATCGCCGTGCTCGACACCAACTGCGACCCGGACGAGGTCGACTTCCCGATCCCGGGCAACGACGACGCGATCCGCTCGGCCGAGCTGCTGACCAAGGTCGTCGCGGCCGCCGTGGCCGACGGTCTGATCGCCCGCTCCGGCCGGGGCCGGGGCGGCGACGAGAAGCCGGAGCCGGGCCAGGTCGGCGCCGACGAGCCGCTGGCCGAGTGGGAGCGCGAGCTGCTCGAGGAGCCGAAGAAGGCCGACGAGCAGCCGGCGGCCGCCGCCGAGCAGCCCGCGACCGCCGAGCAGCCGGCGACCGCCGCCGCGGAGTGATCGCGCCGTCGCGTCCCCACCGTCCGATTTCCCGGCCGGTGGGGCGCGGCGGGTACGCCGGGCACAACCGGCCCGGATCCGGGTAACCGGCAGCCAGACCATCCCACCGCAGTCTCAAACACCGAAGAGAGAGTCATGTCCAACTTCACCGCCGCGGACGTCAAGAAGCTCCGCGACCTCACCGGCGCCGGCATGATGGACTCCAAGAAGGCGCTGACCGAGGCGGAGGGCGACTTCGACAAGGCCATCGAGATCCTGCGCGTCAAGGGCGCCAAGGACGTCGGCAAGCGGGCCGGCCGCACGGCCGCCAACGGTCTGATCGCGCACTCCGGCACCTCGCTGCTGGAGCTCAACTGCGAGACCGACTTCGTGGCCAAGAACGACGCCTTCATCGCCCTGGCCCAGCAGTTGGTGGAGCACGGCGAGCGCAGCGGCGTGAACAGCGCCGAGGAGCTGCTGGCCAGCACCATCGACGGCAAGCCGGTCGCCGACCTGATCCAGGAGCAGTCCGCCAAGATCGGCGAGAAGCTGGTGCTCAACCGCTTCGCCCGGCTGGAGGGCGGCACCACCGCCGTCTACCTGCACCGCAAGAGCCAGGACCTGCCCCCGGCCGTCGGCGTGCTGGTGCAGTACGCCGGCAAGTCCGACGAGGCCGGCGACGCGGACGCCCGCGGCGTGGCGATGCAGATCGCCGCGATGCGGCCGAAGTACCTGACCCGCGACGAGGTCCCGGCCGACGTGGTCGAGTCGGAGCGGCGCATCGCCGAGCAGACCGCCCGCGAGGAGAACAAGCCCGAGGCGGCGCTGCCGAAGATCGTCGAGGGCCGGGTCAACGCCTTCTTCAAGGACTTCGTCCTGCTGGAGCAGGCGTCGGTCGCCGACAACAAGAAGACGGTGAAGCAGCTGCTGGCCGACGCCGGCATCGAGGTCACCCGCTTCGTGCGGTTCGAGGTCGGCCAGGCCTGATCCGCCCGCCGGACGCGGACGCGACCGGCGGCAGGGAAACGTCGACGAGGAGGCCGCCGGTGTACGTGACAGGCACCGCGGCCTCCTCGTCACATAGGGTCGGCAGCGGCAGTTACGCGGTACGGGCGCACGCGAGGTGCGCGACGGAAGGGGCGCGGCGGATGACGCAGGTTGTGAGTGACCGGAGCCTGGCGGCGGACGATCCGACCGCCCCACCGCCCGGGCGGGCCCGCCGGGTGGTGCTGAAGCTCTCCGGTGAGGTCTTCGGCGGCGGCGCGATCGGCGTCGACCCGGACGTCGTGCAGGGCATCGCCCGGCAGATCGCCACCGTGGTGCGCCGCGGCGTGCAGGTCTCCGTGGTGGTCGGCGGCGGCAACTTCTTCCGCGGCGCCGAGCTGCAGAAGCGGGGCATGGACCGGGCCCGGGCCGACTACATGGGCATGCTCGGCACGGTGATGAACTGCCTGGCCCTCCAGGACTTCCTGGAGAAGGAAGGCATCGAGACCCGGGTGCAGAGCGCCATCACGATGGCCCAGGTCGCCGAGCCGTACATCCCGCTGCGGGCGATCCGGCACCTGGAGAAGGGCCGCGTGGTCATCTTCGGCGCGGGTGCCGGCATGCCGTACTTCTCCACCGACACGGTGGCCGCGCAGCGGGCGCTGGAGATCCACGCCGACGTGGTGCTGATGAGCAAGAACGGCGTGGACGCGGTCTACACCGCCGACCCGCGGATCGACCCGACAGCGAGCAAGCTCGACTCGATCACCTTCTCCGAGGTGCTGCGCCGCAACCTGCGGGTGGCCGACGCCGCGGCGTTCAGTCTCTGCATGGAGAACGGCCTGCCGATGCTGGTCTTCGGCGCGCAGGGCGACGACACGATCGTCCGGGCCGTCGGCGGTGAGAAGATCGGCACGCTGATCACCGCCTGAAACGGCCCGGTCGAGCCGGCAGCGGTCCTCCGACAGCACAGCAGCAGCACAGCCCACCACGAGCTACAGAAGGAGGCGAGGAGACCGGTGATCGACGACACCCTCCTCGAGGCCGAGGAGAAGATGGAGCGTGCCATCGAGCACGCCAAGGAGGAGTTCGGCGGGATCCGTACCGGTCGCGCCAACGCCGCCATGTTCTCCCGGATCGTGATCGACTACTACGGCACCCCGACCCCGCTGCCCCAGATGGCCTCCATCGGGGTTCCGGAGCCGCGCATGGTGATCATCAAGCCGTACGACAACTCGCAGCTCGGCGCCATGGAGAAGGCCATCCGCGACTCGGACCTCGGGGTCAACCCGAACAACGAGGGCAACCAGCTGCGCATCCTGCTCCCGCAGATGACCGAGGAGCGGCGCCGCGAGATGATCAAGGTCGCCCGGCACAAGGGCGAGGAGGCCAAGGTCGCCGTCCGCAACATCCGGCGCAAGGGCAAGGAAGAACTGGACCGCCTGGTCAAGGACGGCGAGGTCGGCGAGGACGAGGGCCGGCGCGCCGAGAAGGACCTGGACGACCTGACCCAGCGCTACGTCGCCACGGTCGACGAGTTGGTCAAGCACAAGGAGAACGAGCTGCTCGAGGTCTGAGCGCTCGTACCCACCGCGGACGGCACCGGTGCCGCCGCCCCGACGACGACTTCGGGCCCGACCTCGGCTCCCTCCGGCTCCGGCCGGACGGGGGGCCGACCGGGCCGCCGGGAGTCGACGCCGTCGGGACGGCGGCGCCGGTGCCGCCGTCGTGGTGGGTGATCGTCCGCCGTGCCGGCTTCCCGGGTGCAGTAGGCTCGGCACGATTCCCGGCCACCACCGGATGAACGGCGGGAATCGGCCGGCCGTCGGGCCGGTCAACCGGAGCAGTCGCGCCTGTAGGGGATGGTTTTGGTCTTGCGTCATGTGGCGGCACTCGCATCGCGTACCGGTGCGTGATGTCCCACCCCGACCCCTACGGCACCACCGAGCCGGGCGGCTGGGACCGCCCCGAGCGACCGGCGGCGCTGCCCTGGCCCGACACCGAGCTTGAGCCGGGCCCCTGGCGCCGGCCCGGCGGGCCGGAGGCGCACACCGGGCCGCGGACCCGTCCCGCCGCCGACCCGTACGCCCGACCCCGCCCGGACGGCGGGTTCGACGCGCCGCGCGGCGGCCGCCCTCACGACGGGGGGCCCGGCTACGGCGGCGGACCCGGCGCCCCGCCCGGCTACGGTGCGGAACCCGGCCACCGGCCCGACCACCCGATGCGCTTCGCCGGCCCGGCCCGCGACGGCGACCCGGCCGACGACCGCCGCTACCGCGACGAGGGTCTCGGCGACCCGGACCCGCGCGGCCGGCTCCAGGACGGCGGGCCGTACGCGACGGCCTACGACCGGCCCGGAGAGCCTGGCTACGACCGGCCCGGAGAGCCTGGCTACGACCTGCCCGGAGAGCCTGGCTACGACCGGCCAGGGGAGCGTGGTTACGACCGGCCCGGGGAGCGTGGTTACGACCGGCCCGGGGAGCGTGGTTACGACCGGCCCGGCGGCACCGGCTACGACGATCCCGTGGACCGGCCCTACGACCGGCCGGTCCGCGACGACGCCCCGCCGGACCGGGACGGACCCGAGCGGTGGCGCCCCGACGGGCCGGGTGGGGACTACCCGACGGCCCAGATCGCGCCGGTGCGCGACGAGCCGATCGCCGCGCGGCCGGCGGCCGGGGACGAGCCGGCGCCGGCGGGCCGCCGGACCCGCGGCCGGCGCCGGGCCTCGGCCGACCGCCCGCCGACCACCCAGCCGGCGACCGGCCGGGCCGGGCGTAACCTGCCCGCCGCGATCGGGGTCGGGCTGGCCCTCGGCGCGGCGATCGTGCTGCCCCTCTTCTTCTACCTGCCGGCGTTCCTGGCGGTGATCGCCGCCGCGGTGGGGATCGGCATCTGGGAGATGGCCCGCGCGGTGCGGCGCGGCGGCGCCCACCCGCCGCTGGTGCCGCTGATCGCCGGCGGTGTGCTCACCATCGCCCTGGCCTGGTTCGCCGGGCCCGACGCGCTCAGCCTCGGCCTGCTGGTCACCGTGCTCGGCACGATGATCTGGCGGCTCGGCGACGGCCCGGGCAACTACCAACGCGACCTCACCGCGGCCACCCTGATCGCGGTCTACGTGCCCTTCCTGGGCGGCTTCGCGGCGATGTTGGCCGCCGCGCCGGACGACGGGCACCTGCGGGTGCTGGTCACCCTGATCGCCGTGGTGCTCTCCGACACCGGCGGGTACGCGGCCGGCGTGGCCTTCGGCAAGCACCCGATGGCCCCGAAGATCAGCCCGAAGAAGTCCTGGGAGGGCTTCGCCGGTTCGGTCACCGCGGCTGCGGCGGGCAGCGCCGTGCTGCTCTGGCTGCTGCTCGACGTGGCCCCCTGGTGGGGTGCCGTGTTCGGGCTGGCGATCTCCGGCGCGGCCGTCCTCGGCGACCTGGCCGAGTCGATGATCAAGCGGGATCTCGGCGTCAAGGACATGAGCAACCTGCTGCCCGGGCACGGCGGGCTGATGGACCGGCTCGACTCGATCCTGTTCGCGGTGCCGACGGCGTACCTGCTGCTGGCGGTCCTCGTGCCGATGGCGGGCTGAGGCGTGAATCACGCGGACGGGAGCGCATCCGCCGGCCGGTCGGGGCCGATTCCGGACCTACGGACGGGTGCGTCCCGCTTCCGGCGTGTCAGACTGGACGCGCCATGACGAGCCTCCCCCTGATTTCCGTGGACCCCGACGCCCGTGGTCGCCGCCCGGCGATGCCGCCCCGTCACCTCGCCGACCTGGACCTGCCGGGCCGGCAGGCCCTCGTCACCGAGCTGGGGGAGCCGGCGTTCCGCGCGAAGCAGATCTCCAACCACTACTTCGGCCGGCTGGTCCGGGACCCGGAGCGGATGACGGACCTGCCGGCCGCGTCCCGGGAGCGGCTGGCCGGCGCAATGCTGCCCGCCCTGCTCACCCCGGTCCGCGAGCTGGCCTGCGACGACGGCGCGACCCGCAAGGCCCTCTGGCGGCTGCACGACGGCTCGCTGGTGGAGAGCGTGCTGATGGGCTACCCGGACCGGGTCACCGTCTGCATCTCCAGTCAGGCCGGCTGCGGCATGGCCTGCCCGTTCTGCGCCACCGGTCAGGCCGGGCTGACCCGCAACCTCTCCACTGCGGAGATCGTCGACCAGGCGGTCTATCTGGCCGGGGTGGCCGCCTCCGGGGCGGTCGCCGGCTCGCCGCCGCGCCTGTCGCACGTGGTCTTCATGGGCATGGGCGAGCCGCTGGCCAACTACTCGCGGGTGGTGGCGGCGATCCGCCGGCTGGTCGCGCCGGCCCCGGAAGGGCTCGGCCTGTCCCAGCGGCACATCACCGTTTCCACGGTCGGCCTGGTGCCGGCCATCCGCCGACTGGCCAGCGAAGACCTCTCAGTGACCCTTGCGTTGTCGCTGCACGCCCCCGATGATGAGCTGCGCGACGAACTCGTCCCGGTCAACCAGCGCTGGAAGGTGTCCGAGGTGCTGGATGCGGCGTGGGACTACGCGGCCACGACGGGGCGTCGCGTGTCGATCGAGTACGCGATGATCAAGGACGTGAACGACCAGCCGTGGAGAGCCGATCTGCTCGGGCGGCTGTTGGCCGGCAAGTTGGCCCACGTGAACCTCATCCCGCTCAACCCGACTCCGGGCAGCCGCTGGGACGCCAGCCCGAAGCCGGTCGAGCGGGAGTTCGTCCGGCGGTTGCGCGACGCCGGGGTGTCGACCACGGTGCGGGACACCCGGGGGCGCGAGATCGACGGCGCGTGTGGCCAGCTCGCCGCCGCCGAGGACAGCGACACCGACCCCCGCACCGCGACGGCGTAGCGGTAGAGACCAGGAGACATAGTGGCGAGTCAGGGTCAGCGTTTCCGGCGTAAGGCGCTCCGCCGGGGATACAAGGTCGACGAGGTCGACGCCTTCCTGGACCGGGTGGAGGCGACGCTCGCCGGTCAGCCGGTCGGCGCGCCCGTGGCCTCCCAGGAGGTCCACGACGTCGTCTTCCGGGTCCGGTTCAACGGCTACGACGAGTGGCAGGTCGACCTGCACCTCGACCGGGTCGAGCGGCAGCTCGCCGAGCTGGAGGAGCGCGGCGCCCCCGGCGGGCGTGGCGGCGACCCGCGGCTCGCCGACCGGATGGGCCCGCCGATGCGCGACGACCGTGGCCTGTCGCCGGTGCCGCAGCCCCCGATGCCGCCCCGGCAGATGCCCGCGCAGCCCGGCCCGCCCGACCGGTACGGCAACCGCTACGACGAGCCCACCGGCGCCTTCGCCGGCGGTTACGACGCCCCGCGCGGCGGCTACGACGCGCCCCGCGGCCCCGGTGGTCCCGGCCCGATGGGCCCGGGCGGTCCCGGCCCGATGGGGCACGGCGGGCCGCCGCCGCGCGGCCTGCCGCCGGGCCCGGCCGGCTACGGCCAGGAGGAGCGGTTCGACGGGTTCGAGGCCGGCCGGCACGGGCGCGCCGACATGACCGCCGAGATCCGGATGCCCGAGCGGGACCCGCGCGATTCCCGCGACCCGCGTGGCCGCGGTCCGGCCGGCCCGCCGCTGCCGCAGCAGGGCTTCGGACCGGATCAGGGCTACGGCCCCGGCCCGGGGATGCCGCCCGGCCCGCCGCCGATGGCCGGTCCGCCGATGGTGGGGCCGCCGATGGCCGGCCCGCCCGGCAGCGACCTCTACCGGGTCGACCAGATCCGGCGCAGTTTCCAGGTGCGCCGCTTCGGCAGCGGGTACGACCCGGACCAGGTGGACCGGTTCTTCGAGGCGCTGCTCGGTGGCATGCAGGGCCGCAATCAGATGCCGGTGAACCCGAAGGACCTGGACACGCTGCGCTTCGGGCTGGTGCCCGGCGGCTACTTCGAGGCCGAGGTCGACGCCGCGCTCAAGGACGTGCAGGACATCCTGCTGGGCCGCTGAGCCCACCGACGACGACGAGGGCCCGTCCCCGGGTGGGGGCGGGCCCTCGCGCGTACCGGTCGAGCGACCGTCGGGGTCAGGAACGCAGGCCGTTGCGGCGCAGCACCGCGTCGCCGATCACGATGGCCAGCAGCAGCGCGGCGATCCCGATCAGCCAGATGTCCTCGACCCTGCCCTCGTGGTTGCCGCAGAACGCCATGATCACCAAAACCACCGCCGACAGCACCGCCCCGATCCGTCCGGACCTGCGGTGTCCGGGCTTGTGCTGATCTGGCGCGGTTACCGGCTCGCTTCCTGCCACTGTCGGTCCTTCCCTCGCGATCGGATCTCCGGTTAGTCTGGCACGCCCCGAAGCGGGCCCGGTGCGGGGTCCGCCCTGATCGGCGTACCCCGGTTGGGTGACCACGGCGACCGGGACCGGGCCGTTGGTCCCGTCGTCGCCCGGGCGGAACGGCACTACCGGCGTCGCGGAACGGTGAGCACACTGCCTCCGGTAGCGTCTTGACGTACGCCTGATTGCCTTTTTGAGGGGGACTACGGTGCGAGTGACCGGTACGGGGCATGCCAGCATGCGGATCGACACGGCCGCGGGCAGCATCCTGTGCGACCCGTGGGTCAACCCCGCCTACTTCGCCTCCTGGTTCCCCTTTCCCGACAACTCGCTGCTGGACTGGGAGACCCTGGGCCAGGTCGACTACCTGTACGTGTCGCACCTGCATCGGGACCACTTCGACGCGAAGCACCTGCGGGACTTCGTCAGCAAGGACGCGACGGTCCTGCTCCCCGAGTTCCCCACCTCGGAGATGGAGGACGAGTTCCGGGCGCTGGGCTTCACGAAGTTCCTCAAGGCGCCGAACGAGCAGGTCGTGGAGCTGCCCGGCGGCCTGAAGGTCATGATCCAGGCGCTGACGAGCCCGACCGACGGCCCGATCGGCGACTCCTCGCTCTGGGTGGAGTATGACGGGGTCCGGCTGCTCAACCAGAACGACGCCCGCCCGACCGACCTGAGCGTCTTCGCCGAGCTGGGCCACGTGCACGCGCACATGCTCCAGTTCTCCGGCGCCATCTGGTACCCGATGGTCTACGAGCTGCCGCAGGCGGCCAAGACCGCGTTCGGCAAGCAGAAGCGGGACCGGCAGTTCGACCGCACCTGGCGCTACATCGACGACCTGAAGGCCGACAGCGTCTTCCCGATCGCCGGCCCGCCGTGCTTCCTCGACGACAGCCTCTGGCAGTTCAACGACATCTTCGGCGACGAGGGGAACATCTTCCCCGACCAGTCGGTCTTCCTGGCCGAGTACGCCAAGGTCGGTGGCACCAACGGCATCGTGCTGCTGCCGGGCAGCGTCGCGGAGGTCACCACCGAGGGCACGACCACCACCCACCCGGTGCCGGTGGAGGAGTTCTTCGCGAACAAGGTGGCCCACCTGGAGGAGATGCGCGAGCGCAAGCGCCCGATCATCGAGGCCGAGAAGGTGTCCTGGCGGCACCCCGAGGTCGACGTGCTGGGCGAGATGAAGCGCCGGATCGAGCCGCTGCTGGACGAGTCGATCTACCTGGCCAAGGGCGTCGGCGGTCCGGTCCGCTTCGACCTGGTCGGCTACGACGGTGAATCGGTCGAGTCGATCGTGGTGGACTTCCCGGGCAAGGAGGTCCGGCCGTACGCGGACGAGAAGGTCCGTTACCGGTTCCGTACCGAGCGGGCGCTGATCGAGCACCTGCTGCACATCGGCGAGGTGGACTGGGTCAACTCGCTCTTCCTGTCCTGCCGGTTCTCGGCGGCCCGGATCGGCCAGTACAACGAGTTCGTCTACGCCTTCTTCAAGTGCCTCTCCGAGGAGCGCCTGCAGTACGCCGAGGGCTGGTACGACGAGCACGAGCGGGCCGTCGACGCCGAGGACATCACCCTGGACGGCTGGGTGGTGCAGCGCCGCTGCCCGCACCTGAAGGCCGACCTGAGCCGGTTCGGCATCGTCGACGGCGACCAGCTCACCTGCCAGCTGCACGGCTGGCGGTTCGACCTGGCCAGCGGGCGCTGCCTGACCAGCGTCGGCCACAAGATCCGCGCGCACCGGGCCGACGCCGAGACGCCGGCGCCGGCCGGGGAGGCGCTGAGCTAGTTCCCCGCGCCCGCCACCCCGGCGACCTGCCCCGCGAACCCGCCGCCCCCGCCGCGTGACCGGCGTCGACCGGGGCCCGGTCAGCCGCCGAGTTTCGTCAGCGGCCGAGGTCGTTGAGGATCCGCTGGGCGGCGTTGTGGCCGGCCGCGCCGATCACGCTGCCGGCCGGGTGGCAGCCCGCGCTGCCGGCGTACACGCCGTCGACCCCGGTCGCGTACGGCATCCGGTCGGTGAACGAGACGGTGTTGTCGACGTGGTGGATGTGTCCGCCGGTGATCCCGAAGTGCGCCTCGATGCCGGGCGGGGGCAGCGGCACCGCGTCGGCGATCAGGTCGCCGGTGCCCGGGGCGTACCGCTCGCAGATCGCCACCAGCCGCTCGACGTAGCCGGGCAGCGCCGCGTCCCAGTCGGTGCCGGCCAGCTCGTACGGCACCGACTGCACGAACAACGCCGACGAGTGGTGCCCGGCGTCGTCGCGCAGCGACGGGTCGACCGTGGTGTGCAGGTACCACTCGATGGTCGGCTCGGCCGGCAGCCGGCCGGCCCGCACGTCCGCCCACATGGCACGCAGCGCGTTCATCGGCGACTCGCCGCCCGCCCCGACCAGCGACGCGGAGCCGGGCAGCAGGTGGATGGTGGAGCCGAACGGGCTCGGCGCGTCCGCCGGCAGGCAGGAGAAGCGGGGCAGCCCGGTGAGCGCCAGGTTGAGCTTGAGCGTGGTGCCGGGGCGGCGGACCGCCGCCATCCGCGCGCCCAGTTCCGCCGGGAGCGCGCCGTCGGGCAGCAGCGCCATCAGCCGGTACGGGTCGCACGCGCCGAGCACCACCTCGGCGGTGACCTGGCGCCCGTCGGCGAGCAGCACCCCGCTGGCCGCGCCGCCGTCCAGGGTGATGGCGGTGACCGGGGTGCCGGCGTGGACGCGGGCGCCGGCCGCGCGGGCCGCCTCGGCGAACGTCCGGGAGACGGTGCCCATGCCGCCCTGCGCGATCATCCAGGTGCCGCCCGAGCCGGGCAGCCGGCACATGTTGTGCACCAGGAAGTTGTGCCCGGTGCCGGGGTCGTCCGGGCCGGCGTTCAGCCCGGACAGGCCGTCGGTGACCGCGTACATGCTGACCAGCAGCTCGGACCGGAAGTCGAACCGGGCCAGGTAGTCGGCGACGGAGCCGCGCACCAGGTCGACGAAGACCTGCCGCAGGGCGGGCCGGACGTACCGCTCGGCGGTCTGCTCCACCGGCAGCGGCTCGGCCAGCCAGGCCGGGGCCAGGTCCGCGCGGAGCTGGGCGAGTTCGGCCTGGAGCGCGTCGTCGGCGGCCGCGTCGGCGGGGGAGAACATCTCCGCGAGCTGCCGCCGGCTGGCCGCGGCGTCGCTGCCGAAGAGCAGGTACGGCGAGCCGAGCCCGCCCGGGGTGGGCAGGAAGTAGTGCGGGTCGCGGCGCAGCACCGGGATCCGCACGTCGAGCGTGGCCAGCAGCTCCGGCGGCATCAGCCCGAGCAGGTACGAGCCGGTGGAGTGCCGCAGCCCGGGCACCTTGGGGAACGGCGTCTCGGTGCGGGTGGCGCCGCCGATCACCTCGGCCGCCTCCAGCACCAGCACGTCCAGCCCGGCGCGGGCCAGCAGGATCGCCGAGACCAGGCCGTTGTGCCCGGCGCCGACCACCACGACGTCGGTGCGGGTCGGCAGCTCACTCGCGTCACTCATGCGACCGGAGCCTAGTGCCGGCCGGTCCCGGGCGGGAGGGTTCGCGGCGGGACGCTACCGTCGGCGGCATGTCCCCGACTGTCCAGGTCGCGCTCGTGGTGGTGCTCGTCGTGGTGGTGCTTGTCCCGCTGCTCCTGCGGCGCGGCCGTCCCCGGGACCTGGTCGCCCCGGACCGTCCGATCGGCGACGGGCAGGCCGAGGTGCTCCGGCTGGCCCGGCAGGGGCGCACGATCGACGCGGTCAAGGTGCTGCGCCAGCAGACCGGACTGTCGCTGCTGGACGCGAAGCGGGTGGTCGACCTGCTGGCGGCGGGCGGGACGTGGACGCCCGGCGCCCCGGCGCCGGGCACCGGCAGCAAGGTGGACGACGCGGTGCGGGCCGAGGCCGCGCGGCTGCTCCAGCGGGGCCGGAAGATCCAGGCGATCAAGGTGGTGCGGGAGCACACGCACCTGTCGCTGGCCGACGCCAAGCGGTACGTCGAAAGCCTCTGACGGCGGGCGGCCGTCCCGCCGCGCCCCCGGTCCGGCCCGGCGTCACTGGCGGCAGCACGGACGGGGCGTCGGCGTTGAGCGACCGCCGTCAGGCGCGGGCCGCCACCCGGGTGGCCCGCCATCGGCTCGCCGCCAGGGTGGCCGAGTAGCCGGACAGCACGATCACGTGGAACAGGTAGAGCCAGAGCAGCACCGCCACCCCGCCGCCGATCTCGTCGAAGCCGCCGAACGGCGCGCCCAGGTCCAGCGGCAGCGAGCAGAACAGCACGAAGCCGTGCAGGAAGCCGGAGAGGTTCGCCGCGGTGAACGAGCCCAGGGCCACGGTGACCAGCCAGTCCGGGGAGGCCGGACCGACCACCCGGAACACCCACACCAGCACCGGCGTGAGCACCAGCCACACCGCCAGGAACGACAGCACCACGCCGAGCGCGCCGGACCAGCCGCCCTGGCGTACCAGCCGGGTGGTCAGCGGCAGCGCCAGCAGGATCGACAGCAGCAGCGCCGGCGCCGGCGCGAGCAGCGGGAGCAGCAGCAGGCGGCCCCGCCAGCCGACCAGCGCGCCGGACTCGGCGCGTGGCTCGGCCACCGAGACGAAGGCGCGGCGCAGCCCTTCGCCGTAGAGCGAGGCCGGCAGCAGCGAGGCCAGCGCCAGCCACGGGGTCAGCCCGAGCCCGGCCTCGACGAGCGCGGCCACCGCCCGGTGCACGCCGATCTCGGTGGGCAGCGTGTCGACCGCGTACCCGGTCAGCCGCCGTACCCGGTCCGCCCCGGCGAGCAGGCCGGTGAGCCAGATCGCCAGCAGCGCCACCGGCACCACGGCGATCCCGCCGTAGAAGGTGATCGCGGCGGCGTGCAGGGACAGGTCCCGGCCGCGGACCGGCCGGAATGCCGCAGCCGTGATCCGCTTCGCCCGATCCCACCCGTCGCCCATCGCGCTCTCGTTCCCCGTCCGGCCGTGCGCCACGCATTACGATCCGGCGGCATGACGATCGCCACGACCGAGCGGCTGGTCCTGCGGGACTGGACCGAGTCGCCCGCGGACCTGGCCCGGATCTACGACATCTACTCCCGCGAGGAGGTGATGCGCTGGCTGGGCGGCGGCGCGGGGCGGATGACCGACCCGGCGCAGGCGCGGGAACGGGTCCACGCCTGGCGGGACCGCTACGGGCCGTACGCCGGCCGCTGGGGGATCTGGGCGATCGAGCCGCGCGGCGCCGACCGGGTGGCCGGGAGCGTCCTGCTCAAGCCGCTGCCCGGGCGCGACGGGGTCACCCCGAGCGACGACATCGAGGTCGGCTGGCACCTGCACCCCGACGCCCAGGGCCACGGCTACGCCACCGAGGCGGCCCGGGCGATGCTGGCGCGCGAGTTCGCCACCGGCACCCCGCAGGTGTACGCGGTGGTGATGGCCGGCAACGAACCGTCGATGGCGGTGGCCCGCCGGCTCGGCATGACCCACCTGGGCATCCGCACCGACTGGTACGGCGGCGCCGAGCTGGAGACGTTCGTCCTCCGCTCCGCCGCCTGATCCTCCGGGTCGGCTGATCCTCGGCCCCGGCCGGCCCGCCGCTCCTGACGCACACCCTGTGCGAGCGGCCCGGACCGGGGCAGCGCCGTTAGGGTGGGCGGTAGCACGATGTTCCGCTGAGGGGGTGAGCCGGATGGCCCAGGCCGCGTTCAGGCCCGATCCGACGCCGCGGCCCGCCGAGCCGTCGTTCGACGCGCTCCGGTGGCACGACGAACCGTGGACCGCGCAGCTCGCTCTCGATCTCCTACCGGAGACCAACGGCCCCAAGGTCGAGGTCCTGAGCGGAAGCGTGATCGTGACACCACATGCGGGGTATGACCACCAGGATGCCGAACTCGATCGCGCTCTTCGAGCTCGCCGACGGTGAGTATCGCCCCCTCGCCGCGGCGGCGGCCGGCACGATGTTCGTCATGAAGCGGCCCTTCGAGTTCACCATCGACCCAGGTGAGCTGCTGGGCGACGAGGCTCCGCCGGAGGAGTCGAGCGTCGGGGAGTGAGGCTCCCGGCGGGCGCTCAGGGGCGCTGGGGAAGAATGGCCGGGTGAGCACTCCCCGCACCCTTGTCCTGCTCGGCTCGACCGGCTCGATCGGCACCCAGGCCATCGACATCGTCCGGCGCAACCCGGACCGGTTCCGGGTGGTCGCCCTCGGCGCCGGCGGCGGCAACGTGGAGCTGCTCGCCGCGCAGGCCCTGGAACTGGGGGTCGAGGCGGTCGGGGTGGCGAAGGCGTCCGCCGCGCAGGACCTCCAGCTGGCCTTCTACGCCGAGGCGAGCCGGCGCGGCTGGGCCACCGGCGACTTCAAGCTGCCCAAGATTGTGGCCGGGCCGGACGCCATGGCCGAGCTGGCGGAGTGGCCGTGCGACGTCGTGCTCAACGGCGTGGTCGGCTCGCTGGGCCTGCCGCCGACGCTGGCCGCGCTGCGCGCCGGGCGTACCCTCGCGCTGGCCAACAAGGAGTCGCTCGTGGCCGGCGGCCCGCTGGTCAAGGCGGCCCTGACGCGGCCGGGGCAGCTCGTCCCGGTCGACAGCGAGCACACCGCGATGGCGCAGTGCCTGCGCTCCGGTGCCCGCTCCGAGGTCCGTCGGCTGATCGTGACCGCCAGCGGCGGCCCGTTCCGGGGCCGCCGGCGCGACGAGTTGACCGAGGTGACCCCGGCACAGGCGCTGGCCCACCCGACCTGGAACATGGGCCCGGTGGTCACGATCAACTCCGCGACCATGGTCAACAAGGCCCTTGAGGTGATCGAGGCGCACGAGCTGTTCGACGTGCCCTACGCCGATATCGAGGTGATGATCCACCCCACCTCCGTGATCCACTCGATGGTCGAGTTCGTCGACGGCTCCACGATCGCCCAGGCCAGCCCGCCGGACATGCGGCTGCCCATCGCGGTCGCGCTGGGCTGGCCGGACCGGGTGCCGGAGGCCGCCGCCGCGGTGGACTGGACGACGGCGCACACCTGGGAGTTCTTCCCGCTCGACGACACCGCGTTCCCGGCCGTCGCGCTGGCCAAGGCGGCCGGCGAGGCCGGGCGGTGCCGGCCGGCGATCTACAACGCGGCCAACGAGGAGTGCGTGGCGGCGTTCGTGGCCGGGCGGCTGCCCTTCCTCGGCATCGTCGACACTCTCGATCGGGTGTTGGAGGACGCTCCGGACTTCGACGAACCAGGTACCGTCGAGGACGTGCTCGCCGCCGAGGCGTGGGCACGGGCGCGCGCCCAGGCGATCATCGCCGGGTCGGTGGAAGGAGCCTGATGGTTTACCTGCTCGGGGTGGTGCTCTTCGCCCTGGCGATCCTCATCTCGGTGAGCCTGCACGAGGCGGGGCACATGGTCACCGCGAAGGCCTTCGGGATGAAGGTCACCCGCTACTTCGTCGGCTTCGGCCCGACGCTCTGGTCGTTCCGGCGGGGCGAGACCGAGTACGGCGTCAAGGGCATCCCGCTCGGCGGCTTCTGCAAGATCGTCGGGATGACCCCGCAGGACGACGACGTCGAGCCGGGGGACGAGAAGCGCGCCATGTGGCGCTACCCGGTGTGGAAGCGGACGATCGTGATGTCCGCCGGTTCCATCACCCACTTCGCCCTGGCCCTCGGCGCGCTCTGGATCATGGCGGTCTCCGTCGGGCTGCCCAACCCGAAGGCCCCGACCACCGCGGAGGGCCTCAAGGCCGAGCCCGCCGTGATCGCCCTGGCCCCGTGCGTGGTGGTGGAGAACGTCAACCGCGGCTGCCAGACCGGCGACCCGGCCAGCCCGGCCGCGAAGGCCCAACTGCGGGACGGCGACCGGATCACCGCCGTGAACGGCAGGCCGGTCTCCACCTGGGGCGACATGCTCGACGTGGTCCGCGCCGTCCCGCCGGGCACGGCCACCATCGCCTACGTCCGCGACGGCCAGCCGGGCACCGCCAGGGTCGACCTGGCCGCGGTGCAGCGCCCGCCGCTGGACGACCCGAAGGGCGCCACCTCCGCCGTCTCCGCGCTCGGCGTCATGGTGCAGCCCACCACGCCGAGCCGGATCGAGTACGGTCCGGTCGCCGCGTTCGGCGCCACCGCCGACTTCACCGGCAACATGGCCGTGCAGACCGCGCACGCCATGCAGCGGATCCCGCAGAAGGTGCCCGCCCTGTGGACCGCGGTCACCGGCGGCGAGCGCGACATGGACACCCCGATCAGCGTGGTCGGCGCCAGCCGGCTCGGCGGCGAGTTCGTGGCGAACGAGGCCTGGTACGCGTTCTTCATGCTCTTCGTCTCGCTGAACTTCTTCATCGGCGTGTTCAACCTGCTGCCGCTGCTGCCGCTGGACGGTGGCCACATCGCCATCGCCTGGTTCGAGCGGGTCCGCTCCTGGCTCTACGCGCGCATCGGCCGCGCCGACCCGGGCCGGGTGGACTACCTCAAGCTCATGCCCCTCACGTACGCGGTGATCCTGATCGGTGGCGCGTTCACGCTGCTGACCGTCACCGCGGACGTCGTCAACCCGATCACGCTCTTCTCAAGGTGAGTGCCTGAAGTGACCGCTGTCAGTCTCGGTATGCCCCCCGTGCCGCCGCCGCCGCTCGCCCCGCGCCGGGCCAGCCGCCAGATCATGGTCGGTTCGGTGCCGGTCGGTGGCGGCGCGCCGGTCTCGGTCCAGTCGATGACCACCACCCTGACCGCCGACGTCAACGCCACCCTCCAGCAGATCGCCGAGTTGACCGCGTCCGGCTGCCAGATCGTCCGGGTGGCGGTGCCCTCCCAGGACGACGTGGAGGCGCTGCCCGCGATCGCGAAGAAGTCGCAGATCCCGGTGATCGCCGACATCCACTTCCAGCCCAAGTACGTCTTCGCCGCGATCGACGCGGGCTGCGCGGCCGTCCGGGTCAACCCGGGCAACATCCGCCAGTTCGACGACAAGGTCAAGGAGATCGCCAAGGCGGCCGGGGACGCGGGGGTGCCGATCCGGATCGGCGTGAACGCGGGCTCGCTGGACAAGCGGCTGCTGAGCAAGTACGGCAAGGCCACCGCCGAGGCGCTGGTCGAGTCGGCGCTCTGGGAGTGCTCGCTGTTCGAGGAGCACGGCTTCCGGGACATCAAGATCTCGGTCAAGCACAACGACCCGGTGGTGATGATCCGGGCGTACCGGCAGCTCGCCGAGCAGTGCGACTACCCGCTGCACCTCGGCGTCACCGAGGCCGGGCCGGCCTTCCAGGGCACCATCAAGTCGGCGGTCGCCTTCGGCGCCCTGCTCGCCGAGGGCATCGGCGACACCATCCGGGTGTCGCTGTCCGCCCCGCCGGTCGAGGAGATCAAGGTCGGCAACCAGATCCTGGAGTCGTTGGGCCTGCGCGAGCGCGGTCTGGAGATCGTCTCCTGCCCGTCCTGCGGGCGGGCCCAGGTCGACGTCTACAAGCTGGCCGAGGAGGTCACTGCCGGCCTGGAGGGGCTGCCGGTGCCGCTGCGGGTGGCCGTCATGGGCTGCGTGGTGAACGGCCCGGGCGAGGCCCGCGAGGCCGACCTCGGCGTCGCCTCCGGCAACGGCAAGGGCCAGATCTTCGTCAAGGGCCAGGTCGTCAAGACCGTGCCGGAGGGCCAGATCGTGGAGACGCTGATCGAGGAGGCGCTGCGGATCGCCGACGAGATGGGCGCCGAACTCCCCGAGGAACTGCGCGGCCTGCTGCCGGGCGCCACGGTCACCGTGCACTGACCGGTTCGCCGACGCACACGTGCGGCCGTCCCCACCGGGGGCGGCCGCACGTGTCGGTTCAGGCCGGCGGCGCCGGTCGGGGTGGCGGTCCCGCGACCACCCCGGCCGGCGCACCGTCGGCGCGGCTCACTCGGACTCGGCGAGGATGGCGTACAGCTTGCGCCGGGTCTCGTCGAGCACCTGGGCGGCGCGCGCCCGCTGGTCGTCGGTGCCGGTCATCATCACCTGTCGCAGGGCGTTCATGGCCTGCGCGCCGGCGTCGCGGATGTCGTGCCAGCTGCTCACGGTCTGCGCCGCGAACTCGCCCCAGGGCGGGGTCTGTGCCGCCTCGGTGGCCTCGGCCTGCCCCTGCTCGGTGAGGGCGAACCGTTTCCGCCCGCCGTCGGAGTCGGCGGCGGCGGCGATGACGCCCTCGTCCTCGAGCAGTTGCAGGGTCGGGTAGATCGATCCGGGGCTGGGCCGCCAGGCCCCGCCGGTCCGGGAGTCGATCTCCTGGATCATCTCGTAGCCGTGCATCGGCCGCTCGGTGAGCAGCGCCAGCACGGCGCCGCGCACGTTGGGCCGGCGTCCCCGGCCGCGTCCGCCCCGACCTCGACCGTGTCCGTGCGGGCCGGGCGGGAACGGCGGCGGACCGGGCGGCACGGGCGGGAAGCCGAAGCCGCGCCGGCGCAGCTCGTCGTGCGCGGCGTACATCCGTCGGTGGAAACCCATCGGGCTCTCCTTCTGTTGCGACTATCGCTGATGCATCAACGATATATCGGCAATGCATCGCTGACAACATCGGTGGGAATTGGATTTCAAACCGTACGTACGTCTTGTTAGGGTGCCGGTGTGCGCCTGCTTCCCGAACCGGGGCCCGCCCGGATCCTCACCCTCTCCACGCTGGTCAACACCGTCGGCCGGGGCACCTGGCTGACCGCCAGCGCACTCTTCCTCACCCGCTCGGTGGGGCTCACGGTGACCCAGGTCGGTCTCGGCCTCACCATCACCGCGCTGGTCAGCCTCGTCGCCAGCACGCCGATGGGCTACCTCGCCGACCGGCTCGGGCCGCGCGGTCTCCAGATCACCGCCCTGCTCGCCTCGGCGGGCTGCACCGCCGCCCTGGTGGCGGTCCGCTCGTTCGCCGGATTCCTGCTGGTCGGCGTGCTGATGGCGGTGGCCGACTCGGCCAGCCGCGGGGCCCGGGGCGCGCTCATCGCCGGCGCGGTCCCCCCGGACCAGCGGGTACGCACCCGGGCCTACCTGCGCGCCGTCACCAACGTCGGCATCTCCGTCGGCGCGGTGCTGGCCGGCGTCGGCCTCGCCGCCGACACCCGGACCGGGTACGTGTCGCTCATCCTGCTGGACTGCGCCACCTACCTGGTGGCCGCCGCGGTGCTGCTCCGGCTGCCGCCCGTGCCCCCGGTCCCCGCGCCCGCACACGGGCCGCGGCTGATCGCCCTGCGGGACCGCCCGTTCCTCGCCTTCACGGTCCTGGACGGGCTGATGTCGATGCACTTCGGGCTGATCAACATCGCGCTGCCGCTCTGGATCGCCGGCCACACCACCGCGCCGCGCTGGCTCGTCTCGGTCTGTCTGCTGGTCAACACCGTGATGGTGGTGCTCTTCCAGGTCCGCGCCTCGCGCGGCACCGAGGACCTCACCGGCGCCGGCCGGGCCGCCCGCCGCGCCGGCGTGGTGATCGCGGCCGCCTGCGCGCTCTTCGCGGCGAGCGGGGGCCTGCCCGTCGCGGTCGCCGTGCCGCTGCTGCTCGGCGGCGCGCTGGTGCACGTGGTGGGCGAGTTGTGGCACGCCGCCGCCGGCTGGGGCATCTCCTTCGGCCTCGCCCCGGCCCACGCCCAAGGCCAGTACCAGGGCGCCTACGGGATGGGCATGCAGCTCGGCTCGATGGTGGCCCCGGTGGTGGTGACCACCCTCGCCATCGGCTGGGGCGTACCGGGCTGGCTGCTGCTCGGCGGCCTGTTCCTGGTGCTCGGGCTGCTGGTGCCGCCGGTGGTCGGCTGGGCCGCGCGGAGCCGCCCCCCGACACCGGCCGAGCCGGTCCCGGTCGGCTGAGCAGGTCCCGGTCGGCTGAGCGGCCACTGAGCCGACGATCGGCCACGGTCCTCAGGTCGGCCCGCGCGGGCCGGGGTCGATCTGGCAGGCTGGTATCCGTGCTCACGGTGCCGGTACGCCAACTCGGGGAGTCGGAGCGCCGCGCGGTCGAGCGGCTGCTGGATCTCGACCCGTACGCCGGCGCGCAGGTCGCCGAGCGGGTGGCCGCCAAAGGGCTGGCCTGGTGGCGGGCCGAGGGGCGGATCCTCGGCTACGGCGGCCGGCGCAACCTGGAGTCGATCTGCTGGCTGGGCGGCAACCTGACCCCGGTGCTCGCCTCGCCGCCGGCGGTGGCCGCGTTCGCCGAGCAGTTGAGCACCGAGGAACGGCTCTGCTCCTCGATCGTGGGGCGCGCCGACGCGGTGCTCGGCCTCTGGGACCGCCTGTCCGGGCAGTGGGGCCCGGCCCGGGACGTACGCCCCAACCAGCCGCTGCTGGCCACGGAGGCCATCCCCCCGGTGCCGCCCGACCCGCAGGTGCGCCGGGTACGCGCCGCGGAGATCGACCAGCTCTTCCCGGCGGCGGTGGCGATGTACACCGAGGAGGTCGGGGTGTCGCCGCTGGCCGAGGACGGCGGGCGCGGCTACCGGCGGCGGGTCGGTGACCTGGTGCGCGCCGGCCGCGCCTACGCCCGGTTCGTGGACGGCCGGGTGGTCTTCAAGGCGGAACTGGCCGTGGTGACCCGGCGGACCGCGCAGGTGCAGGGGGTCTGGGTGGCGCCGGAGTGGCGCGGCCGGGGCATCGCGACGTCGGCCATGGCGGCCGTGGTGCGCGACGCGCTGACCCGGGTGGCGCCGACCGTCAGCCTCTACGTCAACGACTTCAACCTGCCGGCCCGGCGGGTCTACGAGCGCTGCGGGTTCCGCCCCGTCGGCACCCTCGCCACCGTGCTCTTCTGAGCCGTCCCCGAGGCCGGTCCGACTCTTCTGAGTCGACCACGAGGCCCGCCCGGGGCGGGCGCCGGACCCCGCGCGGGAACCGGGCAGCCGGCATGGCCGGGATCACGCCCGCTCGAATTGCGCCGAACCGGACACCCGGCGCTATGCTGAACCTGTTTTTATACTGACTGGTCAGTTTAGAAAGTCGGGCGTGCGATGCTAATCGTCGAGGCCAGCGGGCTGGGTCTGCGGACCCGCCGCGGCTGGGTGTACCGGGACGTCGACCTCAGCGCCGACGCGGGCGAGCTGCACGCCGTCACCGGCCCGCCCGGCAGCGGCCGCACCTCCCTGCTGCTCACCCTGGCCGGCCGCTTCCCGCACACCGAGGGCGAGCTGAACCGGCGCGGCCCCGCCGCCCTCGGGCAGGTCGCCGGCGTGCACGAGCCCGACCCCACGCTGACCGTCGCCGAACACATCCAGGAACGGTTGCTGCTGCTCGGACCGGTGCCACGCCGCCGCCGGCTCGTCCCGGTCGCCGCGGTGCGGGCCCGCCGGGCGTACCGCCGGGACGCCTTCGCCGCCGCGATCGCCGGCGCCGGCCTCACCGACGCCCCGCTCGACCCGCACCGGTACGGCCGCGACCTCACCCCGGTCGAACGGCAGGTGCTCGGCCTCGTGCTGGCCAGCCTCAGCGGCCCCAACCTGATCGTCGCCGACGACGTGGACGCCGGCTCCGACGCCCCCGAACGGGAATGGATCTGGGCCGCCCTGGGCCGCCTCGCCGACCAGGGGTACGCCGTGGTCGCCAGCGCCCGCGCCGTCGAACCGGGCGCCATCGTGGTCGAGCACCGGATCGGCGACCCCACCCTGCCCACCCCCGCCCTGGTCGCGCCCCGCGCCGCCGGCGACCGGGACGACACCCGGGAGACCGCCGCATGAGCGTCCTCCGCCTGGCCCGCTTCGAGCTGCGCCGGATGGCCCGCGGCCGGCTGCCGCGCGCCGCGCTCGCCGTGCTCACCGTCATCCCGCTGCTCTACGGCGCCCTCTACCTCTACGCCTTCTGGGACCCGTACGGGAAGCTCGACCGGATCCCGGTCGCCCTGGTCAACGCCGACCGGCCGGCCACCGCCGGCGACGGCAGCGCGGTGCACGCCGGCCAGGACCTCACCGACGAACTGCTCGACCGCAAGGTCTTCGGCTGGACGGTGACCGACCAGGCCGACGCCACGGCCGGGCTCAACGACGGCCGCTACCACCTGGTCTTCGCCATCCCGGCCGACTTCTCCGCCACCCTGGCCGCCGGCCCCGACCCGGACCAGCCGGCCCGCCGGGGCGAGCTGAAGGTGGTCAACGACGACGCCACCAACTACCTCTCCGGCCTGCTCGCCCGCTCCGCGTTCAGCGAGATCCGGGCCGCCGCCGCGGAGAGCGCCGCCGCGTCGTACTTCGACCGGATGCTGATCGGCTTCACCGACGCCAAGGCCGAGACCGGCCGGGCCGCCGACGGCGCCGACCAGCTCCACGACGGGCTGGGCGCCTCCCAGCAGGGCGCCGGGAAGATCGCCGACGGGCTGGGCGCCGCCGAGGACGGCGCCGGCCAGCTGGCCGGCGGGCTCGGCAGCTCCGTACGGGGCGCGGCGAAGCTGGCCGACGGCCTCGACCAGCTCTACACGGGCGCCGCGCAGATCGCCGACGGCACCAGCCGTGCCGCGACCGAGACCAGGGCCGCCGCCGCGACGGTGGACGCGGCGGCCGACCGGTACGAGCCGCTGCTGCGCCGCAACGCCGACAACATCCGGCGCGCCGCCACGCTCGTCGCCGAGGGCGCGCAGACGCTGGCCGACAGCATCGACGCGCTGCCGGCCAAGGCCGACGACGTAATACGCCGGGCCGCGGAGGTCCGCGACCGTCTCGACGCGCTGGCGAAGGCCCACCCCGAACTGGCCGACGACCCGAACCTGGTGGCCGCCCGGCAGGCCGCCGAGCAGGCGGTCAGCACCGCCCGGGCGATGGTCGCCGCGCTGGACCGCACCGACCTGGCCGCCCTCAGGACGCAGCTGACCGAGGTCGCGCGGACCGCCCGCGACGTGGCCGCCGCCGCACCCCACCTGGCCGACGACATCGCCGCCGCCCGGGCCAAGGTCGACCAGCTGGCCAGCGGGCTGAACACCCTCGCCCAGGGCAGCGCCAAGCTCCGCGACGGCCTCGGCGGCGCGGCCGACGGCGCCGACCAGCTGCGGGGCGGGCTCTACCGGCTGGCCACCGGCGCCCGCCAGCTCGACGGCGGCCTCGCCCAGCTCAGCAGCGGCAGCAACCGCCTCGCCGACGGACTGACCAAGCTGGAGGGCGGCGCCGGCGACCTCGCCGACGGGCTCGCCGCCGGAGAACGGAAACTGCCCGGCTACCACGACGCGGACAGCCGCGCCGACATCCTCGGCGACCCGGTCGGGCTGATCCGCCACTCCGACCACCCGGCCGGCTCCTACGGCATCGGCTTCGCCCCGTACTTCCTGGCCCTGGCCCTCTGGGTCGGCGCGATGATCACCTACCTGGTGCTGCGGCCGGTGAACCGGCGGCACGTGATGTCCGGCGCCCCCGGCTGGCGGGTCGTGCTGGCCGGCTGGCTGCCCGCCGCCGCGATCGGGCTGGCCCAGGTGGCCGTGCTGGTCACCGTGGTCACCCTGGCCCTCGGCCTGCGCCCGGCGCACCCGGTGGCCACCGTCGGGCTGCTCGCCCTCACCTCGCTGGCGTTCACCGCGATCATGCAGCTGCTCGGCGTGGCGCTCGGCCCCGCCGGCCGGCTCGCCGCGCTGGCCCTGCTGATGCTCCAGCTCACCTCCTCCGGCGGCACCTACCCGGTGCAGACCTCGCCCGGGTTCTTCCAGGCCATCCACCCCTGGCTGCCCATGACGTACGTGGTGGACGGCCTGCGGCACACCATCAACGGCGGCCCGGCCGCCCCGGTGCTCACCGGCGCGCTGGTGCTGGTCGCCTTCGGGGTCGGCGCGCTGGCGCTCGGCGTCGGCGCGGCCCGCCGGTCCCGCCGGCTCACCCCGGCCAAGCTGCACCCCGAACTGGCCATGTGAGGATGGGCGGGTGACGGACGGACGGTCGCGACGGCGCGAGGACACCCGCCAGCGCCTCTTCGTGGCGGCGGTGGACCTCATCGCCGAACGGGGCTTCTCCGCCACCACGGTGGACGACATCGCGGCCCGGGCCGGGGTGGCGAAGGGGACCGTCTACTACAACTTCGAGTCCAAGACGGTCCTCTTCGAGGAGCTGCTGCGGCACGGCATCGGCCTGCTCACCGCCGACTTCCGGGCCGCCGTCGACGGGCTGCCGCCCCGGGAGGCGCTGGCCGCGCTGGTCCGCGCCGAACTGGAGTACATCCGCCGCTACCGGGCCTTCGCCCAGCTCCTGCTCTCCGAGATGTGGCGCACCAACCGGGAGTGGCAGCAGACCCTGCGGCTGCTGCGCGGCGAGGCGATCGAGGTGATCGCGGAGACCGTACGGGCCGGGGTGGCCGGCGGGGACCTCCCGGCCGACCTGGACGTCCGGACGGCCAGCTCGGCGCTGTTCGGGGTGGGTCTGGTGGTGGCCGTGGACTGGCTGGTCTTCCAGCCCGACCGGCCGATCGAGGACGTCCAGGAGGCGCTGCTCGGCATCGTCCGCCGGGTCGCCCAGACGTGACCCCTTCGCGGTAATTCGTTTGAGCGCGCCGCCCGGCCGGGCGAGGCTGGGGGTACCGCCCCCACCGACCCGAGTCCGGAGGACCTTCCATGCGCCTGCTCCGAGACCTCTGGGCCACCGCACCCCGTCGGTTGGCGGTCGTCCTGCTGTTCATCGTCCTCGCCGCCGCCGGCCAGGCGGCCGCGTCGGCGCTGGCCGGGCCGGTGCTGGTGCACCGGTCGGTCGGCTGGTTCGCCGTGCTCGCGGCGGCCCTGGTCACCGCCGTGGTCAGCGACCTGGTGATCGGGCTGATCATGGCTCGGCTGACCGCCGACTGGTCGGCCGACGTGCGCCGCCGGCTGTGCCGGGTGGCGCTCGGGCAGGACCTGCCCACCCTGGAGACCACCCCGGTCGGCGAGCTGCTCGACCGGATCGACAACGACGTCTACCAGGTCGGCGCCGAGCTGCGGAACACCGGCGTACGGCTGATCCAGGGGCTCGCCGTCTGCGTGCTGGCCACGGTCAGCGCGCTGATCGTCTGGTGGCCGGCCGGCGTCGGGATGATCGTGCTGACCGCCCTGCTCGGCGTGCTGTTGCGCCGCCCCACCGCCCGGATCGCCCCGGCCCGGATGGCCGAGGAGGAGGCCTGGTCCGACCTGGCCGCCGTGATGGAGGAGGCGGTGCACGGCCAGGACGACGTCCGCACCAGCCTGGCCCGGCCGTACGTGCTGCGGCTCTACGCCCGGCGGGCCGCCCAGGTGATCTCCCGCGGCGGCCGGGTGTTCCGGCTCTCCGCCCGGGTCACCGCGCTGGCCGCCGGCGGGGTCCGGCTCGGCATCGTCGGCGTCGTGCTCGCCGGGGCCTGGGCGCTGGCCACCGGGCGGGTGGACGCCGCCCGGCTCACCGCCATCTGGCTGCTCGTGCTCGCGTTCGGCGCCACCGTCGAGCACATCGCCCGCTGGGTGCCGCACCTGCAACAGGCCTTCGGCGCGTGGGCGCGCGTGCAACTGCTCGCCGGCTCCCGCCAGGAACCGGCCGGCGGCGCCGCCCCGGTGGACGGGGACCTCACCGTCCGCGGGCTCACCTTCCGCTACCCGTCCGGCGAGGACGGGCGCGGCCCGGCGCTGCGCGACGTGCGGCTCACCTTTGCCCGGGGCCGGTCGTACGCCCTGGTCGGGCGGACCGGCTCCGGCAAGTCGACCCTGGCCAAGGTGCTCACCCGGGCCGTCGACGTGCCAGCCCGCACCGTCTTCCTGGGCGACACCGACCTGGTCGACCTGGACGTCGAGGCGCTGCGCCGGTGGATCGCCGTGGTGCCGCAGCGCACCGAGATCCTCGCCGGCACCCTCGCCGAGAACGTCGCCCTCTTCGACCCCGCCCTGCTCGACGACGCCACCCGGGCGCTGGAGGAACTGGGGCTGGCCGGCTGGATCGCCGAGCTCCCCGACGGGGTGCACACCCGGCTGGGGGAGGGCGGGCACGTGCTCTCCGCCGGGCAGGAGCAGTTGGTGGCGTTCGCCCGGATCCTGGTCCGCGACCCCCGCGTGGTGATCCTCGACGAGGCCACCGCCCGGCTCGACCCGGTCACCGAGACGCGGGTACGCCAGGCCACCGAACGCCTGCTCACCGACCGGATCGGCATCGTCATCGCGCACCGGCTCTCCTCCGTCCGCCGGTGCGACGAGGTGGTCGTGATGGCCGACGGGGCGGTGCTGGAGGCCGGCCCGCTGCGCGAGTCGGCCCGCTTCGCCGAGCTGCTCGCCACCAGCCACGCCAGCGCGTACGCCGGCGCCGGCGGCCGCCGCGGCGGGGTGGACCTGCTCGACGGTCCGGACGACGGCTGGGACGACCAGCCCGCGGCACCGGCCGCGCCGGCCACCGCCGAGCGCCAGGTCGCGGTGCCGCGCACCGACCCGCCGCCGCTGCCCGACCCGCCGGCCGCGCGCACGCTGCGGGAGATCCTCCGGCTGGGCACCAACGATCCCCGGTACGGGCTGGTCTCGGTGGGGCTGTTCATCGTGATGACCCTGCTCGGGCTGGACGGCGCGGTGCTGCCCTGGCTCTGGGCCGGGGTGGTCGGCGGGGGAGACCCGTGGCTGCCGGCGCTCGGCATCGGCGCCGCGTTGCTGGTCGTGCTGCCGCTGCCGTACCTGACCAACCTCTGGTTCCCGCAGTGGTGGATCCGGCAGATGCTGCGGATCAGCGCCCGGCTGGTGCACGGGCAGACCGGGCCGCGCCGGGTCAGCGGGCACACCCCGGCCGAGGTGGTGGCCCAGGGCGGCGACACCGACCGGGTGGTGCAGCTCGCCGACAACCTGATGGACCAGTTCATCTCGGTCGCCATCCTGATCACCATGACGGCGGTGACCCGCAGCTACGTACCCGGGCTGTTCTTCGTCGGCACGATGGTGGTCTCCGGGCTGGCGGCGACCCTGTTCGCGCCCCGGTTGGAGCGCAGCGCCCGCGGCACCGTCAAGGCCCGCGCGGCGTTCGCCACCGCGCTGGTCTCCTCGCTCTCCGCCGCCCGTACCGTCAAGCTCGCCGGCGCCACCCGGCCGGTGCTGGACCATCTGGCGGCGCTGGACGTGGTGCGCAGCGACCGGCAGCGGCGGGAGATCGCCATGCAGGTGTGGGCCCGGTCCACTCCGTCGCTGGCCAGCGGCCTGCTGCCGATCGGGGCGTGGGCGCTCTACCTGGCCGGCGGCCTCTCCGCCGGCGCCACCCTGGTGGCGGTCTCCACCCTCGGCGCGGCCCGGTGGTTCGCCTGGACCACCGCGTCGCTGGTCTCCAACTACCCGTCGGCGCGGGTGTGGACCCGGCGGACGGCGGCGATGGCCGGGACCGGCGTCTACTCGGCCCCGGTGCCCGGGGTGGACCTGGCCGCCGGCACCGCGCCGGCGCCCGAGCCGCCGCCCCGGAACCCGCTACGCCGGCTGGAGCTGACCGGGTTCGGCGCGCTGCACTCCGACGGCACGCTCGCCGTCCGGGACGTCGACCTGACCGTGGACCGGGGACAGCTGGTGCTGGTGGTCGGCCCGGTCGGCGCCGGCAAGTCGTCGCTGCTGCGCGCCCTGGCCGGGATCGTCCACCACACCGGCACGCTGCGCTGGAACGGCGAACCGGTCACCGAGCCGGAGCTGTTCCTCCGCCCCAGCCAGGTCGGGTACGTGGGTCAGCTGCCCCGGGTGCTCTCCGGCACGGTCGCGGACAACATCGCGCTCGGGCACCAGGTCGACGCCGCAGACGCGGTGACCACCGCCCAGCTCGACCACGACCTGGCCGCCGCCGGCGGCGGGCTGGGCCTGCTCATCGGGCACAAGGGGACGCGGCTGTCCGGCGGGCAGCTCCAGCGGCTGGCGCTGGCCCGGGCGCTGGCGCCGCGTACCGAACTGCTGGTCGCCGACGACGTGTCGTCCGCGCTGGACGTCACCACCGAGCTGGCCCTCTGGGCGGCGCTGCGCGAGCACGGCGTGACCGTGGTCGGCTCGACCGCCAAGCGGGCGGCGCTGGTCCGGGCCGACCACGTGGTGGTGCTGGTCGACGGGACGGTCGCGGCCCAGGGGCCGTGGCGGGACCTGGAGTCCCACTGGGGCCACCTGGCGGGGTGAGCTGCCGGAGAGGGTCAGGGCTTCATCGGGGCTCGGGTGCTGGCTGTCGTTGACGGCCGGCACCGACGCGCCGGTCGGTGTGGCCTGCCGCGCGCAGCAGGGGCCACAGGGCGTCGATTACGCGGCGTGCCGCGGCGCGCGTCTGCCCGGGACTGGGGTCGGCCTCGAACTCGCCGATCTCCAGCCCGACAACCCGGTGAGCGGCGAGCACCTCCGCGGCGTCGTGCAGATCTTCCAGGGTCAGCCCGCCGGGCACGTGGTAGTCGGTGGGGACGAGGCCCGGTTCCAACACGTCACAGTCGACGTGCACGTACACCGGACGCCCCGCGACGGCAGCGGAGAGCCGCACGGCCAGGTCGGGGCCGGGTGGTACGAGGGTGAGGGCTCCGCTGTCGATGAGCTCCTGCTCGGCCGGGTCGATGTCGCGAGCACCGGCGAGGATCGTGTTGGCTCCGGAGAGACCCGCGCCGAGGCCGGAGTCCCACAGCCCGAGCGGCCCGCTGAGCGCGAGACCGCCGAGGTAGCCGGTGGTCGTGTTGTCGGGCGTGTTGATGTCGGCATGCGCGTCGAACCAGACCACGACCGTGTCCGGGTGGTGTCGGGCCAGCACCGGCAGCGTGGCGAGGGCGACCGCGCAGCGGGAGAGCGCGGTGACCGGCACGAGCCCCTCGTCGAGCAGCCGGTCGTAACGGCGGCTCAGCTCGATCAGGGCAGGGCGGGCCGCGTCCAGCTCCAGCTGCCACCCGGCATTGAGCGCGGGTTCCGGCCTCCCGATCACGACGGGTTCCGCGCCGAGCCGGGACGCCAGTTCGGCCGCGATCGCCGGCGAGCCCGCCATCGCGAGATCGTTGTGATCGCCTGCTCGGGCGGCGAAGTGCGTGACGGCGGCTCTCTGGGCTGGGATCACGGTGCTCATCGTGGGACTCCTGACCGGCTGAGGGAGGCGGATCGAGCCTAGAGGTCGGCGCGGTCCCGTGAGGCGCCGGCCGAGGCTCCCACTCGGCCGACACCGCCTCGTCCCACGACCCGATCACCTCCGGATGGATTCCCCAGGCCTGTTCGGACGGTTCTGGCCGGTGGGGGTCAGGAGGCGCGGGTGTACTGGTTGGGCCAGGCGGGCGCGGCGCCCAGCTTGGCGGCGGCACGGCGGGGCCAGTACGGGTCGCGGAGCAGTTCCCGGCCGAGCAGGACCAGGTCGGCCTCGCCGGCGGCGACGATCTGCTCGGCCTGCTCCGGCTCGACGATCAGGCCAACCGCGCCGGTGGCGATGCCGGCGTCGCGGCGGATCCGCGCCGCCAGCGGCACCTGGTAGCCGGGGCCGACGGGGACGTTCGCGGCAGCCGCGGCGCCGCCCGAGGACGCGTCGATCAGGTCCACCCCGGCCGCGGCCAGCTCGCCGGCGAGCACCACGCTGTCCTCGACCGTCCAGCCGCCGTCCACCCAGTCGGTGGCGGAGATCCGGGTGAGCACCGGCACCGCCTCGCCGACCGCGCCGCGCACGGCCCGGGCCACCTCCAGGGTGAGCCGCATCCGGGCGGCCCGGTCGCCGCCGTAGCCGTCGGTGCGGTGGTTGGTCAGCGGGGAGAGGAACTCGTGCAGCAGGTAGCCGTGCGCGGCGTGGATCTCCACGGCGGCGAAGCCGGCGGCCAGCGCCCGGGTCGCGGCGGTGGCGAACGCCTCGATCACCGCGGCGATGCCGGCCTCGTCGAGCGCGGCCGGGCGCCGGTAGTCGGGCAGGAACGCCTCGTCGCCCGGGCCGACCGGGGTCCAGCCGCCTTCGGTGTCGGGCACGCCGCCGCGGTGCTCGGCCCACGGCCGGTACGTCGACGCCTTGAACCCGGCGTGCGCGAGCTGCACCGCCGGCACCGCACCCTGGGCGGCGACGAACGCGGTGATCGGGCGCCACGCGTCGACGTGCGCGCCGGACCAGAGGCCGGTGTCCTGCGGGCTGATCCGCCCCTCGGGCAGCACGGCGGTGGCCTCGGTGAGGAGCAGCCCGACCCCGCCCACCGCGCGGGAGCCGAGGTGCACCCGGTGCCAGTCGGTGGGCAGACCGTCCGGGCCGGCGCTGTACTGGCACATCGGGGCCATCGCGACCCGGTTGGGCAGGGTGACGCCCCGCAGGGCCAGGGGAGTGAACAGGGCGCTCATGCCGTCATCCTTCAGCAGGCGGCGGGGGAGGGCCGTGGGCCCTCCCCCGACGGGGATGGAGATCAGGCGGGTACCGGCTGGAGCCGGTCCGCCGGGCGGTCGGTCTCGTCCGGCGCCACCAGCTCGCGCCGGCCGGCCGAGTCGTACGCGGTGCGGTCGAGGGTGCCTTCGCGGGCGGCCACGATGGTCGGCACGACGGCCTGGCCGGCCACGTTCGTGGCGGTGCGGATCATGTCGAGGATCGGGTCGATCGCCAGCAGCAGGCCGGCGCCGGCCAGCGGCAGACCCAGCGTGCTCAGGGTCAGGGTGAGCATCACGATCGCGCCGGTCAGACCGGCGGTGGCCGCCGAGCCGACCACCGAGACGAAGGCGATCAGCAGGTAGTCGGTGACGCCCAGGTGCACCCCGAAGACCTGCGCCACGAAGATCGCGGCGAGGGCCGGGTAGATGGCGGCGCAGCCGTCCATCTTCGTGGTGGCGCCGAACGGCACCGCGAAGGAGGCGTACTCGCGGGGCACGCCGAGGCGCTCGACGGAGCGCTGGGTCACCGGCATGGTGCCCACCGAGGAGCGGGAGACGAACGCCAGCTCGATGGCGGGCCAGGCACCGGCGAAGAAGCGCAGCGGGTTGAGCCGGCCGGCGGCCAGCAGCAGCACCGGGTAGACCACGAAGAGCACGATGGCGCAGCCGATGTAGACGGCGCTGGTGAACTTGGCGAGCGGGGCCAGCAGGTCCCAGCCGTACGAGGCGACGGCGTTGCCGATCAGGCCGAGGGTGCCGATCGGGGCGAGCCGGATGACCCACCAGAGTGCCTTCTGCACGATGGCGAGCACGGAGCGGTTGAGCGTCACGAACGGCTCGGCGGCCTCGCCGATGAGCAGCGCGGCGGCGCCGACCACCAGGGCGAGGAAGACGATCTGGAGGACGTTGCCCTCGACGAACGCGCCGACCGGGTTGGTCGGCACGATGCCGGTGAGGAAGTCGGTCCAGGAGCCGGTCTTCTTCGGCGCGGCGGCGCCGGCCACGTCGAGGGTGACGCCCTTACCCGGGTCGGTGAGCAGGCCGAGGCCGATGCCGATGCTCACCGCGACCAGCGCGGTGATGCCGAACCAGAGCAGCGTCTTCAGCGCCAGGCGGGCGGCATTGGCCACGCCACGGAGGCTGACCACGCTGACCACGATGGCGGTGAAGACCAGCGGCGGTACGGCCAGCTTGAGCAGCTGGACGAAGAGGTGTCCGACGGTGTCGAGGGTGCTGGTCAGCCAGGCGAGGTCGTTGGCGCGGGCGAGGAAGCCGAGCGCCACGCCGAGGACGAGGCCGAGCAGGATCTGCAGGGAAAAGGGAAACTTGCGCAGGGCGGAAGCCATGGGATCGTGTCCAAGGTCTGGTGGAGGTGAACGGGGCAGCGTCAGGAGAGTGGCTGCGCCGGACAGATGCCGCTGGCCTGCCGTCGGAGGTCGACGTACAGGCGCACGGTCAGGTGCCAGACGTTGGTCATCGCCCGCCGACGCTACTCCCGGCCGGCCCCCGCTGGAAGGAGCGAATGACGTGACGATCCTTACAGCCCTGTTTCCGACCCGCTGACCCGTTCGTCATGATCGTCGGCCCGGCCTGACCAGGCGCGGGCCGCTCCGAAGGGAAGGGGACGGGATCAACCGCGCCCGTGCGGCGTGGTCCAGCCGGACAGGTCCGGACCGAGCGGCACGATCCGGCTCGGGTTGATCATCTCGTGGGTGGCGTAGTAGCGGCGCTTGATGTGGTCGAAGTCGACCGTGTCGCCGAAGCCCGGGGTCTGGAAGAGGTCGCGGGCGTACGCCCAGAGCACCGGCATCTCGGTGAGCTTCTGCCGGTTGCACTTGAAGTGCCCGTGGTACGCCACGTCGAAGCGGACCAGCGTGGTGAAGAGCCGCACGTCCGCCTCGGTGATCTGCTCGCCCATCAGGTAGCGCCGGCCGGCCAACCGCTCCGACAGCGCGTCCAGCCGGGCGAAGAGCGCCGTGTACGCCTCGTCGTACGCCTCCTGGGTGGTGGCGAAGCCGCAGCGGTAGACGCCGTTGTTCACGTCCCGGTGGATCTCGGCCATCAGCGCGTCCAGTTCCGGGCGCAGCTCGACCGGGTAGAGGTCCGGCGCGTCCGGCTTGTGGAACCGCCGCCACTCGGTGGAGAAGTCCAGGGTCAGCTGCGGGTAGTCGTTGGTGACGACCCGCCCGGTCAGCGTGTCCACCAGTGCCGGCACGGTCACCCGGCCGGTGTAGTCGGCGTCGGTGGCCAGGTACGCGTCGCTGAGGAAGCCGATGCCCAGCACCGGGTCGAAGCCGTCCTGGTCGAGGCTGAACCGCCAGCCCCGCTCGTCCCGGATCGGGTCGACGGTGCCCAGCGAGATCACCTCGTCCAGGCCGAGCAGGCCGCGCACGATCCGGGCCCGGTGCGCCCACGGGCAGGCCCGGCACCAGATCAACCGGTACCGGCCCGCCTCCAGCGGCCAGCGGCCCTGGTCGTCGGGGCCGCCGCCCTCCGGCGAGGTGGAGTGCGGGGTGACCCGACCGGTGAACCGGTTGGGCTGGCGGACGAAGGCGCCGCTGCCGGCGGTCTCTGCGCTGAACTGGGCCCGGGCCATGCCGTCAACCTATCCGTTCCAGGCGCGGATATCCTGGCGCCGGGTGCCCCCGTGACCCGGCGGGCGACCCACCGCCAGCCCCTTCCACCCCCGAAGGACGCCGCACCATGACCGTGGCCTATCTCGTCGCCGGAGTCCGCACCCCGATCGGCCGGTACGCCGGCGCCCTCGCCGGGGTACGCCCCGACGACCTGGCCGCCCACGTGATCCGCGAACTGGTCGCCCGCCACCCGTCGGTGGACTGGGCCCGCACCGACGACGTGATCCTGGGCTGCGCCAACCAGGCCGGCGAGGACAACCGCAACGTCGCCCGGATGGCCGCCCTGCTCGGCGGGCTGCCCGAGGAGGTCCCCGGCAGCACGGTCAACCGGCTCTGCGGCTCCGGCCTGGACGCCCTGGCCACCGCCGCCCGGTCGATCGTGGCCGGCGAGGCCGACCTGGTCGTGGCCGGCGGGGTGGAGAGCATGAGCCGGGCGCCCTTCGTCATGCCGAAGGCCACCACCGCGTTCGCCCGCGCCGCCGAGGTGTACGACACCACCATCGGCTGGCGGCTGGTCAACCCGCTGATGAAGAAGCAGTGGGGCATCGACTCGATGCCGGAGACGGCGGAGAACGTGGCGGCGGACTTCGACGTCGACCGGGCCGCGCAGGACGAGTTCGCCCTCCGCTCCCAGCAGCGGGCCGCGAAGGCGCAGGCCGACGGGCGGCTGGCCGAGGAGATCGTGCCGGTCACCGTGCCGGCCGGCAAGCGGGAGACGAAGCTGGTCGAGGTCGACGAGCACCCGCGGGAGACCTCGCTGGAAAAGCTCGCCGCGCTGCCCACCCCGTTCCGCGACGGTGGCACGGTGACCGCCGGCAACTCCTCCGGCGTCAACGACGGCGCGGTGGCGCTGCTGGTCGCCTCCGCGGCGGCCGTCGACCGGTACGGCCTCACCCCGCTGGCCCGGGTGAGCGGGGCGGCGGCGGCCGGCGTACCGCCGCGGATCATGGGCATCGGGCCGGTGCCGGCCACCCGCAAGCTGCTCGACCGGCGGGGCGTGGCGCTCGCCGATGTCGACGTGATCGAGCTGAACGAGGCGTTCGCCGCCCAGTCCGTGGCGGTGCTGCGCGAGCTGGGGCTGCCGGAGGACGCCGAGCACGTCAACCCGAACGGCGGGGCGATCGCCCTCGGCCACCCGCTGGGCGCCAGCGGCGCCCGGTTGGCCCTCACCGCGGCCCTGGAACTGCGCCGCCGCGGCGGCCGCCGGGCGCTCGCCACCATGTGCATCGGCGTCGGTCAGGGCATCGCGCTGCTCCTCGAGGCCGCCGACTGAGCCGCTCCGCCCTCGAGGTCCCGGACGGTTCGCCGCCGTCGGCGGACGCAACTGTCCGGGATCCGGCTCGGCCGGCGAGCCGATCGTCAAAAGTGGATCTCCCGTAGCTGGGAACGCGCGCATAGAGTGGTGTGGACCACACGATCACACGAGCGCGCGGGTCGGTCCCGGGGGTGGCCGGCGGGCGCGGCGACGACCTGGGGGACCGAGCGATGCAGACGCCGGACGGACTTCCCACCGAGATCGACCTCAGCCGCCCCAGCGCGGCCCGGGTCTACGACTACTTCCTCGGTGGCGCGCACAACTTCGAGATCGACCGGCAGCTCGCCGAGCAGATCGCGGCCATGACCCCGAACCTGGCCGCCACCATGCGCTCCGGCCGGGAGTTCCTGCGCCGGGCCGTACGGGTGCTGCTCGACGCCGGCATCGACCAGTTCCTCGACATCGGCTCGGGCATCCCCACCGTGGGCAATGTGCACGAGGTCGCCCAGGCCGCCAACCCCGCGGCCCGGATCGTCTACGTCGACATCGACCCGGTCGCCGTGGCGCACAGCCGTGAACTGCTCGCCGGCAACGACGGCGCCATCGCCCTGCACGGCGACCTGCGCGAGCCGAAGCTGATTCTGGACCAGGCCCGGGCCAGCGGCCTGATCGACTTCGACCGGCCGCTGGGCATCCTGCTCGCCGGGGTGGTGCACTTCATCCCCGACCAGGACCGGCCCGGCGACGTCCTGGCCACCCTCCGCTCCGTCGCCGCCCCGGGCAGCTTCCTGGTCATCTCCCACTCGACCTTCGAGGACCAGCCGCAGGAGATGCTCGACGCGCAGCGGCTCTCGGCGCGTACCGCCACCGAGATCACGCTCCGCTCCCGCGCCGAGATCACCGGCTTCTTCGGCGACTGGACCGTGCTCGAACCCGGCGTCGTGCACATGCCGCTGTGGCGGCCCGACTCGCCGTCCGACGTGGACGACCACCCCGAGCGGTTCGGGGCGTTCGGCGGCGTCGCCCGGTACGACCGGGCTGCCGGCTGAGCCGACATGCGCGCCCCGGACCCCGAAGGGGGCGGGCTCAGCCGGCCGGGCGCCCAGGCGTACGCCGCCGAATGGGCCCGGGCCGTGCGCCGCATCGCCTTCGTGCCGCTCAGCGCCGCCGAGACCGAGCGGCTGCTAC
Organism: Micromonospora sp. NPDC049836; assembly: GCF_044465125.1. Classification (NCBI taxonomy): domain Bacteria; kingdom Bacillati; phylum Actinomycetota; class Actinomycetes; order Micromonosporales; family Micromonosporaceae; genus Micromonospora; species Micromonospora sp. NPDC049836. The sequence continues at coordinate 115,448 of NZ_JBITLH010000007.1, forward strand.
TGGTGCACACGGTACGGCTGGGTCAGGCGCTGACCGCCCCGACGTTCTCCGCCGACGAGGCGGAGGACGTCGGGCGGGCCCTGGTGGAGGCGCACCTCACCGAGCCGGCTGTGCTCGACTGGTCGGTCCGGGCGCTCGCCGACCGCTTCCTGGCCTGGGTGCTGCCGGTCCAGGCGGACCTGCCCGAGGCGCGTGAGCGGATCGCCGCCCTGCAGGGGGCGCTGGCCGCCGGCTTCGCCCGGGCGCTGCGCGACCGGACGTTCAGCCAGCAGGAGCGGATCGCCCGTTCGGCGTGGCAGGCCCGGGACGCGGTGGAGCAGGCGCTGCGGGACAGCGAGGCCCGGTTCCGGGCGGTCTTCACCGGAGCGGCGATCGGGATCGGCATCGCCGGGATCGACGGCACCATCATCGACGTCAACCAGTCGTTCGCCGACATGCTCGGCTACCGCATCGACGAGCTGCGTGAGATCAACGTGGCGGCGCTGTTCCACGCCGACGACGCGGCCGGCCTGTGGGAGCTGTACCAGGAGCTGATCGAGGGCAAGCACGACAGCGTCCGGGTGGAGAAGCGCTATCACCGCAAGGACGGCAGCGTGGTCTGGACCGACCTCGCCGTGTCGCTGATCCGGCACGACGACGGCCGCCCCCGGTTCACCGTCGCGATGATCGAGGACATCACCCAGCGGTACGAGCTCCAGCAGCGGCTGCGTTTCCAGGCCCTGCACGACCCGCTGACCGGGCTGCCGAACCGCACGATGTTCTTCGAGACGCTCGCCGAGGTCTTCGCCGCCGCCGGGCCGGAACAGCGGGTGGGACTCTGCTTCATCGACCTGGACGGCTTCAAGGCGATCAACGACAGCCTCGGACACGACCTCGGCGACCGGCTGCTCAAGGTGATCGCCCGGCGGCTGGCCGACTGCGTGTCCGGCCGGGGCCACCTGGTGGCCCGGATGGGCGGCGACGAGTTCGTCGTGCTGGTCGACTCCGACGGCGGCATCGACGACGCGGTGGAGGTGGCCGAGCTGGCGCTGGCCGCGGTCTCCGCCCCGATCCACGTCGGGGACCAGCAGCTCGCCGTGTCGGCCAGCATCGGCATCGTGGAGTGCCCGGCCGCGGAGACCAGCGCCTCGGAGCTGATGAAGGCCGCCGACACCACCCTCTACTGGGCGAAGGCGGAAGGGCGGGGCCGCTGGGCCGTCTACGACCCGGAACGCAGCGCCGCCGACATCGCCCGCTCGGCCCTGGCGGCGGGGCTGCCGGCCGCGCTGGACCGGGGCGAGTTCGTGGTGCACTACCAGCCCATCGTGTCCCTGCTCGACCGCTCGCTGGTGGCGGTGGAGGCACTGGTCCGCTGGCAGCACCCCGAGCTGGGCCTGATCGGCCCGGACCGGTTCATCGGGCTGGCCGAGGAGACCGGCCTGATCGTCCAGCTCGGCGCGTGGGTGCTCAAGCAGGCCTGCCGGGACGCGGAGAGCTGGCACCGGGCGTACCCGGGAACCCGGGTGATCGTGAGCGTCAACCTGGCCGCCCGGCAGGCCGACGACCCGGCGATCGTGGAGACGGTCGCGGAGGCCCTGCAGCACACCGGCCTCCCCGCCGAGCTGCTGCAACTGGAGCTGACCGAGAGCGCCGTCATGGGCACCGCCGGGGAGCCGTTGCGCTCCCTGCGCCGCCTCGCCGACCTCGGGGTACGGCTGGCCATCGACGACTTCGGCACCGGGTACTCGAACCTGGCGTACCTGCGGCGGCTGCCGATCCACTGCCTGAAGCTGGCCGGCCCGTTCGTCGAGGGGATCCGGGCCGACGGCGCCGACGCCGTCGCCGACCACCGGGACGAGCGGATCGTCGACGCGCTGGTCCGGTTGGCGCACGCCCTGGAGTTGTGGGTCACCGCCGAGGCGGTGGAGACCGAGGCGCAGGCCGAGCGGCTGCGGGCGTTGCGCTGCGACACCGGCCAGGGCCGCTGGTTCGGCGTTCCGGTGCCGGCGGACCACATCCGCGCCCGGCTGGCGGGGTAAGGAAGGGGCCGGCTCAACGCTTCGGTGGCGGGACCGCCCGCCCGACCGGTGGACAGGGGGTGACGAGCACGGTGAGTGTGACCGACTCGCAGGCGGTGGTCTCGGTGGTGGCCGCGCTGGCGATTCTGGCCGGGCTGGCCGGAGTGGTGGTGCCGGGGCTGCCCGCGTTGCCGCTCTGCTGGGGCGGGGTGCTGGTGTGGGCGCTGTTCGGCGACGCCGGCCCGGGACGTTGGGCGGTGCTGGCCGCCGCCACGGTGGTCGCCGCCGGTGGCACCGTGGTCAAGTACCTCTGGCCGGGGCGGAACCTGAAACGCACCGGGGTGCCCACGTCGTCCCTGCTGGCCGGCGGCCTGCTCGGGGTGGTCGGGTTCTTCGTCATCCCGGTGGTCGGCCTGCCGATCGGCTTCGTGGGCGGGATCTGGGGCGCCGAACGGCTGCGCCTGGGCAGCCACCAGCTCGCCTGGCCGGCCACCATGCAGGCGCTCAAGGCGGCCGGGCTGTCCATGCTGGTCGAGTTCTTCGCCGGCCTGGTCATCGCGGCGCTCTGGGTGGTCGGGCTGCTGGTCGCCTGACCGGCCCGGCCCGGCGCGGTCGCTGTGCAGCTACGCCGGGCCGGTCGACGTCGCCGTGCCGGGTCCGGTGTGCGCGGTCGGCGGGTAGGGAGCGACGGCGCGGGCGTCCGGGGGTACGGCGAAACCGCCGTACTGCGGTGAGAGAGAGGTGGACGCGCCGCGCCGCCGCGGACCGGGCGGTGCCGAGCGCCCGGTGGAGGCCCGTCGCGATCGGGCCTGGTCACGGGCTCAAGGATGCGCCGGACCGGGCCGCGCGGCAACGCAATTAGCCCCGGCGGCGGCGGAATTTCCACCGGGACGTATTGACCGGCCTGATCACCCGGCTCACACTGCGAGCACTCGTACCGGGGATCCACCTCGAGGAGGTGTGCAGTGGCCACGACGCCCGCGCCGACCGCCGAGCAACCGATGGACGACGACGCCCGACGGCTCGCCGAACTCGGCTACAAGCAGGAGCTGCACCGCACGTGGAGCGGCTTCTCCAACTTCGCCATCTCGTTCTCGATCATCTCGATCCTGGCCGGCTGCTTCACCACCTTCGGCCAGGCGTGGAACAACGGTGGCCCGGTCGCGGTCTCCTGGGGCTGGCCCCTCATCTCCCTGTTCATCCTGATCATCGGCTTCTGCATGGCCGAGTTGGTGTCCGCCTACCCGACGGCCGGCGGCATCTACTGGTGGGCGGCCACCATGGGCCGGCCCGTACACGGCTGGTTCACCGGCTGGCTCAACCTGATCGGGCTGGTCGCGGTGACCGCCTCGGTCGACTACGGCTGCGCCACCTTCCTCAACCTGACCCTCTCCGCGCTCTTCGACGGCTGGGCCGGCACCGCACACCAGACCTTCGGGCTGTTCGTGGTGATCCTGGCCCTGCACGGCCTGATCAACATCTACGGCCACCGCGTCATCGACGTACTCCAGAACGTCTCGGTCTGGTGGCACGTGGCCGGCGCGGCCGCGGTGGTGCTGATCCTGGTCCTGGTCCCCGACCGCCACCAGAGCTTCCAGTTCGTCTTCACCGAGCGGTTCAACAACTCCGGCTTCGGCGCCGGCGACACCGGCGGGCTGACCTTCTGGTTCTACGTGCTGCCGCTGGGCTTCCTGCTCACCCAGTACACGATCACCGGCTTCGACGCCTGCGCGCACGTCTCCGAGGAGACCCGCGGCGCGTCGAAGGCCGCCGCACAGGGCCTCTGGCGTTCGATCTTCTACTCCGCGGTGGGCGGCTGGATCCTGCTGCTCGCCTTCCTCTTCGCGGCCACCGACGTCGACGCCATCAACGAGGCCGGCGGCTTCTCCGGCGCGATCTTCGAGACCGCGTTGACCCCGTTCTTCTTCAAGGCGGTCATCGTGATCTCCACCATCGGCCAGTTCTTCTGCGGGATGAGCTGCGTGACCTCGATGTCCCGGATGGCGTACGCGTTCAGCCGGGACCGGGCGGTGCCCGGCTGGCGGCTCTGGTCCCGGGTGGACCGCAACGGCACCCCGGTCAACGCGATCATCGCGGCCACCCTCGCCGGGCTGGTGTTGACGCTGCCCGCGCTCTACCAGAAGGCCGGCATCCCGGTCGCCTTCTACGCGGTGGTCTCCGTGGCGGTGATCGGGCTCTACCTCTCCTTCCTCATCCCGATCTTCCTGCGGCTGCGGATGGGGGACCGGTTCGTCGCCGGCCCGTGGACGCTGGGGCGCCGGTACCGGCTGCTCGGCTGGATCGCGGTGATCGAGATCGCGGTGATCAGCGTCTACTTCGTGCTGCCGATCGTGCCGGCGGGCGTGCCGGGCAACGCCGACTTCACCTGGACGGCGGTGAACTACGCGCCGCTCGCCATCGGCGGGGTGCTGCTCGGCGTGGCCGTCTGGTGGTACGCCTCGGCGCGGAAGTGGTTCACCGGTCCCCGCCGTACCGTCGATGTGCCGGGACCGCGACCGGCCGCGGACGCCGCGCCGGCCGACGAACCGGCCTGACCCGCGCCGACCGTGCCGGACCGGGCGAACGGTGGCGCCGCCGTCCGCCCGGTCAGCCGGGAAGCTCCACCCAGCGGGCGGCTGCCTCGAAGGTGTCCGTCGGGGTGGTGTTGAAGGCGATCGCCGCCCCGGGCGCGTGCCGGTGGACCAGGTTGACCACGCGTTCGAACAGGTCCAGTTGATTGCGGACGCCCCCGCCGATCACGACGCAGTCCCAGGGGTGCGCCCGGAGCGCGGCGGTGATGACGGCCGGTATGTCGTCGCTGCCGTCGAGACCGACCAGGCAGAACTCGGCCGGGACGCCGTGTTCCGTGAAGCGGCTCCGTCCGGCTTCGATGCCGTCCGCCACCGGCTTCGGGTCCCAGGGCCCGGGCACCCGGTAGGGGTCCAGTCCGAGCACGAGCACCCGAGGTGTGCGGGCCGGTGTGTCCACTGGCGAATTCTATGCCGCGCGGCCAGGGAAACGAACGACCCGAGCGAACCGGCGTCGCCGGCCGGTAGCGGTGCCCGACCGGCGTCCGGGGGCGTCGGCGACCGGCCCGGCTCCGGCGTCCGGCCGATCGCGTTTGCGACGGTGGCCGCAGGGGGCATTGACGGTGATCCGGTTCTGCCAGTAGACCTTGGTGATGGAGGCGCGCCGATGAAGAGAGCCCCGCTCACGCTGGAACAGTTGCGCGTCGCCGTCGCCGAGGGCGAGATCGACACGGTGGTGCTCGCCCTCACCGACATGCAGGGGCGCCTGCAGGGCAAACGGTTCCACGCCCCCTACTTCCTGGACCAGGTCGTCACGCACGGCAGCGAGGGCTGCAACTACCTGCTCGCGGTCGACGTGGAGATGAACACCGTCGACGGGTACGCGATGTCGAGCTGGGAGCGCGGCTACGGCGACTTCGCCATGAAACCCGACCTGGACACCCTGCGCCGGATGCCGTGGCAGCCGGGCAGCGTGCTGCTTCTGGCGGACCTGGAGTGGCTGGACGGCTCCGGCCCGGTGGTCGCCTCGCCCCGGCAGATCCTGCGCCGTCAGCTCGACCGGCTGGCCGCGCACGGGCTGACCGCGTACGCCGGCACCGAGCTGGAGTTCGTGCTCTGTCGCGACTCGTACGAGGAGGCGTGGCGGCGCGGTTACCGCGACCTGACCCCGGCCAACCAGTACAACGTCGACTACTCGCTGCTCGGCACCGCCCGGGTGGAGCCGCTGCTGCGCCGGATCCGCCGGGAGATGGCCGGCGCGGGGCTGACCCCGGAGAGCGCGAAGGGCGAGTGCAACCTCGGCCAGCACGAGATCGCCTTCCGCTACGACGAGGCGGTGCGGTGCGCCGACCATCACGTGATCTACAAGAACGGGGCGAAGGAGATCGCCGCCCAGGAGGGCATGTCGATCACGTTCATGGCCAAGCCGAACGAGCGGGAGGGCAACTCCTGCCACATCCACTTCTCGCTGCGGGACGCCGCCGGCTCGTCGGCGATGCTGGGCGACGGGCCGGCGCACCTGAGCGTGACCGGGCGGCGGGTGCTGGCCGGGCTGCTCGCCACCATGCGCGAGTTCAGCATCCTGTTCGCGCCGAACATCAACTCCTACAAGCGCTACCAGCCGGGCTCGTTCGCCCCGACGGCGCTGCGCTGGGGCACCGACAACCGCACCTGCGCGCTGCGCCTGGTGGGGCACGGCCAGGGGATGCGGGTGGAGAACCGGGTGCCCGGGGCGGACGTCAACCCGTACCTGGCGATCGCCGCGCTGGTGGCCGGGGCGGTGCACGGCATCGAGCAGGAGTTGGAGCCGGGCGACGAGTGCACCGGCAACGCCTACGACGACGCTGGAGCCGAGCGCGTCCCCGGCACGCTGCGCGACGCCCTCGTCCTCTGGCAGGACTCGGCGGTGGCCCGGGACGCCTTCGGCGAGGAGGTCGTCGCGCACTACGCCAACCACGCCCGGGTCGAACTCGCCGCCTTCGACGCCGCGGTCACCGACTGGGAGCTCACCCGTGGCTTCGAACGCCTCTAACCCCCCACCCCCGCCCCCGCCCCCCGCCAACTCCGTCGATCATGGAGTTGTGGCGCCCGGATCGCACCGTTGGCGGCTTCTGTTCGGTGCCACAACTCCATGATCGACGCATTTGAGCGGGAGAGGGAGAGGGAGAGGGAGAGGGGGAGGGGGCGGCGTGGGTGAGGTTTGGGAGCCGGCCAGTGGGCAGGTGCTGGCGACGGTGGCGGGAGCGTCGGTCGGTGAGACCGATGCCGCGATCGGGCGGGCGGCACGGGCCTTCGAGTCCTGGCGGGCGGTGGCTCCGGGGGACCGGGCCCGGCTGCTGCGGCGGTTCGCCGCGGTGGTGGACGCGCACCGGGAGGAGCTGGCGCTGCTGGAGGTGCGCAACGCCGGGCACACCATCGGCAACGCGCGGTGGGAGGCCGGCAACGTCCGTGACGTGCTCGACTACTACGCGGGCGCGCCGGAGCGGCTGACCGGCCGGCAGATCCCGGTGCCCGGCGGGCTCGACGTCACCTTCCACGAGCCGCTCGGCGTGGTCGGGGTGATCGTGCCGTGGAACTTCCCGATGCCGATCGCCGGCTGGGGGTTCGCCCCGGCCCTCGCGGCCGGCAACACCGTCGTGCTCAAACCGGCCGAGCTGACCCCGCTGACCGCGCTGCGCCTGGCCGAGCTGGCTCTCGAGGCCGGCCTGCCGGAGGGCGTCTTCACCGTCCTGCCCGGGCCCGGCAGCGTGGTGGGCGAGCGGTTCGTCACCCACCCGGCGGTCCGCAAGGTCTGCTTCACCGGCTCCACCGAGGTCGGTACCCGGATCATGGCCGGCTGCGCCGCCCAGGTGAAGCGGGTCACCCTCGAGCTGGGCGGCAAGTCGGCGAACCTGGTCTTCGCCGACGCCGACCTGGGAAAGGCGGCGGCCACCGCGCCGTACGCCGTCTTCGACAACGCCGGCCAGGACTGCTGCGCCCGGTCCCGGATCCTGGTCCAGCGTCCGGTGTACGACCGCTTCCTGGAGCTGCTCGAGCCGGCCGTGCGCGCGTTCCGGGTCGAGGACCCGGCCGCCGAGACCGCCGAGATGGGCCCGCTGATCTCCGCCGGGCACCGGGACCGGGTCGCCGGGTACGTCGACGGGGCGACGGTGGCCTTCACCGGCACCTGCCCGGACGGCCCCGGCTTCTGGTACGCCCCGACCGTGCTGCTCGCCGACTCCCCGGCGGACCGGCACTGGCGGGAGGAGATCTTCGGCCCGGTGGTCTCGGTGCTGCCGTTCGACGACGAGGCCGACGCGATCCGGCTGGCCAACGACACCGAGTACGGCCTCTCCGGCTCGATCTGGACCCGGGACGTGGGCCGGGCGATCCGGGTGGCCCGGGCGGTCGAGTCGGGCAACCTCAGCGTCAACTCGCACTCCTCGGTGCGCTACTGGACCCCGTTCGGCGGGATGAAGCGCTCCGGCCTCGGCCGGGAGCTGGGTCCGGACGCGTTGCACGCCTTCACCGACGTCAAGAACGTGTTCATCAGCACGGAGGAGTGAGCAGAGTGCAGGGTCGACTGACGGACCGGGTAGCGGTGGTGACCGGCGCGGGCAGCGGGATCGGGCTGGCCACCGTCCGCCGCTTCGCGGCCGAGGGTGCGCGGGTGGTCTGCGTGGACATCGACGCCGGGGCGGGCGAGCGGGCCGCCGCGGAGGTGGGCGGGGAGTTCGTCGCGGCCGACGTGTCCGACGAGGCGGCGGTGCGGGACCTCTTCGACGGGGTGGCGCACCGGCACGGCCGGGTGGATGTGGCGTTCAACAACGCCGGCATCTCGCCGCCGGACGACGACTCCATCCTGGAGACCGGGCTGGACGCCTGGGAGCGGGTGCTGCGGGTCAACACCACGAGCGTCTACCTGTGCTGCAAGTACGCCATCCCGCACATGCGCCGGCAGGGCAAGGGCTCGATCATCAACACCGCCTCGTTCGTGGCGCTGATGGGCGCGGCCACCTCGCAGATCGCCTACACCGCCAGCAAGGGCGGGGTGCTGGCGATGACCCGGGAGCTGGGTGTGCAGTTCGCCCGGGAGGGCATCCGGGTCAACGCGCTCTGCCCCGGCCCGGTCGCCACCCCGCTGCTGCTGGAGCTCTTCGCCAAGGACCCGGAACGGGCCGCCCGCCGCCTGGTCCACGTGCCGATGGGCCGGTTCGGCAACCCCGAGGAGATCGCCGCCGCGGTCGCCTTCCTGGCCAGCGACGACGCCTCGTTCATGACCGCCGCGCAGTTCGTGGTGGACGGCGGCATCACCGGCGCGTACGTCACCCCGCTGTGACCGCGAGGACCCGCCCTCCGGCGCGTCGGCCGCTGATCGGGATCACCGCGTACGCCGAGCCCGCCGGCTGGGCGGTGTGGCGCGACGTGCCCGCGGTGCTGGTGCCCCGGGCGTACGTCCAGGCGGTGACCGCGGCGGGCGGGCGGGCCGTGGTGCTGCCGCCCGACGACACCGACGCCGACGTGCTGCGGGTGCTGGACGGGCTGCTGCTGGCCGGTGGCGCCGACGTCGGCCCGGAGCGGTACGGCTCGCCGCCCGACCCGCGCACCGAGAGCCGGCCGGACCGGGACGCCGGGGAGCTGGCCCTGCTGGCCGGCGCGCTCGAGGTCGACCTGCCGGTGCTCGGCGTCTGCCGGGGGATGCAGCTGCTCGCGGTCGCGCACGGCGGCGCGCTGCACCAGCACCTGCCCGACGTGCTGGGCCACGACGGCCACCGCCCCGCCCCCGGGGTGTACGGCTCGCACCCGGTCCGGTTCGCCCCGGGCACCTTGGCCGGGACGGTGATGGCCGGGGTGGACCGGGTCAACTCGTACCACCATCAGGGGGTGGCCGATCCGGGCGGCCTGGTGGTGACCGGGTGGGCCGACGACGGCGTGGTGGAGGCCGTCGAGGATCCGCGCCGGCGCTTCCTGCTCGGGGTGCAGTGGCATCCGGAACACGACCCGGATCCCCGCCCGGTGGCCGCCCTGGTCCGCGCCGCCGCCGGTCGGGACGGTCCGGTGTAGCCGGGATCACACCCCGGGCATCGCGGCGGAGCCGGGCCGCTCGCGGCGCCAAGGGCCCTGGGCGCTGGATCGCGGCTGGTCGTGGCGCCGCGCCCCGCTCGACTCGCACCCCGGCCGGGGTTGAGCCAGGATGAGGCGGGAGTAGCAAGCGACCCCGGGCCGCCATGCGTTACGTTGCTCCTCCGCCGGGGTAGAAGGCGGGGACGACCGGCGCGCCTGCCGGTCGTCGTGAACTGCCCGGATCGGGAGGCTGCATGGGCTCGGCCCAGGGGGGCGGGGACGTTCGTCGTTCGTCCTCGGGGACCGGGGAAGCACAACTGCCGGCACTGCTCGCCGCGGCGTTCGCCGCCGGTGGTGAGATGGGCGAGCGGCTGGGCGGCTTCGACTGGTCCACCAGCGCGCTCGGCACCCCGGACAGTTGGCCCGCGGCGCTCGGCCACGCGGTCAGCACCATGCTCTCGTCCCGGGCCCAGATCGTGCTCTTCTGGGGCGAGGAGCACCTGGCCTTCTACAACGACGCCTACCGGCCCACCATCGGGGACAAGCACCCGGCGGTGCTCGGCCAGCCCGCCCGGCGGTACTGGGCGGAGACCTGGGACGTGCTCGGGCCGCTGCTGGACGGGGTACGCCGCACCGGTGAGCCGTACCGCGGCGAGAACCATCCGTTCCTGCTCAACCGGCACGGCTTCCTGGAGGACGTCTACTTCGACATCTCGTACGACCCGATCCGGGAGGCCGACGGCACCGTCAACGGGGTGTTCTGCTTCGTCAACGAGACCACCGGCCGGGTGCTCGGCGAGCGCCGGCTGCGTGCCCTCGCCGAACTGGGCACCGAGCTGGCCGACGTGCAGGGCGGCGTGGAGCTGGGTCGCACGGTCGCCCGGGTGCTCGACGCGCACCGCGCCGACGTGCCGTTCAGCGCCGTCTGGCTGCACGACGAGACGGGCGTGCCGGCGCTGGCCGGGTGCGCCGGGGTCGAGACCGGCCTGGTCGCCGGGGGACCGCCCCCGACGGGCGACGGGTCGACCCCAGACGCGCCGTACTGGGTGTCGGTGGCCGACCTGCTCGGCCAGGTGCCGCCAGACGCCGCCGACCGGGCCCTGGTGCTGCCGCTGGTCGCCACCAACGAGCCGGCCGGGGTGCTGCTGCTCGGGGTGGCCCGCCGGTTGCCCTTCACCGACGACTACCGCGACTTCATCGACCTGGTCGCCGCCCAGGTCTCCCGCGCCGTCGGCAAGCAGCGGGCGTACGAGCAGGAGCGCGCCCGGGCCGCCGAGCTGGCCGCCCTGGACCAGGCCAAGACCAACTTCTTCGCCAACGTCAGCCACGAGTTCCGGACCCCGCTCACCCTGGTCCTCGGCCCGCTGGAGGACCTGCTCGTCGACCCGGCGCTGCCGCCGGCGTACCTCGAGCGGTTGACCATGACGCACCGCAACGCGCTGCGCCTGCTCAAGCTGGTCAACACCGTGCTGGACTTCTCCCGGCTGGAGTCCGGGCGGCTGGCCGCCCGCTACCAGCCCACCGACCTGGCCGACTTCACGGCCCGGCTGGCCAGCACCTTCCGCTCCGTCACCGAGCGGGCCGGGCTGCGCCTCGTGGTGGACTGCCCGCCGCTGCCCGCGCCCGTCTACGTGGACCGGGACATGTGGGAGAAGATCGTGCTCAACCTGGTCTCCAACGCCGTGAAGTTCACCTTCGACGGGGAGATCGAGGTCGTGGTCCGGGCCCGCGACGGCGCCGCCGTGCTGACGGTGCGCGACACCGGCGTCGGCATCGCGCCGGAGCAGCTGCCGCAGGTCTTCGAGCGCTTCCACCGGGTGCCCGGCTCCCGCGCCCGCACCTACGAGGGCACCGGCATCGGCCTGGCCCTGGTCCGCGAGCTGGTCGAGATGCACGGCGGCACGGTCCGCGCGGACAGCGTCGTCGACGAGGGCACCACCTTCACCGTGACGATTCCCTTCGGCTACGGGCACCTGCCCGCGGACCGGGTGTCGGCGCTCGCCCCGGTGCCGTTGCGCGAGCCGGAACAGGCCCGGCTCTACGTCGCCGAGACCACGCTCTGGACCGACGAGGTGAGCCGGCCGGCCGGCCTGCCGGAGGCGACCGGCACCGTGGCGGGCTCGGGCCGGATCCTGCTCGTCGACGACAACGCCGACCTGCGCGAGCACGTCAGCCGGCTGCTCTCCCCGGCGTACGAGGTGGTCGCCGTGCCGGACGGGGTGGAGGCGCTGCGGCTGGCCGTCGACGCCCCGTTCGACCTGGTGCTGACCGACGTGATGATGCCCCGGCTGGACGGCTTCGGGCTGGTCACCGCGCTGCGCGCCAACCCGGCCACCCGGCACGTGCCGATCGTGCTGCTCAGCGCCCGGGCCGGCGCGGCCGAGGAGGTCGCCGGGCTGGCGGTCGGCGCGGACGACTACCTGACCAAGCCCTTCTCCAGCCAGGAGCTGATCGCCCGGGTCCGGGCCAACGTCGAGCTGGGCCAGCTCCGGGGCCAGATCATCCGCCGGCTGCGGGCGCTCGCCGACGCCGCCGTGGCGGTCAACACCGCCCGGTCCACCGCCGACGTGGTGCAGGTCGCGGCGCGGCACGCGCTCAGCCTGGCCGAGGCCGGCCGGGTGGTGGTCACCGCCACCGGGGCGCGCTTCGAGGCGGACGGCGGCGGGGACGTCTCCACCGAGCCGTCGGTGGTGCTGCCGCTGACCGGCACCACCGACGAGCAGCTCGGCGAGCTGCGGGTCTGGCGGCGGGAGGGCGGCGGCACCGAACAGGCGGTGCTCACCGAGCTGGCCCGGCTGGTCGGCGTACGGCTGGAGAACGCCCAGCTCTACGAGGCCGAGCACCGGATCGCCACCACCCTCCAGCACAGCCTGCTGCCGCGTACGCTGCCGCAGCTGCCCGGCGCCGTGGTGGCCAGCCGCTACCTGCCGGGCAGCGCCGACGTCGAGATCGGCGGCGACTGGTACGACGTGATCCGCGCCCCCGACGACGAGCTGGTGCTGGTGATCGGCGACGTGGTCGGCAAGGGCGTGCGGGCCGCCGCCGCCATGGGCCAGCTCCGCAACGCGTTGCGCGCGTACGTGCTGGAGGGCTTCGACCCGGGCGGGGCGCTGACCCGCCTCAACCACCTGGTCTGCTCCACCGAGGGCGGTTCGTTCGCCACCGTGGTCTGCCTCTGGTTCTCGCCGCGCACCGGCCGGCTGCGCTACGCCAGCGCCGGACACCCGTCGCCGCTGCTGGTAAGGGGAGCGGACGTGACGTTCCTGCACGACCGGGCCCTCGGGCCGCCGATCGGCGCGATCCCCCAGGCCGAGTACCGGACCCTCGATGGCGACCTGGCCCCCGGTGAGCGGCTGCTGCTCTACACCGACGGCCTGATCGAGGACCGGCGCAGCGGCATCGACGCCGGCCTGGACCAGCTCCGGTCGGACGCGACCGCCCGGGCCGGGCACGTGTCCGACCTGGTCGACGCGGTGGTGCGGCGGGTGACCGGGCGGCCCCGGCACGACGACGTGGCGGTGCTGGCGCTGGAGGCGGCCGAGTTGAACCGGTTCAGCCTGCGGCTGCCCGCCGACCCGACCCGGCTCAGCGTGCTGCGCAAGCGGCTGGAGAACTTCCTCGTCGCCCACCAGGTCGGCGAGAACGACCTGTTCGACCTGACCGTGGCGATCTCCGAGGCCGCCGCGAACGCCATCGAGCACCCGGTGTCCCCGGTGGAGCCGGTGATCGAGGTCGACGTCACCATCGCCGACGGCACGGTGACCGCCACCGTCCGGGACAGCGGCCGCTGGCGGGAGTCGAGCGGATCGACCTTCCGGGGCCGGGGGCTGGCGTTGATCCAGGCGCTCGGCGAACTGGCCGTGACCCGTACCGACCGGGGCACCGAGGTGACCCTGCGCCGCCGGCTGTCGGACTGACCGCGGCGGGCCGGCAGGTCAGTTGGGGCGCAGCCATTCCTGCTCGCCGAGCCCGGCGATGTCGAGCACCCGCCGGACCTGACGGGACGGCAGCACGGTCAGCGCGCCGGGGAGCCGCTGCGCCAGCCGGACCACCGCGTGGATGGCGGCCGAATCGAAGAAGGTGACCCCGTGCAGGTCGAGCGTGACGTGCTCGGCCGGCTCACCGAGGACGGTCCGGAGCATGGTGTCGGCGCTGGCCATGTCGACCTCACCCACCACCACGACCCGAAGCCGGTCACCGTCGACCTCCGCGGTGGCGGAGAAGACGGGAGGTGCGGCCCCTTGATCCACGCAGCAACAATGGCACAGCGGTTGCGGGGCGGCAACAATGCCCGCGGGCCGGCCGTGGCCGGGGTCACCCGGCCCGCGGCGATAGGCTGGAGCCATGACCGTCCGTGCGCCGCTGACCCCTGGCACGCTCTCCCCGTGGCGAGCGGTACCCGCCCACATCCCGCGCCCCGAGTACGTGGGCAAGAAGCGTCCGCAGGAGTGGCGCGGCTCGCACGTACAGACGCCGGAGACCATCGAGAAGATGCGGCTCGCGGCCAAACTCGCCGCCCAGGCCACCCAGCTGGCGGGTGAGCACTGCAAGCCGGGGGTGACCACCGACGAGATCGACAAGGTGGTCCACGAGTTCCTCTGCGACAACGGCGCGTACCCGTCGACGTTGGGCTACAAGGGCTTCCCGAAGTCCTGCTGCACCAGCCTCAACGAGGTGATCTGCCACGGCATCCCGGACTCGACCGTGCTCGAGGACGGCGACATCATCAACGTGGACGTCACCGCGTACCTGAACGGCGTGCACGGGGACACCGACGCCACCTTCTGCGTGGGCGAGGTGAGCGAGGAGGCCCGGCTGCTCGTCGAGCGGACCCACGAGGCCATGATGCGCGGCATCAAGGCGGTCGCTCCGGGCCGGCAGATCAACGTGATCGGGCGGGTCATCGAGTCGTACGCCAAGCGGTTCGGCTACGGGGTGGTGCGCGACTTCACCGGCCACGGCATCGGCGAGTCCTTCCACAGCGGCCTGTACGTGCCGCACTACGACAGCCCGCGCCCCACCGACCTGATGGAGCCCGGGATGACGTTCACCATCGAGCCGATGATCACGCTGGGCACCCACCAGTACGACATGTGGGAGGACGGCTGGACGGTGGTCACCAAGGACCGCCGGTGGACGGCGCAGTTCGAGCACACCATCGTCGTGACCGACGACGGCTACGAGATCCTGACCCTGCCGTGACCGAGACCCCGGCGGCGCTGCGCGAGGCGCACCACGCGGACGTGTCCGGCGGCTGGCTGCGGCCCGCCGTGTTCGGCGCGATGGACGGCCTGGTCACCAACATCGCCCTGATCGCCGGCGTCGGCGGCGGCGGGGTCTCGCCGCGCAGCGTCGTGCTCACCGGCACCGCCGGCCTGGTCGCGGGCGCCATCTCGATGGGGCTGGGCGAGTACACCAGCGTCCGGTCCGCCAACGAGCAGGTGGCCGCCGAGGTGGCCAAGGAACGGCGCGAGCTGGAACGCCACCCGGAGGCCGAGGCCCGTGAGCTGGCCGACGCCTGGGTGGCTCGCGGCCTGCCCAGGGATCTCGCCACGCAGGTGGCCGAGGCGGTCCGGCGCAACCCGGAGGAGGCGCTGCGGGTGCACGTCCGGGAGGAGTTGGGCGTCGACCCCGACGAGCAGCCCAGCCCGTGGGCGGCGACGGTCTCGTCGTTCCTCTGCTTCTCCATCGGGGCGCTGGTGCCCCTGCTGAGCTACCTGGTCGGCTTCACCCACCTCTGGCTGGCGCTCGCCGTCGGCGGAGTGGGGCTCTTCGTGGCCGGCGCGATCGTCGCCCGCTTCACCAACCGGCCCTGGTGGTCCGGCGGCCTGCGGCAGCTCCTGCTGGGCGCCCTCGCCGCCGGCGCGACCTACCTCGTGGGCGCCCTGATCGGCATCCAGGGCGGAATCGGCTGACGCCACACCGCCCCGCCGCCCCGCCGCGCAGCCGTGCCGGGTGATCCACTCGGGTTGCGGCGAGACGGCCCATCCATGTCCGGCAGTGGCCGCAATTCGTCGTGTGCTCGACCCGGGTTGCGGCGATTGGGTGCTTCGGCGTCCGGCCGGGGCCGGGACCTGTCGTGTGATCCACTCGATTCGCGGCGAAGTGGCCTCTCGGTGGCCGGCCAAGCCCGCGACCTCTCGCATGATCGACTCGGGTTGCGGCAAATCGGGGCTTCCGCGGCTGGCGAGGCCCCGATTTGCCGCAGTCGGGGTCGGGCGAGGCTGGCGAAGCCGCGACTTGCCGCATCCCGGGCCGGGCAGGGCGGGCTGGGCTGCGCCAGGCCAGGCCAGGGCGGGCTGGGGTGTCAGTTGGTGAGGAGGTCGGTGACGGTGCCGTCAATCGGGTGGCCCCGGGCGGCCAACTCCTCGGCCTGCCGGGCCAGCACCGCGCCCACCTCGGTCATGTCCGCCCCGGCCAGCCCGGTACGCCGGACCGCGTCGCCCGGGTCGCGGAAGTAGGTGCGGCTGAACAGCCCCTGCACGGTGGCCGCGGCCAGCCGCGCCTCGCCGAGCATGAGCAGCGCCTGGTCGGTCTCGTACCACTCGGCGAGTCGGAGCGCGCGGGCGTGCGCCGCGCTGCCCCGGTACCACGCTTGACGGGCGGCGGCGGTGAACTCGGCCGGCCGGGCCCGGGCCAGCCGGGCCAGGTGCTCGTCGCGCAGGGTCCGCAGCCAACCGGTCGGGTCGTGCAACGCACGGGTGGTGACGTACCGGTCGGCGGCCAGCGGCCAGCGTGGGGTGATGGCGCGGGCCTGCCGCAGGTAGTCGTCGGCCGCGGCCACGGTGAGGTCGACCAGCACCCCGTCCACCCGACGGGTGGCCGGCGCCGGCCCGCCGCCCGGACGGTAGGTGACCAGCAGCAGGCCCACCTCGCCGTCTCCGCCGCCGTCGTCGTCGCCGTGGGCCAGCGGGCCGTGCACGGCCACGGCGAGCAGGTCGGCCGCGAACCGGCGCAGCGCCGCCTCGGTGACCCGCTCGGCGACTCGCCACCGGGGGTCATCCAGGTGCCGGTCGGTCTCCAGTTCGGCGTCCCTGGCGTCCACGGCCCACCTCCGATCCGCCGGCCTGCATCGACCGTCCACCACCCTAGCCAGGCTCCGGGCCCCCGGCCCTCCGCCGCGCCCGGCCGTCATCCGGGGACGCCGCGTCACCCGGGGACGCCGCGTCACCCGGGGACGCCGCGTCACCCGGGAACGGGCGCGCCAGCCGGGGACGCCGCGCCAGCCGGGGACGCCCCGCAGCGGGGCGGCGTTGCCGTGGGTCGGTCGGTGTGGGCAGGGCTGCGTCGACGCCCGTCGTCCGTTCGGGGCAGGTCAGGCCGGTGCCCGTCGGCCCGGCCGCGGGTTGCCCGACGCTGGTGCCCGCCGGGATCCGGTCCGGCGGTGGTCCGGTCAGGCCGACGGCGCTGGGCTGTCGGTCGGGATCAGGCGGAACACCCGGATCTCCCGGCCGCCGGCCCGTTCCACGTAGGTGCGGTACGCCGGCCACTCGGCGACCAGCCGGGCGAAGAGCCGTTCCCGTTCCTCGCCGCTGATCTGCTCCGCGCGGACCGGGATCCGGCGGCCCCGGACGTCGATCTCGGCGGCCGGCTGGGCGAGCAGGTTCAGTGACCAGGCGGGCTGGTGCTGCTGGCCCCAGTTCGAGCCGATCACCACGTACGCGTCGCCGTCCGGCACGTACAGCAGGGGGTTGCTGCGCGGCTTGCCGGAGCGGCGGCCGGTGGTGGTCAGGACCAGCGAGGGCACCAGGCCGAACGCGACCACCCGGCCCTTCGTCAACCGGCCGACCAGCCGGTCGGCGGGGACGAGCAGGCGCATGGTGGCGCCGAACCACTTCTGGTGACCGAGGCGGCGGGTGAGGGTTCCCAGGGCGGACACCCGACCAGTGTGCCGGCCGCGCGCCCCGCGCGACAGTCCCCGGCCGGCCGCGCGGCAGTCCTCGCCGGTCCGGGCGGGCCGGCTCAGTCCAGCCGGCGCTCGACCGGCAGCCGGGACCGGGTGAGCAGGCCCGCCCCGAGCATGGCCACCAGCGGCACCACCACCAGCACCGCCAGGGTCAGCCCCGGCACCACCAGCGGGTACGGCTCCGGGGCCGGCCAGAGTCGGGCGTACTGCCGGTTGAGGGAGAGCAGGATGATGGCCACCGAGCCGAGGCCGGCGGCGATGCCGAGCGCCGATCCGAGCACCGCGATGACCCCGGCCTGGCAGAGCGAGAGCAGCCGGCGTACCCGGGGATCGGCGCCGACCGCGGCGAGCGTGGACAGGTCCCGGCGGCCCTCGGCGGCGGCCAGGCCGGTGGCCACGCCGGCCGCGCCCAGGGTGATCACACCGGAGGCGACGGCCAGCAGGATCAGCAGCGGGCGCTGGTTGGACGGCGGCGCCTCGGTGGACACCTGCACCGTGAGCGGGGCCACCTCGGACAGTTCGGCGGCGAGCCGGTCCCGCTCCTGGTCGGTGGGCGGGCGGTCCGGGTCGACCAGGTAGCCGAGCGGGTCCCCGACCAGACCGACCACGGCCGCCGCGGCCGGGGAGAGGACGAGCCGCTCGACGGGGAGCCCGCCGCGCAGCGCGTACCCGGGCAGCGCGCGGCTGACCGTGGGGGCCCCGGAACCGCGGCTGATCTCGATGGTCACCCGACCGTCCACCACCCGCCGGGGGTCGGTGACCACGACCCCGCCGGCCCGCAGCGTCCGGGTGGCGGCGGCCACCTCGTCGGGCGGGGCGCCGGTGAGCGCGGTGAGGGTGGCGCCGTCGTCGACCACGGAGGTCAGGCCGATGTCGCTCGGTTCCCGGTACGGCTGGACGCAGCGGGGATCGTCGAGGGCCCGTTCCCGCCCGGGGCGGTCCTCCTTCCAGAGGTCGTACGGGCAGCTCTGCTCTGGCGGCAGCACGGTGTTGACCGCGCAGTAGTCGTCCGGGCCGGCGGGGTGGGCGCAGCCGGGGGTGGCGAGCGGGACGACCGGGGCGCCCGGCAGCACCGCCTGGACCCGCTGGGCGACCTCGTCGACGGCCGGCAGTGGCCCGGTCTCGGGCAGGTCGTCGCGGATCAGCACCACGTTGCCGGGCGGCAGCCCGGGCTGCCAGGCGGCCTGGCTGCGGGCGTCGTCGCTGGCCACGTAGACGCCGAGGGCGACGCTGCCGGCCACCGCCGCCATCACCGCCGAGATGGCCGGGGCGGCCGAGGACCGGTTGCGGCTGGCGTCGCGCAGCGCGAGCCGGGGCGTCAGCGGCAGCAGCCGGCCCAGCCGGGCCAGCAGCCCGACCAGCGTCGGGGTGCAGCAGACCAGGCCCAGCTCACCGAGGATCAGCCCGGTCAGCACCACGGACGGGGTGCTGCGGCCGCTGCCCAGTGCGGCGACCGCGGCGCCGGCGATGGTGAGCAGCACGCCGAGCACCAGCCAGCGCAGCCGGTGCCGGGGTGGTTCCCGGCGGCCCGCGAGGCCGGCCACCACGTCCTGCCGGGCCGCCGTCCAGGCCGGGGCGAGCGCCGCCAGCACCCCGGCCAGCACCGCCACCGCGGCGATCGCCGCCAGCGCCGCCGGGAAGATCCGGTACCCGCCGAAGCGCTGCTGGACCAGGTACTGCTCGACCAGCGGGCGGCCGGCGAGCGCCGCGCCGACCCCGATCAGCAGTCCGAGCGCCGCCCCGCCGGCGCCGAGCACCACCCCGTCGGCGAGCACGATCCGGCGCAGGTGTGCGGCGTCGCCGCCGGCCACCGCCACCAGGGCGAGGTCCCGGCGGCGCCGGCGTACCGCCACGGCGAAGGCCGGTCCGACCAGCAGGACCACCTCGAGCAGCCCCAGTCCGCTCACCAGGACGGCGGTGCCGGTCTGCTCCGCGTCGGGCAGCCCCGGGCCGGTGTAGACCGGGTCCCGCCCGGGCACCGGGGCCCGGGCGGTGACCACGATGCCGCGGGCGTTCAGCCGGTCGACCAGCGCCCGGTCGACCGGTCCGGGCAGGTCCACCAGCCAGCTCTCGTCGCGGGGCGGGGCGGCGGGCGGCTCCGGCCGGAGCGCCACGACCTCGCGCAGGTTGTCCGGGAACTCCACCACCCCGACCACCGTGTAGCCGGTGCCGTCGGTGGTCCACACCCGGTGGCCGAGCTGCACGCCGAGCCGGTGCAGCAGGCGCGGGCTGACCGCGATCTCGTCCGGGGCGCTCGGCCGCCGGCCGTCGCGCAGCGCCGCCAGCGGGCGGGTGATCGGGTCGGCCAGGTCGACGGACCGGGCGTCGATGCCGACGATCCGGCCGTCGACGCGCACCTCGAACGGGACCCACCGGCGCAGCAGCGAGACTCGGCTGCCGGCGGGCAGGAGCGAGCGGATCTCGTCGGCGGTCACCGGGCGGGTCCGCGGCACCGGCTCGCCCTCGCCCTCGGCCGCGCCGTAGCCCTCGCCCCAGGCGTCCTGACGTACCGGGCTCGCCGCCACCCAGCGCAGCTCCGCGTCGGCCGCGCCGAGCCGCCGGTCCATTTCCTCGGCCCGGGTGAGCTGGGCCATGTCGTAGCTCACCGCGACGAAGCTCAGCGCCAGCACGGGCAGCGCGATCATGGCCAGCACGAGCGCGGTGCGACCCCGGGCCCGGCGGGCCTCCCGCCGGGCGATCCGCAGTGCGGTCCGCCATGAGCCGAGCATCCCGGCCAGCCGCTGCCGGATCACCGTCCGCTGCCGCTGAGCAGGTGCTCGACGCCGACCAGCGGGGCCGTCGAGTCGACCAGCACCCCATCCCGGAGGAAGACCACCCGGTCGGCCCAGCCGGCGTGCCGCGCCTCGTGGGTGACCAGCACGCCCGCCGCGCCGGCGTCGACCCGGCGGCGCAGCAGGTGCAGCACCGCCTCGCCGGCCTCCGAGTCGAGCGCGCCGGTGGGCTCGTCGGCGAGGACCAGGCGCCGCTCGCCGACCAGGGCCCGGGCGATCGCCACCCGCTGCTGCTGGCCGCCGGAGAGCTGGTCCGGGAACCGGTCGCCCAGCCCGTCCAGGCCGACCTCGGCGAGCGCGGCCAGCGCCAGCCGGCGGGCGGCGCGTACGCCGGTGCCGTCGAGTTCCAGCGGCAGCGCCACGTTCTCCGCCGCGGTGAGGCTGCCGATCAGGTTGAGGTCCTGGAAGACGTAGCCGATCCGGCGGCGGCGCAGCCGGGCCAGCTCGCGGGGGCCGAGCCCGCCCAGCGCCTCCCCCTCGACCAGCACGTCGCCGCCGGTCGGGCGGTCCAGCCCGCCGGCCAGGGCCAGCAGGGTGGACTTGCCGGAGCCGGAGGGACCCATCACGGCGACCAGTTCGCCGGCCGAGACGGTCAGGCCGACCCCGCGCAGGGCGTGCACCGCGGTCGCCCCGCCGCCGTGGGTCCGGTGCACGTCCCGCAGTTCCAGCACCGCGCTCATCCGGGTCCCTCCCGCCGCCGGCGCCGCCGGCTCACCGGCGAGCCGCCTCGTCGGTCCGGTCCACCGCCTCGGGATGGCCCGCCGGGCGGCTCGGCGCGGGCCGGAAGCGCACCAGGCTGGTCTCGCAGTGGTCGAGCCAGCGGACCTCCGCCTCGGCCTGGAAGATCATCGCGTCCAACACCAGCCGCCAGGGCAGATCCTCCGGCTTGTCGCTGGCGTACTTCAACCGGGTCAACTCCTGCAACGCGCGGATGGTCGCGCTGCGCTGGGTCTGCACGACCGCGCGCACGTCCACGCCGGGCGTGGTCAACGCGAGGGCCAGCTTGATGGACAGCTCGTCGCGGGGACGGTCGGCGCGGCTGATCGGGGTGGCGAACCAGAGCGCCAGGTCCGCCCGCCCGGCGTCGGTGATCTCGTACGGCCGCTGCCCGGCCTCGCTCTCCGGTAGCGGGCGGACCAGCCCGTCGCGTTCCAGCCGGGCCAGGGTGGTGTAGACCTGTCCGATGTTCAGCGGCCAGGTCGAGCCGGTCGACTCCTCGAAGGCGGCCCGGAGTTGGTAGCCGTACATCTGGCCGCGCTCGAGCAGGGCGAGCAGGCCGTGGCGGATCGACATGGCCAGGAGTATGCATACCTGGTATGCGGACTGCAACCGGAGTCCCGCTCAGGGTGACCGGCGCCGCGCTCAGCCGGGTCGGCCAGGGAAGGCGACGGTGACCGGGGTCATGCCCGCCGCCCGCCGCCACCGGGTGGCCCGCAGGGCGCAGTCGGTGAGCGCGGCGAGCGCCCGGTTGCGGTCCGCGCCGGTGGTGTGCGGCAGCGCCGCCCGCCAGTGCCCCGCGGTCCGCTCCTCGACCTCGACGGCCAGCCGCAACGCGCTCGCCCGGTCCGTCACCGGGTAGGGCAGCGCGTAGCCGGCCCGGTCGGCGGGGAGTTGGCCGCCGGCCTCGCTCAACTGGACGACGAGGGTGTCCCGCCGGGCCCGGTGCGCCGCCTCGGCGGCCCGGGCGGCGGTGCGCTGGGCGCCGGCGAGGTGCACGCCGATCACGCCGTACGCCCAGATGGCCGCGTACTCGGCGGCGAGCGCGTCGGCGAGGGCCTGGGCCGGCCCGGGGGCGGGCGCGGTGCGCGCGGTCACTTCAGCGCCTCCAGGTGGGTCGCCCGGGCGGCGGCGATCGAGCCGAGCAGCGCGGCCCGGTCGGCCGGCGCGGCCGCGCAGGCCCGCGCGGCGTTCTTCCGGCCCTGCTGTTCGGCCCCGCTGAGCGCGCTGAGCAGGGCGGCGGGATCGGTGCCCGCGGTGGCCGGGGCGACCGTGGGGGAGCCGGACGGGGCCGGCCGGCCGATCACCCGGCGCAGCTCGTCGGCGTGCGCCCGGTGGGCGTCGGCGATCGGGGTGAGCCGCCCGGCCAGGTCGGGGGCGGCGGTGATCGCGGCCCGGTACCGGGCCTCGAGCGCGGCGGCCTCCGCCGCGACCGGCTCCAGCGGGTCCGGCGGGGGCGGGCCGTCGTCGCCGCGGTCGAGAAGATCACAGCCGGTCACCGGTACGACGGCGGCGCCGAGCGCCACCAGCGCACCGCCGCGCAGCAGATTTCGCCGGGAATGCCCCGGTAGACCGTCCTGCGGTGTCGTCCTGCCCGTCGCCACCGGACAAGTCAACACCATCGGCGCCGGGTCGTGGGCCGGTGGCGTCGGTGCGCCGCCGGCTCCGGTGACCCGGCCGCGCGTTACGCTCTGCGCAGCCACCGGGCGCGTCCGCCCCGGTGGCGTGCCGGCATGGCGGGCTTTCCGGCCCGCCGGAGAACAGACCTGGCGGGCCCGCGGCCCGTGGAACAGCAGAGAGGTGCGCCAGATGACGCAGCGTGGCCGGGCCACCAGACCGACGGGGCCCGCCGGGCGACCCCGCCGGTCCGACGGCCCCCGGGCCGGGGACCGGGCCGGCGCACCCCGCGGCGACCTGGCCGCCCGGCGGGCCCGGCTGCGCGAGGTGATCGAGCCGGTGGTCAGCGCCGCCGGGTACGACCTGGAGGACCTCTCCGTCTCCCGCGCTGGCCGCCGGCACGTGGTCCGGGTGATCGTGGACGCCGACGGCGGGATCAACCTGGACGCCGTCGCCGACGTGTCCCGGGCCGTCTCCGCCGCGCTGGACGCTGCGGAGGAGTCCGGCGGCGACCTGGTCGCCGGCGAGTACCAGCTCGAGGTCAGCTCGCCCGGCGTGGACCGGCCGCTGACCCTGCCCCGGCACTGGCGGCGCAACGTCGGCCGGCTGGTCAAGGTGACCGTGCGCGGCGCGGCGGTCGGGCCCGAGCGGCGGGCCACCGGCGACCGGCAGCTCACCGGCCGGGTGGCCGAGGCCGACGACGCGCACGTGGTGCTGGAGACGGAGTCCGGCCGGGTGACGCACCCGTACGCCGAGCTCGGGCCCGGCCGGGTGCAGGTGGAGTTCCACCGCCTCGACGAGGCGGCGGACGACGAGTTCGACGAGACTGACGACATCGACGACGACGATGATGATGTGGAGGACGAGGAGAGGTGAACATCGACCTCGCGGCGCTGCGCGCACTGGAGCGCGAGCGGGAGATCCCGTTCGACACGATCCTCGCGGCGATCGAGACCGCGTTGCTGACCGCCTACCGGCACACCGAGGGCGCCGAGCCGCACGCCCGGGTGGAGATCGACCGCAAGACCGGCGCCGCCTCGGTGTACGCCCAGGAGCAGGACGCCGACGGCGCGGTGGTGCGGGAGTGGGACGACACCCCGCACGACTTCGGCCGGATCGCCGCCATGACGGCGAAGCAGGTGATCCTCCAGCGGCTGCGGGAGGCCACCGACGAGGTGCACTTCGGCGAGTACGTGGGCCGCGACGGCGACCTGGTCACCGGCGTGGTGCAGGCGCACGAGGCGCGGGCCGAGAAGGGCATCGTCAGCGTCGACCTGGGCAAGCTGGAGGGCGTGCTGCCGCAGTCCGAGCAGGTCCCCGGCGAGCGGTACGCGCACGGCGAGCGGATCCGCTGCGTCGTGGTGCACGTGGCAAAGGGAATGCGCGGTCCGCAGATCACGTTGTCCCGCTCGCACCCCGCGCTGGTGAAGAAGCTCTTCGCCCTCGAGGTGCCGGAGATCGCCGACGGCACCGTGGAGATCGGTGCGATCGCCCGTGAGGCAGGTCACCGTACGAAGATCGCGGTGCGCTCGACCGCCTCCGGGGTGAACGCCAAGGGCGCGTGCATCGGCCCGATGGGCCAGCGGGTGCGGGCGGTGATGAGCGAGCTGCACGGCGAGAAGATCGACATCATCGACTGGTCGGACGACCCGGCCACCTTCGTCGGCAACGCGCTCTCGCCGGCCAAGGCGCTGCGGGTCGAGGTGGTCGATCTGGCCAGCCGGACCGCGCGGGTGACCGTGCCGGACTTCCAGCTCTCGCTCGCGATCGGGCGGGAGGGGCAGAACGCCCGGCTTGCGGCCCGGTTGACCGGTTGGCGGATCGACATCCGCTCCGATGCGGAGCAGTCCGGCGCGGCCGGCCGGGGCGGAGCTGATCACGTACCCGAGCCGGGCGGCGCGATCTCGAACAGCTAGGGGTAGACTTCCTCCAGTGGCACGACGCGCGCAACCGGAGCGCACCTGTGTGGGCTGCCGGAAGCGAGCGCCGGCCAGCGAGTTGCTGCGGATCGTCGCGATCGGTGACGAGGCTGACCATTACAGCCTCCGGCCCGATCCGGGCCGCAGACTGCCGGGTCGGGGAGCGAACATGCATCCGGATCCGGCCTGCTTCGCGCAGGCGGTGCGGCGCCGCGCCTTCGGGCGGGCACTGCGGGTCACCGGGGTCCTCGACCACGGTGCGCTGGCGGAGCACGTTGACGCGCAAACCCCGACGACCGGTCAACCCGACCGGTCGAGGGTCGCTAGCAGGGTAGGACGACCGACATGAGCACACGATGAAGTCCCTGAAATGACCAGGCTTCAAGTGCACGAGTGAGGTCGCTGCGGGTACTGCCCGCACGACCTCGGAGTGAGGAGTGCAGTGGCAGGAAAGGCCCGCGTACACGAGCTCGCCAAGGAGCTCGGGGTCGAGAGTAAGACCGTTCTCGCCAAGCTCAAGGAGATGGGCGAGTTCGTCAAGTCCGCGTCCAGCACCGTCGAGGCGCCCGTCGCCCGACGGCTGCGTGGCGCTTTCGTCGCGTCCGCCGGTGGCACCTCGGCGCCGGCCGCCCCGTCGGCGGCCGCCCCGAGTCCGGCACCGACCTCGGCGCCGTCCCCGACCCCGGGCGCCCCCCGGGTCTCGGCCAAGCCGATGCCGCCCCGGCGGCCGGCCGCGCCGACCCCTGGACCGAAGCCCAAGGGCCCGGTCCCCGGCCCGCCGCAGCCGGCGACTCCGGTCGCCAAGCCGGCGAGCGCACACGACATCGAGGTGGCGGCCGCCGAGGCGCGTGCCGCCGCGCTGAAGGCTGAGCAGGAGGCCGCGGTCAAGGCCGCGCAGGCCGCCCGCCAGCAGCAGCGGGAGAACGTCCGCCGGGAGCCCCCGGCCGAGGGCGGTCCCCGCCCGGGTCCGCGTCCGGGTCCGAACGCGGCGCCGCCGCGTCCGGGTACTCCGGCCGCCGGTCGTCCGGGTGGCCCGGCCCCGGGTCCGGGTGCCCGTCCGGGCGGTCGTCCGCCGGCGCGCGGCGCCGGCAACAACCCGTTCGGTATCCAGGGCGGCCAGCAGCAGCGGCCGCCGGCCGCCGGTGCGGGTGGTCCCCGGCCCAGCCCGGCGGGCATGCCGCCGCGGCCGAGCCCGGCCTCCATGCCGCCGCGGCCCAGCCCGGCTTCCATGCCGAGCCAGCGTCCCACCACGGGTCGCCCCGGCGGCCCCGGTGGCGGTCGTGGTGGACCCGGCGGTGGCGGCGCGGGCCGTCCCGGTGGCGGCGGCGGTGGTTTCCGCGGCGGTCCCGGTGGCGGTGGCGGCGGCGGTGGTTTCCGCGGTGGTCCCGGTGGCGGTGGCGGCGGCGGCGGTGGTTACCGCGGCGGTCCCGGTGGCGGCGGTGGCGCTCCCGGTGGCGGTTTCCGCCCGGGTGCCCCGGCCGGCGGCGGTGGCCGTCCGGGCGGTGGCGGTCGTGGCCGTGGCGGCGGCGCCGCGGGTGCCTTCGGGCGTCCGGGTGGCCGGCCGACCCGTGGCCGTAAGTCCAAGAAGCAGCGCAGACAGGAGTTCGACAACCTGTCGGCCCCGACCATGTCCTCGGGCGCGCCCCGCGGGCAGGGTCAGGTCGTCCGGCTCTCCCGTGGCGCCTCGCTGTCGGACTTCGCCGACAAGATCAACGCCAACCCGGGTTCGCTGGTCCAGGAGATGTTCAACCTGGGCGAGATGGTGACCGCGACCCAGTCCTGCTCCGACGACACCCTGCTGCTGCTGGGTGAGCACCTCGGCTTCGACGTGCAGATCGTCAGCCCGGAGGACGAGGACCGTGAGCTGCTCGCGCAGTTCAACATCGACCTCGACGCCGAGGTCGCGGCCGACCGCCTGGTCAGTCGTGCGCCGGTGGTGACCGTCATGGGTCACGTCGACCACGGTAAGACCAAGCTGCTCGACGCGATCCGCAAGGCGAACGTGGTGGCCGGCGAGGCGGGTGGCATCACCCAGCACATCGGCGCGTACCAGGTCCACGTCCCGCACGACGGCGAGGACCGCGCGGTGACCTTCATCGACACCCCGGGTCACGAGGCGTTCACCGCCATGCGTGCCCGTGGTGCCCAGGTCACGGACATCGTGATCCTGGTGGTGGCGGCCGACGACGGTGTGATGCCGCAGACCATCGAGGCGCTCAACCACGCCAAGGCGGCGGACGTGCCGATCGTGGTCGCGGTCAACAAGATCGACAAGCCGGAGGCGAACCCCGACAAGGTCCGCCAGCAGCTGACCGAGTACGGCCTGGTCGCCGAGGAGTACGGCGGCGACACCATGTTCGTCAACGTGGCGGCCAAGCCCGGCATCGGCATCGAGGAACTGCTCGAGGCCGTGCTGCTGACCGCCGACGCGTCGCTGGAGCTGACCGCTCCGATCGACGGGCCGGCGCAGGGTGTCGCCATCGAGGCGCACCTGGACAAGGGCCGCGGTGCGGTGGCGACCGTGCTGGTGCAGAAGGGCACCCTCCGGGCCGGCGACTCGATCGTCGCCGGTGGGGCGCACGGCCGGGTCCGGGCCATGCTGGACGAGAACGGCAAGCCGGTCGACACGGCCGGGCCGGCGCGTCCGGTCATGGTGTTGGGTCTGACCACGGTGCCGGGTGCGGGTGACACCTTCCTGGCCGCCGAGGACGACCGGACCGTGCGGCAGATCGCCGAGCAGCGGCAGGCGCGGCGGCGGGCGGCCTCGTTCGCCAACTCCCGCGGCCGGGCCACCCTCGAGACGCTCATGGAGCAGCTCAAGGAGGGCGAGAAGACCTCGCTCAACCTGGTGCTCAAGGGCGACGTCTCCGGTTCCGTGGAGGCCCTCGAGGACGCGCTGTTCAACCTCGACATCCCGGAGGAGGTCCAGCTTCGGATCATCCACCGGGGCGTGGGTGCGATCACCGAGAGCGACGTCATGCTCGCGAGCGCCTCGTCCGAGGCGGTCACGATCATCGGCTTCAACGTGCGGGCCGCCAACAAGGTCCGCGAGATCGCCGACCGCGAGGGCGTGGAGATCCGGTACTACACGGTCATCTACCAGGCCATCGAGGAGATCGACGCCGCGCTCAAGGGGCTGCTCAAGCCGGAGTACGAGGAGGTCGAGCTGGGCACCGCGGAGATCCGCGACGTCTTCCGCTCGTCCAAGATCGGCAACATCTCCGGCTGTATCGTCCGGTCCGGCCTCATCCGCCGCAACGCCAAGGCGCGGCTGCTGCGGGACGGGGCGGTCGTGGCGGACAACCTCACGATCAGCTCCCTCAAGCGGTTCAAGGACGACGCGACCGAGGTCCGCGAGGGCTTCGAGTGTGGTCTGACGCTGGGCGGTTTCAACAACGTCCAGGTCGGCGACATCATCGAGACCTTCGAGATGCGGGAGAAGCCGCGCGCCTGAGCGGTATGAACGACCGGTGACGGCCGGGGCCTTCGGGCCCCGGCCGTCACCGTTTGCGCAGGCTGCGACAATTTCCGCGTGCTCAGGTACGCGCTGCTGCTCGCCCCGTCCGCCAACCGCGTCTACGCCGACGCGGCCGCCCGGCTGACCCGGGCCGAGCTGGAGATCTTCGCCCGCTCGGGGGTGCTCGACGTCGTCCCGGTGGACGGCGCGGTGGAGCGGATCGGCGGGGTGGAGTACCTGACCTTCGCCGCGCCCGGGCCGGGCCTCGGCGCCCGGGACCTGGCCTACCTGGCGAACCTGTCGGCGGCGTACGCGCTGTTCGAGCGGGTGGGCGAGGACCTGCTCCGCCCGGTGCCGCTGCACCCGCTGGCCCGGTATGACGCCGACCTGATCACCATTCCCAAGTACGCCGGCAAGACCAACGAGCAGTTCACCCGGTTGCTGCTCAACGCCACCCTGCTCGCCTCCACCTCGGCGGGAGCCATGCTGGACCGGCAGCTGGTGGTCCTCGACCCGCTCTGCGGTCGGGGCACCACGCTCAACCAGGCGCTGATGTACGGCTACGACGGCATCGGGGTCGAGCACGACGGCAAGGACGTCGACGCGTACGCCGCCTTCCTGCGTACCTGGCTGCGGCGCAAGCGGCTCAAGCACACCGCGGAGACGGTGCCGGTGCGGCGGGACCGGCGGCTGGTCGCCCGGCGGTTCGAGGCGGTCCTCGCGCCCTCCCGGGACGAGCACCGGGCCAGGGCCACCCAGCGGGTCACCGTGCTGCACACCGACACCGTCCGGGCCCGGGACGTGCTGCGCGCGCGCTGCGCCGACGTGCTGGTGACCGACACCCCGTACGGGGTGGCGCACGGCAGCCGCACCGATCAGGGGCTGTCCCGCAGCCCGCTGGAGCTGCTCCGGGCCGCGGTGCCGGTCTGGCGGGACCTGCTCCGCCCGGGCGGCGCGCTGGGACTGTCCTGGAACACCCACGTGGCGCCCCGGGCGGCGGCCGAGGCGGTGCTGACCGACGCCGGCCTGCGGGTGGTGAGCGGGCCCGGCTACCTCGACCTGGCGCACCGGGTGGACCAGGCGATCGAGCGGGACGTCCTGGTGGCGGTCGCGCCCGCGGAGACTCCGGCGCGGCAGGCCTGACGGCCGTACCGAAACCGGGTGACCCCGCGGCCGCGCTGCCGTACCGTTGCTCGCCGTGTACACGGGAACCGCGCAATTCGATCTGTTGCTGCCGGGGGACTCCCGGTCCCTGAAGACCAAGCGGTCGTACGTCCGGCCGATCGTCGCCGCGCTGCGCCGTTTCGAGGTGTCCGCGGCCGAGGTGGGTGCGCTCGACCTGCACGGCCGGGCCGAGATCGGGGTGGCCGTGGTGGCCGCCGAGGCCGCGCACGTCCGCGAGGTGCTCGACTCCTGCGAGCGGCTGGTCGCCGCCCGCCCCGAAACCGAACTGCTGTCGGTGCGCCGCCGCCTGCACGGCGCGGACGACTGAAGCCTCGGCGCCGCGACCGGCCGGTCCGGCACCCGGCGCGGGTGACCGTCGCGGCGGACCTGCCGGCGTTGACGCCGCTGCGCGCGGCCCAGGACCTGGGACGTACCGCGGGTCCACCGGGGCCCGGCGCCGGCCCGGCGGCCCGGCGCGGGGGCCGCGGGCGCGCGGGTAGTGTGCGAGATGTTGGGCGGCTCCAGGTCGCGGCGCGTCGTCAGACGCGCCGAGCTGGAGCCGTCGTAAGGAGCAGGGTGACCCTGGAGGTGGGGGAGATGACGGATCCGGCCAAGGTACGCCGGCACGCGGAGCGCATCCGTGAACTGGTCGCGTCGGTGGTGCGGAGCCAGATCAAGGACCCCCGGCTCGGGATGATCACCATCACCGATGCCCGGATCACCGCCGATCTGCGCGACGCCACCGTGTTCTACACGGTGCTCGGCGACGCGGCGGCCCAGTCCAGCA
This sequence comes from Micromonospora sp. NPDC049836, assembly GCF_044465125.1. Lineage (NCBI taxonomy): Bacteria > Bacillati > Actinomycetota > Actinomycetes > Micromonosporales > Micromonosporaceae > Micromonospora > Micromonospora sp. NPDC049836. Next base: position 145,375 of record NZ_JBITLH010000007.1, read on the forward strand.
CCGCCGCCGCGCTGGAGAGCGCCAAGGGCCTGCTGCGCAGCACGGTCGGCAAGGCGCTCGGCCTGCGCCACTCGCCGACCCTGACCTTCGTCCTGGACGACGTGCAGGACCAGGTCAAGCACATCGACGACCTGCTGGCGGCGGCGCGTAACGCCGACGCCGAGGTGCAGCGGCTGGCCGCCAGGGCGCAGTACGCGGGCGAGGCGCAGCCGTACCGGCTGGAGGACGAGGACGAGGACGCCGAGGGCGAGACCGACGCGGACGCCGAGACCACGGCCGAGGACGAGGCGCGCGGCGGCGACCGCCCGTGAACGATTCCGCCGAGGGCGGCACGCCGGCCGGCGCCGGCCCGACCGACACCGACTGGGCGGCCGCCCTCGCGGCCGTACGCGGGCTGCCCGCCGACGCGCGGGTGCAGCTGATCTGCCACGTGAACCCGGACGGCGACGCGCTGGGCACCATGCTCGGCTTCGGGCTGGGCCTGCGCCGGCTCGGCGTCCGGCAGCTGCGGGCGACCTTCCCCGGGCCGCCGGTGCTGCCCGAGCCGTTCCGCTGGCTGCCCGGGCTGGAGCTGCTGGTCCCGCAGGACGACGCGTACCCGGAGCCGGACCTGGTGATCTGCTTCGACGTGGCGAGCGAGTACCGGCTGGGTGACCTGGCCGACCGGCTGGACAAGGCCGGGACGGCCCTGGTGCTGGACCACCACGCCTCGAACACCCGGTTCGGCGGCATCCACCTGGTCGACCCGCACGCCGCGGCCACCTCGGTGGTGGCGCAGGAACTGCTGGACCGGCTCGGGGTGCCGCTGGACGCGGAGATCGCGACCTGCTTCTACGTGGCGCTGAGCACGGACACCGGCTCGTTCCGCTTCGAAGCCACCACCCCGGCCGTGCACCGGCTGGCGGCCCGGTTGCTGGCCACCGGCATCCGGCCCGGCGACATCTCCCGGCGGATCTTCGACACCCGCCCGTTCGGCGCGGTCCGGCTCTTCGGCGAGGTGCTGCTGCGGGCCCGCCTGGAGCCGGCGGCCGCCGCCGGGCGCGGGCTCGTCTGGACGTACGCCACCCGCGCGGACCTGGCCCGCCACGACCAGCCGGCGTACGTGCTGGAGGCGCTGATCGACTCGGTCCGGTGCACGGCCGAGGCGGACGTGAGCTGCGTGGTCAAGCAGGTCGACACCGCCGAGTGGGCGGTCTCGCTGCGCAGCAAGGGCGCGGTGGACGTCAGCGCGGTGGCGGTGGCGCTGGGCGGTGGCGGGCACCGGTTCGCGGCTGGCTTCACCGGGCGCGGCACGGTCGACGAGGTGGTGGACCGGATCCGGGGCGAGCTGGCCGGGGCGCTGCTGCCCGGCTGAGATCAGGGGCGGCTCCGGGGCGCGCCGGTCTTCCCGCACTTCGTGACCGTGGGGACAATCGGTAGATGGATCATCCCCGAGAGCTCACCGTCGAGGCGCCCCGAGCCTGGGACCGTCCGGTCGTCTCCGTACCGGTGCTGATCTGCCTGTCCCTGGTCGGTGGCCAGTTGCCCTCCTTCTCGGCCCAGGCCAACCTCTACACGCTGGGCACGGGTGGCGCGCTGATCTGGATCGGCCTGAACAACCGGGTGCCGCGCCGGCCGGCGCCGCGCCGCCTGGGCCGCGGCGCGGTCTGGTGGCTGCTGCCGGCCACCCTCTTCGGGGTCCTCGAGGGAGCCACCTTCGTGCTCTCGGTGGGTGACGAGTTCCCGACCTTCTCCCGGCTGGCCGACCCGCTGCTGGAGGACCATCTGGTCCGGTCGGCGGCCTGGTTCGCCTGGCTCTCCGCGTTCTGGGGACTGGTGCGCCGATGATGCGGCTGCTGGCGATCGGGGGTTTCCTCACCGCGCTGGCGCTCCTCGCGGTGATCGAATGGGCGGCCCGGCGGGAGGGCTCCCGGATCCCGTCGCTCGGCGAGGTCTGCGCGTTCGTGATGCGCTACGAGGTGGGCCCGGTGCCGGTGGGCCGGATCGGACTGTTCGGCTTCTGGTGGTGGCTGGGCTGGCACTTCCTGGCCCGCTGACCGGGTCGCGCGGGGCGTCCGCATTCCGGGAACTGCGGGCAGCATGTGGAAAATGAACGTTAACTTGGGTGCGGGACCGGCGCCTTGCGGCGCTGGTCAGGGGCGGTGGCTCCGCACCAGGTGCCGCCTCCCTCCAGGGTCAGACCGACCCGGGCTCACGCTGCCAGGCGAGCCGCTCCGGTGATCCCGGACCGCTCCCGGGCGCTCCGAACCGCCCGAAGGGCCGCCGCCGTCGGCGGTCCGCACCCTGGAAGGGAAGATCCCGTGGCGACCAAGCGCAAGCCGCAGACCGAGACCACCACCGACGAGGCACGGGAGCAGATGCGCCGCGCCCTGCAGACCTCGATGGACACCCGTCAGTGACGTCGGCCCGCCGGCGGTGACGTCGGGTCAGCCGACGTCACCGCCGCGCCGACCGCACGGTCTGCTCTTCGCCGCGCCCGGGCGCCACCGCCTCGGCCGGGGCGCCGCATCCTGATCGTCGGCGGTGTCGTGCCGACCGGTCGGTCTCCGGTTCGCCGCCTCCGGGGCGCTACCGTCGGCCGGTGCGCCGCATCCTGATCGTCGGCAGCGCGGGCGCCGGCAAGAGCACCCTGGCCCGCGAGGTCGCCCGCCGGCTCGACCTCCCCCTCGTCCACCTGGACCGGCACTACTGGCGGCCGGGCTGGATCGCCGCCCCGGACGCCGAGTTCCGCGCCGAGGTCGGCGCGCTCGCCGCCCGCCCGGCCTGGGTGATGGACGGCAACTACGCCGCCACCCTCGATCTCCGCCTGCCCCGCGCCGACCTGCTGGTGCTCTGCGACACGCCCCGGTTGCGCTGCCTCGCCCGGGTGCTCCGCCGCCGCTGGACCCACCGGGGCACGCCCCGACCGGACCTGCCGCCCGGCTGCCCGGAGCAGATCGACGCGGCGTTCCTCCGCTACGTCTGGCACTACCCGCGCCGCTCCCGCCCCCGGGTCGAGGCCGCCGCCCGTACGCTCGCCCCCGACCTGCCGGTGGTCCACCTCCGCACCTCCGCCCATACCCGCACCTGGCTCGCCACCCTGCCCACCTCCTAGCCCTCCCGCCGCTCAGCGAGGGGCGGGGGAGGAGGGCGGGATGGTAAGTGATGCGGGAGGGTTGCGGGCCTTACGGGAGGCATGCCAGGATCGGCCGTGATGAGCCAGACCCTCACCCCCGCCCCGCCGGTCGTCTCGGCGCGGCGCATCGCCGGGCTCGCCCTGCCCGCCCTCGTGGTGCTCGCCGCCGAGCCGCTCTATGTCCTGGTGGACACCGCCGTCGTGGGGCACCTGGGCCGCGTCCCGCTCGCCGCGCTCGCCGTCGGCGGCACGGTGATGACGCTGGCCGCCTGGCTGGGCACCGTCGTCGCGTACGGCACCACCGGGCGGTCGGCCCGCCGGTTCGGCTCCGGCGACCGGGGTGCCGCGGTGGCCGAGGGAGTCCAGGCGTCCTGGCTCGCGCTGACCGTCGGGGTGCTGGTGGCGCTCGCCGTCCAACTCGGCGGGGGCGTGCTGGCGCGTACCCTGGTCGGCGGCTCAGGAGAGGTGGCCGAGCAGGCCGCGACCTGGCTGCGGATCGCGGCGCTGGGCGCGCCCGGGCTGCTGCTCGCCGCCGCCGGCAACGGCTGGCTGCGCGGCATCCAGGACACCCGGCGCCCGCTGCTGTTCGTGCTCGCCCCCAACCTGCTCTCGGCGCTGCTCTGCCCGTTGCTGGTCTACCCGGCCGGGCTGGGGCTGGCCGGCTCGGCGGTGGCGAACGCCGCGGCCCAGACCCTCTCCGGCGCGCTGTTCGCGGCGGCGCTGGTCCGCGAACGGATCTCCCTGCGGCCCCGGCCCCGGCTGATCCGTCAGCAGCTCGTGCTCAGCCGGGACCTGCTCGTCCGGGGCGTCGCCTTCCAGGCCAGCTTCCTCTCCGCCACCGCGGTCGCGGCCCGGTTCGGCGCCGCCGCGGTCGGCGCGCACCAGATCGCCGTACAGCTGTGGTTCTTCACCGCCCTGGTGCTGGACGCCCTCGCCATCGCGGCGCAGTCGCTGGTCGGCGCCGCGCTCGGTGCCGGCGACGCGGCCGGCGCCCGCGCGCTGGCCCGGCGGATCGCGCTGGTCGGCGGGGCCTGCGGCGTGGCGTTCGCGGTGCTCATCGCCGCCGGCGCCGGCCTGGTCCCGTCCTGGTTCAGCGCCGACCCCCAGGTACGCGAGCAGGCCATGGTCGCCTGGCCCTGGTTCGTGGCGCTGCAACCGATCGGCGGGGTGGTCTTCGCCCTCGACGGGGTGCTGATCGGCGCCGGGGACGTCCGCTACCTGCGCAACCTCACCATCGTGGCGGCGTTCGGCGGTTTCCTGCCGGCGATCTGGCTGGCCTACGGGCTCGACCTGGGCCTCGGCGGGATCTGGGCCGGGCTGCTGCTGTTCGTGGTGCTCCGGCTGGTCGCCCTGCTGCTGCGGCTGCGCTCCGGCGGCTGGGCGGTGGTCGGCGCGGTCCGCTGATCGGCGTGCCGTCGCCGCTGGGCGGGACGAGACGCGGGGGGCCAACTCAGCAGTCGACGGCGTCGTCTGGCCGCCAGCCCGGGTCGTAGATGTCGGCGGTCGACTCCGGACGCGGCCGGGCCCGGTACCGCGCGGTGGGGTCGTACTCCAGCGCGACATAGCCCTTGGTGATCGCGGCGCAGGGAGCACCGGCGACGGCCACCTCGGCGTCGGCGATCCAGAGCCCACGGGACGACGGCCGCACGTCGTCGGGGTGCGGGAACTGCCAGGTCACCTGGTCCCGCACGGTCACCAGCTCGGCTCCCGGCGGGTACTGCTGGGCCTGGAACAGGTCGAACGAGTAGACCCAGACGAACCGGGTGGTGACGGTGAGCACCCGGATCCCGCCCTCGGTGGTGTCGGCGGCGTACTCGATGATGCCCCGGCCGCGGATGCCGTCCTCGGGCACCCAGTCCGGCTCGGCGTCGGTGGAGATCCGGGTGGCGTAGCCGAGATTGCGGCCCCGGGCCAGGTCCTCCCTGACCCCGGCGCGCGCGTCGGGGGCGAGCGTGCCGAGGAACTGGGCCGGGTCGCCGTAGAAGGTGGTGCGGTGCAGCCGGCCCTCGATCAGCGCTTTCCGGACGCTGGCCAGCGCGTTGGCGACCTGCCTCGCGGTGAACGGTCCGGTGGCCCGGGCGGCCGGCAGGACGACGGCGGCCTCGCCCTCGGCGAAGTTCTCGGCCGGGGTGCCGATGAACACCCCCAGGGTGTTGCCGTTGGCGTCGACCGGCCGGGGTGGGGTGGCCGAGCGGCTCGGCAGGGCCACCTCGCCGCGGTGGACCCGGTCCACGAACCGCTGGCCGGCGGTGCCGAACACCGCCAGCAACGCGACCACCAGCAGCCCACTCGCGAGGCCGAGCAGCTTTCCGCTGTGCCGCGCCCAGCCGAGGCGGAGCCGCTCGGCGCGGGTCAGCTCGTGCTCCTGGGCCGGGTTGCGCATCCAGTCGGGGATTTGCACCGGCTCGTTGTCGGTGAAGAGCTGGTCGAGCCGGCGCGCCGGCTCTGCGGTGGGCTGTTCCTGAGTCATCGTTGTTCCTGGTCAGACGCACGAGGGGGCGGGTGATCCGCACGCGGGCGGCCGCCGCCCCGCCGCCCCCGTTTTCAGAGCTGCCGCTGCGTGATCTGGTGGAAGAGGTACATGGTGCCGACCACCAGGCAGGTGGCCACCACCGCGACGAGGACGAAGGACACGATCGCGGAGAGCACCGGGCGCCGCTCGCTGAACCGCGTCCGGTCCCGCCAGGCCCAGAGCCGGCGGCGCGCCGCATGCAGCGCCGGCACCCCGTCGACCAGTTCAGAGAGGCGGCGGCCGGTCGTGCGCCGGGGCGGCTCGGGATTGCGCATCCAGTCGGGCAGATCGACCCGGGGGCGGTGCTGGTGCGACGGAGGTGGGCTGGTCAACCGGACTCCCAGAGGCGCGTGCGGGCGGAGCGCACGGATCGTGGCATCGACCCGGGTCGCCCGCTGCCCCGACCGGCGAAGCGGGACGATCCACCCGCGAACGGTCCGCCCCGGCACCGGCGGGGGCGTGGCCGGCCGGGTCTGGCAGGCTTGGCGGGCGTGAGCACTGACGGACTGATCGTGGTCGACAAGCCCGGCGGCATGACGTCGCACGATGTGGTGGCCCGGATCCGCCGGCTGGCCCGGACCCGGCGGGTGGGGCACGGCGGCACGCTCGACCCGATGGCCACCGGGGTGCTGGTGATCGGCGTGGGCCGGGCCACCCGGCTGCTCACCTACGTGATCGGCGCCGGCAAGAGCTACACCGCCACGATCCGGCTGGGGCAGGCCACCGTCACCGACGACGCCGAGGGCGACGTGATCGCGGCCACCTCGACCGCCGGGGTCACCGACGAGGCGATCCGGGCCGCGCTCGCCGCGCTCACCGGCGAGATCGACCAGGTGCCGAGCGCGGTGAGCGCCATCAAAATCAACGGGCAGCGGGCGTACCAGCGGGTCCGCGACGGGGAGAGCGTCGACCTGCCCGCGCGCCGGGTGACCGTCTCCCGCCTCGAGGTGCTGGCCATCCGCCGGGACGCCCCGGACGTGGTCGACGTCGACGTCGACGTGACCTGCTCGTCCGGGACGTACATCCGGGCCATCGCGCGGGACGCGGGCCTGGCGCTGCGGGTCGGCGGCCACCTGACCGCGCTGCGCCGCACCGCGGTCGGCGGCTTCACGCTGGCCGAGGCGGCCACCCTGGACGCGCTGGAGCAGCGCGCGCCCGAGGTGGTCAACCTGCCGCTCGACGCCGCCGCCGACCGGTTCTTCCCGCGCCGGGACGCCACCGTGGTCGAGGCGAAGGTGCTCTCCCACGGCGGGCCGCTGGACCCGGCCGGCATCGCCGGCCCGTACGCGGTCTTCGGCCCGGAGGGCGGGTTGATCGCTATCGTCAGCGAGCGGGACGGCCGGGCCCGCGCGGAGATCGTGCTGGCCCCGGCCTGACGGCGGCGGGGCACAGTCGAGCAGGGGAGGAGCGGGAATGCAGCGGTGGCGGGGGTACGAGGCGGCACCCGGCGGCTGGGGTCGCTCGGTGGTCACCATCGGCGTCTTCGACGGGGTGCACAAGGGCCACCAGGCCACCATCGGCCACGCCGTGGCCCGGGCCCGGGAACTGGGCGTCAAGTCGGTGGTGGTCACCTTCGACCCGCACCCGGCCGAGGTGGTCCGGCCCGGCTCGCACCCGGCGGTGCTCACCGAACCGGCGCGCAAGGCGGAGCTGATCGAGGCGCTCGGGGCCGACGTGCTCTGCGTGGTGCCGTTCACCGCCGAGTTCTCCCGGCTGCCGGCCGAGGCGTTCGTGCACGACATCCTCGTCGAGCACCTGCACGCCGCGCTGGTGGTGGTCGGGGACAACTTCCGCTTCGGGCACCGGGCCGCCGGCGACGTGGCCCTGCTGGAGCGGCTGGGCCGCACCTTCGGCTTCGGGGTCGAAGGCGCCCCGCTGGTCGCCGAGGCGGGCACCGTCTTCTCCTCCACGTACATCCGCTCCTGCGTCGACGCGGGCGACGTGGCCGCGGCGGCCGCCGCGCTCGGCCGGCCGCACCGGGTGGAGGGCGTGGTGGTCCGTGGCGACCAGCGCGGGCGCGAGCTGGGCTACCCCACCGCCAACCTGCTGGCCCACCGGTACGCGGCGGTCCCCGCCGACGGCGTGTACGCGGCCCGGCTGGTGCGCCGGGGTGGCGAGCCGCTGGCCGCGGCGGTCTCCATCGGCACCAACCCGACCTTCTCCGGCCGGGAGCGGCGGGTGGAGGCGTACGCGCTGGACTTCACCGGCGACCTGTACGGCGAACGGCTCGCCCTGGACTTCGTGGCGCACCTGCGCGAACAACGGACGTACGACGCGATCGAGCCCTTGGTGGCCCAGATCGCCGAGGACGTGGAGCGGACCCGGCGCGCGGCCGGCTGACGCAGACCCGGGCCGCCGCGCCGCCCTTCACCGGGTGGTTCCCGGCCGGGCTGGTAGTCTGGCAGGGACGTCGGCTGACCGACGTGGGGCCTCGCGTGCCTGCACGACGCCGCGGGTGCGAGGAACCGGTCCGTTGCCCGGTCACTCAGACCGATCCGACGGACCCCATCGAACGTTCCACGAAACAGGGAGAACATGGCGCTCGACCAGGAAGCCAAGGCCAAGATCCGTGCGGAGTACGCGACCGCCGAGGGCGACACCGGTTCGCCGGAGGTGCAGGTCGCGGTCCTCACCAAGCGGATCGCCGAGCTCACCGAGCACCTGAAGGTGCACAAGCACGACCACCACAGCCGCCGCGGGCTGCTGCTGCTGGTCGGCCGTCGCCGTCGGCTGCTCAACTACGTCCAGAAGAAGGACATCAACCGCTACCGGTCGCTCATCGAGCGGCTCGGTCTGCGCCGATGACGTGACGGGGGAGTGGCCGCTCGGCCGCTCCCCCGTTCCGGTACCACAGAAGAAACCGGCCGCGCGACAACCCGAGAGGGAACCGGTCAGCGCACCGGTCTCCGGTAGTGGCCCCCGGGAATCCCGGCATCGTGCCGGCCACCCGGGCGCTTCGATCGAAGACCGGCCGTCTGAGCAGTTCCCCGTGTCGTGGCCGACGACGCGAAGGAGCACCACCGAACATGACCGAGACCAACCTCGGCACCGAATCCCGCACCGCCGTGATCGACAACGGGGCCTTCGGCACCCGCGAGATCACCTTCTCCACCGGCCGGCTGGCCCGTCAGGCCGCCGGCTCCGTCATCGCCCAGCTGGGCGAGACGGTCGTCCTCTCCGCCACCACCGCCGGCAAGCAGCCGCGCGAGTCGTTCGACTTCTTCCCGCTGACCGTGGACGTCGAGGAGCGGATGTACGCCGCGGGCCGGATCCCCGGCTCGTTCTTCCGCCGCGAGGGTCGCCCCAGCGAGGACGCCATCCTCACCTGCCGGCTGATCGACCGGCCGCTGCGCCCGTCCTTCGTCAAGGGCCTGCGCAACGAGGTCCAGGTCGTCGAGACCGTGCTGGCGCTCGACCCGCTGCACCCGTACGACGTGGTGGCGATCAACGCCGCCTCGATGTCCACCAAGCTCTCCGGCCTGCCGTTCTCCGGCCCGATCGGGGCGACCCGGGTCGCGCACGTCGACGGCCAGTGGGTTGCCTTCCCGACCCTGGAGGAGCTGGCGCGAGCCACCTTCGACATGGTCGTGGCCGGCCGGGCGCTGGCTGACGGTGACGTCGCGATCATGATGGTCGAGGCCGAGGCGACGCCGCACGCCGTGGCCCTGATCGCGGCCGGCGCCACCGCTCCGACCGAGGAGATCGTGGCCAGCGGCCTGGAGGCCGCCAAGCCGGCGATCCGCGAGCTGTGCCGCGCGCAGAGCGAGCTGGCCGAGGTGGCCGCCAAGCCGGTCACCGAGTTCCCGGTCTTCCTGGACTACCAGGACGACGCGTACGAGGCGGTGGCCGAGCTGGCCCGCGCCGAGGTCGCCGAGGCCCTCAAGATCGCCGGCAAGGCGGACCGCGAGGAGGCCCTCGACCGGGTCAAGGCCAAGGTCGCCGAGGAGCTCGGCCCGCGGTTCGAGGGCCGCGAGAAGGAGCTCTCCGCCGCCTTCCGCTCGCTGACCAAGTCCGAGGTGCGCAACCGGGTGCTGCGCGAGCAGGTCCGCATCGACGGCCGCGGCCCGCGCGACATCCGTCCGCTGACCGCCGAGGTCGGCGTGCTGCCGCGGGTGCACGGCTCGGCGCTGTTCGAGCGGGGCGAGACCCAGATCCTGGGCGTCACCACGCTGAACATGCTGCGCATGGAGCAGATGGTGGACACCCTCTCCCCGGAGAACCGCAAGCGCTACATGCACAACTACAACTTCCCGCCGTACTCGACCGGTGAGACCGGCCGGGTCGGCTCGCCGAAGCGGCGCGAGATCGGCCACGGCGCGCTGGCCGAGCGGGCGCTGATCCCGGTGCTGCCGTCGCGCGAGGAGTTCCCCTACGCCATCCGGCAGGTCTCCGAGGCGCTCGGCTCCAACGGGTCCACCTCGATGGGCTCGGTCTGCGCCTCCACGCTGGGCCTGCTCTCGGCCGGTGTGCCGCTGAAGGCGCCGGTCGCGGGCATCGCCATGGGCCTCATCTCCGACGAGGTGGAGGGCAAGACCCGGTACGTGACGCTGACCGACATCCTCGGCGCCGAGGACGCGTTCGGCGACATGGACTTCAAGGTCGCCGGTACCCGGGACTTCGTCACCGCGCTGCAGCTCGACACCAAGCTCGACGGCATCCCGTCCGACGTGCTGGCCGCCGCGCTGCAGCAGGCGAACGAGGCCCGGCAGACCATCCTCGACGTGATGCAGCGGGCCATCGAGGCCCCGGCCGAGATGTCCGACTACGCGCCGCGGGTCACCACCGTGAAGATCCCGGTCGACAAGATCGGCATGGTGATCGGCCCGAAGGGCCAGACCATCAACGCCATCCAGGACGAGACCGGCGCCGAGATCTCCATCGAGGACGACGGCACCATCTACGTCGGCGCGACCAACGGCCCGTCCGCCCAGGCCGCGGTCGAGCGGATCAACGCGATCGCCAACCCGACCCTGCCGAAGATGGGCGACCGGTTCCTGGGCACCGTGGTGAAGACCGCCGCGTTCGGCGCCTTCATCTCGCTGCTCCCGGGCCGCGACGGCCTGCTGCACATCTCCAAGGTGGGCGACGGCAAGCGGGTCGAGAAGGTCGAGGACTTCCTCAACGTCGGCGACAAGGTCGAGGTCGAGATCGCCGACATCGACGCCCGCGGCAAGATCTACCTGGACAAGGTCCGCCCGGAGGGCGCCGAGGCGCCGGCCGCCGAGGAGGCCGCCGGTGGCGAGCGTCCGGCCGGCCGGGACCGCGGCGACCGTGCTCCGCGGGACCGGGGTGACCGCGGCGACCGGGGTGACCGGGAGCGCGGCGGCCGGAGCCCCGAGCGGGGCGAGGGCGGCGGCGAGGGCGGCGGCGAGTCCCGCCCGCGTCGCCGGACCCGGCACAGCTGATCCACCGTCCGGCCCGGAGGACGCCGACGGCGTCCCCCGGGCCGGTTCACGGCTCCAGCGGCACAGCTTCGAGCCGGCGCGCGGCCATGGCCGAGCTGGAGTTGTCGGCCTCGCGTGGCGCCCCGAGCGGCACCACCGCACCATCCACCCCTCGTTGAAACTGGGAGCAGGTTCTCGTGAGTCGGACCCGGCGTTCGTCTTCCCCGACGGCTCGACCGGGGGTGGCGCCGCCGGGCGGCCGGGTGGCCCGGGCGGTCACCCGTACGCTCAGCGAGGACCCACTCGGCGGCACCGTGCGCCGTACCGTCCTGCCCAGCGGGCTGCGCGTCCTCACCGAGGCCATCCCGGCGATGCGCAGCGTGTCGTTCGGCATCTGGGTCGCCGTCGGTTCCCGTGACGAGACCGGGCCGCAGGCCGGGGCCGCGCACTTCCTGGAGCACCTGCTCTTCAAGGGCACCAGCAAGCGCACCGCGCTGGACATCTCGGCGGAGATCGAGGCGGTCGGCGGCGAGACCAACGCCTTCACCACGAAGGAATACACCTGCTACTACGCCCGCGTGCTGGACGAGGACCTGCCGCTGGCCATCGACGTCATGTGCGACCTGGTCGCCGACTCGGTGCTGGAGCCCACCGACGTGGAGACCGAGCGCGGGGTCATCCTCGAAGAGATCGCCATGCACGACGACGAGCCCGGCGACGAGGTGCACGACCTCTTCGCCCGTGCCGTCTACGGCGATCACCCGCTCGGCCGGCTCATCTCCGGCACCGAGGAGACGGTCACCCCGATGACCCGGGGGCAGATCCAGAGCTTCTACCGCCGCCGCTACACCCCGCCGCAGATCGTGGTGGCCGCCGCCGGCAACCTCGACCACGGCGCCGTGGTCCGGCTGGTCCGCCAGGCGCTGCGCGGCACCCCCCTGGACACCGATCCGGCGGCGCCGGCGCCGCGCCGGCCGGCCGACCCGGCGGTACGCACCAAGCCGGTCACCACGCTGGTCGAGCCGAAGGAGACCGAGCAGGCGCACGTCATCCTCGGCTGCCCCGGCATCGACCGGGCCGACGAGCGGCGGTTCGCCCTCGGTGTACTCAACAACGTCCTCGGTGGCGGCATGTCCAGCCGGCTGTTCCAGGAGATCCGCGAGCAGCGCGGGCTGGCCTACTCGGTCTACTCCTACGCCAGCCAGTACGCCGACAGCGGCCTGTTCGCCGTCTACGCCGGCTGCGCGCCGGGCAAGGTGGACGAGGTGCTCCAGTTGACCCGCGCGGAGCTGGCCAAGGTGGCGGAGCACGGGATCACTGAGGAGGAGCTGGCCCGGGGCAAGGGGATGAGCAAGGGCTCCTTCGTCCTCGGCCTCGAGGACACCGGCTCGCGGATGAGCCGGCTCGCCAAGGGCGAACTGCTCTACGGCGACCTGATGCCGGTGGACGAGCTGCTCGCCCGGGTCGACGCGGTGACCCTGGCGGACGTGAACGTCCTCGCCGCCGAGCTGCTCACCCGGCCGATGTCCCTCGCCGTCGTCGGCCCCTTCGACGAGGCCGCCTTCCTCAGCTGACCCACCCCGCCTTGCGTCGCTCCGCGCGACCGCCCCGTCGGGCTGCCCCGCCCGGCTGCCCCGTCGGGCCGCCCCGTCGGGCTGCCCTGCCGGGCCGTGGCCGTCTGCCCCCGCCGCCCGCCGCCCGCCGCCCGCCGCTTGGCGCTTGGCCTGCCCGTGGCCCGGCCGCCCCGGCCGTCGGCCGGGTAACGGATTGCGGCAAGCTGGGGCTTCCCAGGCCCGGGAAGGCCCGTTTTGCCGCAACCCGAGTCGATCATGATCGGGCGAAGGCCCGTTTTGCCGCAGCCCGACGTCTCGACGGGGAGTGCCGGAGGCGAGGTCCGGCCGGTCGGGGAGGCGGCGTCTCGTGGGGAGTGGTCGGGTGGTGGGACGGTCTCGGTCTGCCAGGGAGGCGACGTCCGATTGGGATAGGTTGTGCCCCGTGACTGACGAGCAGGAGAAGGACCGGGCCGAGCCGATCCGGGTCGGCGTGCTGGGCGCCCGAGGCCGGATGGGCATGGAGGTCTGCAAGGCGGTCGACGGGGCCTCCGACCTGGACCTGGTCGCGACGATCGACCAGGGGGACGACCTGGTCGTCGTGGGCGACGCCGGCGCCGAGGTGGTCGTCGACTTCACCACCCCCGACGTGGTGATGGACAACCTGCGCTGGTGCATCGATCAGGGGATCAGCGCGGTGGTCGGCACCACCGGCTTCACCGAGCAGCGGCTGGACCAGGTACGCGGCTGGCTCGCGGGCAGGCCCGAGGTGGGCGTGGTCATCGCCCCGAACTTCGGCATCGGTGCGGTGCTGATGATGCAGTTCGCCGCGAAGGCGGCCCGGCACTTCGAGTCGGTCGAGATCATCGAGCAGCACCACCCGCGCAAGCTGGACGCGCCGAGCGGCACCGCCACCCACACCGCCCGCCTGATCGCGCGGGCCCGCGCCGAGGCCGGTCTCGGCCCCACCCCCGACGCCACCAAGGACGAGGTGCCCGGCGCCCGCGGCGCCGACATCGACGGGGTACGCGTGCACGCGGTCCGGGCCGCCGGCCTGGTCGCCCACCAGGAGGTGCTCTTCGGCACCACCGGCGAGACGCTGACCATCCGGCACGATTCGCTGGACCGGGCCTCGTTCATGCCCGGGGTGCTGCTGGCCGTGCGTGAGGTGCGCCGCCGGCCGGGCTTGACGGTCGGCCTGGACGCCCTGCTCGACTGACGGCCGGCCGCCCGGCGGACGACGGACGCCGAATGACGCGCAGCCGTTCGCGGCCGCAGGACGGCGGGCACCGGTGACGGTCGGCGTTCCGGGTCCGGCCTGCGGCGGAGGGACGCCGGACGATCGGCGGGACGCCCCATGTGGCGGGTCCGGCTGGCGGCGGACGCGCCGCGCCGGGTGATCGGCCGTCCCGGCGGGGACCGGTGCCGGGCGGAGGAACCCGGGTGATCGGCCGTGCCGGCGGTGGACCGGTGGCGGCCGGCAGGTCCGCAACGGCGATCAAGCGGGGCGCGGGTCGGCCGGTGCAGGCTGTCAGCATGACCTCGCCGGATGGGCTCACCAGAATCCTCGACTCGATCCAGGTCGCGCTCGACGACCCGACCGCCGGGCCGGGCGAGGTCGCGGCCCGGGCCCACCTGTCCCGGTTCCATTTTGACCGGTTGGTCGCCGCCGCCACCGGGGAGCCTCCCGGCGCCCTGCGGCGGCGGCTGCTGCTGGAGCGCGCGGCGCACCGCCTCACCACCAGCGACCGGACCGTCCTCGACATCGCCGTGGAGGCCGGGTACGGCTCGCACGAGGCGTTCACCCGCGCGTTCCAGCGGGCGTACGGGGTGGCACCGACCGCCGTCCGGCGGCGTCCACCGGTCACCTTCCGCGAGCTGGAGCTGTCCTGCCCCAGCGGCGTCCACTTTCAACCGCCCGGTGGCCTGCGGCTGCCGGCTACCCGTCAGGAGACTGCGATGAACGTCCTCCAGCACCTGGTCGACCACCACGTCGACACCCTCACCGCGATCATCGAGCGGGCCGGCACGCTCAACGATGAGGTGCTCGACCGGCCCATCACCGTGTCGGTGGAGACCATCGACGACCGGCCGACGCTGCGTTCCCTGATCAACGCCATGGTCACCCAGGAGGAGCACTGGCTGTCGGCGCTGCGTGGCGGCGACTGGCCGGACGAGAGCGACCAGTCGGTGCGCGGGCTGGCCGCCCGGCACGCGGCCGCCGGCCGGGACTGGCGCGCCTTCGTGGCCCGGACGTTGGCCGAGGGGACCCTGGCCGACACGTTCGTGGACACCACCTGCACGCCGCCGACCACGCACACCCTGGGCGGCACGATCGGGCACGTGATCACCTTCGCCGCCGTCCGGCGTACCCTCGCCGTCGGGGCCCTGGGCAGCGCGGGGATCACCGACCTCGGGGCGGGCGACCCGCGGCCCTTCCTGGACGCCGCGGCAGCGGGCTGAGTCGGCCGCCGG
This sequence comes from Micromonospora sp. NPDC049836, assembly GCF_044465125.1. NCBI lineage: Bacteria > Bacillati > Actinomycetota > Actinomycetes > Micromonosporales > Micromonosporaceae > Micromonospora > Micromonospora sp. NPDC049836. The sequence goes on from NZ_JBITLH010000007.1 coordinate 160,411, forward strand.
AAACCCGGTCGTCGTACGAGGCGGGCCACACCTAGGCTCACCCGCATGATCGATTCAGGGCTGGCCGACCGCGTCGGCCGTCGGGTGACGCTACGACCCGTCGACGACGAGAACTGGCGGGCCGTGGCGGACGTCGCGCCCCGCGACGAACAGCGTTCCTGGGTGCCCGCGCTGGCCGCCCGCTACCTCCTGCTCACCCTGCGCTCGCCGGTGTGGACCTCGCTCGCCGTGTACGCGGACGACACCGTGGTCGGGCACCTGATGTGGGGCGTGGACGACGACGAGTCCCGCTGGATCGGCGGCATGGTGATCGACGGTGCCGAGCAGGGCCACGGGGTGGGTCGGGCCGCCGTACGCACCCTCGCGGAGTGGCTGGCCGCGCAGGGCCACCCGGTACGCCTCAGCTACCACCCGGAAAACCTCGCGGCCGCCGCCCTCTACCGCTCCCTCGGCTTCCAGCCGACCGGCGCGATGGAGGACGACGAGGTGGTCGCCGAACTCAGCCCGAGCTGACCCGAAGGCCAGCCCCGACGTGAAGGCTGGGCCTGACCGCGAAAGGCCGAGCTGACCGGAAGGCCGCGCTGGCCGGTAGGGCGGCCTGGTCGCACCGGTGCCGCCGATGGTCCTGCCCCGTGCCGGGACCACCGGCGGCGCGGTGGCGTACGAGAGATGGACGAGACAGGCCGGCGAAACTCATCGGTGGCTCACCCGTCCAGCCGCAGCGGCAGGCCGAAGCGGGGGAAGAGGTCGGGCAGGAGGAAGTGGTGGAGCCCGGCGATCCGGCCGCCGGAAAGCTCGAGCACCTGGATCGAGAAGGCCGCGTGGCCGCCGGCCGGATCGACCCGGTACTGGGCGAAGGCCGGCCCACCGTTCGCGGCGATCGGCACCAGCCGCGACCCCCGGCACTCGGCGCCCGGACCGGACAGCCAGCGGCCGATCTCCGTGGCCCCGCGCAGCCACATCGCGTACGGCGGCATGCTCTGCACGGCGTCCGCCCGCAGGAGCGCCACCAGCGCGTCGATGTCGTACCGGGTGAAGGTGTCCACGTACCGGTCGAGCAGGTCGCGGTCGGTCGGGTCGAGCCCCGGGCCGGCGGCCGGCGCGATCCGGGCCCCGGCCAGCGTGGCCCGGGCCCGCTGGAGGGCGCTGTTGACCGCCGGCACGCTCGTGTCGAGCAGCTCGGCCACCTCGTCGGCCCGCCAGCGCAGCACGTCCCGCAGGATCAGCACGGCCCGCTGCCGGGCCGGCAGGTGCTGGAGCGCGGCCACGAACGCCAGCCGCACCGACTCCCGGGCCACCGCCAGCTCGGCCGGGTCGGCCGGCAGCACCGCGCCGTCCGGCACCGGCTCCAGCCAGTCACCGGCCGGCGCGCCGAGCGACTCGACCACCGGTGGCGACGGGGCGCCCAGGTCGACCGGCAGGGCCCGCCGGGCGCGCCCGCGCAGCAGGTCGACGCAGATGTTCGTGGTGATCCGGTAGAGCCAGGTGCGCAGGCTGGACCGGCCGTCGAAACCGTCCCACCCGCGCCAGGCCCGCAGCAGGGTCTCCTGCACCGCGTCCTCGGCGTCGAAGACCGAGCCGAGCATCCGGTACGCGTAGCCGGTCAGCTCGACCCGGAACGCCTCCAGGTCGGTGGGGTTCGCCGTCGCCGTGGTGCTCATCGCCCCACCGTAGGCGCACCGGCTGACAACCGGCGCGCGCGGGGCGGGTACCTCAGGGGGCGTCCGGCGTGGCGGGGACGGCGACGTGCAGGCGGAGCTGGGGGACGAGCATGTCGTCGACGTCCAGCGCGCGGGCCGCGCCGTCGGGCTCCCAGCCGGTGGAGGTGAGGAATTTCCGGGTCGCCGCGTCGGCGTCGAAGACCCAGGCCACCGCGCGGCTGAGGCCGTCGGCGCGCCAGTGGTCGACGGCCGCGGCGAGCAGCCGGCTGCCGTGCCCGCGTCGCCCCCAGCGCGGCTCGACCAGCAGGTCGGTCACGGCGGCCACGCCCTCGCCGAGCGCCTCGGCCGGCTCGCCCGGCGCCAGCGCCTCGGCATCGGCCGGACCGGACGCGGCGAACCCCACCAGATAGGATTGCTCGGCCTGTTCGACGGCGACCAGCACCCGGTGCGCGCCCGAGGGCGGCTCCTGCACCGCCGCGCTCCACCGCCGCGCCAGGTACGCCTCGTCCAGGTTGTCGAGCACGTGCCGGGGCAGGATCCGGCGGTACGCGACCCGCCAGGTCGCGAGCTGGATGCGTGCGATCTCGGCGGCGTCCTCCGGACGCGCGGGGCGGACGTAGCCTGCAGCCATGGCACGTGAGCCTACGCAGGGCGAGGGAGGCGACGGTGGCGCAGGGTGCCAGGCGGACGATCGGGCAGGTCGTCGCCGTGGTGGTGCTCGCCGGCGTGGTGGCCGCCTTCCTCGCGGTCGCCGCCGTCCGGCACGGCTTCTTCGACCTCAAGGTCTACTACGGCGCGTTGCGGTTCTGGGTGCACGACGGCGGCGAGATCTACGACTTCCTCAAGGCCGGCACCCAGTACGGCTTCACCTATCCGCCGTTCGCCGCCCTGGTCATGCTGCCGATGGCGTACCTGCCCTGGCCGGCCGCGATCACTGTGAGCGTGGTCATCACCGTGCTCGCCAGCACCGTGCTCATCTGGTGGCTGGTCGACCCGATCGCCCGCCGCGCGGGCTGGACCGGCTGGTTCAGCCTCGCCGTCGCGCTCCTGCTGGCCGCGGCCTTCGAGCCGATGCGCGAGACGGTGAACTTCGGCCAGGTCAACATGCTGCTGCTCTTCCTGGTGGCGGCGGACCTGCTGCGGCTGCTGCCGGCGGGCAGCCGGTGGGCCGGCGTCGGCATCGGCCTGGCCACCGCGATCAAGCTGACCCCGGGCCTGTTCATCCTGTATCTGCTGGTCACCGGGCGGTGGCGGGCCGCGTTCACGGCGATCGGCACCGCGACCGCGGCCACCCTGCTGGCCGGCGCACTCGTCCCGGACGCCTCGCGGGAGTTCTGGACCACGGCGTTGTGGAACACCGACCGGGTGGGTGAGCTGGCCTTCATCTCCAACCAGTCGCTGCGGGGGATGGTCGCCCGGCTGGACCCGGTGCATCCGAGCACGGCCGCCTGGCTGGCGCTGGCGCTCGCCACCCTGGCCGTCTGGGTGTGGCGCTCCCGGGCCGCCGTCGCCGCCGGCGACGAGGCGACCGGGCTCGCGCTCACCGGCGTCACCGGCTGCCTGATCAGCCCGGTGACCTGGGTGCACCACCTGGTCTGGCTGCTGCCCGCGCTGATCCTGCTGGTCGACAACGGCATGGCGGCGCCCGCCCGGGGCCGCCGGCGCCGCCTGCTGCTGGCCGCCGCGTTCGTCGGGTACGCCTTCCTGATCAGCCGGATCGTCTGGGCGTGGGAGGACGACTTCACCGGCCTCGACGGCTTCCTCGGCAGCAACACGTACGTCTGGATCAGCCTGGTCCTGCTGCTGGTCCTGCCGATCCGGCGCTCGGCCGCGCCGGCCGGCGGCGGCTCCGCCGACCCGGACGGGCCGACCCCGTCAGCCGTCCGCCCGGGCGGTGTAGCGCAGCTCGCGGAGGCGGACCGGCTCGCGCCCACCGGCCAGCGGCACCGGGTAGGTGGACTCCGCACCGTCGGGTGACAGGCCGGCCCGCTCGTAGAAGCGGCGGGCCCGGGCGTTCTCGGCCAGCACCCAGAGCCGGTACTCCGTCCAGCCCTGTTCGGCCAGTCCGGACCGGGCCGCGGCGAACAGCGCCCGTCCGGCCCCGGTGCCCCAGTGCGCCGGCTCCAGGTACATCGCGAGGATCTCGCCGTACCGCGGGTCGAGGTCGGCGCGGTCCTGGTTGTTCCGGTACGGGCCGAACGTGGCGAAGCCGACGACGGCGCCGTCGACCTCGGCGAGCAGGGTGGTGAACGGGTGTTCGGGGTCGGCGGTGCCCAGGTCCCGGCGGCGCTGCGCCCAGGCGACCGGGTTCAGCCGGGCCAGCACCTCCTCCGGCATGATCCCGGCGTACCCGGCCTGCCAGCCGTGCACGTGCGCCCGGGCGACCGCCTCGGCGTCGTCGGGTTCCTCGCGGCGAATGGTGAGCATCCGTCCGTTCTATGCCGGTCGGGGCGGCGGGTCCAGCGTCCGCTCCGCACGGGACACAACTCGCCCGTCCGGGCCGGCCCGCCGGGTGCGGGACGGGCGTCGTACCGGTGGATTAGGGTCGCCGACGATGGCCGCACCGGAATCGCTCTCGCCCGCCCAGGCCCGTCGGGTGGCGCTCGCCGCCCAGGGCTTCGCCGACCCGGCGCCGACCGGCGTGCCCACCCGCCGGCACCTGCGCCGGGTGTTGGACCGGGTCGGGCTGATCCAGATGGACTCGGTCAACGTCCTGCAACGGGCGCACTACCTGCCGCTCTACAGCCGGCTCGGGCCGTACCCGACCGCGCTGCTCGACACCGCCGCCTACCGCCGCCCCCGGGAGCTGTTCGAATACTGGGGGCACGAGGCGTCGCTGGTGCCGGTCGGCCTGCACCCGGCGCTGCGCTGGCGGATGGCCCGGGCCCGGGACGAGGCCTGGGGCGGGATGCGCCGGATCGCCCAGGAGCAGCCCGAGCTGGTCGCCTGGGTCCGCGACGAGGTGGCCGCCAAGGGGCCGCTGACCGCCGCCGAGATCGAGCACGACGCCCCCCGGCAGACCGGCAACTGGGGCTGGAACTGGTCGTCGGTGAAGCAGGCGCTGGAGTTCCTGTTCTGGGCCGGCGAGGTGACCGCCGCCGAGCGGACCACCTCGTTCGCCCGCCGCTACGACCTGCCCGAACGGGTGCTGCCGCCGGCCGTGCTCGACGCGCCCACCCCGAGCGACGCCGACGCCCACCGGGCCCTGGTCGCGATCGCCGCCCGGTCGCTCGGGGTGGCCGCCGAGGCGGAGCTGCGCGACTACTTCCGGCTGCCGGCCGCCGCCGCCCGGCGGGCGGTCGCCGAGCTGGTCGAGGCGGGCGAGCTGACCCCGGTCACGGTGTCCGGCTGGCGACAGCCGGCCTACCTGCACGCGCAGGCCCGGCTGCCCCGCTGGGTGCGCGGCAACACCCTGGTCAGTCCCTTCGACCCGCTGGTCTGGGAGCGGTCCCGCGCCGAACGGCTCTTCGACTTCAGCTACCGGATCGAGATCTACGTGCCGGCGCCGCAGCGGGTGTACGGCTACTACGTGCTGCCCTTCCTGCAGGGGGAGCGGTTCACCGCCCGGGTCGACCTGAAGGCCGACCGGAAGGCCGGGGTGCTGCTGGTCCCCGCCGTGTGGGCCGAGCCCGGGGTGGATCCGGGGGAGACCGCCGTGGCGCTGGCGGCCGAGCTCTACCGGCTCGCCGGCTGGCTCGGTCTCGACGCGGTCGCCCCGCCGGCGGCCGGCGATCTGGCCGCCCCGCTGACCGCCGCGCTGGTGGGCGTGGCCGGTGTACGGTAAGCCCGTGACGACTGTTGACCGGCCCGGTGCCCCGGCCGACCCGCAGGCTGTTCCCGTCGCGCCTCCCGCTCACCCCGCGCCCGCCGGCCAACAGCCGGCGCCCGTCGGCCCGCCCGCCGCGCCCGTCGGCCCGCACGCCGCGCCCGTCGGCCCGCACGCCGGGCCCGGTCCCGACGGTGCGGCGATCTGGCCCGCCGGGGTCACCTACCAGCCGGTCGAGCCGGACCGGTTCACCCGCCTGGTGCTGCGCCTGCACGCCCGCGCCCCGCGCTGGGCGGTGCCCCTCGCGGCGCTCGGCTGCGTCGGCGTCGGCATGACGTACGCCCTGCTCAGCGACCCCACGCACAGCGACCCGGACGCCCGCCCGACCTGCCTGCTCAAGCTCCTCACCGGGCTGGACTGCCCGGGCTGCGGCGGCACCCGCGCGCTCTGGTACGTGTTGCACGCCGACCTGCCGGCGGCCGCCCGGCACCACTTCCTCTTCGTCTTCGCGCTGCCCTTCCTGGCGTACCTCTTCGTCGCCTGGGCCGGCAACCGGGCGTTCGGCTGGCGGCTGCCGGAGCTGTCGCTCAGCCCTCGGGTGATCGGTGGCTTCCTGGCCCTCTGGTTCGCCTTCTCAGTGGCCCGCAACCTGCCCTGGGCCCCGTTCACCGCGCTCTACGTCTGACCGGTGCGCCGATTCACGTCCGGCGTGCCCCCGTTTCGCGAGCGGCCCACCGGCCACTACAGTCCCAGGAATGCCGGAGATGGTGCAGCCCCAGGTCAAGCTGATCGCGTGGACCCAGTTCCAAGCGCCGGACGACGTGCCGTGGTCGACCGACGCCGAGGGCGGCCAGGCCCTCGCCGAGTTCGCCGGCCGGGCCTGCTACCAGAGCTGGAAGAAGCCGAACCCGGCCACCGCCACCAACGCCGGCTACCTGGCGCACATCCTGGACGTCGGCCACCTGAGCGTGCTCGAGCACGGCTCGGTGAGCTTCTACTTCAGCGGGGTCTCCCGCTCCTTCACCCACGAGCTGATCCGGCACCGGCACTTCTCCTACTCCCAGCTCTCCCAGCGGTACGTCCCGGAGCGGGACGCCGCCATGGTCGAGCCCGCGGTGATCGCCGAGGACCCGGAGCTGCACAAGACGTTCGTCGAGGCGAGCGAGGCGGCCGTCCGGGCGTACACCGAGCTGCTGGCGGGGCTGGAGGCCCGGTTCGGCGACGAGCCGAACCCGACGCTGCGCCGCAAGCAGGCCCGGCAGGCGGCCCGCGCGGTGCTGCCCAACGCCACCGAGACCCGGATCGTGGTCACCGGCAACTACCGGGCCTGGCGGCACTTCGTCAAGATGCGCGCCACCGAGCACGCCGACGTGGAGATCCGCGAGCTGGCCGTGGAGTGCCTGCGGCAGCTCCAGGGGGTGGCGCCGAACGTCTTCGCCGACTTCGTGATCTCCACGCTGCCCGACGGCACCGAGGTGGCGGCCAGCCCGCACGCCGAGTGAGTCCTGCGCCCTTCGCCGCCGGGCCCCCGGTGGTCGTCAGCTAGGTTGTGAACATGACGCACGACCACCCTGCCGCTCCCGTCCGGGGCGCGTCGCGCCCGTTCGGGCGGTTGATCACGGCCATGGTGACCCCGTTCACCGCCGACGGCGCCCTCGACCTGGACGGCGCCGTACGGCTCGCCCAGCACCTCGTGGACGAGCAGGGCAACGACGCGCTGGTGCTCAACGGCACCACCGGCGAGGCGCCGACCACCACGGACGCGGAGCAGGAGGCGCTGATCCAGGCCGTCGCGGAGGCGGTCGGCGACCGGGCCCGGATCGTCGCCGGGGTGGGCACCAACGACACCCGGCACACCATCGAGCTGGCCGCGCAGGCCGAGAAGGCCGGCGCGCACGGCCTGCTCGTGGTGACCCCGTACTACAGCAAGCCGCCGCAGGCCGGGTTGCTGCGGCACTTCACCGCGGTCGCCGACGCCACCGGGCTGCCGGTCATGCTGTACGACATCCCGCACCGCGCCGGCACCGCGATCGCCACCGAGACCCTGGTGACGCTGGCCGAGCACGGCCGGATCGTCGCGGTCAAGGACGCCAAGGGCGACCTGACCGCCACCTCCTGGGTGCTGGCCCGCAGCGACCTGGCCTTCTACAGCGGCGAGGACGCGCTGACCCTGCCCGCCCTGGCGGTCGGCGCGGTCGGCGTGGTCGGCACCTCCACGCACTTCACCGGTGCGCAGACCAAGCAGATGATCGAGGCGTACGAGGCGGGCGACACCGCCACCGCGCTGCGCCTGCACCGGCAGCTGCTGCCGCTGTTCACCGGCATCTTCCGCAGCCAGGGCGTGATCCTGGTGAAGGCGGGCCTGGCGGCCAAGGGGCTGCCGGCCGGCCCGGTGCGCGCGCCCCTGGTGGACGCCACCGCCGACGAACTGGCCCAGCTGCGCGCCGACTGCGCGGCGGCGGGCCTGCCCCTGCCCGAATGATCGAACGACACGACGGCGCCGGACGGCGTCGCAGAATGAGGTGAACGCGTGACCGAGGCGCACTTCGAGGGTGAACTGCCCCCGCCGCTGCCGGAGGGCGGCCTGCGGATCATCCCGCTCGGCGGACTCGGCGCCATCGGCCGGAACATGACCGTCTTCGAGTACGACGGCAAGCTGCTGATCGTCGACTGCGGGGTGCTCTTCCCCGACGTCGAGCAGCCGGGCGTGGATCTGATCCTGCCCGACTTCGGGCCGATCCTGGACCGGCTGGCCGACGTGCAGGCGATCGTCCTCACCCACGGCCACGAGGACCACATCGGCGCGGTGCCGTACCTGCTCGCCCACAAGCCGGACATTCCGCTGGTCGGCTCCCAGTTCACCCTCGCGCTCGTCGAGGCGAAGCTGGCCGAGCGGCGGATCCAGCCGTACACACTGACCGTGGCGGAGGGGCGGCGGGAGCGGCTCGGCCCGTTCGAGTGCGAGTTCTTCGCCGTCAACCACTCGATTCCGGACGCCCTCGCGGTGGCCATCCGTACCCCGGCCGGCCTGGTGCTGCACACCGGCGACTTCAAGATGGACCAGCTCCCGCTGGACGGCCGGATCACCGACCTGGCCGGTTTCGCCCGGCTCGGCGCCGAGGGCGTCGACCTGCTGCTGTCCGACTCGACGAACGCCGAGATCCCCGGTTTCGTCACGCCGGAGCGGGAGATCGGGCCGGTGCTCGACTCGATCTTCGCGAAGGCCAAGGGGCGGATCATCGTCGCCTCGTTCGCCTCGCACGTGCACCGGGTGCAGCAGGTCTTCGACTCGGCGGTCGAGCACGGCCGCAAGGTGGCGCTCATCGGCCGGTCGATGGTCCGCAACATGGGCATCGCCCGCGATCTCGGCCTGCTCAACATCCCGCCCGGCCTGGTGGTCGGGCTGGAGGAGGCCACCACGCTGCCGCCCGAGCAGATCGTGCTGATGTCCACCGGGTCGCAGGGCGAGCCGATGAGCGCGCTCGGCCGGATGGCCAGCGGCGACCACCGGCACATCACCATCGCCCCGGGCGACACCGTGGTGCTCGCCTCCTCGCTGGTGCCCGGCAACGAGACCTCGGTCTACCGGGTGATCAACCGGCTGGCCCGGGCCGGCGCCACCGTGATCCACAAGGACGTGGCGAAGGTGCACGTCTCCGGTCACGCCCCCGCCGGTGAGCTGCTCTACCTGCTCAACGTGACCCGCCCCAGCAACCTCATGCCGGTGCACGGCGAGTGGCGGCACCTGCGCGCGCACGCCCGGCTCGGCATCGAGTCCGGCGTGGCGGCCGACCGGGTGGTGCTCTGCGAGGACGGCGACGTCGTCGACCTGGTCGACGGCCGGGCCAGCCTGGTCGGCCACGTCAAGAGCCGGTACGTCTACGTCGACGGCCTCGCCGTCGGCGACGTCAGCGAGTCGCTGCTCACCGAGCGCCGGATCCTCGGCGACGGCGGTTTCATCGCCACCACCGTGGTGGTCGACTCGGTCACCGGCAAGGTGGTCGGTGGCCCGACCCTCTCGGCGAAGGGCTTCTCCGAGGACCCGGAGGCGTTCAGCCCGGTGATCCCGCTGGTCACCGAGGCGCTGAACCGCGCCGCGGCGGACGGCATCACCGACCCGCACCAGCTCCAGCAGATCGTCCGGCGCACCGTCGGGCGCTGGGTCAACGACGCGTACCGCCGCCGGCCGATGATCGTGCCGACCGTGGTCGAGGTCTGACCCCACCGGCTCCGCCCGCCGGTCCACCGTCCGCGGTGGGCCGGCGTCGCCGTCCCAGGGGTACGCCCCGCAGTCGGGCGGCCACGCTGCGCCGAACCTGACCGGCCGACCTCAACCGATCGGCGTCCGTCTCCGTACTCCCGTCCGGCCGGGGTGACCCGCGCCGGCCGGGAGGAGCGTGGCGGATGGACCGCAGACGGATGACAGCCATCGGCGTCGTGGTGGCGGCGGTGGGCGCGACGGCGGCGGTGACGCTGCCCTCGTTCGCCGGGGAGAACGCGCCGGGCCGGCGCGCCGCGCCCCCGGCGGCCGGCGGGGTCGCGCCCGAGGTGCTGGACGCGCTGAGCCGGGACCTCTCGCTCACCCGGGACCAGGCGGCGAGGCGGCTGAGCACCGAGCGGTGGGCCGCCGGCACGGTCACCCGGCTCCGCGCCGACCTGGGCGCCGACTACGGCGGCAGCTGGCTCGGCGCCGACGGGCGGACCCTGCACGTGGCGGTCGCCGACCCGGCGCGCGCCGCCCGGGTACGGGCCGCCGGGGCGGTGCCGGAGCAGGTCGACCGGGGCGTGGCCGAACTGGACGCGGTGAAGACCCGGCTGGACGCGGCCGGCGCCACGGCCACCCCGGACATCACCGGCTGGTACGTGGACGTGGCCGACAACGCGGTGGTGGTGCTCGCCCAGCCCGGCGCGGCGGCGTCCGGCCGCCGCTTCGCCGCGGCCGGCGGTGTGCCCGCCGGCACGGTCCGGGTCCGCACCAGCGACGAGGCGCCCCGGCCGCTGTTCGACGTCCGAGGCGGCGACCCGTTCCTGATCAACAACGCGGCCCGCTGCTCGGTGGGCTTCTCCGTGGTCGGCGGCTTCGTCACCGCCGGGCACTGCGGGCGGCCCGGTGACCGGACCACCGGCGCGAACCGGGTCGCGCAGGGCACCTTCGCCGCGTCCTCGTTCCCGGGTGACGACTGGGGGGTCGTGCGGGTCAACGGCGACTGGACACCGCAGGGCGTGGTGAACGACTTCAACGGCGGCACGGTGCCGGTGAACGGTTCGACGGAGGCCCCGGTGGGCGCCTCGGTCTGCCGTTCCGGCTCGACCACCGGCACCCGCTGCGGAGTCATCCAGGCCCGGAACGCCACGGTGAACTATCCGGAGGGGACGGTCACCGGGCTGACCCGCACCGACGTCTGCGCCGAGCCGGGCGACTCCGGTGGCGCGTGGCTCTCCGGCGACCAGGCGCAGGGGGTCACCTCGGGTGGCTCCGGCGACTGCACCCGGGGCGGGGTGACCTTCTTCCAACCGGTCAACGAGATCCTCCAGCGCAACAACCTGACCCTGGTCACCGCGGCCGACGGCGGGGCGCCGAGCACGCCGCCGGCCGACGGCGGGGCGACCCCGCCGGCCCCCACCGCGCCCGCCCCGCCGACCGAAGGGCCGGACGGGTGCGCCGGCCAGGTCAGCCGGACCGGGCAGGTCGCGGCCGGTCGGGCGCAGGTCCAGCCGGACGGCCGGTTCTTCCGGACCTCCGGCGGCACCCAGCAGGCCTGCCTCGCGGCGCCGGACGGGGCCCGCGTCCGGCTGGAGCTGCAACGCTTCACCGGCAGCGCGTTCCGCACCGTGGCCCGTGCCGAGACCGCGGACGGGCCGGCCCGGCTGAGCGTCGCGACGCCGGCCGGCGCCTACCGCTACCGGGTGGTCGGGCTGGCCGGCGCCGGCGCGTACACCCTGGCGTTCTCGGTCCGCTAGCAGACCGGGCGGGCCTTACCGGACCGCGGCCCCCGGTCACCACCGCCCGGTGGCCGGGGGCCGCGCCGCGTCCCGGCCCGGCCAGCGCCGGGGCGCGGTCAGCCCTCGTCGCCGCCGGGCAGCGCGGCGACCGCCTCGGCGTACGCGACCCCGGTGCTCACCGCGGCGGTCACCAGCACCACCAGCTGCGCCGGGGCCACCCCGTGCGCCAGGTCGGTGGTGACGCCGCCGACCAGCACCAGCGCCCCGTCGCCCGGATCGTGCACGTACGCGGCCGGCAGCAGCCGGTCGTGGTTCCAGGCGTTGCAGAACGCGTACGCCTCGGCACGTCGGTCGGCCGGCACCCGGCGGGTGGCCACCACCCGGGCGTGCAGGATCTCGCCCCGCTCGCCGAGCCGGCGGAACTGGATGACGGCCGCGCCCCAACGCCCCACCACCGCGCCGTCCGGCTCCACGGCGTACCCGTCGCCGCGGGCGTCGAGGGCGCGGGTGAGCAGCGCCAGGCTCAGCGGGACGGGTTCCTCCTCGCCCGGCTCGGCCGGGTCGTCGGGCCGGTCGCCGTCCTCGTCCTCGTCCTCGGCCGGTAGCGGCACCGGCTCGGCGACCGGCCGGTCGGCGAGCCAGGAGGCGATCCGCCCGGACTGGTGCCCGGTGCCGTTGCGGGCGTCGAAGCTGCCGGCCAGCGCGGTGGCGAGGGCCTGCAACTGCCCGCCGAGCGTGGCCACGTCCAGCTCGGCCGCGGGCCGGGCGCCGTGCCCGGGCCGGTGGATCCGTCGCCCGCCCAGACCGGCCTCCACCGCGAGGGCGCAGACCAGCGACCCGGCCGCGGCGAACTCCATCGCGGCGAGGTCGTCCACCGGCTGGTCCAGCCGGGGCAGCTGCTCGGCCAGCACCGCCAGCCCCTGTTCCAGGTGCCCGCCCAGCGCGCAGAAGCGCAGGTGGGTGGCGAGCAGCGGGAACGCCGCCCGTTCCCGGCGGTGCCGGCGGTACGCGCGCACGTGCGCCCGGGCCGCCCGCGTCGCCGCCCCGGTGCGCAGCCAGGGCAGCAGCCCGGCCACCAGGGCACGCTCCGGCTGGTCGGTGCAGTCCACCTCGCCGTCGAGCACCGGGCGCAGCGCTTCCAGGGCCTCGACCGGCTCGCCCCAGCCGGCCAGCAACTCGGCCCGCCGGGCCGGCGCGCAACCGGGACAGCCGGCGACCGCTCCGGCGGTGGCCCCGGCACCGTCCGGTCCGGACGCGGCGGCCTGCCAACGGGCGTACTCGCGGCGGGCGGTCGGCTCGGCACCGAGATGGTCGGCGAGCCGGCAGCGCAGCTCGGCCACCGGCTCGGCCGCCCCGCCCAACCGCTCGGCCAGGTCGTCCAGCAGGGACCGCGCCTGGTCGAGCCCGACCCGGGGGGTGCCCAGCAGCGCCTCCACCGCCTGCCGCTGGTGCCGCAGCAGCCGGGTCACGTCGCCGGGTCGGCCGCCGGCCGGCTCCTGTGCCAGCGCGGACCGGCAGCGGCGTACCGGCTCGACCAGCCGCCATCCCTGACCGAGCTGGAGGTACGTCTCGATCAGCGCGAAGCGGGCCGCCAGCGCGGTACCCGGGTCGCCGGTCGCGTCGGCGTGCGCGGCGATCCGGTCCAGCTCGGCGCAGCGGGCCTCGCCGTCGGGCAGGTCGAGGGCGTCGGCCAGCGCGTCGGCCGGCCCACGGTCCCGGGCGGTGGTCACCGGACCGCCCCGCCGGGCAGCCGCGCCACCTCGGCGGCGAGCTGGCAGCCGGTGCTGATGCCGCAGTCCAGCAACTGGTCGAGCTGGTGCGGGGTGACGCCGCGTTCCAGGTCGGTGATCACCTCGCCGCAGATCTGCGCCAGCCCGTCGTCGGCCACGTGCACGAACGCCTTGGGCCAGAGCCGGTCGTGGTTCCAGGCGTTGCAGAAGGCGTAGAGGGCGGGCACGTGCTCGATGCCGAAGCGGTGCCCGGTGACGGTGCGCACCTGGAGCAGCTCCCCGTCGGCGCCCCGGCGGTGGAACCAGATCAGGCTCTCCGCCCAGCGGCCGACCAGGTCACCGGCGGCGTCCTCGGCCACCGCGTACCCCCGGTTGGTCAGCACGGCGGCGAGCAGGGCGCCGGTCAGCGGCCGCAACGTCTGCGGGTGTCCGGCCAGGGGGCCGTCCGGACCGTCCTCGAGCTCCGGCGACGCCATGAGGGCATCCCTTCTGCGGCGAATAACACAAACGGCGCCCGGCCCGTGCGGCGACGCGCGGACACGACCCGGAAAAGCGGCGATCTGCCGGGTCCCGCCGTTACGGTGACTCTATGGCGGGCCGTACCTCTCAGGCGAGCCGGCGGCGCGGCGCGTCGCCGCGCGGCACCACGAACAGCCGTGCCCGCCAGCCGGCCAAGAAGGCCCGCGCGGCGGCCCGGCGGCGGCCCGCGGCCGGCCCGGGTCCGGCCGTCTACCTGGGACGCGCGGTAGGCGCGGTCTGGATGGGCCTGGCGCACGGCCTGGGCTGGGCGGTCCGGGCCGCCGGCCGGCAGGCCGCCTCGGCCCGGGACCTCGACCCCGAGCACCGCCGTGACGGCGGCGGGCTGCTGTTGTTCGGCCTCGCCCTGCTCACCGCGGTGGCCATCTGGTTCGGCAAGGCCGGCCCGGTCGGGCAGCGGCTGGCGGACAGCGTCCGGCTCTTCCTGGGCGCGATCGCGATCGTGGTGCCGGTGCTGCTGATGATCGGCGCCTGGCGGCTGCTGCGGACCCCGGCCGACCCGGAGCACCGCGGCCGTGGCCTGGTCGGCTGGGGTTCGATGCTGCTCGCCACCGCGGCGATGCTGCACATCGGACAGAACCCCGTGGACGCCGTGCAGCGCGACTACGCGGGCGGGCTGATCGGCGCGGGCATCGGCGACCTGCTGGAGGCGGCGGTGACCGCCTGGGTGGCGGTCCCGCTGCTGATCCTGTTGCTCGTCTTCGGCCTGCTGGTGGTCACCGCGACCCCGATCAACAAGATCCCGGAGCGGCTCGGCCTGCTCGCCGGCACCCTGGTGGGGCCGCCCGCCGCAGCCGAGGAGGAGACCGGGGAGGCGCCGAAGCCGGCCCGTCGGCGGCCGGCCAAGCGGCTGCCGCCGCCGCTGGACCCGGCGGAGCTGGACGACGACCTCGACGGGGTGGACCTGCAGGACACCCTCGTGCTGCCGCGCAAGAAGGTGCCGGCGAGCCGGAAGCCGGTGGAGCCGCCGGAGCACTCGCCGCTGCCCACCCGGGCCGAGCAGCTCGCGCTCACCGGGCTGGCCGGTGACTACACGCTGCCGCCGGCCAACATGCTGGGCACCGGGACCGCGCCGAAGACGCGGAGCAAGGCCAACGACGAGGTGATCGCGGCGCTGACCGGCGTCTTCGAGCAGTTCGACGTGGACGCCGCGGTCACCGGTTTCACCCGCGGCCCGACGGTCACCCGCTACGAGGTGGAGCTCGGCCCGGGCGTCAAGGTCGAGCGGATCACCCAGCTCTCCCGCAACATCGCGTACGCGGTGAAGTCGCCGGACGTGCGGATCCTCAGCCCCATCCCGGGCAAGAGCGCGGTCGGCGTGGAGATCCCCAACACCGACCCGGAGAACGTGGCGCTCGGTGACGTGCTGCGCTCGCGGGCCGCCACCAGCGACCACCACCCGATGGTGGTGGCGCTCGGCAAGGACATCGAGGGCGGCTACGTGGTGGCCAACCTCGCCAAGATGCCGCACATCCTGATCGCGGGCGCGACCGGCGCGGGCAAGTCGTCGTGCCTGAACTCGCTGCTGGTGTCCATCCTGACCCGGGCCACGCCGGACGAGGTGCGGCTGCTGCTGGTCGACCCGAAGCGGGTCGAGATGACCGGCTACGAGGGCATCCCGCACCTGGTCACCCCGATCGTGACCAACCCGAAGAAGGCGGCCGAGTCGCTGGAGTGGGTCGTCCGCGAGATGGACATGCGCTACGACGACCTCGCCGCCAACGGGGTCCGGCACATCGACGACTTCAACCGCAAGGTGCGCAACGGCGAGATCAAGGCCCCGCCGGGCAGCGAGCGGGAGCTGCGGCCGTACCCGTACCTGCTGGTGATCGTGGACGAGTTGGCCGACCTCATGATGGTCGCGCCGCGCGACGTGGAGGACTCCATCGTCCGGATCACCCAGCTGGCCCGGGCCGCCGGCATCCACCTGGTGCTGGCCACCCAGCGGCCCTCGGTCGACGTGGTGACCGGCCTGATCAAGGCGAATGTGCCGTCCCGGCTGGCGTTCGCCACCTCGTCGCTGGCCGACTCGCGGGTCATCCTCGACCAGCCCGGCGCGGAGAAGCTGCTCGGCCGGGGTGACGGGCTCTTCCTGCCGATGGGCGCGTCGAAGCCGGTCCGGATCCAGGGCGCCTGGGTGACCGAGCGCGAGATCCACGACGTGGTGAAGTTCTGCAAGGACCAGCGCGAGCCGGAGTTCCGCCCGGACGTGCTGACCGTTGCGCAGGAGAGCAAGAAGAAGATCGACGAGGACATCGGCGACGACCTGGACCTGCTCGTCCAGGCGGTGGAGCTGGTGGTCACCTCGCAGTTCGGCTCGACCTCGATGCTCCAGCGCAAGCTGCGGGTCGGCTTCGCCAAGGCGGGCCGGCTGATGGACCTCATGGAGACCCGGGGTGTGGTCGGCCCGTCCGAGGGCTCCAAGGCCCGCGACGTGCTGGTCAAGCCGGACGAGCTGGCGGAGGTCCTGGCCGGCCTGCGCGGCGGCGAGGACTGACCCGAGCGGTCACCGCGCGGGTTGTCCGGTGGCCCCCTGCCGGCCCGCGGGGCGTACCGAGCGACGGTGACACTGCCCGCACACGCGCGACGGGCCCGCCGGTGCTCCGGCGGGCCCGTCCGCGACGTACGGCGGCGGTCAGGAGTTCAGGATCGCGTAGCCGATCACCATGCCGAGCACGGCGCCGACCACGCTGGCGGCGGCCGCGTACCAGCCCAGCGGCTTGTCGCCCAGCACCGCGCCGACGATGCCGAGCACCAGCCCGACCAGGCCGAACAGCGGCGGCAGGAAGAAGATCGCGATCACCGCGAAGACGAACGCGATGATGGTGCAGACGCGCGCGGCGCTGCTGCGCGGGCGGGTGGTGGCGTGGATGTCGGCCATGGTCTCCTCCGTGAGGTCGGTCGCACTGTTGAGGTGCCGCATCACTACCCGCCGCGACCCCGCCGGCAAACCGGACACCCGGGCCTAGTGGAACAGTTTCAACCCGACCACGCCGGCGACCACCAGCAGCAGGGCGCCGATCCGGGGGAGGGTGGCCGGCTCGTCCAGCGCCAGCATGCCGACCAGCGCGGTGCCGACCGCGCCGATGCCCACCCAGATCGCGTAGCCGGTGCCGACCGGGATCTCCCGCAGCGCGTACGCCAGGCCGGCCATGCTGGCCACCAGCGAGGCGGCGAACACCAGCGATGGGACGGGGCGGCTGAAGCCGGCGCTGCGGTCCAGGGCGATCGCCCACGCGGTCTCCAGCAGTCCGGAGAGCACCAGCACGATCCAGGCCATGACGGTCACCTCTGACGGGGCGGGCCCGGCCGGGAGGGCCGGGACGGGCGGTCACGCTGGGGCGTCTTGGCCTGACCGGGTACGCCCACCACTCGTCCGGGGCGGCACCGGCCGCCGCCGTCGACGCTAGCACCGCCGCGATCCTCGGGTGGCGCGGTGACGAAGCCCACCATCGCTGGAGTTGACGTCAACTTCAGGTTGCACGATGTGGTCATGACCGTGCTCTTCTCCGACGCGGACGTCGCCGCCGCGGTGGACGCCCCGCTGACCGTCGCGGCGATGCGGGACGCGCTGCTGGCCGCGTACGACGGGCGGCTGATCGCGCCGCCCCGCGCGTCCGCGTCGCTCGGCGGCGGCCGGATGGTGCTCACGGCCGGCCACCTCACCGGCGAGTGGTACGGCTTCCGGTCGTACGACACCTTCGGGCACCCGGAGAGCGGGCAACTGGTGGTGCTGCACGACGCGCGGACCGGCGCGGTGCGGGCCATCGCGGTGGGCGAGGAGCTGGGTTCGCGCCGCACCGGGGGACTGGGCGGGGTGGCCGTGGACGCGCTGGCCCGCCCCGACGCCGCCACCCTCGGCGTGGTCGGCTCCGGCCGTCAGGCGTGGACCCAGGTCTGGGCGGCCGCCGCGGTGCGCCCGCTGCGCGAGGTGACCGTGCACAGCCGCTCGGCGGCCCGGCGGGACGCGTTCGCCGCCCGGGTCCGGGCCGAGCTGGGCCTGCCGGCCCGCGCGGTCGGCTCGGCCGCCGAGGCGGTCCGCGGCCGGGACCTGGTGGTGCTCGCCACCACCAGCACCACCCCGGTGCTCGACGCCGCCGACCTGGCCCCGGGCACCCACGTGAACACCGTCGGCTTCAAGCAGGCCGACCGGCACGAGTTCGGCACCGACCTGCTGGACGCCGCCGACCTGCTGGTCACCGACTCGCCGGCCCAGGCGGCCGCGTACGTCCCGCCGATGCTCACCGCCGTCGAACCGTACGCGGACCGGCTGCGCGACCTGGGCGCGGTGCTGGCCGGGGCGGTCCCCGGCCGGACCGGCGCGGACCAGCTCTCGGTCTTCTGCTCCACCGGCCTGGCCGGCACCGAGGTCTTCCTCCTCGACCGGCTGGCCCGGGTCGGCGCGGCAGTCCGCTGACCCGCGGCTCGGTGTGAGCCGGCCGATGCCCCGGCCGGGCGGCGCGGCGATCCCCGCGCCGCCCGGTACCCTCGGATGGTGTCTGCCACCTCCCCTTACGACAACTCCAGCGCGCCGCGCCGCGACCCGGAGCCGTCGGCCACCGGCCGTCGGGTCGCCCTGCTGACCTTGGGCTGTGCCCGCAACGAGGTCGACTCGGAGGAGTTGGCCGCCCGGCTGCACGCCGACGGCTGGCAGGTGACGACCGACGGCGAGGGCGCCGACGTGGTGGTGGTGAACACCTGCGGCTTCGTCGAGAAGGCCAAGCAGGACTCGATCCAGACGCTGCTGGCGGCCGCCGACACCGGCGCCAAGGTGGTCGCGGCCGGCTGCATGGCCGAGCGGTACGGCCGCGAGCTGGCCGACAGCCTGCCCGAGGCGCAGGCCGTGCTGAGCTTCGACGACTACCCGGACATCGCGGCCCGGCTGGACGCCGTGGTGGCCGGCGAGGCGCTGGCCGCGCACACCCCGCGGGACCGGCGCGAGCTGCTGCCGCTCACCCCCGTCAAGCGCCGCGAGGCGGCGGTGTCGCTGCCCGGCCACGGCACCCCCGCCCGGGTCACCGCCGAGACCGACGAGCACACCCCGGCGCACCTGCGGCAGGTGCTGCGGCACCGGCTCGACACCGGCCCGGTGGCCTCGCTCAAGCTGGCCAGCGGCTGCGACCGGCGCTGCGCGTTCTGCGCCATTCCGGCGTTCCGGGGCGCGTTCGTCTCGCGGACCCCGGACGAGCTGCTCGCCGAGGCGGAGTGGCTGGCCAAGACCGGCGTCCGCGAACTGGTGCTGGTCAGCGAGAACTCCACCTCGTACGGCAAGGACCTGGGCGACCCCCGGGCGCTGGAGAAGCTGCTGCCGCAGCTCGCCGCGATCGACGGGATCGTCCGGGTGCGCGCCAGCTATCTCCAGCCCGCCGAGACCCGGCCCGGCCTGGTCGAGGTGATCGCCACCACGCCGGGCGTGGCGCCCTACTTCGACCTGTCGTTCCAGCACTCCAGCGAGCCGGTGCTGCGCCGGATGCGCCGGTTCGGCTCCACCGACCGGTTCCTGGAGCTGCTCGCCTCCGCCCGGGCCCTCGCCCCGGCGGCGGGCGCCCGGAGCAACTTCATCGTCGGTTTCCCGGGCGAGACCCGGCAGGACGTGGCCGAGCTGGTCCGCTTCCTGACCGAGGCGCGGCTGGACGCGATCGGCGTCTTCGACTACAGCGACGAGGACGGCACCGAGGCCGCCGGCCTGCCCGGCAAGGTCTCCGCCGCCACCGTCAAGCGGCGGTACGACCGGCTGGCCGCGCTCGCCGACGAGCTCTGCTCGCAGCGGGCCGAGGAGCGGCTCGGCTCGACGGTCGAGGTGCTGGTGGACTCGGTCGCCGACGGCGTGGTCGAGGGTCGCGCCGCGCACCAGGCGCCCGAGGTGGACGGCTCGACCACCCTGGTCGCCCCGGTCGGTGGCGGGGTCGATCTGGCCGCGCTGCGCCCCGGCGACCTGGTCCGGGCCACGGTGACCGCGACGGAGGGTGTGGACCTGCTCGCCGTACCGGATGAGATGATCTCGGCGGCGCCCGGCGCGGCACGGTGACGGCGGGCCCGGACGGAGCGGGGAAGCCACGTGGGGCGGTGCCGGAGATGACCGGGGCGGAGTCGGTGGCGGCCCGGGTGCCGTTGCTCAACGCGGCGAACGTGCTGACCGCGCTGCGGTTCGTGCTGGTGCCGGTCTTCGCGGCCACCGTGGTGGTCTCGGCGATGAGCCACGCCGGCTGGCGCACGGCCGCCTGCGTGATCTTCGTGGTGGCCTCGGCGACCGACCTGGTCGACGGCTGGATCGCCCGCCGGTTCGGCCTGGTCACCTCGCTGGGCAAGGTCGCCGACCCGATCGCCGACAAGGCGCTCACCGGCGCGGCGCTGGTGCTGCTCTCCTGGTACGACCGGCTGCCCTGGTGGGTGACCGTGGTGATCCTGGCCCGCGAGCTGGGCATCACGGCGTTGCGCTTCTGGGTGATCCGGCACGGCGTGATCGCCGCCAGCCGGGGCGGGAAGATCAAGACGGCGTTGCAGATCCTCGCGATCACCTGGTACCTGTGGCCGATGCCGGCGGCGCTGGCCCCGGTCGGCCCGTGGATCATGGGGGCCGCCGTGCTGGTCACCGTGGTCACCGGCTTCGACTACGTCGCCCAGGCGCTGCGCCTGCGCCGCCCGGCCCGCTGACGCCCGGCGCACCCGCGGGTCCGTCCTGCACGTGACGGGGGGTTGGTGGCGATAACCTCATGATCGCCCCAGCAGGAGTAGCGGGCGGCCGGGCGGGAAGAGAGGGCTGGCATGGGAACGGATGCGAACCACGAGCGACCGGTCGGCAGCCCGGCGGCCTCCGTCGTGCACAGCCTGCACGAGCGCAAGGAGACCCTGGCCACCGTCGAGTCGCTGACCGGCGGCCTGCTCTCCGCCTCGATCGTGGAGATCGCCGGGGTGAGCAGCGTCTTCCGCGGCGGGCTGGTCACCTACGCCACCGAGCTGAAGTCGGTGCTGGCCGGCGTACCGGAGGACCTGCTGGCCGAGCGCGGGCCGGTCGACCCGGACGTGGCCGCCGCGCTCGCCGAGGGCGGGCGGCGCCGCTGCGGCGCCGACTGGGGGCTGGCCACCACCGGCGTGGCCGGACCGGAGCCGCAGGACGGCAAGCCGGTCGGCCTGGTGTACGTGGCCGCCGCCGGGCCCGGCGGCTGCGAGGTGCGCCGGCTCGACCTCGACGGCGACCGCGAGTACATCCGCGGCGCGGCCGTGATCGAGGCGCTGCGGTTGCTGGCCGAACGGATCCAGACCAGCGGCGGCGTCGAGCAGCCGGCGGACGCCGGCGATCCGGCCGGGGCGGGACGCCGGTGAGCCGGGCCACGACACGCCCGGGTGCGGGCGCGCCGGGCCGGGGCACCCGGGCCCGGCCGGTCGGGCGGAACGCCGGAATTGAAGGGGTGGGGCGGGATGTCGGCGGGCCCGGCAACGGGTACGGTTGCGGGAAGGCTCCGGCGGACGACGCCGGCGCCGGGAGTGGACCGCCACGCCCGGCGCGGCACGCCCGGCCGGAGATGGTGGTCCCGTCTGGGGGAGGTGCGATGGTCCTGCTACGCCGAGTGATCGGTGACGCACTGCGGGCGCGCCGGCAGGGGCAGCACCGCACCCTCCGCGAGGTCTCCTCCGCCGCCAACGTGAGCCTGGGCTACCTCTCCGAGATCGAGCGCGGCCAGAAGGAGCCCTCCAGCGAGCTGCTGGCGGCGATCTGCGACGCCCTCGGCGCCCGCCTCTCCGAGCTGCTGCGCGAGGTCAGCGACACGGTCGCACTGGCCGAGCAGATGCCGGGGGTGCTGGTGCCGGTCGCCGACGAGCCCACGCCGGTCACCGCGCCCGCGGTGCGCGCCACGACCAACCGGGGCGTCCGCCAGGTCACCTCGGACGGCTCGGTGGCGGTCCAGGTGCGGCAGGACGGGCCGCTCAAGGCCACCCTGCGCAGCACCCGGGTGCGCCCCGCCGAGCGGGACGTGGTCTGCGCCGCCTGACCCGACGCGCGCCATGGCCGCCGGTGGCGTTCGCCGCGTACTGTTGATCAGGGTCGTCCGGGTGCCGGGCTGGCGCCCGACTGGGACGATGGAGGCACACCGCGCGGCCCGCCCCTCGACCGGGGCGAGGTGACGCGACGCTACTGAGGGGACTGGGCGGAGATGGCGAACCCGTTCGTCAAGGGTTGGAAATACCTGATGGCGCTCTTCGGCGCGAAGATCGACGAGCACGCCGACCCTAAGGTGCAGATCCAGCAGGCCATCGAGGATGCCCAGCGGCAGCACCAGGCCCTGGTCCAGCAGGCGGCCGCGGTGATCGGCAACCAGCGTCAGCTCGAGATGAAGCTCTCCCGGCAGATGTCCGAGGTCGAGCAGCTCCAGGCGAACGCCCGGCAGGCCCTGGTCCTGGCCGACCAGGCCCGCGCCAAGGGGAACGAGACCGAGGCCGGGCGGTACGAGCAGTCCGCCCAGCTGCTCGCCAGCCAGCTGGTCTCCGCCGAGCAGGCCACCGAGGACCTGAAGACGCTGCACGACCAGGCGCTCGGCGCGGCCGCCCAGGCCCGCAAGGCGGTCGAGAACAACTCGATGATCCTCCAGCAGAAGCTGGCCGAGCGCACCAAGCTGCTCAGCCAGCTGGAGCAGGCCAAGATGCAGGAGACCGTGGCCCGCTCGCTGGAGTCGATGTCCTCGCTCACCGCCCCCGGCAGCACGCCGTCGCTGAACGAGGTCCGTGACCGGATCGAGCGCCGGTACGCCGACGCGATGGGCCGGGCCGAGCTGGCCGGCAACTCCGTCGAGGGCCGGATGCTGGAGATTCAGAAGGCGACCCTGGACACGGCCGGCTCGGCGAGACTGGAGCAGATCCGGGCGAGCATGGCCGGCGAGCAGCTCGCCGGCCGGCAGGACCGGCCCGCCGTCGGGCAGGGGCAGGGCGCCCCCGCCGACCCGGCGGCGGCCGCCCGGCTCGACGAGATCCGGTCCACCATGAGCCGGGAGCGCCCCACCGGCGAGAGCACCACCGGCTGACCCACGGGGAGGGGACGATGGCGGACGAACGGGCCCGACACTTCCGTCGACTGCGCCGGCTGCGGCGCTCCGCGAGGCGGTGGAGCGTGCTGGCCGGTGGCCTCGGTGGTGCCGCCGCCGTGCTCACCCCGTACGCCGGGCTGGGCCTGCCGGACGCGGCCTGGGCCGGCGCCGCGGGCAGCGCCGTCGCGTTCGCCGCCTGGCGCTGGATCGATCTGCGGGCGCTCGCGGCCGCACCGCCACCGCCCGCCCTCGACCCGGCCCAGGCCGCCGCCCGCTCCCGGGCCCGGCTGGTCGCCGCCGTCGAGCGGCTGCCCGTCGGCCCCGGCGTCCTCGCCGAGGTACGCCGGGTCCGGTCCCGGCTGGCGCTGCGCGGCACCGCCGCCGGCGAGGCGTGGGCCCGGCTGGACCGGGCGTCGTTGACCCTGGCCGGGATGGCCGGCCGGCTGAGCGGGCTGGCCGAGCCGGCGGTGCAGGAGGCGACCGAGGCCGACCACTCGCTGCGGGAACTGGCCTGGCGGGTGGCCAGCATCGAACGCGCCCTCCGGCTCGACCGCCAGGGGCCGCTGGCCGAGGTGCACGCCACCCTCACCGCCCAGTTGGAGAGCGGGGTCGACGCGTACGAGCGGCTGGTGGTGGCCGCCGCCGGCTACCTGGCCGAGGACACCCGCCCGGCCACCGAGCACCCGGCCGCCGCCCGGCTCACCGAGGCCACCGACCTGCTGCACGGGGTCGCCGCCGCGCTGGCCGAGCTGCGCCCCACCGCGCCGCTGCGCACCCGCTGAGCGCGTCCCGCCCGGTCAGTCCGGGGTGCGCACGGCGGTCACCGCCGTCCAGCCGGAGGCGCCGACGACGTTGTACGACCGGATCCGGTAGTGGTAGGTGGTGCCCCGGGCCAGCCCGGTGTTGGTGAACCCCCGACCGGTCACCGTGAAGGTCTCCACCCCCTGGCCGAAGGCCGGGTCGACGGACCGCTGCACCACGAACCCGGCGCCGGCGCCGGTGGGCGTCGCCGACCAGCTGAGAATGACCGTGGCGGTGTCCGGGGCGGGCGCGTTGGCCGCGGCGGTCACCCCGGTCGGCGCGGCCGGTCGGGGCGGGGTGGTCACCGTGGCGACCGTCGACCACGGGGACGCGGCGCCCAGATAGGTGGTCCGCACCCGGTAGTAGTAGGTGGTGTCCGGGGCGACGGCCGGGTCCAGGTGGGCGTCGCCGACCATGATGGCGGTGGTGCCCGGCCCGCTGCTGAACGTCGGGTTGGTGGCCCGCTGCACGTCGACGCCGGTGGCGAAGGAACGGTTGGCCCAGCGCAACGCCACCCGCAGCGGCGCGGCCGGCGGCACCGTCGCGGTCAGCTTCCCGGGCGCGGCGAGCTGCACCGACGCCGGGACGCTGTTCGACCAGGACGAGCAGCTCACCGCGTTCTCCGCCCGGATCCGGTAGTGGTAGGTCACCCCGGGCGTCACGGTGGCGTCGGTGTACCGGGTGGCGGTGGCCGCCACGGTGATCTCGGTCAGCCCGGCCGCGAACGCGGCGTCGGTGGCCCGCTGCAGCAGGTGGCTGGTGGCCGGCGGGCGGCTGCCGTTGCCGGTCCAGGTCAGCGCGATGGCCGGCAGCGCGGTGGCCGAGCCCGGCGCGGGGACGGCGGTGAGCCCGGTCGGGGCCCTGGGCGCCACCCGCAGCACCAGCGGCCGGCTCATGCCCTGGTCGCGCAGGCTCGCCGCGCGGGTCCCCCAGCGGTACTCCCAGCCCAGGTTGACCAGCTGGTTCACCACGGTGGCCGGCCGCCCGTCGACCGGGCTGACCGGGCTGGCGTCCAGCCGCGCGCCGACCGGCCGGGTCGGGTCGAGCAGGCGGACGCTGTCGCCGATCTTGAAGGGGAGGCTGGGCGGGACGGGGCGCAGCGCCACGATCACGTCCTCCCGCGGGTTGACCCGGACGGTGTCCTTCCAGCCCAGCTCGCCCGGCTCGGGCGGGCGGATGGTGCCGTCCCAACCGACCCGGTTGACCACCTGCACGTCGCAGCCCTCGACGTGCATCGGATGGGTCCGCGGCGCGTCGCCGACGATGCGCCAGAGCTGGGTGCCGTCGGCCGGGCCGCCCAGCGCCGCCGTCGGGTCGGTGGCGTACAGCACCTCGGTGGCCGGGTCGGTCGGCCCGAGCGGCAGGACGGCCGGGGTGACCGGGCCGGCGAGCGGGTGCCCGACGCCGAGCCGTCCCACCGCCCGGCCGTGCCGGGGCTCGAAGACCTGCCCCACCGACTTGACGGCCAGCGGCAGGGTCACCGGGGCGGCCGCGCCGGGCGGGGTGAACTCGACCGTGGTGGCGCGCGCCGGGACCAGCGTCTCCCGGGGCGTACGGGTGCCGAAGGCCGCGTCGTAGGCCGGCTGCGGCACGATCGGCGGGCGCTGGCTCTCCGCGTACGCGGCGGGCAGCCGGGCGGCGAGCCGGGCCAGGTCGTACGGCTCCGCCGGGGTCCCGGTGACCCGGAACTGGAGCAGGGTGCGGGTGTTCGGGCCGTACCCGGGCCGGGTGGTGGGCGGCCCGCCGGTGGCGGTCCGGTCCGGGGCGTCGGTGTGCTGGTCGTAGCGGGGGTCGAACCGGGGCAGCGGCGCCGGGCAGTCGTTGTACAGGATCAGGGTGCTGCCCGGCGGGACGGTGGCGAAGTCGACCAGCACGTCGGCCCGCTCGCCGGGGGCGAGCAGCAGGGTGTGCCCGTCCACGTTGAGCGCGGTCGGGTCCTGCCGGTCGTACCGGAAGCCGATCGGGCGGTTCACCAGCAGCACCGGGGCGGGCAGCAGGCCCCCCTCGTTGCCGATCTGGATCAGGTCCGGGCCGGCGGCCCGCGGGTCGGGCACCCCGCCCTCGCGCCCGTCGGTGGGCCAGTACGCCGGGCGGCCGGTGGCCCGTACCGCCTCCACCATCGGCACCTCCCCGGCCTCCAGCTCGGCGGGCCGGACGTCGTCGGTCCACATCGGCTCGTCCGAGCAGGCCCGGTAGAGCTGGAGGTTGAGGCTGCGGTCCGGGCAGGCGTTGAGGATCCGGAACCGGTACGCCCGCGGCTGCACCTCCAGGTACGGGTAGGCCACCCCGTTGACCAGCGGGGTGTCGCCGTACGCCTCCGGCACCGCCGACGGGTGGGGCACGCCCGGCGCGAGCGGCGGCTCGTCCGGTTCGGCGACCGGATCGTGGTGCGGGTTGGGCACCGGGGCCACCCACGGGCTGCCGCCGCCGTCCGGGTCGTGCGTCCACGGGCCGTAGTCCCAGCGGCCGGTGGGGTTGCCGCCGGTGCTCCGGTAGGGGTTCTGCCGCGGCTGGTAGACGTGCGGGTGCCAGAGGCTGCCCTTGGCGCCCCAGCGGTCCCGGTCCCAGGTGGGGTCCGCCGCGGCGAGTTGGGCGTCGTCCGGCACGAAGGTCTTGTCCTCGATCACCAGCGGCAGTTGGTCGGCGGGGAGCACACCCTCGTCGACCAGCCGTTCCTCGGCCGGGTCGGTGAGCAGGTAGACGGCGAGCTGCCCGGCGTAGACGGTCAGCCGGGACAGCCCGAGGGTGTTGTCGCGCAGCCACATCAGCCGGCCGCTCTGCTCGTTCGGGAAGTACAGCGTGGTGGCGCCCGCTCCCGGCGGCGGCATGTCCGGCACCGGCGTGACACCCACCCCGGTCGGGTACGGGGTGATCTCGCCGGCCGGGGTCACCCACTGCCACGGGTTGCCGGCGCTGATCCAGCCGGTCTGCGCGCCGTCCAGGTGGGGCACGGCCCGGTTCTGCGGGTACGGCGCCGGCCCGTCCAGCGGACCGGTCCCGGCCCCGTCGAGCGTCTCGTCGACCGGCAGGAAGAGTTCCCCGGCCCGGCCGGTGGGGAGCTGGTTGATGAACTTGATCCGGACCGGCCGGCCGCGCCGCGCCATGATCACCGGACCGAGGTGCCAGGGCCGGTCCGGCGGTCCGACGGTGTTGTGCCCGGCCGGGTCGGTGCCGAGGTTGAGCTGCCGGTAGCCGCGCAGCCGGGTGGCCGGCAGGTCCCGGTGCAGCCGCTGCGCGTACTCCTGCAAACCGATCTCATAGTAGTCGCAGCCGGGCCAGGTGATGGTGTCCGGCACCGCGACCGGCAGCCGGGCGCCCGGCCCGGCGGTGCCCGGCGGGCCGGGCAGCGGCAGCGCGTCGACGAACTTGCGGATGCCGGTGCCGGGCACCGGGCGGCCGGCCGGGTCCAGCGCGGGCCGCGGCGAGCCGGCGAAGTTCGGCACCGGCCCGAAGCAGCGCGGCACCGCGGCCGGATCGAGGCTGGCCGGCGCGGGGGTCGCCGGCTCCTCCTCGGCGCTGCGGGTGGCGGGCACGGTGGGCGCGTGGTCCTCGGCGGTCCGGGCGGCGCGGTCCGCCCAGCCCGGTCGCTGGAGTCTGCGGAACAGGGCCATGGCTCTCCCCGGGATCGGGGCGCGCCCGCCCTCCACCCCGGCGTGCCGGGCGTACGCGCTGCTGACGATCGGTGAGCACTCCACCGCAGCATGCGACGCCGATCGGTGGCGAGGGAAGTACCCAATCGTCCGTTTCTCGGGGGAAACTTGGCGGTTCGTGGAACTTCCACGGGTCGGGCCGCCCGGTCAGTGGGGCGAAGCAGGTCTTCGGCCCGGACCGGCGTCAGGAGCGGTCCGGCTGGCACGCCGGGCACCAGTAGGTGACCCGGTCGCCCAGCTCCTCCTTGCGGATGGCGGTGCCGCAGCGCCGGCAGGGCTGGGCGCGCCGGCCGTACACGTAGCTGGTCTGCCCCCGGTGCAGCGAACCGGTGGTGCTCTGCGCCCAGCGACCCCGGTTCGCGGCCAGCAGCCGCTGCGCCAGGGTGACCGTGCCGGCCAGGTCGGGCACCGCCCGCACCGGCGTCCACGGCGAGAGCCCGCGCAGGAACAGCACCTCGCACTTGTACAGGTTGCCCACCCCGGCCAGGTTGCGCTGGTCCAGCAGGGCCTCGCCGATGGTCTCGTCCGGGTGGGCGGCCAGCCGGCGGACCGCCTCGTCCGGGTCCCAGTCCGGTCCGAGCAGGTCCGGCCCCAGATGGCCGACCAGCGACCCCTCCTCGGCGGTCGGGATCAGCGCCAGCTCGTGCAGGTGGTAGCCGACCGCGACCGCGCCGGGGGAGCGGAGCACCACCCGGATCAGGTGCGCCGGCCGGGCCGCCCACCGCTCGCCCGGTGCGTACGCCCGCCAGGCGCCGTCCATCCGCAGGTGCGAGTGCAGCGTCCAGTCCGCCCCGCCGGCCGCCGGCGCGGCGGTGAGCCGGAGCAGCAGGTGCTTGCCCCGGCTGGCCGACTCCCGGACGGTCCACCCGGCCAGGTCCGTGCTGGCGAGCTGCGGCACCCGGAACTCCGAGCCGGTGAGCCGGGCACCGGCCAGCGCGCGCTGGAGGACCCGCGCGGTGTTCCAGACGGTGTCGCCTTCGGGCACCTCCCCATCCTCCCGCACCGCCCGCCGCCCCGCGCGCCGCCGGTTGACCCGGCCGAACCCGGGCCCCGCGCGCCGCCGGCCCGCCGCCCCGCGCGCCGCCGGGTGGCCGCCCGTGCCGCCGGTTCGCCGCGCGCGCCGTGGGCCGGGTCGTCCGCGCCGGGTGGCCGCGGTGCCGGCGGTCAGCCGCTCGCGCGGACGGTGACCAGGTCGCCGGGGGCGAGGCCGAGCAGGTCGGCGGCCCGGCCCCCGTGCACCGCCACCGCCACCAGGTCGGCGGAGTCGGCGAAGAGCACCAGCGCCCCGGCGGGGGCGTCCCCGAAGGTCCGGCCGCGCACGGCCGGCTGGTCCGCCACCAGCGGCCGGTCCCCGACCTCGTCGAGCAGCCCCGGCTCCGCCGCGAGCTGCACATTGCCGAAGTGGTCGACGGTGAGCACCTCGGCCGTGAACCCGCCGGCCACCCGGCGCAGCACCGGTGGTGGCAGCCGCACCAGCGTGGCCGGATCCACCGGTGGGCCGGCGTCGGCCGGCGGCGCCCCGCCGGCCAGCCGGGCCGCGACCGGGGCGAACACGTCCCGGCCGTGGAAGGTGCGGGACACCCGCGGCGCCAGCCAGCCCGGATCGGTCAACTCGACGGCCGAGGTGACCCCGCCGAGCGCGGTGGCCGCCGGCAGCAGCAGGCCGTTGTCCGGCCCGACGAGCAGACCACCCGGGGTGACCAGGGTGACGCCGCGGCGCGCGGTGCCCACGCCCGGGTCGACCACTCCGATGTGGACGCCGTACGGCAGGTGGGGCACGGTCTGGGCGAGCACGGCGGCGCCCCGCCGGACGTCCCCCGGCGGCACCAGGTGGGTGATGTCGATCACCCGGGCGGCCGGCGCGATCCGGGCGATCACCCCGTGGCAGGCCGCCACGAATCCGTCGGTCAGGCCGTAGTCGGTGGTCAGCGAGATCCAGGCGGTCGGGGTCATGCCGGCAGGCTAGCGGCTGGGCCGGTCGCCCCGGACCGGCATCCGCGACCGACCGACCGGCCGGTGCCGGGCCGGCCGAGGCGTCCGGCACACTGCCGGGGTGACGAAACGCCTTCGCCTGTTGTCGACCGCCGCCACCGTCCTCCTCGCCCTCGGGCTGACCGCCTGCGGCAAGGACTCCGCCGACCGGGACGGCGGAGCCTGGGCCGACGGCCAGTCCAAGGCGCCGGCGACCAGCCCGGCCGCTCCGGACGAGGCGCCGAACGCGGCCGAGGGCCGCCCGAAGGGCAAGCCGACCGAGAGTCCGTCCACCCCGCCCTTCACCATGCCGACGAAGGCCGACGGTGCCCCGTCCGCCCGGCGGGTGGTGGACGCGTTCAAGGCCGCCGGGCTGGCCGTGCCGAACCTGCGGGACCGGACGAAGGACTGCGGGCCGGACGGCAAGGGCATCGGCTGCGCGCAACTGGTCGCCACCGACGCCGTCTCCGTGTACGTCTTCCCCGACGAGGCCTCGGCCACCAACCAGACCGCGATGTGGGGCAGCGACGCCTTCCGCAAGGGGGCGGTGGTGCTGAGCTACCTGGGCACCCGGACCTCCACCACCGAGCGGAAGCGCTACGACGAGGTGCTCACCAAGCTCGCCTGAGCCGGGCTCAGCCGCCGCTCCAGCCGCAGTTCGTCGTGGAGCGGGATGCGGTCGGCGCCGGTCAGCGGGATGCTCGGCTTCAGCGCGCGGGCGCGGTCCACCGCGCCCGCGTCCACCCCCACGAGACGCAGCCCCCGACGCTGGTAGAACCGCAGCGCGGCGAGATTGTCGTTGGTCGTGACCAGCCACAGCCGGTCCGCCCCGGCGGCCAGCGCCACCGCCTCGGCCCCGGCCAGCAGGGCGGTGCCGGCGCCCTGCCCCCGGCCGGTGGCGGCCAGGCTCACCACCTCCAGCCCGTCGGCGTCGACCCGGTAGACCAGCGCGCCGGCCAGCTCGCCCGCCCCGTCCAGGGCCACCAGGGTGGGCAGCTCCCGCAGGTCGTAGCGGGTGTCGTGGACCACCACGTACGGGCCGCCCCATTCGCGCCCGTGCAGCGCCGCCAGCCGCTCGCGGTCGCCTGGCTCGGCGGGTCGTACCCGGATCGGCCGCATCACGCTGTCCTTTCCCGTCGTCAACCGCGCAGGCGCAGGCCGCGTGGGGTGGCGCGGAAACCGGCGGCGGTCAGCGCGTCGCGCAGCGGCGACGAGTGCACCGCCTCGCCGTCGGCGCGCTCGACCGAGATCGCCCCGAGCGCGCCGGAGTGCACCGCGTCGGCGAGCGCCTTGCCGCCCGCGGCGAGCACCTCCGGGTCGTCGGTGAAGGAGAGGATGGTGCGCCCGCCCCGCTCCACATAGAGCACGAGGTCGCCGCCGATCAGCACGACCAGCGCGCCAGCCTTGCGACCGGCCCGGTGCCCGGTCGCCGGCGCGGATCCGTCGCCGGAGTCGACCACCCGTTCCGGCCAGGGCAGCGCCGCGCCGTACGGGTTGGCCGGGTCGGTGGCGGCGAGCACCACGGCCGCCCCGCCCCGGCCCCGGGCCTCGCCGGCCGGGTCGGCCAGGGCCCGGATCCGGTCGACCGCCCCGGGCACCGCGAACTGCGCGGCGCCCAGCCCTTCGACGAAGTAGCCGCGCCGGGCCGCGCCGCGCTCCTCCAGGGCGGCCAGCACCGGGTAGACCGCCGCGAAGCCGCCGGTCACCTGCTCGGCCATGACCGCGCCCCGGGTCACCACACCGTGCCGCTCCAGCAGCAGGTCGGCCAGGGCGGCGGCCCGGCGGGTGGGGTCGAGGTCGCGCTCGGGCAGCCGCGACCAGCGGCCGGCCACGGTGGGCGGCCCACCGCGGCTGGGCAGCGCGACCCGGCCGGGACGCCGGTAGCGGGTCCGGGGCGCGGCCGGCCGGGACCGGTGCGCCCCGCCGCCGCCGAGCACGGCCCGCAGCGGCGCCAGGGTGTCGTTGGTGAGGTGACCGGCCCAGACCAGATCCCAGACCACGCCGGCCAGCGCGGTGTCGTCGGTGGCGCCGACCCGGTCGGCGAGCGAGCGGAAGAAGAGTGCCTGCCCGTCGCCGAGCGCGTCGAGCACCGCCTCGTGCAGCGGGGTGAGCGCCAGCGCCTCCTCCGGCGGCGCGAGCAGCAGCGGTGCGACGTCCGCGTACGCCAGGCTGACCCAGCCGTCCCCGCCGGAGATCGCGCCGGAGCCGGCCCAGACCACCTCCCCACTGGCGCAGAGCTCGTCGAGCTGGGCGGGGCTGTAGTCGGCGACCCGGGCGGGCAGCACCAGCCGTTCCAGCGCCGAGGCGGGCACGGCGGCCCCCTGCAACTGCTCGACGGCGGCGGCCAGTGCCTCCACTCCCCGCGCCGACGAGCCGACCTGCTGCCAGCGGGGCAGGAAGGTGGCCAGCGCCCGGGGCGGCACCGGCTCGATCTCCCGGCGCAGCGCGGCGAGCGAACGGCGGCGCAGCAGCCGCAGCACCTCGGCGTCGCACCACTGGGTGCCGACGCTGTCCGGCGCGAACTCGCCGGAAACCACCCGCCCGGTGGCGGCGAGCCGGCGCAGCGCCTGCTCCACCACGAAGACGCCGAGCCCGAACCGGGCGGCGCAGGTCGCCGCCGCGAACGGGCCGTGGGTGCGGGCGTACCGGGCGACCAGGTCGCCGAGCGGGTCGGCCACCGGCGTCAGGTACGCCTCGGCCACCCCGACGGGCAGCGCCACGCCGAGCGCGTCGCGCAGCCGGGCGGCGTCCTCCACCACCACCCAGCGGTCCTCGCCGGCGATCCGTACCCGCAGCACCCGGCGGGCCGCGGCCAACTCCTCCAGCCAGCCGACCGGCGCACCCCGCTCGGCCAGCTCGGCGTCGCCGAGGTCGCCGACCACCCGGAGCAGCTCGACCACGTCCTCCGCGTCGCGGGGGCGGCGCTGCTCGGTCAGCCAGCGCAGCTGCCGCTCGGTCTCGGCGAGCACCGCCGGGTCGAGCAGCTCCCGCAGGTCGACCCGGCCGAGCAGCTCGCCGAGCAGCCCGGAGTCGAGGGCCAGCGCGGCGGCCCGGCGCTCGGCCAGCGGCGCGTCGCCCTCGTAGAGGAACGCGCCGACGTAGCCGAAGAGCAGCGAGCGGGCGAACGGCGACGGGCGCTCGGACTCCACCTCGACCAGGCGCACCTTGCGGGCGGCCAGATCGCGCATCAGCCCGGCCAGGGCCGGCTGGTCGAAGACGTCCTGGAGACATTCCCGGGCGGCCTCCAGCGTCACCGGGAAGTCGGCGTACTCGCGGGCCACGTCGAGCAGTTGGGCGGCCCGCTGGCGCTGCTGCCAGAGCGGCTGGCGGCGGCGCGGATCGCGGCGGGGCAGCAGCAGGGACCGGGCCGCGCACTCGCGGAACCGGGACGCGAACAGCGCGGAGGTGCCGACGGATTCCTCGACCAGCTGGGTGATCTCGTCGGGCTCGAAGACCACCACGTCGGCGCCGGGCGGGGTCTCGGCGGTGTCCGGCAGCCGGACCACGATGCCGTCGTCGGAGGGCATGACCTGGGCGTCCACCCCGTAGCGCTCGGCCAGCCGGCGGCCGATGGCCAGCGCCCACGGCCCGTTGACCCGGGCGCCGAGCACCGAGTGCACGGCGAGCCGCCAGTCGCCC
The DNA here is from genome assembly GCF_044465125.1 of Micromonospora sp. NPDC049836. Lineage (NCBI taxonomy): Bacteria > Bacillati > Actinomycetota > Actinomycetes > Micromonosporales > Micromonosporaceae > Micromonospora > Micromonospora sp. NPDC049836. The sequence continues at coordinate 193,129 of NZ_JBITLH010000007.1, forward strand.
AGCTCGTCGCGGAACCGCTCGACCACCACCGTGCGGTCGTCGGGCAGCGACCGGGTGGCCGCCTGCTGCTCGCGCAGGTAGGCCAGCAGGTTGCCGGCGGCCCAGTCGTCCAGCCCGCCGGCCCGCAACGCGGTCGCCGCGTCGGCGTCGGACTGGCGCAGCAGCGCCCGGACCCGGGCGCCGATCGCCCGGCCCAGCTCGACCGGGCGGCCGAGCTGGTCGCCCTTCCAGAACGGCATCCGGGCGGCCTGGCCGGGAGCGGGGGAGACCAGCACCCGGTCGGGGGTGATCTCCTCGATCCGCCAGGACGACGAGCCGAGCAGGAAGACGTCGCCGACCCGCGACTCGTAGACCATCTCCTCGTCCAGCTCGCCCACCCGGGCGGCGCGTTCCGCGCCGGCCAGGAAGACGCCGAACAGGCCTCGGTCGGGGATGGTGCCGCCGCTGGTCACGGCCAGGCGCTGCGCGCCGGGCCGGCCGGTGAGCAGGTCGGTGGCCCGGTCCCAGACCAGCCGGGGGCGCAGCTCGGCGAACGCGGTCGACGGGTAGCGCCCGGAGAGCATGTCGAGGACCGCGTGCAGCGCCGAGTCGGGCAGCTCGGCGAAGGGAGCCGCCCGGCGGACCAGCACGGCCAGGTCACCCACCCGCCACGGCTCCAGGGCCACCATGGCCACGATCTGCTGGGCCAGCACGTCGAGGGGGTTGCGCGGGTAGTGCAGCTCCTCGATCGCGCCGGTGCCCATCCGTTCGGCGACCACCGTGCAGGAGAGCAGGTCGCCGCGGTGCTTGGGGAAGACCACGCCCCGGGAGACCGCGCCGACCTGGTGCCCGGCCCGGCCGACCCGTTGCAGGCCGGCGGCGACGCTGGGTGGCGCCTCGATCTGCACCACCAGGTCGACCGCGCCCATGTCGATGCCCAGCTCGAGGCTGGAGGTCGCCACCACGGCCGGGAGCTGGCCGGACTTCAGCGCCTCCTCGATGTGCTTGCGCTCCTCCCGGGAGACGCTGCCGTGGTGCGCCCGGGCGATCACCGGCGGCGCGCCGGCCGCGGCCCCGGACTGGGCCATCACCTCCGCGGGCTGCCGGGGCGCGCGCAGCGGACCGACCGGCCCGCCGAACGCCTCCGCGCCGCGCGGCCGGCCCGGGCCGGGCCCGCCCGCCGGGCCGCCGTCGCCGCCCGGCGGGCCGTCGTCCCCCGACAGCACCTCGGATACGCCTACCGGCTCCCCGCCCCGGGCCACCCGGCCGCCGTCCGGAGCGACCGCCGCCGCCAGTTCCTCGGCGGCCAGTTCGTTGAGCCGGGCGCAGAGCCGCTCGGCGCTGCGTCGGGAGTTGGTGAAGACGATGGTCGACCGGTGCGAGCGGATCAGCGCGAAGACCCGTTCCTCCACGGCGGGCCAGATGGAGGCGCGCCGGGGCCCGAGCCCGCCGAGCTCGTCCTCGGGCGGCTCCTGCTCGTCGAGGCGGGTCATGTCCTCCACCGGGACCTGGACGCTGACCTCGATGGTCTTGCTGCTGGGCGGCTGCACCACGTCGACCGGGCGGGCCCCGCCGAGGAAACGGGCGCAGGCGTCGATCGGCCGGACGGTGGCGGAGAGGCCGATCCGCTGGGCCGGCGCGTCGAGCAGGGCGTCCAGCCGCTCCAGGGAGAGCGCCAGGTGGGCGCCGCGCTTCGTGCCGGCGACCGCGTGCACCTCGTCGACGATGACCGTCCGGACGCCGCGCAGCGAGTCCCGGGCCGCGGAGGTGAGCAGGAGGAAGAGTGACTCCGGCGTGGTGATGAGGATGTCCGGTGGGGTGCGTGCGAAGGCCCGCCGCTCGTCGGCCGGGGTGTCGCCGGTGCGCATGCCGACGGTGATGTCGGGCGGGGCGAGGCCGAGCCGGGTGGCGGCCTGCCGGATCCCGGCGAGCGGGGCGCGCAGGTTGCGCTCCACGTCGACGGCGAGCGCCTTGAGTGGGCTGACGTAGAGCACCCGGCACCGGTGCCGGGCCTCGGCCGGTGGCGGCTCCTTGGCCAGCCGGTCGAGCGACCAGAGGAACGCGGCCAGGGTCTTGCCGGAACCGGTGGGGGCGACGACGAGGGCGTTGCGGCCGGCGGCGACCGAACGCCACGCGCCGGCCTGGGCGGCGGTCGGCGCGGCGAAGGCGGCGTCGAACCACTCCCGGGTGGCCGCGCCGAACTCGGCCAGCACCGCCCTGCTCCGGGTCACCTCGTCCGCCACGTCCTCCATCCTGCCCCGGCGGTCCGACAATCGGTCCCCGGCCTGGTCCGGTTCTTCCGGGCTCGATGGCTTGCGCGCCAAATGAGGTGTTACTAGCGTTAAGTCTTACTTAACTGCTTGCTTGTACGGCACAACATAAAGTAACTTCACCCGCAACGCAGCGGCGGGGGAGGCATGGATGAGCGTCGAGGAGCGGGGCTCGGGAGCCGGCACCGACGTGCTCATCCGGAAGGTCGACGGCCACCTCGCCGCGCTCCGCGCCGGCCTGCACGGCCCCGAGCTGCAGCTCGCCGAGGAGCTGGCCCACTGCCTGCGCGAGTTGGTCGTCGCCACCGCCGGATCCAGCGCCGCCGACCGGGGCCTGGTCCGCGCCGCGGTGCACTACTTCGTCCTGCGGCGGGAGAGCCGGGGCGCCCAACTGCCGGTGCGCTCACTGGCCGCCGCGCAGCGGGTGGTGAACAAGGCCGTGCTCCAGCTCGGCCGCCCCGACCTGCTGGTGGAGACCCGCCGCGACCGCACCGCCGCCGACCCCGCCCTGCGCTGACCCGGGGCGGGCGGGCGGGGCGGGTTTCCGGAAAAACGCCCGGCGGCCGGCGATCTGACGTCTGATCGGTCTGGCCGCAGCGTGCCCGGCGCGCGGTCACCTCGACCTGGAGTACGCGTGCTCGTCCTGCTGATCCTGCACCTGGTGGCGGCCCTGCTGGCGCCGCTGCTGGTGCGCCGCTGGGGCCCGCGCGCGTGCTACCCGCTCGCCGCCGCACCGGCCGCCGCGGTCGGCTGGGCGATCGCGCACACCGGCGCGGTCCGGCACGGCGGCGCGGTGGTCGAGACGTACCCCTGGATCGCCCAGCTCCAGCTCGACGTGGCGCTGCGGGTCACCACCCTGTCCTGGCTGATGATGCTGCTGGTCGGCGGGGTCGGCGCGCTGGTGCTGGTCTACTCCGCCCGCTACTTCCACGCCGGCTCGATCGGGCTGGCCCGGTACGCGTCCATCATGGTCGCCTTCGCCGGCGCCATGATCGGCCTGGTCGTCTCCGACGACCTGCTGCTGCTCTACGTCTTCTGGGAACTGACCACCGTCTTCTCCTACCTGCTCATCGGGCACAGCACCGAGCGCCGGTCCAGCCGCTGGGCGGCCGTCCAGGCGCTCACCGTCACCACGCTGGGCGGGCTGGCCATGCTGGTCGGGTTCCTGCTGCTCGGCCAGCACGCCGGCAGCTACCGCTGGTCCGTGATCACCGCGGTGCCGCCGCCCACCGGCGGGTACCTCGTCCTCGCCGTGCTGCTGGTCCTCGCCGGGGCCCTGGCGAAGTCCGCGGTGTTCCCGTTCAACGCCTGGCTGCCGGTGGCGATGGCCGCGCCCACACCGGTCAGCGCGTACCTGCACGCCGCGGCGATGGTGAAGGCCGGGGTGTTCCTGATCGGGCTGCTCGGCCCGGCGCTGGCCCCGGTCGGCCCGTGGCGGCCGGTCACCGTGGTCGCCGGGCTGATCACCCTGGTTGCCGGCGGCTGGGCGGCGCTGCGGCAGACCGACCTGAAGCTGCTGCTGGCGTACGGCACGGTCAGCCAGCTCGGGCTGCTCACCGTGGTGCTCGGCATCGGCACCCCACAGGCGGCCCTCGCCGGCGTGGCGATGCTGCTGGCGCACGCGCTGTTCAAGGCGGCGCTCTTCCTCGTCGTGGGCCTGCTCGACCACAGCGCGGGCGGCCGTGACCTGCGGGAACTCTCCGGCCTGGGGCGTTCCGCGCCGGCGCTGGCCACGGTCGCCGCGCTGGCCGCCGCGTCGATGGCCGGGCTGCCGCCGCTGCTCGGCTTCGTGGCCAAGGAGGCCCTCCTCGCCGCGTTCACCGACCAGCCGCTGGTGCTCGCGGTCCTGGTCGCGGGGACCGTGCTGACGGTCGCGTACAGCATCCGCTTCGTCTGGGGCGCGTTCGCCTCCCGGCCCGGCGTGCCGGCCACCGACCTGACGCGGCCACCCGCCGCGATGTTCGTACCCCCGGCCCTGCTCGCCGTCGCCGGGCTGGCCGCCGGCCCGGCCGCCGGCTGGGTCGGTGGGCTGCTCGACCCGTACGCCGCCCGGTTCGGCCCGGTCGAGGAGCACCTGGCGCTCTGGCACGGACCGACCGCGGCGCTCGGCCTGTCCGCCGTCGCGGTGACCGGCGGCGTGGTCCTGCACCTGGTCCGGGGCCCGCTGGCGCCCGCGCTGGCCCGGCTCCGCTTCCCGGTCGGCGGCAACCAGGGGTACGAGTGGATCACCCACCGGTTCGACTGGTTGGCCATCGAGGTCACCGGCGCCACCCAGCGCGGCGCCCTGCCGCAGTACCTGGGCACCATCCTGCTCGCCCTGGTGCTGGTGCCCGGCACGGCCATGCTGACCACCCGGCCGTGGCGGGTCGGGCTGGCGGTCTGGGACAGCCCTGTCCAACTGGTGGTGTGCGTGGTGATCGCGGTGGCCGCGCTGATCGCCGTCGTGGCCCGGCGCCGGCTCACCGCGATGCTGCTGGTCGGGGTCACCGGTTACGGCACCGCGATGATGTTCGTGCTCTACGGCGCGCCCGACCTGGCGCTCACCCAGTTCCTGGTGGAGACCGCCACCATCGCGGTGTTCGTGCTGGTGCTGCGCCGGCTGCCGGAACGTTTCTCGGCCCGGCCGCTGCGCCGCAGCCGCTGGGTGCGCCGGACGATCGGGCTCGCGACGGGACTGGTGGTGGCCGGCCTCACGCTGGCCGCCGCGGGCGCCCGCCGGTTCCCGTCGATCTCGCTCGCCTTTCCCGACCTGGCGGTGGCGCAGGGCTACGGCCGCAACGTGGTCAACGTGACCCTGGTGGACATCCGCGCCTGGGACACCATGGGGGAGCTGTCGGTGCTGGTGGTGACCGCGACCGGGGTGGCCAGCCTGATCTTCGAGCGGTCCCGCACCGGGCCCCGGCCGCGCCGTCCCCGACCGGCCGCTGTCCGCCGCGACGGGCCGACGGTGTGGCTGCGCGGCGGCAACACCCTGCACGCCCGGCGCCGCTCGATCGTCTTCGAGGTGGTCACCCGGCTGATCTTCCACACCGTGCTGCTGCTCTCCCTGTTCCTCCTCTTCAGCGGGCACAACGCGCCCGGCGGCGGGTTCACCGGCGGCCTGGTCGCCGGCCTCGCGCTGACCGTCCGCTACCTGGCCGGCGGCCGGTACGAACTGGCCGAGGCCGCGCCCGTCGGGGCCGGAACCGTGCTCGGCGCGGGGCTGGGCGTGGCGGTCGGCGGCGGGGCGCTCGGGCTGCTGCTCACCGGGGACGTGCTGCAGAGCGTCAAGGTGGATTTCTGGCTGCCCCTGATCGGCCACGCCTACGTGGTCACCTCGCTCTTCTTCGACATCGGCGTCTACCTGGTGGTGGTCGGGCTGATGCTGGACATCCTGCGCAGCCTCGGCGCCGAGGTGGACCGGCACGTCGAGGCGGCCGGCGAGCCGGCCCGCGGCCTCGCCGTGCAGCCGGAGGGGGGACCGGAGGTGTCGCCGTGAGTCGGGGCGCCGCGGGGCCCACCCTGGTCCTGGTGATCGCCGTCGGGGTGCTCGTCGCCACCGGCGTCACGCTGGTGCTGGAACGCAGCCTGACCCGGATCCTGCTCGGGGTCATCCTGCTCGGCAACGGGGTGAACCTGCTGATCCTGCTCGCCGGCCGGTCCGGCGCGGCGCCGCTGGCGGGCACCGTGCCGGCCGCCCAGATGAGCGACGCGTTGCCGCAGGCCATGGTGCTCACCGCCGTGGTGATCACGTTCGGGTTGACCGCGTTCCTGCTCGCGGTGGCCTACCGCAGTTGGTACCTGACCGGCGACGACGAGGTGCAGGACGACCTGGAGGACCGGCAGGTCGCCCGGCTCGCCGACCGCAACGAGGTGGCCACCGCGGACCTCGGCGGCGAGGGGCCGGACAACGACCCCGAGCAGGTGGACCCCGAGCCGGCGCTGCGCCGGCTGCGCCGCCGCGGGAAGCACCCGTGAGCGCGAGGAGTGAGCCGGTCCTGCGAGCCCCGCAGTCGCGAACAATGGTGGCCCCGTGAGCGCGAGGAGTGAGCCGGTCCTGCGAGCCCCGCAGTCGCGAACAGAGATGGGCCCCGTGAGCGCGAGGAGTGAGCCGGTCCTGCGAGCCCCGCAGTCGCGAACGAAGGTGACCCCGTGAGTCCCGCCCTGGTGCCGCTGCCGGTGGTGGTGCCGCTGCTCGGCGCGGCGCTCACCCTGATCCTGGCCAACCGGCCCCGGTTGCAGCGGTCGGTCAGCGTGCTCGGGCTGCTCACCACCCTGGTGGTCGCGGTGGCGCTGCTGGTCGAGGCGTACCGGCACGGGCCGCTCGTGGTGCAGGTGGGCGGCTGGCCGGCGCCGGTCGGCATCGTGCTGGTGGCCGACCAGTTGGCGGCGCTGATGCTGGTGGTGTCGGCCGCGGTCACCCTCTGCGTGCTGCTCTACTCGATCGGGCAGGGCCGGGGGGAGACCAGCGAGGCCGCGCCGGTGAACATCTACCACCCGACCTACCTGGTGCTGACCGCCGGGGTGACCAACGCGTTCCTCGCCGGGGACCTGTTCAACCTCTTCGTCGGCTTCGAGATCCTGCTGGCCGCGAGCTTCGTGCTGATCACCCTCGGCGGTACCGAGGTGCGGATCCGGACCGGTTCGACGTACGTGGTGGTCAGCATCATCTCCTCGATGATCTTCCTGACCGCGGTGGGCCTGGTGTACGCGGCCACCGGCACCCTCAACATGGCCCAGCTCGCCGGCCGCCTGGACGCGCTGCCGGACGGCGTACGGCTGATGTTGCAGTTGATGCTGCTGCTCGCCTTCGGCATCAAGGCGGCGGTCTTCCCGGTCTCCGCCTGGCTGCCGGACAGCTACCCGACCGCGCCGGCCCCGGTCACCGCCGTCTTCGCCGGCCTGCTCACCAAGGTCGGCGTCTACGCGATCATCCGCACCGAGACCCTGCTCTTCCCCGGCGGCGACGTCGCCAACCTGCTCATGGTGGTGGCCGGGCTGACCATGCTGGTCGGCATCCTCGGCGCGGTGGCCCAGTCCGACATGAAGCGGCTCTTCTCATTCACGCTGGTCAGCCACATCGGCTACATGATCTTCGGGGTGGCGTTGAGCACCGTCGCCGGCCTCACCGGGGCGATCTTCTACGTGGTGCACCACATCACCATCCAGACCACCCTCTTCCTGGTCGCCGGCCTGGTCGAGGAGCGGGCCGGCAGCACCGACCTGCGCCGGCTCGGCGGGCTGGCCCGGGTCGCCCCGCTGCTCGCGGTGCTCTTCTTCGTGCCGGCCATGAACCTGGCCGGCATCCCGCCGTTCTCCGGCTTCCTCGGCAAGCTCGGGCTGCTCCAGGCCGGCGTGGCGGCCGGCGGGACGCTGCCCGGGGTGCTCGTCGGCGCGGGCACGCTGACCAGCCTGCTCACCCTCTACGCCGCGTCCCGGGTGTGGAACATCGCGTTCTGGCGGGCACCCCGGCTGGCCGTCACCGACCGGCCGGGCCGCCTGCCGAGGCTGATGGTGGGGGCCACCGCCGCCCTGGTGGCGCTCGGCGTGGGGCTCACCCTGGCCGCCGGGCCGCTGTTCCGGGTCACCGCGGACGCCGCCACCGACCTGCGCGAGCGCACCCCGTACGTGCGGGCCGTGCTGCCGCCGGAGGCCCGGTGAGCGCCGACCGGGCGGCGTCCCCGCCGGCCGGTGACGGGGCCGCCCGGCCGCCGACCGGGTGGCGCGGATGGCGTGGGCGGCGGCGCGACCAGGCCGCCGCGCTCGGCTGGCTGGTGGCCATCTGGCTGCTCCTCTGGGGCGACCTCTCCTGGGCCAACCTGCTGGGCGGCGTCGTCATCGGCGCGGCCGTGCTGCTGTTCTTCCCGCTTCCGCCGGTGACCTTCGGCGGCCGGTTGCGCCTCGGCCCGCTGCTGGTCCTGGCGGTCACCTTCGTCGGCGAGCTGATCAGCGCCAGCGTGCACGTGGCGGCCATCGCGGTCCGTCCCGGCTTCCGGCCGCGCGGCGCGATCATCGGGGTCCCGCTGCGGATCCGCACCGACCTCAACCTGGCCCTCACCGCCGAGGTGATCTCCCTGGTCCCGGGCACCCTGATCGTGGACGTGGACCGGGAGAAGGGCGTGCTCTACGTGCACGTGCTCGACGTGCGCGGCCCGAAGGACCTGGCCGGCAGCCGGGAGCGGATCCGCGACGTCGAGCGGCGCATCGTCCGCGCCGTCGGCTCCGCCGAGGAGGTACGCCGGCTGCACACCGGACCCGACGACCGGAGGACCCGACCATGACCACGCTGCTCGCCGTCGCGCTGACCGGACTGTTCTCGGTCACCGCGCTGCTCGCCCTGGCCCGGATCTACCGTGGGCCGTCGCTGCTGGACCGGATCGTCGGTGCCGACCTGCTGCTCTCCACCATGCTCGGCGCGGTCGGCGCGGAGGCGGCGATCAACCGGCACGCCGCCACCCTGCCGGTGCTGGTGGTGCTCTCCCTGCTGGGCTTCGTCGGCTCGGTGGCGCTGGTCCGGTTCGCCGTCCGGGAGGAGGTGTGACGGGCGCGGTGGCCGACTGGCTGGGCGGGGCCTGCCTGCTGGCCGGCGCGCTGCTCAGCCTGGCCGCCGGCATCGGGGTGATGCGCTTCCCGGACGTGCTGAGCCGGATGCACGCCGCCACGAAGCCGCAGGTGCTCGGCGTGCTGCTGCTGATCGCCGGTCTCGCGCTGCGGCTGCGTACCGGCTCGGACCTCGGCATGATCGTGCTGGTCGCGATCTTCCAGCTGGCCACCGCCCCGGTGTCCGCCCAGATGATCGGGCGGGCCGCGTACCGGTCCGGGCGGATCGACCGGGACCTGCTGGAAGCCGACGAACTGGCCGGGCGGTGAACCGGACGGGGAGCGGCTTCCCGGCACCCTCAGCGAACGTCCAGCGGTCACCGATAAAATGGCTGCATGATCGACTCCTCTGCCCAGGAGGGCAGCAGTAGCCGGCCGGGTCATACCCGGCATCCACTCGCCCCGACGGACCCGGGAGCCCTGAACCTCCCGTGCTGATCCTCGTGGGCCTCGCCCTCATCATCGTGCTCACCGCCGCCACCGGATACTTCGTGGCGCAGGAGTTCGGCTATGTCGCCGTGGACCGGGGCAAGCTCAAGCAGCTCGCCGACGGCGGCGACCAGCCGGCCGCCCGGGCCCTGGAGGTCACCGGGCGGCTCTCCTTCATGCTCTCCGGCGCCCAGCTCGGCATCACCGTGACCGCCCTGCTGGTCGGTTACGTGGCCGAGCCGTACCTGGGCGCGGGGTTGGCCGACCTGCTCGGCCTCGCCGGGCTCTCCACCACCGTGGCGCTGCCGCTGTCGGTGGCGCTGGCCCTGGTCATCGCCACCGTGGTGCAGATGGTTCTCGGCGAGCTGGCCCCGAAGAACCTGGCCATCGCCCGGTCCGTGCCGCTGGCCCGGGCGCTGGCCCGCTCCACCCTGATGTACCTGCGGGTGGCCGGCCCGCTGGTCACCCTCTTCGACCGGGCCGCCGTGCGGCTGCTCCGCCGGGTCGGCATCGAGCCGATCGAGGAGCTGCCCAGCGGCGCCACCCCGGAGGACCTGGAACAGATCATCGCCGAGTCCCGGGAGGAGGGGCACCTGGACGCCGCGATGTCCGACCTGCTCGACCGGGGTCTCGACTTCCGGGAGCTGACCGCCGGGGAGGCCATGGTGCCCCGGGTCGACGTGCACACCGTACGGGCCGACGAGCCGGTCAGCCGGGTCGTCGAGCTGCTCGACACGGGCCACTCCCGGTTCCCGGTGCGCGGCGCCGAGGGCGTCGACGACCTGGTCGGCGTGATCGGCATCGCCGACGTGCTCGGGGTGCCCCCGGCGCGGCGGGCCACCACCCGGGTGGGCGCGGTGGCCGTACCCCCGCTGCTGGTGCCCGAGACGCTGCCGCTGCCGACGGTGCTGGACCGGCTGCGGGTCGGCCACCGGCAGCTCGCCTGCGTGGTCGACGAGTACGGCGGCTTCGCCGGCGTGATCACGCTGGAGGACATCGCCGAGGAGCTGGTCGGGCCGATCCGGGACGAGGACGACCCGCCGGAGCGGGCGCCGGCCCGGCAGGACGACGGCTCCTGGGTGGTGCCGGCCCGCTGGCGGATCGACGAGGTCGCCGACAGCACCGGCATCGCGCTGCCCGAGGGGCCCGAGTACGACACCCTCTCCGGCCTGGTCATGCGGGAGCTGGGTCGGGTGCCCGAGGTGGGTGACCGGCTGGAGATCGCGCTGGCCGCCGACGGGGAGGAGCCGGCGCACGAGCCGCGCGCCCTGGTCGAGGTGCTGGCCGTGGACCGGCATGTGGCCGATTCCGTCCTGCTGCGGATGACCGCGGGCGAGCGTCCGGAGGACCTGGCATGAGCCCCGGTTTCGCGCTGTTCTTCTCCGTGGTGCTGCTGGCGCTCAACGCGTTCTTCGTGGCCGCCGAGTTCGCCCTGGTGGCGGCGAAGCGCTACCGGCTGGAGCAGTTGGCCGCCGGTGGCGGCCGGGCGGCCCGCGCCGCGCTGGACGGGGTACGCGAGCTGAGTCTGATGCTGGCCGGCGCGCAGCTCGGCATCACCCTGTGCACGCTGGGCCTCGGCGCGCTGGCTGAGCCGGCCATCGAGCACCTGCTCAGCCCGCTGCTGCACGCCGTCGGGCTGCCGGTGGCGGTCAGCCACGCGGTGGCGCTGGTGTTCGCGCTGGCGCTGGTGACCTTCCTGCACCTGGTGGTCGGCGAGATGGCCCCGAAATCGTGGGCGATCACCGACGCGGAGCGCTCGGCCACCCTGCTGGCGCTCCCGTTCCGCGCCTTCGCCCGGGTGGCCCGCCCGGTGCTGTCCGCGTTGAACGCGCTCGCGAACGCCGTGCTGCGGCTGGTGGGCGTACGCCAGCAGGACCAGCTCGCCCAGGTGCACGGCCCGGACGAGCTGCGCATCCTGCTGGAGCAGTCCCGCGAGCACGGGCTGCTCGGTGCGGAGCAGCACCAGATGCTGACCAGCATGCTGGAGTTGCAGGGCACCACGGTGGCGCAGGTGATGGAGCCGTTCGACCGGATCGTCACGGTCCGCCGGGACGACCCGGCCGAACGGATCGAGCACGTCTCGCGGGACAGCGGCCGGTCCCGGCTGGCCGTGGTGGACGCCGGCGGCGAGGTCTGCGGCCTGGTGCACGTCCGCGAGGCGGTGCGGGCGGTCACCACCGGCCGCCCGGCGATCGCCGACGAGCTGATGACCCCGGCGTTCACCCTGCCGGCCGAGGCCTCGGTCACCGAGGCGGTGGCGGCGATGCGGGGCCGGCAGGCCCAGTTGGCGCTGGTCCGCAACGGCGGCGGCCCGACCCGGCCGATCGGTTTCGTCGCCCTGGAGGACCTCCTCGAGGAGGTCATCGGCGAGTTCGACGACGAGACCGACCCGGTGCCCCGGGGTCGCCGGCTGCGCTGACCGCCTCCCTTCCGTCCGGCCGCCGGGTCACCACGATCCGGCGGCCGGCCCGTCTCCGGCCGCGCCGGCGCGCGGTCCGCCGGGGCGTCCGATCCGTCTCCGGGTGCGTTCGTGGTGGCTGGAGCGACGACAACCACCCCCACACCGAAGCGGCGGGCCGGGCAGGAGTGGCCGCCGGGCCACCGGGAATGCCGGCGGGTCGGGGAGGGGGTACGGGGGTGCGGCTGACCGGGGTGTCGTCGGAGTCGGTGTGGACCGGGCTCTCGGTGAGCACCACGCTCACCAGCCCGAGCACCCGCCCGGGCCTGCGCCTGCCCGGCCGGGTGACCCTGACGGCCGGCGGCACGGACGTCCCGGTCCGGCACGTCCGCCTCGGGCTGGTCGCCCAGGCGGAGCCGGCGGACCCGGAGGCGCCCCGCCGGCTGGTGCAGTACCACCAGGTGCCGATCGCGGGCCGGTTCGTGGTGCCGGCGGGACGGCGGCGGGCGGTCGATTTCGCCCTCCCGCTGCCCTGGGAGACCCCGGTGACCGTGTTCGGTGGGGTGCCGCTGATGAGCCTGCGTACCGGCCTGCGCACCGAGGTGTCGGTCGACCCCGATCTCGATCAGGGGGCGATGGTGCCGGTCTTCGTGCACCCGTTGCCGACCCAGCAGCACATCCTGGCGGCGCTGGACACGCTGGGCTTCGTCATGCGGCAGGCCGGGCTGCAGCACGGCCGGCTGCCCGGGGTGGCCCAGACGCTGCCGGTGTACCAGCGGCTCGGCTACTGGGTGGCCCCGCTCTACGCCGGGCCGATCACCGAGCTGGAGGTGATCTTCGTGACGAACGCGGCCGGGCTGGAGGTGGTGCTCTGGGTGGACCGCCGGCTCGCCCTGGCCGGCGTGACCCACCAGAGCATCAGCCGGTTCCGGATCTGGCACGCCGGTGCCGACCGGCGGGACTGGGTCGCCACCGTGGACGGCTGGCTGCGGCACGCCATCAACCGGCACGCGGCGGCTGCGGCGCACGCCGACTGGTCCGCCACGATCAACGAGTCCGCGCACGTCAGCCGCCCCCCGGACGAGCCGGTGGCCCCGGGTTACGGGCTGGGCGGCACGGCCGGTGGCGCCGGGGTCGGCGGCGGCGGCGGTGGCGGCGACGGCACCTGAGGCCGGCGGCCCACGCCCGCCGCCCGGTGGGCGGTGCCGGCGCCCGGGGCCCGGGCTTCCGTGGCCAGCCAGCGGCGGGCCGGCGCAGGTGGCGAGCGGAGCCCCGGGTCAGCCGGAGGCGGTGGCGAGCTTGAGGCTGAAGCCGAGGAAGAGCACCGCCACGCCGGTGGTGGCGCCGGCGGCGAGCCGGCGGCGGCGCTGGAACTGGGCGGCCAGGAAGGTGCCCGCGAAGATCAGCGCGGACAGGTAGAGCGCGCTGGTCACCTGGGCGATCAGCCCGAGCAGCAGGAACGACAGCGCCGGCCAGGGGTACCCGGGGTCGACGAACTGGATGAAGAACGAGATGAAGAAGAGGATCGCCTTCGGGTTGAGCAGACTGATCACCAGCGCCTTGCGGAACGGGCTGCGCAGCGCGGCCGGTTCCGCCGCGTCGATCAGCCGCGGCGCGGCCGGGTCGTTGCGGTCGCGCCAGCGCCGCCACGCGCCGCGCAGCATGGTCAACCCCACATAGCCGAGGTACGCGGCACCCGCGTACTTGATCACCAGGAAGAGCGGCGGGTACGCCTTGAGCAGCGACGCCACCCCGGCGGCGGAGAGGACCATCAGCACCGAGTCGCCGACGAACACGCCGCCGGCGGCCCGGTAGCCGACGCGCACGCCCCGCCGGGCGGCGGTGGAGAGCACGAAGAGCGAGTTCGGCCCGGGCAGCAGCACGATGGCCACGGTCCCCAGCACGTACGTCCAGATGTCGGTGATGCCCAGCACGCCGGACATCATGCCGCCGGGGTCGCCGCGGGGCGAAGCCTTTCCCGGAGCTTGACCTGTGCGTTCGGCCACTCCTCGGCGAGCATGGAGTAGAGCGCGGACTGCCGCCAGCTGCCGTCGGCGCGGCGCCGGTTGGACCGCAGCGTCCCCTCCCGGGTGGCGCCGAGCCGCTCGATGGCCCGCTGCGAGCGCTCGTTGAGGGTGCTGGTCTGCCAGGTGACCCGGATCGCGTCCAGCTCCTCGAAGGCCCGGGTGAGCAGCAGCAGCTTGGCCTCGGTGTTGATCCCGCTGCGCCACCACGGCTTGCCGAGCTGGGTGTAGCCGATCTCCACGGCCCGCAGCTCGGGGTCCGGTTGGTAGTAGGAGGTGGTACCGACCACCGCCCCGGTGACCGCGCAGCGCTGCACCCACGGGGTCCGGAGGCCACGCCGGTTGTCCGCCAGCGCGGCCCGCACGTAGCCGGCCATCTCCGCCACGCCGGTCGGGCGGGGGCTGCCGACGTACCGCCAGACCTCCTCGTCGTCGAGGGCGGCGTACAGCTCCTCGGCGTGGGACTCGTCCAGCGGTTCCAGCACGACGTGCTCACCGCGCAGCACCACCGGCTCCAGCCAGGGCGAGCGCTCCGGCCGCAGGTACGCCGGCAGCGGCGCGGTGACCCCGGCGGCCGGCTCCGGCGGCCCGGGGGTGAGCCGCAGCGGCACCACCCCGGCCCAGTGCGGCAGGTCGAGGTCGGCCGGGTCGTCGTTGACGCCCCCGGTCCGGGCGCGGACCGACACCTCGCGCAGCGGCAGGGCCAGCACGGCCGTCTCGGCCAGTTCCCTGCGGCTCGGCGGCCGGCTGTCGGTGGACCGGCCGGTCGCGACCTTCTCCACCAGCGCGGTCAGCACGGCGGCCTTCTCCCGCTCGTCGGCGACCAGGCGGGCGGTGCCGTGGGCGACGACCGAGCGGTAGTTGGCGCTGTGGTGGAACTGGGACCGGGCGTAGATCAGGCCGTCGAGCAGGGTGACCGCGACGCAGACCGGCAGCCCGGCGTCGCCGCGCGCGACCAGCAGCGGGCGGCTGCCGGTGGAGCCGTGCAGGTAGAGGGTGTCCCCGAGGCGTACGTGCAGGGTGGGCAGCACGCGCGGCTCGCCGTCCACGGTGAACCCGAGCGCGCAGTGGTAGGCCTCGTCCAGTACGGCGTGGGCGGCGGCCTCGTCGTAGCTCATCCGGTCCCGCGTCCGGGTGGCGGTGGTCCGTTCGGTCCGGGGGTACATGTGACATCCCACCTTTGTTCTAGTACAATCTCCGAACTGTGGCAGCACGTTATCAGATCGCCGGTTCCTCCTCCGCCGAGATTTCGGCCAGCGTGGAAACCGGCATCCGCACCGGCGGCCTCGCCCCCGGCGACGCCCTGCCGGCCGTGCGCGCGCTCGCCGCCGCGCTGGCCGTCAGCCCGGCCACCGTGGCCAAGGCCTACCAGGAGCTGCGGCAGCGCGGCCTGGTCGCCACCGCCGGCCGGCACGGCACCCGGATCCGCCCCCGGCCGCCGCTGGCCACCCGACGCGCGGCGCTCATGCCGCCGCCGCTGCCCGGCGCCCGCGACCTCTCCGCCGGCCAGCCCGACAGCCGGCTGCTGCCGCCGCTCGGCCCGCACCTGGGCCTGCTCGCCGCCGAGATCGGCGCGCCCAGCGGGTACGCGGCCACCCCGGTCCTGCCGGCGCTGGCCGCCGCGGCCCGCGACCGGCTCGCCGCCGACGGCGTGCCGGCCGAGGAGATCACCGTCACCGGGGGCGCGCTCGACGGCATCGAGCGGCTGCTCGCCGCCCACCTGCGCCCGGGCGACGCGGTCGCCGTCGAGGACCCCGGCTGGGCCAACCTGCTCGACCTGATCGCCGCGCTCGGGCTGTGCCCGATCGGCGTGCCGGTGGACGACGAGGGCCCCAGCGAGCCGGGGGTCCGGGCCGCGCTGGCCGCCGGGGCGCGCGCCCTGGTCGTCACCAGCCGGGCCCAGAACCCGACCGGCGCCGCCGTCTCCGCCGAGCGTGCCGGCGCCCTGCGTACGCTCCTCGCTGGCCGGGCCGACCTGCTGCTGATCGAGGACGACCACGCCGCCGAACTGGCCGGCGTACCGCTGCACCCGCTCGCCGGGGCGACCCCGGCGTGGGCCTTCGTCCGGTCGGTGAGCAAGCCCTACGGCCCGGACCTGCGGCTGGCGGTGCTCACCGGCGACGAGGCCACGGTGGCCCGGGTGGCCGGCCGGGCCCGGGTCGGCGCCGGCTGGGTCTCCACCGTGCTGCAACGCCTGGTGCTGGCGCTCTGGCAGGACCCGGCCACCACCGACCTGGTACGGCGGGCCGGGGAGAGCTACGAGCGGCGGCGCGACGGGCTGGTCGCGGCCCTGGCCGCGCTGGGCGTGGCCGCGCACGGGCGGACCGGGATCAACGTCTGGGTCCCGGTGCCGGACGAGACGCTGGCGGTCACCGCGCTGCGCGACGCCGGCTGGTCGGTCGCCCCCGGCGCGTTGCACCGGATCGCCGCCGCCCCCGGCGTACGGATCACGGTCAGCTCCCTCGACGAGTCCGACCTGGCCCCGCTCGCCGCGGCGGTGGCCCGCGTGGTCCGCCCCGCCCCCACCGGCTTCACCGCCTGACCGCGCCTGCCGGCCCGCCGGCCCGCGCCCGCCGGCCCCCGGCCCGCCTGGCCGTGCCCGTCTGGCCGTGCCCGTCTGGCCGTGCCCGGCGGGCGACATGCGGCATGTCGTGGCATCCCGGGTGCCGGAAGGCCCAGGATGCCGCATCTTGCGCCCGACACCGGGTACGGCCAGGCGTCCCGGGCGCCGGAAGGCCCAGGATGCCGCATCTCGCGCCCGGCACCGGTACGGCCAGGCATGGCGGGCGGTGGAGCGGGTAGGCCCGGCGCGGAGGTGGGGCGAATGGCTGCCAACAGGTCCCGGACCGGTATCTGGATCGGCGTGGCCGCCGTGGTGATCATCCTGATCATCATCGCGATCGCGCTGGCCTCGCGCGGCGGCGGTGGCGGCAACGGCTACTGATCGCGTGGCCGGCCTGGAACGAGCGGTCGGCCTGGAACGAGCGGCCGGCCCGGAACGAGCGGCCGGCCGGGTGCCCGGCAGCGCTGGCGAAACCGGTATATAAAAGTCGCCATGGCCGAGACCGAGAGCGCGCCCGGCGCCCAGGAGTTCATTCCGCCCCGGGCGAGAACCATCGACCAGCTCCGGGCCGCGGCGGTCGACTGCCGGGGCTGCGAGCTCTACCGGGACGCCACCCAGACCGTCTTCGGCCGGGGCGACGAGAGCGCCCGGGTGGTCTTCGTGGGGGAACAGCCCGGCGACATGGAGGACAGGCAGGGTCTGCCCTTCGTCGGTCCGGCGGGCCGGGTGCTGCGCCGGGCGGTGGACGACGCCGGGATCCCCGCCGACCGGGTGTACATCACGAACGCCGTGAAGCACTTCCGCTTCGAGTTGCGCGGCAAGCGCCGGATCCACCAGACGCCGGACCGGGTGCACATCACCGCCTGCCGGCCCTGGCTGGTCGCCGAGTTCGCCCGGCTCCGCCCGGACCTGATCGTGGTGCTCGGCGCCACCGCCGCCAAGGCGCTGCTCGGCCCGGCGTTCCGGGTCACCCGGCAGCGCGGCGAGCTGATGTCCTGGCCCGCCGCCGCCCAGCGCCCGGAGGACTTCGCCCAGGTGCCGGTGGACAGCGCCGGGAAGGTGACCGACGCCCCCGAGACCCGGCTGCTCGCCACCATCCACCCGTCGGCGGTGCTGCGCGCCGACAACCAGGACGTCGCGTACGACGGCCTGGTCGCGGACCTCAAGGTCGCCGCCCGCGTGCTGCGCTGAGACGACGAGGCCCGGGGTCAACGCCGACGGTAGCGGAGGCCCTCGCTCGACCCCGGCGGTAGCGGAGGCCCCCGCTCGATGCCGGCGGTAGCGGTTGGGCCACCGCGCGCCGCCCGCCGGGTGGGCGGTCAGTCGCGGCCCTGCCAGGTGCAGAGGCAGACCCGGTTGCCGTCGCCGTCGGCGAGCACCCAGAAGTGCGGTGCCGCCGCGTCGCTGACCAGCGTCCCGCCGGCGGCCAGCGCGGCGTCGATGCGCGGCTGCACCTCCGCCGGGTCCACCCACACGTCGGGGTGCCAGCGCTGCCGGGGCTCCTCCCGGCCGGACTCCTGGAACCACACGGTGGGCAGCGTGCCGGCCGGGTCGCGCAGTTCGTCGCCGAAGCCCGGCCCGGCGAGGTGGTCGGTGGCGAGCACGGCCCGCCAGAACGGCAGCACCGCGGCGTAGTCCGGGCTGTCCAGCGCGAGTTCGAGCCGGGAGACGCCGGCGTGGCCCAGGGTCACCCCGGCCGCCTCGGCGATCGCCGAGATGGCCCGGGCCAGCCGGATGTCGCGCCGGGTCACCCCCCGGGCGTCGTGCGACCAGAGTCGGACGTCGACGTGGGTGTAGCGCAGGTCGAGGTCGGGATGGTGGTCCATCCGCTCCGCCTCCGCCCCGATCGCGTCCACCACCGACAGTCCGGTGGCGAAGTCCGGGGTCCGGATCCGGGTCTGCAGGGCGCCCAGCAGGTACGCCCATCCGGTCAGGTGCTCGTCGGCGATCTGCGCTCCGGTGAGTGTGCTCATCCCGCCATGCTGGCGTACCGGGGGCGGAACGGCCCAGCCGGACGGCGGGGAAATGGACCTGCACCGGGTCGACAACCGGCCTTAGCTTCGGGGCATGACGAGTGATCTTGAGTTGTCGGTCCGCAACGCCGCCGTCATGTGGACGGCGCTCGCCGAGAGCCGGGGGCACCCGCTGCTGCGCCGGCCGGGCTTCCTCGCCGTGCGGGGCGACGCGCCCGCCGGGCTGCGGATCCTGCTGCGCGACCCGGACCCGTCCCCGGCGGACCGGGCCGCGCTGGCCGAACTGGTCCGCGGCCGGACCGGCCCGGTGGTCGTCGAGGACCAGTACGCGCGCCTGGACCTGGCCGGCCTCGGCCTGACCCCGCGCACCCTGCCGGTGATGATCCGCCACCCCGGGCCGGTGCCCGAGCCGCCGTTGCCGGTCACCCCGGTCGGGTACGCCGACCAACTGGCCGCGGCCGAGGAGGTGGTGGTGCACGGCTTCCCGCTGGAGCCGTTCCAGCCGTACCGCCCCGGGCAGGCGTTCCCGCCCGCCCTGCTGGACCGGCCGGAGGTCCGGTTCTTCCTGGTCCACCGGGACGTCGACGGCGGCACCGGGCTGGGCGCGCCGCCGGCCGGGGCCTGCCTGACCGTCCGGGACGAGGGCGTCGGCCTCTACTGGATGACCAGCCTGCCCGCGCACCGGTCCCGGGGCGTGGGCCGGGCCCTGCTGCACGGCGTGCTCGGCCGGTTCGCCGACGTACCCATGACGCTCACCGCCGCCCGGGCCGGCCGCCCGCTCTACGACTCGCTCGGCTTCCGGCCGGTCGCCGACGCCACCTGGTGGGCGTGACGCCGCGCGACCGCGGCCCCTTCCCGCCGGCCGCCCCGGCGGGCAGACTCGTCGGCATGGAGCAGCACCTCTACGAGTCCGTCCACGAAGAGTTCCGGGATCTGTGCCGCGAGTTCCTCGCCCGGGAGGCCGTGCCGCACCACGCGCGCTGGGAGGCGGACGGGATCGTCGACCGGGAGGTGTGGCGCAAGGCGGGCGCGGCCGGGCTGCTCGGCATGGACATCGACCCGGAGTACGGCGGCGGCGGCCAACGCGACTTCCGGTTCAACGCGGTGCTGGACGAGGAGATCGTCGCGTCCGGCTGCTCCGGGCTGGGCTTCGGGCTGCACAACGACGTGGTGGCCCCGTACCTGACCGAGCTGACCACCGACGACCAGCGCAAGCGTTGGCTGCCCGGCTTCTGCTCCGGCGACCTGGTGACCGCCATCGCGATGAGCGAGCCGGGCGCGGGCAGCGACTTGGCCGGCATCCGCACCACCGCGGTCCGCGACGGCGACGCCCTGGTGCTCAACGGGCAGAAGACCTTCATCACCAACGGTGAGCTGGCCGACCTCGTGGTGGTGGTCGCCAAGACCGCGCCGGACCAGGGCGCGCACGGGGTGAGCCTGATCGCGGTGGAGACCGGCACGCCCGGGTTCAGCCGTGGCCGGCGGCTGGCGAAGGTGGGGCTGAAGGCCAACGACACCGCCGAGCTGTTCTTCGACGACTGCCGGGTGCCGGCGGAGAACCTGATCGGCACCGAGAACCACGGCTTCTACCACCTGATGGCCAACCTGCCCCGGGAGCGGCTGAGCATCGCGGTCGCCGCGGTGGCCGCCGCGGAGAAGCTGCTGGCGCTCACCCTCGACTACGCCCGCACCCGGGAGGCGTTCGGCCGGCCGATCGGGAAGTTCCAGCACAACCGCTTCCTCCTGGCCGAGCTGGACACCGAGGTCACCATCGCGCGGACCTTCGTCAACCACTGCGTCGCCGAGTACGACGCCGGCCGGCTCTCGGTGACCGACGCCGCGAAGGCCAAGTGGTGGACCACCGAGCTGCAGAACAAGGTCGCCGACCGTTGCCTGCAACTGCACGGCGGCTACGGCTTCATGCTCGAGTACCCGGTGGCGAAGGCCTGGCTGGACGGGCGGGTGCAGACCATCTACGGCGGCACCACCGAGATCATGAAGGAGATCATCGGCCGGGGCCTCGGCCTCTAGCAGAACCGGGTGGAGCCGGCCGGGTCCGGTGCGCGAGGATGGGTCGCCCCTTACCGAGGAGAAGCCATGGCCACCGACATCACGGCGCCGCCGCTCACCCGGCCCGACGTCGCGCCGATCCAGCGGCGCACGCTGCGCCTGCTCTTCCTGACCCAGATCATCGGTGGCGTCGGGGTCACCATCGGCATCGCCGTGGGCGCGCTGCTCGCCGCCCGGATCGCCGGCACCGCGGTGGCCGGGCTGGCGCAGAGCGCGGCCGTGGTCGGTGGGGCGCTGCTGGCCGTACCGGTGACCCGGATCATGACCGGCCACGGCCGCCGGCCCGGCCTGGCGGTGGCGTACCTCGCGGGGGCCGCCGGCGGCGTGCTGGTGGTGCTCGCCGCGGTCACCCGCTGGGTGCCGCTGCTCTTCCTCGGCATGCTGCTCTTCGGTGGCGGCACCGCGGCCAACCTCCAGGCCCGCTACACCGCCGTCGATCTCGCCGAGCCGGCCCGCCGAGGGCGGCAGCTCTCGCTGATCGTCTGGGCCACCACCATCGGTGCGGTGGCCGCGCCGAACTTCGCCGCGCTCGCCGACGACACCACCAGCGGCTGGGGCCTGCCGCCGCTGGCCGGCCCGTTCGCCTTCAGCGCCGCCGCGTTCGTGCTGGCCGCGGTCGTACTGCTGGTCCTGCTCCGGCCCGACCCGCTGCTCACCGCGCGCCGGCTGGCGGCGGCCGACGCGCCGCCGGCCGCGCCGGTCGAAACGCCGGCGTCGGCCGCCCCGCGCGGCGCGGGGATGGTGCGCGTGGCCTGGCAGGTGGTACGCGGGCGGCCCGCCGCCCGTCTCGGCATCGCGGCCGTGGCGGTGGGTCACGTGGTGATGGTCGCGGTGATGTCGATGACCCCGGTACGGCTCGGCGAGTTCCATCACGACGCCGACGTGCTGCGGGTGGTCGGCATCGTGCTGAGCCTGCACATCGCCGGCATGTACGCGCTCTCGCCGGTGGTGGGCTGGCTGACCGACCGGCTCGGCCGGCGGGCGGTGATCCTCGGCGGGGTCGGCGTGCTGTTGGCCGCGTGTGCCGTCGCCGGCACGGCCGGACACCACACGCCGGCGCTCTCCGTCGGGCTGACGCTGCTCGGGCTGGGCTGGTCGGGCACCATGGTGGCCGGTTCCACGCTGCTGTCGGAGTCAGTGCCGGCCGCCGTACGTCCGGTCGTGCAGGGATTCTCCGACCTGATCATGGGGTTGGCCGGGGCCAGCGCCGCGGCGCTGAGCGGATTTGTCATGCGGATGGCCAATTACCCCACGCTCACCCTGCTCGCGGCGATCGCGACGGTGCCGCTGGTGGCGCTAGCGTTGCGTCCGGTGCCGCCGAGGGCGCCCGGCGAGGAGGATTGACACGTGCGGCTGACCGACTTCTGGGCGCGGCTGGAGGAGGCGTTCGGGCCGGGTTACGCGGCCAGCATCGCCAGCGACCAGGTGTTGCCCCAGCTCGGCGGGCGGACCATCGAGCAGGCGTTCGCCGCGGGTGAGGAGACCCACGTGGTCTGGCGGGCGGTGGTTGCCGCGTATCCCGACCGGGTGCCCGCGCGACTACGCTGAGCAGCCTTTTCGTCTGTTCGGCGTGTCGCTTGTCGAGTCGTACACCTGTTCGGCTATTGTCCACAGCGGGGTGCTCGTCCACAGCTCGCGGCCCGTCGGCTGGTTTTCTGTCGGACCCAGCGCCTAGCGTGTCCCGCGTGACGCGAAGCTCAGGGAAGACGCCGGCTAAGGCAGGGGTGGCAACGATGGCGGCAGGGCCGGACCGGGAGAAGGCGCTCGACCTTGCTCTCGCTCAGATCGACAAGCAGTTTGGCAAGGGTTCGGTGATGCGGCTGGGGGAACGGCCGGTCGTGCAGACCGCCGTCATCCCGACCAGCTCCATCGCGCTCGACGTGGCGCTCGGCGTGGGCGGTCTGCCCCGCGGCCGGGTCGTCGAGATCTACGGTCCGGAGTCCAGCGGTAAGACCACCGTCGCGCTGCACGCGGTGGCCAACGCGCAGCGGGCCGGCGGCATCGCCGCCTTCATCGACGCCGAGCACGCGCTCGACCCGGAGTACGCGAAGGCCCTCGGCGTCGACACCGACGCCCTGCTGGTCTCCCAGCCGGACACCGGCGAGCAGGCGCTGGAGATCGCCGACATGCTGGTCCGCTCCGGCGCGATCGACATCATCGTGATCGACTCGGTCGCGGCCCTGGTGCCGCGCGCCGAGATCGAGGGCGAGATGGGCGACAGCCACGTGGGTCTGCAGGCCCGGCTGATGAGCCAGGCGCTGCGCAAGATCACCGGTGTGCTCAACAACACCGGCACCACGGCGATCTTCATCAACCAGCTCCGCGAGAAGATCGGCGTGATGTTCGGCAGCCCGGAGACCACGACCGGTGGTCGCGCGCTGAAGTTCTACGCCTCGGTCCGGCTCGACGTGCGCCGCATCGAGAGCCTCAAGGACGGCACCGACGTGGTCGGCAACCGCACCCGGGTCAAGGTCGTGAAGAACAAGGTCGCGGCGCCGTTCAAGCAGGCCGAGTTCGACATCATGTACGGCAAGGGCATCTCCCGCGAGGGCTCGCTGATCGACGTCGGCGTGGAGCAGGCGATCATCCGCAAGTCCGGCGCCTGGTACACGTACGACGGCGACCAGCTCGGCCAGGGCAAGGAGAAGGCCCGCGAGTTCCTCCGGGAGAACCCGGACGTGGCCGCCGAGATCGAGAAGAAGATCCTGGAGAAGCTCGGCGTCGGGGCGGGCGCGGCGAACGACGCCGCCGGCGGCCCGGAGCTGCCGCCGGTCGACTTCTGATCCGCTGAGCCGTGGCAGGACGACGTGCCCGTACGGGGCGGGGCTGGGATGCCAGCCCGCCCCGCACGGGTGACGCCAGTACGCCCCGACCCCGCCGGAGCGGCCGTGGCCGCGCCAAGGAACCCGACGCCGAGGCGACCCCGGCCCCGCCCCGCGACGAGGCCGAGGTGGCCCGCGAGATCTGCCTCCGGCAGCTCGCCGTGCGGCCACGCACCCGGGCCGAGCTGGCCGGTGCGCTGGCCAAGCGGGGCATCTCCGAGGAGGTCGCCGCCGAGGTCCTCGACCGCTACGACGAGGTCGGCATCATCGACGACGCCGCCTTCGCCCGCGCCTGGGTGAGCAGCCGGCACGCCGGCCGAGGGCTGGCCCGCCGGGCGCTCGCCAACGAGTTGCGCCAGCGCGGCGTCGACGGCGAGGTGGCCGGCGAGGCCCTCGACGAGTTGGACGAGGAGACCGAGGCGGAGACCGCCCGGGCCCTGGTGGAGCGGAAGCTGCGGACGGCCCGGGGCGAGCCCGACGCGGTGTTCCGTCGCCTGGTCGGCATGCTCGCCCGCAAGGGCTACCCGCCGGGCGTGGCGATCCGGGCGGTCAAGGAGGCCATCGCCGCGCAGAGCGCCGAGGCGGCCGAGTTCGCCGAGCACATCGACGCCGACGCTCTCGCCGACGCCGAGAACGATCTCGACTCCCGCCGGCTCGACTGATCGACCGGCCGCCCTCGTCGTCGCCCCGAGGAGAGGTGCACACCCGTGCTGAAGGCATGTCTCAACGGCACCCGGCGGCGGGACGAGCACGCCGCCGTGCCGCTCACCCCGGCCGAGTTGGCCGCCGACGCCGTACGCTGCGCGACCGCCGGGGTCGCGGCCGTGCACGTGCACCCGCGCGACGACACCGGGGCCGAGTCGCTCGCCCCGGCCGTGATCGCCGCGGCGGTCACCGCCATCCGGGCCGCCCGCCCTGGCCTGCCGGTCGGGGTGAGCACCGGCGCCTGGATCGTTCCCGACCCGGCCGCACGGGTCGCCGCCGTCCGCGCCTGGACGGTGCTGCCCGACTTCGCCTCGGTCAACGCCCACGAACCCGGAGCGGCCGAGGTGGCGGCCGCCCTGCACGAGCGCGGCGTGCTGGTCGAGGCGGGCCTCTGGACGCCGGCCGCGGTCGACGCCTGGCGTCGCTGGCCGACGCCAACCGGGCGGATCCTGGTCGAGTGCATGGCCGAGCAGGTCGACACGGCGCTCGCCGACGCGGCCGCGATCCTCGCCGCGCTGCCCGGCGACCGCCCGCCGGTGCTGCTGCACGGCGAGGGCCCGGCCACCTGGCCGGTGTACGCCGAGGCCGCCCGGCGGGGTCTGCACATGCGGATCGGCCTGGAGGACACGCTGCTGCTGCCCGACGGCACCCCCGCCCCCGACAACGCGGCCCTGGTGACCGCAGCCCTCACCGCCGTCGCCTGACCCGCCCGCCCACACTGTCTCCCTGACGCGCGGCGGTGCGCGCACCTGGCTGAGCGCGACGGGCACCTGCCCACCGTCCTCTCGCGGATGTCCGGCGAGTGCCCCGCATTCGACTTCACCGTCGTCAAGGACGAGGGGCCGTGCTGTCGCGCATCTCAGGCGAGTGCCCGCCGTGCCGCCGCGCATCTCAGGTGAGATGCCTTCATCTCCGGAGCGTGGAGCCGAGCCCGGTCGGTGCGGGCGAGCGAGCGCCGGCGTCCCGGATGGAGAGGGCTTGAGCAGGCCGTGAGCGTCGAGAAGTGGGCACTGGGCGACGGAGTTTGTCCGGGCCTGTCCGGCATCTGATCACCGCTGAGTGACGCGGCAACTTCTCTCCGTCCGGGTGGTTTGATCATGACTCCTTGACCGAACGGCCCCTGGCGACCTAGCCTCGCCATACAGGCTCACTTTGCCCGACCAGCGCAGGCTAAGCGCACAACATAGATCTCGTAACAGAACAGCATCACTTTGGCCAGCTTCACCGGCCCTTGACGGGTGCTCCGGAGCCTTCCGGAGCGTCCGACAACTGCAACCGGCCGTCAGCGGTGCCCCGCCGGGACACCGCCGACGGAAAGCTGCCCAGAGCCAGCCGCTCAGGTCGGGCGTCCAGAGCCGCAGGCGCGTGTTCTTCGCACGCGTCCTGCGGCGCCGACGTTCAGGGGGAGGCGGCCATGGCAGGGCGGCACAGGTTCAGCGGCGGTCTGCCACCCGGCCCCGATCCGTCCTCAGCGGGCGATACGGACCGCTCGGGCAACCAGCCCCGACAGCACGGCGACACCAGGCAGCACGGCGACACCAGGCAGCACGGCGACACCAGGCAGCACGGCGACACCAGGCAGCACGGCGAAACCGGGACCGACCGGGTCCCCGGAGCGCGTCGGGCGGGCGTGTCCGCGTACCGGTGCGGAGCCGCCGGATGAGCGCCTTCGACATCGTCCTCCTCGTGGTCGTGCTGCTGCTCGTCGTGGTGGTGGTCGGCGCCGTGCTGTTCGGCGTGCGTACCCTCAAGCGACTCAGCCTGGCGCCCGCCCCGGAGGATCCGGCGTTCATCGCCGAGAAGGACCGGCAGGAACAGTCCCTGGCCGCCCTGCGCACCGCCGCCGACGAGGCGAACAGCACCATCGACGTGGCGAAGTCGGCGGCCGCGGCGGCGCGGACCGAGGCGGCCGCCGCCAACGCCGAGGCGAAGGCGGCCCGGGCCGAGGCCCGGCGCGTCCTCGACGACGCCCGCGCCGAGGCGGACACCGTGCTGGAGCGCGCGCACAAGCAGGCCGAGGCGGACGCCGAGCAGCTGCGCACCACCGCCCGGCGCAGCGGCGAGCGGGAGGTGGCGGTGCTCGCCGCGACCACCCGCGAGCAGGCCGCCGAGGTGGAACGGCGGGCCGCCCGGATGGACGAGCGGGAGCGGCTGCACACCGAGGAGGTGGAGCGGCTCGCGGAGCGGGAGCGGCAGCTCACCGCCGCCAGCGCCGCCCTCGCCGCCCGGGAGGCCGCGCTGGTCGAGCGGGAGCGGGCCGTCGCCGAGGCGGAGGAGGAGCGCCGCCGGGAGCTGGAGCGGGTGGCCGGGCTGACCGCCGACGCGGCCCGCGCCGAACTGGTCGAGGCGATCGAGGGCCAGGCGAAGCGGGAGGCCGCGCTGCTGGTCCGGGACATCGAGGCCGACGCGCGGGGCACCGCCGAGCAGCGGGCCCGGCACATCGTGGTGGACGCCATCCAGCGGGTCGCCAGCGAGCAGACCGCGGAGAGCGTGGTGAGCGTCCTGCACCTGCCCGGTGACGAGATGAAGGGGCGGATCATCGGCCGGGAAGGGCGCAACATCCGCGCCTTCGAATCGGTCACCGGAGTCAACCTGATCATCGACGACACCCCCGAGGCGGTGCTGCTCTCCTGCTTCGACCCGGTACGCCGCGAGGTCGGCCGGCTCACCCTGGAGAAGCTGGTGCTCGACGGCCGGATCCACCCGCACCGGATCGAGGAGGTCTACGACCTGGCCCGGCAGGAGGTCGAGGAGCTCTGCCACCGGGCCGCCGAGGACGCCCTGGTCGAGGTCGGCATCACCGAGATCCACCCGGAGCTGGTCACCCTGCTCGGCCGGCTGCGCTACCGGACGTCGTACGGGCAGAACGTGCTCAAGCACCTGGTGGAGACCGCGCACATCGCCGGCATCATGGCCGCCGAGCTGCGACTGGACGTGCCGACCATCAAGCGCTGCGCGTTCCTGCACGACATCGGCAAGGCGCTCACCCACGAGGTGGAGGGCAGCCACGCCATCATCGGCGCCGACCTGGCCCGCAAGTACGGCGAGAGCGAGGACGTGGTGCACGCCATCGAGGCGCACCACAACGAGGTGCCGCCGCAGACCATCGAGGCGGTCCTCACCCAGGCCTCCGACGCCTGCTCCGGCGGGCGGCCGGGGGCGCGGCGGGAGAGCCTGGAGGCGTACGTCAAGCGGCTGGAGCGGATCGAGGAGATCGCGGCCGGCAAGCTCGGCGTGGAGAAGGTCTTCGCCATGCAGGCGGGCCGCGAGATCCGGGTGATGGTCAAGCCGGACGACGTCGACGACATCGGCGCGGCGGTGCTGGCCCGGGACGTGGCCAAGCAGATCGAGGAGGAGCTGACCTATCCCGGTCAGATCCGGGTGACCGTGGTCCGCGAGTCCCGGGTCACCGAGATCGCCCGCTGACCGGGGTCGGCGTCACGACGAAGCCCTGCCACCTCCCCGAGGTGGCAGGGCTTCGTGGGTGTACGGGCGGCCGGTCAGCCCTGCGGCTCCGCCACGGTGGCGCCGCCGGCCGGGGTCGAGTCCGGCGCCGCGGTCTGCTTCGGGATCCGGAAGCCACGCCGCTGGGTACGCCGGTCCAGCCAGTTCGCCAGCGTGGTGAGCAGCGAGTTGATCAGGATGTAGATGGCGCCTACCACGAGCGCCGCGGCGACCACGTTGCCCCGGTTGGCGGAGAGGTCGTTGACGCCCCGCTGGAGCAGCTCGGGGAAGGCCACGATGTAGCCGAGCGCGGTGTCCTTGAGCAGCACGACGAGCTGGCTGACGATCACCGGCAGCATGGCCCGGGCGGCCTGCGGCACCAGAATCAGCCGCATCACCTGGTTCTTCCGCATGCCCACGGCGTACGCGGCCTCGGCCTGCCCGCCTGGCAGCGAGCGGATGCCGGCGCGGAACGCCTCGGCCAGCACCGACCCGTTGTAGAGGGTGAGGCCGACGACGACCGACCAGAACGCCGAGACCGGCCCCTGGATCAGGAACGGCACGCCGTAGAAGATGAAGAAGATCATCAAGAGCAGTGGGACGGCCCGGAAGAACTCCACCACCACGCCGGACGGGATCCGGACCCACCGGTGGTCGGAGAGCCGGCCGACCGCGAACAGGATGCCGAAGGCCAGCGACAGCACCATGCCGGTGGCGGCGGCGAAAAGGGTCTGCCGCAGGCCGGGCAGGATGAACTGGGTCCAGGTCGGCGCCTCGGTGAACGGCTGCCAGAGGCTGCCCTCCCACTGGCCGGCCTGGTCGAACTTGGCGTAGACCCACCAGAGCAGCGCGACCAGGCCGACGCCGAAGACGACGCTGAGCACCGCGTTGCGCACGCGGGCCCGCGGCCCCGGGTGGTCGTAGAGAACCGTGGTGGTCGTGCTCATCAGCGCTTCACCGCCAGTCGGTTGGCCAGCCAGCCGAAGAAGTAGCCGGTCGGGACGAGGAGCGCGGCGAAGGTGCCGGCGAAGACCAGGAAGATCGGGATCACCGCGTCGCCGTTGTCGTTGATCAGCTGCTTCATCACGCTGGACGCCTCGATCACGCCGATGGTGCCGACGATCGTGGCGTTCTTGCACAGCGCGATGAGCACGCTGCCGAGCGGGGCCACCACGGCCCGCCCGGCCTGCGGCAGGATCACGATGCGCAGGGTCTGGAAGAAGGTCAGCCCGATCGCGCGGGCCGCCTCCGCCTGACCGGCCGGGACGGTGTTGACGCCGGAGCGGACCGCCTCGCAGACGAACGCGGCGGTGTAGACCGCCAGGCCGACCACGCCGAGCCAGAAGTTGTTCAGGTTCAGGTCGTCGGAGAGGGTCACGCCCAGCGTCGAGTAGAGGCCGAAGTAGCAGAAGAAGATGATCAGCGTCAGCGGCGTGTTGCGGAAGATGTTGACCCACGCCGCGCCGAAGCCCCGCAGCACCGGCACCGGGGAAACCCGGAAGGCGGCGAGGAGCACGCCGAGCACCAGCGCGAGGACCGCCGACGCGCCGGTCAGCTTGAGGATCCAGAGAAAGCCCGACAGGTACGCGTCGAGGTTGGTCGGATCAGCGAATACGTGCATGCGTCGACTCCCGGGGCACGTCGTCCGCGTCGCGACAGGCCGGGGCCGGCACCCGCACGGATGCCGGCCCCGGAACCGGTCAGACGCTGCCGCAGTTGGTCAGCTTGGTGGTGTCCAGCTCGGGCGCGGCCTTGCCGCTCTTGCCCAGGGTGGCGTCCCAGGCGGCCTTGTAGGAGCCGTCCGAGGCGGCGGTCTTGAGGATCTCGTTGACCTTCTCGCAGCCGTCCTTGTCGTCCTTCTTCAGGCCGATGCCGTAGGGCTCGGTGGAGAAGGTCTTGCCGACCACCTTGAACTTGCCGGCGTACTGGGGCTGCGCGGCGTAGCCGGCGAGGATGATGTCGTCGGTCGTGACGGCGTCGACCTTGCCGCCCTCAAGCGCGGTGATGCACTTCGAGTACGCGTCGAACTGCTGGAGGCTGGCCTTCGGGTAGTCGGTCTGGATCCGCTTGGCCGGGGTCGAGCCGGTCACCGAGCAGACCTTCTTGCCGTCCAACCCTTCCGGACCGGCGATCGCGGAGTCGGCCTTGACCAGCAGGTCCTGGCCGGCGATGAAGTACGGGCCGGCGAAGTTGACCTTCTGCTTGCGCTCGTCGTTGATGGTGTAGGTCGCCACCACCAGGTCGACGGTGCCCTGCTGGATGAAGGGCTCGCGGTTGGCCGACACGGTGGTCTTCCACTCGATGTTGTTCGCGTCCACGCCGAGGCCCTTAGCCACGATCTTGGCGATCTCGATGTCGAAGCCCTCGTACTGGCTGCCGGTCTGGATGCCCAGGCCCGGCTGGTCGGCCTTGACGCCGATGACCAGCTTCTTCTGGTTCTGCGCCTTGCCGATGACGCCCTTGCCCCCGCTGCTGCCGGAGCCGCTGTCCCCGTCGCCGCCACAGGCGCTCATGCCGAGCGCCAAGGTTGCCGCCGCGGCGACCGCCGCCACGCGCTTCATACGCATACTCAATCTCCTTCTTCGACGGAGCCGCCGGGGACGACTCCACTGCTCCGGTACGGACGCTCAGTGCGTGAGGATTTTGGAGAGGAAGTCCTTGGCCCGCTCGCTGCGCGGGTTGGCGAAGAACTCGGCCGGCGGCGCGTCCTCGACGAGCTTGCCGTCGGCCATGAAGATCACCCGGTTGGCCGCGTGCCGGGCGAAGCCCATCTCGTGGGTGACTACGACCATGGTCATGCCGTCGCGGGCCAGCGAGGTCATCACGTCCAGCACCTCGCCCACCATCTCCGGGTCGAGCGCGCTGGTCGGCTCGTCGAAGAGCATCGCCTTGGGCTGCATGGCCAGCGCGCGGGCGATCGCCGCCCGCTGCTGCTGGCCGCCGGAGAGCTGCGCCGGGTACTTGTCGGCCTGGTTGGCGATGCCGACCCGCTCCAGCAGGGCCAGGCCGCGCTCGCGGACGGCGGCCGGCTTCTCCTTGCGGACCTTGACGGGGCCGAGGGTGACGTTCTCCAGGATGGTCTTGTGCGCGAAGAGGTTGAACGACTGGAAGACCATGCCGACCTCGCTGCGCAGCTTGGCCAGGGCCTTGCCCTCGGCCGGCAGGGGGGTGCCGTCGAAGGTGATGGTGCCCGAGTTGATCGGCTCCAGCCGGTTGATCGTGCGGCAGAGCGTCGACTTGCCCGAGCCGGACGGGCCGATGACCACGACCACCTCGCCCCGGCCGACGGAGAGCGACACGTCATCCAGCACGTGCAGGGGGCCGAACCACTTGTTGACCCCGTCCAGCACGATGAGCGGTTCGCCCGTCGCCACGTCGTTCACCGTCCCTGTCGTCCGTCTGGATTGCGGGGTCGATCGACCCCCGGTTGGGCAACTGTAGGCGGGGGGATGTGGCGGGACGCAACTCAAATGGTCACGGAGCGGTAACACCGGTCACCGACGTACCCGGGCGTCCGAAATTCGTCACGCCACGGCCGGTACGAGTGGCGCCGCCACCGCCGGACCGAGATCATGGGGGGATGACCGAGCGGCTCCGGCTGACCGATTACGCCCGCGGCGGCGGCTGCGCCTGCAAGATCCCGCCGGGGGAGCTGGAGGCGATGGTCGCCGGGCTCGCGCCGCCCGCCGGCACCGCCGATCTGCTGGTCGGGTTGGAGCACGGCGACGACGCCGCGGTGGTCCGGCTGGACGAGCGGACCGGCCTGGTGAGCACCGCGGACTTCTTCACCCCGGTGGTCGACGACGCGTACGACTGGGGCCGGATCGCCGCGGCCAACGCGCTCTCCGACGTGTACGCCATGGGCGGCACGCCGCTGGTGGCGCTGAACCTGCTCTGCTGGCCGCGCGACGTGCTGCCCCTCGAGCTGGCGCGGGAGGTGCTGCGCGGCGGTCAGGACGTGGCCCGGGAGGCCGGCTGCCACCTGGCCGGCGGGCACAGCGTCGACGACGACGGCCCCAAGTACGGCCTCGCGGTCACCGGCGTGGTCCGGCCCGAGGAGCTGATCACCCTGGACGCCGGCCGGGCCGGGCTGCCGCTGTCGCTGACCAAGCCGCTCGGGGTCGGCGTGCTCAACACCCGGCACAAGCGGACCGGGGAGCGGTTCCCGGAGGCGGTCGCGTCGATGACCCGGCTGAACCGGGACGCCGCCCGGGCCGCGGTCGCCGCCGGCATCCGCTGCGGCACCGACGTCACCGGCTTCGGGCTGCTCGGGCACGCCGTGAAGCTGGCCCGGGCCAGCCGGCTCACGGTGGCGATCGACGCGGCCGCGGTGTCCTACCTGCCCGGCGCCCGGGAGGCGCTGCGCGACGGGTACGTCAGCGGCGGCACCCGCCGCAACCTGGACTGGGTGACCCCGTGGACCGACTTCGGCGCGGTCGACGAGGGGGAGCGACTGCTGCTGGCGGACGCGCAGACCTCCGGCGGGCTGCTGGTGGCCGGCGAGGTGCCGGGCGGCACCGTCATCGGCGAGCTGCGGCCGGCCGGCGAGCACCTGATCCAGCTCCGCTGACGGCCACTGTCGTTCAGGCCCCTGACAGTCATGTCATTCAGGCCCACTGACGGCCATGTCGCTGGTGGGCGAGCGGCACGATACCCGATAAACTGTCATCTTCCCGCTACTCCGGGCAACGCGGCCCGAGGAAATTTTGCCCGGAATGGTCACAGACCGGTAACTTGCCCCCGGCTGAGGTCAAATGCACCCCACCATCGTGAGTAAGGCCCGATCCGGAGGCCGGTGGGACGAGCACAGCGAGGAGGCGGCATGACCGAGCTGTGGAACTGGAGAATCGACGGCGCGGCGCCCGCGGAGGTCTACCCGGCGCTGGCCGAGGCGCTCGGGCGGGTGGTCATGCCGCTCGCCGTCGCCGACCCGGCCCGGCTGCCCGCGTACGCGGTGGTCTGCGACGTCTGGGAGGCGCCGGGGGAGTACGGCACGGTGGTCGACTGCTACGGGGTGCCCGACGCCCTGCCCGAGCGGCCCAGCATCGCGGCGCTGGCCCGGCTGCTGGACCGCAACTGCCTGATGCGCGACGACACCCTGGACGCCGGGCGGCACCTGCTGGTCGCCCCGGACGGCACGATCCGCCCGGTGCACTTCGCCGTGGTCGAGACCGACGACGGCGAGGTGCTCAGCGACCAGCGTCTCTGCACCCTCGCCGACCCCGGCTGCCGCGGCTGGTCCCAGTGCCACCGATCGCGCTGGGCGCCCGACACGATCGCCCCCGCCCTGGCCGCCGCCTGACGAGGCTTCGCCCCGCCGCCCCGGCCCCCGCCGGCCTCGGCCGGGTGGGGGTCAGGCGCGGGCGGTGGGTGCCTGGCCGCGTACCACCAGCTGCTCCAGCAACGTGGCCGTGGCGGCGGCCACCGCGTCCACGGCGGCGTCGAACGCCTCGGCGTTGTGGGCGGCGGGGGTACGGAATCCGGAGATCTTCCGGACGTACTGCAACGCGGCCGCGCGGATGTCCTCCTCGGTGACCACGGGGACGTACGGCTCACGCAGGGTCTTGATGCTCCGGCACACGGCTCCTCCTCGTTCGTTCCGACCAGCTCGGCCCGGATACGCTGTCCGGGTCATGACTACCGCAGCCGCGGGCAGCCCGCGCACCTACCAGGTGCGTACGTACGGCTGCCAGATGAACGTGCACGACTCCGAGCGCATTTCCGGCCTCCTCGAAGCGGCCGGCTACGTGCGCGCCGTCGAGTCCGACGAGCAGCCCGACGTGGTGGTGTTCAACACCTGCGCCGTCCGGGAGAACGCCGACAACCGGCTCTACGGCAACCTGGGTCATCTGCGCCCCGTGAAGGTCAAGCACCCGGGGATGCAGATCGCGGTCGGCGGCTGCCTGGCCCAGAAGGACCGCGGCGAGATCGTCCGCAAGGCCCCCTGGGTGGACGTCGTCTTCGGCACGCACAACATCGGTGCGCTGCCGGTGCTGTTGGAGCGGGCGCGGCACAACGCCGCCGCCGAGGTGGAGATCCTCGAGTCCCTCGACGTGTTCCCCTCGACGCTGCCGACCCGCCGCGAGTCGACGTACGCCGGCTGGGTGTCGATCTCGGTCGGCTGCAACAACACCTGCACGTTCTGCATCGTGCCCTCCCTGCGCGGCAAGGAGAAGGACCGCCGCCCCGGCGACATCCTCTCCGAGGTGCGCGCCCTGGTGGACGAGGGCGTGCTGGAGGTGACCCTGCTCGGGCAGAACGTCAACTCCTACGGCGTCGAGTTCGGCGACCGGTACGCGTTCGGCAAGCTGCTGCGCGCCTGCGGCGACATCGACGGGCTGGAGCGGGTCCGGTTCACCAGCCCGCACCCGAAGGACTTCACCGACGACGTGATCGCCGCGATGGCCGAGACGCCGAACGTCTGCCACTCGCTGCACATGCCGTTGCAGTCCGGCTCCGACGACGTGCTGCGGGCGATGCGCCGCTCGTACCGGTCGGAGAAGTATCTAGGCATCATCGAGAAGGTCCGGGCGGCGATGCCGGACGCGGCGATCACCACGGACATCATCGTCGGCTTCCCCGGCGAGACCGAGGCCGACTTCGAGCGCACCCTCGACGTGGTCCGGGAGGCCCGGTTCGCCTCGGCGTTCACCTTCCAGTACTCCAAGCGTCCGGGCACCCCGGCCGCGACCATGGACGGGCAGCTGCCCAAGGAGGTCGTGCAGGAGCGCTACGAGCGGCTGATCGCCTGCGTCGAGGAGATCACCTGGGCGGAGAACCGCAAGCTGGTCGGGGAGACCGTCGAGGTGCTGGTCGCCGTCGGCGAGGGGCGCAAGGACGAGCGCACCGGCCGGATGTCCGGCCGGGCCCGCGACGGCCGCCTCGTCCACTTCGCGACGAGCGCAGCCGGCCCGACCAGCGCACTCGGCGCGACCGGCCAGTTCGGCGGTGCCGGCTCGCTGGCCGGTCAGATCCGTCCCGGCGACATCGTGCACACCACCGTCACCTACGCCGCCCCGCACCACCTGAACGCCGACGGAGCGCCGCTGGCGCACCGGCGGACCCGGGCCGGTGACGCGGCCGAGGCGGGACGCGCCCCGCGTACCCCCGGGGTGCTGCTCGGGCTGCCGAGCGTCGGCGCGCCGGCCGCGGTGCCCGCGCCCACCGGCGGCTGCGCCGCCCACTGAGACGCGGGGCGGGGTCCGCCGGTCGTGGCGGGCCCCGCCCAGCTGTACCGTCAGACGGTGATCCGGCCGGCGCCCGCGCCGCCGGTCACGATCGACTTGACGCTGCTCGCGCTGTCCAGGGTGTACGAGTACGGGATGCCGGCGACGCTGCCGCCGGTCTGGCCGCTGCCGGAGTTGACGAGGTAGTTGTTGCGGGCGACCAGGCTGCCCGGGCCGGAGTCGCCCTCGCCGAGGTGGTACGGGTCCTTGACGTTCTCGAAGTAGTTGCCCTCGACGAGGACCCCGGCGTTCATGGTGGAGGCCACGCCGTAGCCGCTGTTGTTGTAGTAGTAGTTGTTGTAGACGTGGACCGGGTTGCCGAAGCGGACCCGGGGGTGGCGCTGGGTGCTCGCGTCGAACCAGTTGTGGTGGTAGGTCACCCGCAGGTGGCCGGAGTCCTGGGCGCCGTTGTCGTCGCTGTGTCCGAGCAGCATCGTCTTGTCGTGGTTGTAGACCCGGTTCCAGGACACCGTGACGAAGTCCGAGCCGCGCTTGATGTCGACCGCGCCGTCGTACCCGTGGGTGAAGGTGTTGTGGTCGATCCAGACGTTGGTGGCCGACTCCTGGACGTTGATGGCGTCGTCGTCCCAGTCCCGGAAGGTCAGGTTCCGGATGATCACGTTGCGGTCGCCGCTGATGTTGAGGCCGCAGCCGGCGATGGTGGCGCCCGCGTTGCCGAGGATGGTCTTGTTGGACCGGACCCGCAGCATGCCGGAGCAGCTGATGGTGCCGGAGACGCGGATGACGGCCGCGCTGCTGGAGCCGACGGCGGCGCTGAGCGCGGAGGCGCTGGTGACGGTGGTGGCCGTCGCGTTGCCGCCGCCGCTGGTGCCACCGTTCTGGGTGGCCCAGCCGACCAGTCCGGTGGTGCTCGGCGGCGGGGTGGTGCCGCCGCCCCCACCGTCGACCCGGATCAGCTGCCACTGCTGGTTGTTGCCGTCCAGGTCGGCGTACTGGGAGATGCTGCCGCCGTCCGCGGTGGACCACTGCCACAGGTCCAGCGCCTTGCCGCTGTGCCGGTTGATGAACCGCACGTAGCCGCCGGCGGAGTCCCGGAGCGCGAAGTGCTGCTTGGTGTCGGTGCTCGCCGTCGTCTGGATGACCTGGGCGCCGTCGACGGCGTTGGGCACCGCGACGACCTTGCCCGAGTGCCGGTTGCGCAGCTGGTAGTAGCCGCTGCCCACGTCGACGAACTGGAACTGCTGGTTCCAGCCGTCGGTCCGGGTGTACTGCCGGATCTCGCCGCCGTCCGCGGTGGACCACTGCCACAGGTCCATCGCCTTGCCGCTGTGCCGGTTCACGAACACGTAGTAGGCGCCGGTGTCCACGCTCGCCGCGGCGGCCGGCGCGGCGGCCACGGTGGCGATCGCCGCGGGTATGGCGAGCACGGCCGCGGCGATCACCGCGAGCCGGCGGACCAGGTGACGCTTGACGTTTGTCACGGGTTCTCTCCTTTCTGTGGGTGCGAACCGGGCGGTTGACGTGCTGGTACGTCCGCACCTCGGATGTCGGTGCCGGCCGGGGGTCCGCGACGCCCGCTGGCCGAGGGAAGGGGAGGTCCCCTGTGGTCGGCCTGGCCCCGTGCGCGTGGGAGGACGCCAGGCAAGCGCTTTCCTACCAGAAAAACACAGATGAACGTCGATGTAAACTCCTGGCGCTGCGGGAAGGCCCCTCGCCGACGGACCCGCCGGCGAGGGGCCTTCCACGCCGCATCAGCAGGCGGTGCCGTTGAGCTTCACCGATCCCGGCGCGGAGGCCGTGCCGTTCGCGGTGAAGCCGATGGTCACCGAGGCGCCCGGCGCGAGCGACGAGGCCCAGGTCGGCGCGGCCGCGGTGACCGTGCCGCCGGACTGGGTCACGGTGGCGTTCCAGCCGCTGCCCAGGGTCACCCCGGACGGCCAGGTCCAGGTCACCGACCACGGGTTCACCGCGGCGGTGCCGCTGTTCTTCACGGTCAGCTCGCCCTGGAAGCCGCCCTGCCACGCGTTGGTCTGCTTGTAGGTCGCCGTGCAGCCGCCGGTCGGGGCGGGCGTGGTGGGGGGCGGCGAGGTGTTCGAGGTGCCGGTCGGGGACGGGCTGGTCGTCCCGCCGCCGCCCACCGGCGCGATCAGGTACGGCTGCAGGATGTCCTGCTTGGCCTGGTTGATGGTGGTCCAGTCGTCGTTGGCGATGCCGCCGGTGTCACCCGAGTTCGGGTTCCACGACCAGTAGGTGAAGGACATCCCGTTCACCCCGGTCCCGGTGTACGCCATCAGGTTCTGCAGCCAGACCTTGTCCTTCGGGTCCTGCAACGTGCTGCCGAACTCGCCCATCATGATCGGCGCGATGTTCTGCTTGTAGAGGTAGCCCCAGTACTTGTCCCAGATCGCCGGCAGGTTCGCCGGGTAGCTCGGGTCGTCGAACCAGGTCTGGTGGTAGACCGAGATCGCGTACTCGTGCGGGGAGTAGACCAGCCGGTTGGCCACGTTCAGCCGGACCGGGAACTGGCCGGCCTTGGAGAGGTTGCCGCCCCACCAGCCGCAGTCCTCGTCGTTGCTGGGGTCGTTGTCCCAGACGTTCGACAGGCCACCGCTCGGGCAGCTCACCCCCTCCACGAAGATCAGCCAGTTCGGCTGCACCCCGAGGATCGCGTTGCCGGCCCGCTCGGCGGCCAGTCGCCAGTCCCGCGCGGTGTCGCCGCAGCCCCAGCAGGCGCCGGTGGCCGCCGGGTTGGTGCCCTCGGCGTGCGGCTCGTTGTGCAGGTCCGCGCCGATCACGGTGGTGTTGCCGGCGTACCGCTGGGCGAGCATCTTCCAGTCGTTGATCCAGGTCGCCTCGGAGACGCCCGAGGTGTACCAGAGCGGCGACTGACCGGCCGAGGTCGGCCGGTGCCGGTCCAGGATGACCCGCATCCCCTTGCTGCCCGCGTAGTCGATGACCTTGTCGAGGATCTGCAACGGGGAGAGCCCGATCAGGTCCGGGTTGACGAAGTCGTTGATCCCGGTGGCGGTCGCGCCCGACTTCAACGCGTCGTTCGAGTACGGGATGCGCAGCGTGTTGTAGCCCAGCCGAGCCATGGTGTCGAGCTGGCCGCGCCACGGGTTGCTCGACCACAGACCGTGGAAGGTCTTGTTGTCGGTCTCCATGCCGAACCAGTTGATGCCGGTGAGCCGGACCGTGGCTCCCGTACTGTCGACGATCTTGTTGCCGCTGGTGTGCAGGTAGCCGGTGCCGGTGCCGCCGCTGGCGGCGACGGCCGGGGTGGTGCTGATGGTGGCGGCGACGAGAACGCCGGCCGCGGCGGTGGCGAGCGCCGCGAGGGCGCCGCCGAGGGCGGTAGGTCGGTGCATCTGGGCTCCACTTCGGATGCCCGCGCCGCGCGAGCGCCGCGGGCGGTGAGACCAAGGGAGACGGCCCGCTCGTCATCGAGTACGCGGACAGCGCGCGCCGGGCCGTGTCACGTGGACGGCCACCCGCGGAGGAAGACACCGGCGACCGTCGACGGCGGGATCGGCCGTCGTGCCCTCGTGCCGGTGCTGGAACCTGGCTCCGCCGCCCATTCTGATCAGTGCGGCTCGATGCCGTCAACGTGACGCGTCGCGCCGCTCGAACCGTGGTTCCGCTCCCGGGCGTCGTGCCTGGACCCCCGTTCACCTTTTGCGTCTTCGGTCACGGTTGTCGAGCGGCGGCCTCGATCCCGGCCAACGATGGGGCGGCGGCCGCAGGAGTGCCGGAAACGGGGGAACCAATGATGCGTGCGACAGCCGGCCACCAGGACCACCGGCGAACACTGGCAGCCCTCGTGCTGCTCGCCCTCGTGGCGGTGCTGGCGCCGGCCGCGCCGGCCCGGGCGCTCGGGCTGTCCGCGCCGAAGACCGTCACCGCGACGGCGCTCTCCCAGGACCAGATCCGGCTCACCTGGACGGCGGGCACCGGTGCCGCCGGCTACCGGGTGCTGCGGTCCGGCAGCAGCGGCGGGCCCTACCAACAGGTCGCGTCCACCACCGAGCGGGAGTGGACCGACGAGGGCCTCACCGCCGCCACCCGCTACTGGTACGTGGTGGTGAGCACCAGCGGCGACCTGACCTCCCGCCCGTCCCGCGAGGTGAGCGCGACGACCTGGATCAACCCGCCGCAGGGCGTCCGGGCCACCGGCGCGCCCGACCGGATCACGCTGTCCTGGGAGCCGAGTCCGGGCGCGACCGGCTACACGGTGCTGCGCTGGAACAACGGCAGCTACGAGAGCCGGGGCGACACCACGGGCACGAGCTTCGTCGACACCGCGGTGACCACCGGCCCCGAGTACCTCTACCGGGTCCGGGCCGTCTCGGCATCATCGAGCAACGAGTCCGCCGAGGTCTGGGCCCGGGTCGGCGCGCCGAGCACCATCACCCTGACCGTCTCCCCGGCGCGTACCGAGGCGGGGCAGGCCGCGCTGCTGACCGCGAAGGTCGTCGCCGCCGACCCGGACACCCCGACGTTCCTCGGCGGCGTCTACTTCTACGCGGACGGCCGGGCGCTGCAGGGCGCGTGGCTCGACTCCTCCGGCCGGGCCGAGGTCGTCACGAGCCTGCCGGTCGGCGCGCACACCGTGTACGCCCAGTTCGCCGGCAGCCAGACACCGGCCGTCGGCGCCAGTGCCTCGGCCGCGGTCGCGCACCCCGTCGTTCCCGCGTACGGCCAGGTGAACTACGGCTCCTATCGCACCTACGGGTTCGGCACGGTGACCCCGTCGAGCGTGGCCGTGGCGGACGTGACCGGTGACGGCCGGGCCGACCTGCTGATGGGCACCTACACGTACGCGGAGCTGCCGGAGGAC
Source organism: Micromonospora sp. NPDC049836 (assembly GCF_044465125.1). NCBI lineage: Bacteria > Bacillati > Actinomycetota > Actinomycetes > Micromonosporales > Micromonosporaceae > Micromonospora > Micromonospora sp. NPDC049836. Next base: position 232,409 of record NZ_JBITLH010000007.1, read on the forward strand.
AACTGCAAGCTCCTCGTACTCGCCCAGCGGCCCGACGGCACCCTCGCCCCGCCGCAGGTCCTCGCCACGCACGGCTACCCGAACGGGACCGTCGTCCTCGCCACCGGGGACGTGGACGCGGACGGGGACACCGACGTCGCGGCCATCGCCGACTCCGGGGTGGACGTGTTCGTGCAGCAGGCCGGTGGCCTGGCCGCACCGGTCCTGCTGCCGTTGGCGACCCGTCCCACCGACCTGCGACTGGCCGACCTCAACGCGGACCGCCGGGCCGACCTGGTCGTCGCCGAGCAGGACCGGTTGACCGTGCACGCCAGCATGGACGGTCGGACCTTCGCCCCGCCGGTCCTCGTCGACGACGGCTACGACCGGGGCCTGGTGGACACCGCCGACCTCGACGGCGACGGCCGCCGCGACATCGTTCAGTTGACGAACACCACGGCGACCCTGGAGGTCTTCACCCAGACCGCCGAGGGGGGCTTCGCCCGCGCCGGCGCGTATCCGGTGCCCGACGGGACCGCCCGGGGGATCGGATCGATGGCGGCCGGCGACCTGACCGGTGACGGGCGGGCGGACGTCGCGGTGACGGCGGGCGGCAACAAGCCCGGCTCCCGGCTCCTGGTGTTCCCGCAGACCGGCGCCGGCGCCCTCGGCGCCCCGGTCGCCTACCCGCACTACGACATCCCCCAGCCGCTGGTGCTCGCCGACGTGAACGGGGACGCCCTGCTCGACGCGGTGACCGCGCACGGCGGCTGGCAGGCGGCGGGGGTCTCGTTGCAGCGCCCCGACGGCCAACTCGGCCGCGAACGCCTGTGGGGCCTGCCCTACGCCTCCAGCTACCCCGGCCGGGGTCTCGCCGTCGGTGATCTCACCGGCGACGGCCGGCCGGACCTCGTCCTCGCCGACTACAACAGCGGGCTCGTGGTGCTGCCGCAGGTCTGAACACCCCGGGCGGACACGCGGAAAGCCCCCGGTCCCGTGGCGGGACCGGGGGCTTCCGGGATGGATCAGGTCAGCCGGCCTGCTCGGCCAGCTGGAGGAACTGCCGCTTCGAGGCGAGCGCCTGCTCGGCCTCCTTGATCCGCCGGGCGTCGCCGGCGGCCTGGGCCCGGGCCAGCCGCTCCTCGGCCTCGGCGACCTGGGAGCGCATCTGGGCCAGCAGCGGGTTGTCCTCCTTGGTGGTCCGCCGCCAGGCGGAGTCCATCACCTCGCGGACCTTGTCGTCCACCGCGCGCAGCCGGCGCTCCAGCCCGGCGGCGGCCTCGCGGGGCACCCGGCCGGCCTCGTGCCACTGGGCCTGGATCTCCCGCAGCTTCGCCTGGGCGCCCTTCGGGTCGCCGTCGACGTCCAGCGCCTCGGCCTCGGCGAGCAGGGCCTGCTTGCGCTCCAGGTTGGCCCGCTGCTCGTTGTCCCGCGCGGAGAAGACCTCGCTGCGCCGGGTGAAGAAGGCGTCCTGCGCCGCCCGGAACCGTTCCCAGAGCTTCTGCTCGGCCTCCTTGGATGCCCGCGGGGCGGCCTTCCACTGGGCCATCAGCTCCTTGAGCTGGTTGGCGGTGACGCCCCAGTCGGTGGACTCCTTCAGCTTCTCGGCCTCGGCGACCAGCTCCTCCTTGACCGTCTGCGCCTGCTTGCGCTGCTGGTCGAGGGAGGCGAAGTGGGCGCCCCGGCGGCGGGTGAACGCGTCACGGGCGGCCGCGAACCGCTTCCACAGCTCGCCGTCGGCCTTCTTGTCGACGCCGCGGATGGTCTTCCACTCGTCGAGGATCTCCTTGAGCCGGTCCCCGGCGGTCTTCCAGCCGGTCGACTCGGCGGCCAGCTTCTCCGCCTCCTCGACCAGGGCGGTCTTGCGGGCGAGGGCCTCGCCGCGGGCGGCGTCGCGGGCCGCCTTGGCCTCGCCGGCCTTCTCCTCGGCCACGACGGCCAGCTTGTCCAGGCGGGCGGCGAGCGCGTCGATGTCGCCGACCACGTGGGCCTCGGCCAGCGAGGCGCGGATCCGCCGGATCGTGGTCAGCGAGTGGCCGGCGTCCGCCGCGCCCGAGTTGAGCCGGGCCTCGGTCAGGTCGACCTCCGTCACCAGGTCGGCGAAGCGCCGGGCGAAGTGGGCCAACCCCTCCTCCGGGGCGCCCGCCTGCCAGGATCCGACCACCCGCTCACCCTCGGCGGTCTTGACGTAGACGGTGCCGTCCTCGTCCACCCGTCCGAAGGCAGTCCAGTCGCTCATGTGCCCATCCTCGTTCTCCCGGCGTCGATGGGACCACCCCCTCGATCGCCGCCACGGCGCAGCAAAGTCACTCCCGGCATTGTCACAGGTCCGACCCGGTCCGTGTCGAGCGCCTGTCGTCGACCGTGACCATACGGTGTCGTACCGCCGCGATGACCGGATCGGCGCGGGGACGCTCCGGTGGGTACGGATAGGTTGAACGGGTGCCTCTGGTCGCCGCCGCCGTCTGCCCCCACCCGCCCCTGCTCGTGCCGGAACTGGCCGGCGCCGCCGCCGGTGAGCTGGACGACCTCCGCGCCACCGCCGACGCCGCCGTGGCCCGGCTGCTCGCCGCCGACCCCGAGGTGATCGTGCTGTTCGGCGGCGGGCCGGCGACCGCCCGCTTCAACACCGCCGACTCCGGCTCGCTGCGGGCGTACGGGCTGGACCGGCAGGTGCGGCTCTGGAAGGTCAACTGCGCCGGGGCCGAACGGCTGCCGTTGAGCCTGACCATCGGCGCCTGGCTGGTGAACCGGTCCGGGACCGAGCTGCCCCGGTTCGCCCGGTCGGTCGCCGCCGACGCCCCGCCGGCCGAGTGCGCCGAGCTGGGGGCGGCCCTCGTCGCAGAGGCGGAGCACCGGGTCGCGCTGCTGGTGCTGGGCGACGGCTCGGCCTGCCGGGGCGTCACGGCGCCCGGCTACGACGATCCGCGCGCGCCCGCGTACGACGAGGGGGTTGCCGCGGCCCTGGCCGGCGCGGACGCCGAGGCCCTGCTCGACCTCGACCCCGGGTTGTCGGCGGAGCTGCGGGTGGCCGGGCGGGCGCCGTGGCAGGTGCTGGCCGGCGCGGCGCGCGCCGCGGGCGGCGAGTGGCGCGGCGACCTCAGCTACCAGCAGGCCCCCTACGGCGTTGCCTACTTCGTGGCGAACTGGGCGCGCGCATGACCGGCACCGTCGTCGCCGTGGTCGGGCCGACCGCGGCCGGCAAGTCGGCGCTGAGCATCGCCCTGGCGCACGCTCTTGACGGCGAGGTGGTCAACGCCGACTCGATGCAGCTCTACCGGGGCATGGACATCGGCACCGCGAAGCTGACCCCGGCCGAGCGCGACGGCGTGCCGCACCACCTGCTCGACATCTGGGAGGTGACCGAGCCGGCCAGCGTCGCCGAGTACCAGAAACTGGCCCGCGCGGCGGTCGACGGCATCCTCGCCCGGGGCCGGGTGCCGCTGCTGGTCGGCGGCTCCGGGCTGTACGTGCGGGCGGTGCTGGAGCAGTTCGAGTTCCCCGGCACCGACCCGGCGGTCCGCGAGCGGCTGGAGGCGGAGCTGGCGGAGGTCGGCCCGGCCCCGCTGCACGCCCGCCTCGCCACGGCCGACCCGGCGGCGGCGGCGAGCATCCTGCCGACCAACGGGCGGCGGATCGTCCGAGCCCTGGAGGTGATCGAGCTGACCGGGGCCCCGTTCACCGCGGCGCTGCCCGAGCCCACGCCGTACTACCCGTCGGTACAGCTCGGGGTGGATCTGGACACCGCGCTGCTGGACGAGCGGATCGCGCTGCGGGTCGACCGGATGTGGGCCGACGGCCTGGTCGCCGAGACCCGGGATCTGGTCGGGCGCGGCCTGCCCGAAGGGCGGACGGCCAGCCGGGCGCTCGGCTACCAGCAGGTGCTGCGTTTCCTGGCCGGGGAGATCTCCGAGGTCGACGCGCACGACGAGACGATCCGGGCCACCCGGCGGTTCGTCCGGCGGCAGCGCTCCTGGTTCCGGCGCGACCCGCGCATCCACTGGCTGGACTCGGCGTCGCCCGCGTTTTCCGACACTGCGCTGCGGGTGGTCGCCGAGCATCGGCGATGATGGGGGCGTGGAGTTCACCAAGGGCCACGGCACCGGCAACGACTTCGTCATCCTGCCCGACCCGGACGGCGCCCTCGACCTGACGCCCGGCCTGGTCGCCGCGCTCTGCGACCGGCGGCGCGGCCTCGGCGGCGACGGCGTGCTGCGGGTGGTGCGGGCCGCCAAGCATCCGGACGGCGCGGCGCTGGCCGGCGAGGCCGAGTGGTTCATGGACTACTGGAACTCCGACGGCTCCTTCGCGGAGATGTGCGGCAACGGCGCCCGGGTCTTCGTCCGCTACCTGCTGGCCACCGGGCTGGCCACGCCGTCCGGTGGGGCGCTGCCGCTGGCCACCCGGGCCGGCCTGGTCCGGGCCCGGGTGGAGGGCGAGGCCGTCGCCGTCGAGATGCGCCGCCCCCGGCTGTACGACGCGGCCACCGCCACCATCGGCGGGCTGACCCTGCCCGGCGCGGCGGTCGACGTGGGCAACCCGCACCTGGTCTGCGCCCTGCCCGCCAGCCTGGACCTGCCCGCGCTGGACCTGACCCGGGCCCCCGAGGTGGACCCGTCGCTCTTCCCGGCCGGGGTGAACGTCGAGTTCACCGCCCCCGGGGAGCCGGTCGACGGGACCGACGGGCATGTGCTGATGCGGGTCTACGAGCGGGGTTCGGCCGAGACGCTCTCCTGCGGCACCGGCGCCTGCGCGGTCGCCGCGGTGGCGCTGCGCGACGCCGGCCTCGACACCGGAACGGTGGCGGTGGACGTGCCGGGGGGACGCCTCACCGTCACGGTGACCGACGATTCCTGCTGGCTCTCCGGCCCCGCCGTCCTGGTCGCCACCGGCGAACTCACCGCGTCTGCCCTGCTTCCCTGACGGGGGCCGTCCGGCACCGGCGCCCGCCGGTGTTGCCCGCGTGTGCGTCCTGGTTCTCCGCGCCTGGCGTCGCTGGCGGTGTCCGCGTGTGCGTCCTGGTTCTCCGCGCCCGGCGTCGCTGGCGGTGCCCGCGCGTGCGTCCTCGTTCTCCACGTGCCCGGCGTCGTTGGCGGTGCCCGCGTGGTGCGTCCTGGTTCTCCGCGTGCCCGGCGTCGCTGGCGGTGCCCGCGTGGTGCGTCCTGGTTCTCCGCGTGCCCGGCGTCGCTGGCGGTGCCCGCGCGTGCGTCCTGGTTCTCCGTGCGCCCGGCGTCGCTGGCGCTGCCCGCGTGTGCGACTTCGCCCTCCGCGCGCCCCGCGTCGCTGGCGGTGCCCGCCTGTGCGTCCTGGTTCTCCGCGTGCCCGGCGTCGCTGGCAGTGCCCGCGTGTGCGGCTTCGCCCTCCGCGCGCCCCGCGTCGCTGGCGGTGCCCGCGCGTGCGTCCTGGTTCTCCGCGCCCGGCGTCGCTGGCAGTGCCCGCGCGTGCGGCTTCGCCCTCCGCGCCCTCCCTCGGCGTCGCTGGCGGCACCTGTCGGTGGGCCGCACGCGGCTGGTCGACACAGCATTCTTCAGCGATATGCCTCTGCGGCACATTTATGCCGCAGAGGCATATCGCTCTTAAGGCACGGGCCGGGTGGCCGCGACACGCCGCAGCCGGCTGGGCCCGGCGTGCGTCGGGCGCGTCCGCGCCCCCAGGCGGGGGTGGCCGTGACACGCCGGAGTCGGCTGGGCCCGGCGTGCGTCGGGCGCGTCCGCGCCCTCTGGGCGGGGGTGGCCGTGACACCCCGCAGCCGGCCGGGCCCGGCGTGCGTCGGGGCCGGCCCGCCTCCAGCCAGCCACGCCACGTGCGGGCCGGACCGCGTCACGCCGGCCGCACGGCACGGCGGGCGGGCCGGTACGACGGGCGGACGGGCCCGGCGGCGTCAGGGGGTGGCGCTGGCGTTGGCGGCGATCTCGGGGAGGTCGGCAGGGCCGGGGTCGGCGGCCGGCGGCGGGGTCGCGGCGGGGTTCTGGGCGGCGGCGCGGACGGCGGCGGCGACCGCCGGGGCGACCCGGGCGTCGAAGACGCTCGGCACGATCACCGTCGGGTTGATCTTGTCCTCGCCGACCACGTCCGCGATGGCCCGGGCCGCGGCGATCGCCATCTCCTCGGTGAACTCCTCGGCGTGCGCGTCGAGCATGCCGCGGAAGACGCCCGGGAAGGCGAGCACGTTGTTGATCTGGTTCGGCTGGTCCGAGCGGCCGGTGGCGACCACGGCGGCGTACTTGCGCGCCTCCCGCGGGTCGACCTCCGGGTCCGGGTTGGCCAGCGCGAAGACGATCGCGTCCTTGGCCATGGTGGCGATGTCCTCGCCGGTGAGCAGGTTCGGTGCGCTCACCCCGATGAACACGTCCGCGCCGCGCAGCGCGCCGGCCAGGTCGCCGGCGTAGTTCTCCTTGTTGGTGTTCTCGGCCAGCCACTGCCAGGCCGGGTTGAGGTCGGGCATCCCGCGGTGCAGGGCGCCCCGGCGGTCGGACGCGATGATGTCGCCCACACCCTGGCGGAGCAGCAGCTTCATGATCGCGGTGCCGGCCGCGCCGGCGCCCGAGACCACCACCCGGACGTCGCTGAGCTGCTTGCCCACCACGCGCAGCCCGTTGGTCAGCGCGGCCAGCACGCAGATCGCGGTGCCGTGCTGGTCGTCGTGGAAGACCGGGATGTCCAGCGCCTCGCGCAGCCGGGCCTCGATCTCGAAGCAGCGCGGCGCCGCGATGTCCTCCAGGTTGATCCCGCCGTACGCGGGCGCGATCGCCTTGACGATCGACACGATCTCGTCGGTGTCCTGGGTGTCCAGCACCACCGGCCAGGCGTCCACCCCGCCGAAGCGCTTGAACAGCGCCGCCTTGCCCTCCATCACCGGCAGCGAGGCGGCCGGGCCGAGGTTGCCCAGGCCCAGCACCGCGGAGCCGTCGCTGACCACGGCCACCGTGTTGCGCTTGATGGTGAGCCGGCGGGCGTCGGCCGGGTTCTCGGCGATCGCCTGGCAGACCCGGGCCACCCCGGGGGTGTACGCCCGGGACAGTTCGTCGCGGTTGCGCAGCGCCACCTTCGAGCTGACCTCGATCTTGCCGCCGAGGTGCAGCAGGAAGGTCCGGTCGGAGACCTTGCGGACGTCCACGCCGTCGAGCGCGGTCAGCGCGTCGACCACCTGGTCGGCGTGGGTGGCGTCGGCGGTGTCGCAGGTGAGGTCCACGATCACGGACGCGGGGTCGGAGTCGACCACGTCGAGGGCGGTGACGATCGCGCCGGCCTCACCGGCCGCGGTGGTCAGCCGGCCGATGGAGGAGGCGTCCGCGGGTACCGCGATCCGGATCGTGATCGAGAATCCGGCACTCGGCAGTCGGGTATTGGCCACGTGGAACTCCTCCGTCAGCGCTGAGCGGTTCGCCTGGCATTTCTACTCGCCCGCCCAGGTGGGCCGGTATCCGGGCTCGCTACCGGTTAGTAGCGCCACGGGCATATAGCGGGTGCGCCCGGCGTTGCTACATGTCAGGATGCTCATGCGAACGGGAAATGCCCCGGCAATAGACATAACGGACAGGAGTCGCGATTTGCGAGAGCAGGAGACCTACCGTCCCGACGAGGACGACGAGCTCGATGCCACCACCGGCGAGTTCGAGCTGTCGGAGCGACAGGCACTGCGGCGGGTCCCCGGCCTCTCCACTGAGCTCAGCGACATCACCGAGGTCGAATACCGCCAGCTCCGGCTGGAGCGGGTCGTCCTGGTGGGCGTCTGGACCGAGGGGACCCAGGACGACGCCGACAACAGCCTCACCGAGCTCGCGGCGCTGGCCGAGACGGCCGGCTCGCAGGTGCTCGAGGGGCTGATTCAGCGGCGCAACCGGCCCGACCCGGCCACGTACATCGGTCGGGGCAAGGTCGACGACCTGGGCGCGGTGGTGCTCGCCACCGGCGCCGACACGGTCATCTGCGACGGTGAGCTGTCCCCGTCGCAGCTGCGCAACCTGGAGCAGCGCACCAAGGTCAAGGTGGTCGACCGGACCGCCCTGATCCTCGACATCTTCGCCCAGCACGCCAAGAGCAAGGAGGGCAAGGCGCAGGTCGAGCTGGCCCAGCTCGAATACCTGCTGCCGCGCCTGCGCGGTTGGGGCGAGACGCTGTCCCGGCAGACCGGTGGTAGCGGTCGCGGCGGTGGCGCCGGCGGCGGCGTGGGCCTGCGCGGTCCCGGTGAGACCAAGCTGGAGACCGACCGGCGGCGCATCCGGCACCGCATCGCGCGGCTGCGCCGCGAGATCAAGGGCATGGCGACGGTACGCCAGACCAAGCGCGCCCGGCGCACCCGCAACTCGGTGCCCGCGGTGGCCATCGCCGGCTACACCAACGCCGGCAAGTCCAGCCTGCTCAACCGCCTGACCGGGGCGGGCGTGCTGGTGGAGAACGCGCTGTTCGCCACCCTGGACCCGACCACCCGCCGGGCCACCACGTCCGACGGGCGGCTCTACACGCTCTCCGACACGGTCGGGTTCGTCCGGCACCTGCCGCACCAGATCGTCGAGGCGTTCCGCTCGACGCTGGAGGAGGTCGCCGACGCCGACCTGGTGGTGCACGTGGTCGACGGCACCCACCCGGACCCGGAGGAGCAGGTCCGCGCGGTTCGTGAGGTGCTCGCCGAGGTGGGCGCCGACCGGCTGCCGGAGCTGCTGGTGGTGAACAAGACCGACGCCGCCGACGAGGAGACCCTGCTGCGGCTCAAGCGGCTCTGGCCGGAGGCGGTCTTCGTCTCCGCGTACAGCGGGCGCGGGATCGACGGGCTGCGCGAGGCGGTCGAGCAGCGGCTGCCGCGACCGGCCGTCGAGGTCCGGGCGGTGCTCCCGTACGACCGGGGTGACCTGGTGGCCCGGGTGCACCGGCAGGGCGAGGTGCTCAGCACGGCGCACCTGCCCGAGGGCACCCTGGTGCACGTGCGGGTCGGTCAGGCGCTCGCCGCCGAGCTGGCGCCGTACCGGGCGGGGGACCGGCTCACCACGGACGAGCGGGTGGGCGTCGGGGGCTGAGCCCTCCGGCGCGTCACCCGCCCGAAACGGGGGTCGTGCGACACTGGGCGGCATGCGGCACGCTGTCTCCTCGGTCACGATCGCGCTCAGCCTGGTCGGCGCTGTCGTGGCGCCGGCCGGGCTCGCCTCGGCGGCACCGGCCGCGGCCCCCGCGCGGGCCGCGGTCCCCAAGAAGAAGTGCACCGTCGAGGACAAGCGACTGCGGGAGCTGTCCGGCCTGGTCGCCACCGCCAGCGGCTACGTGGTGATCAACGACGGCACCGAGGACGACAGCCGCGAGCGGATCTTCTTCCTCGACACCAAGTGCGAGATCGCCAAGGACCCGGTCCGATACCCGGATCCCGGGCCCCGCGACACCGAGGACCTGGCCGTCGGACCGGACAAGAAGACGCTCTGGATCGCCGACACCGGTGACAACGTCGAGAGCAAGACCCGGCGGGACCGGGTCGCGGTCTGGACGATGCCGCTGAACGGGTCCAGGAAGCCGGTGCTGCACCGGCTGACCTACCCGGGCAACGAGCCGCACGACGCCGAGGCGCTGCTGGTCGGCAACGACAACCTGCCGCTGGTCATCACCAAGGAGCTGTCCGGCAAATCGGAGATCTTCACCCCGACGGCGAAGCTGAAGACCGGCGGTGATCCCGTGCCGGTCCCGATGAAGAAGGTCGGCGAGGTCACCCTCCCCAAGACCAACACCGACAACAAGCTGGGCTCGCCCGGCCGGCTGCTGATCACCGGCGCGGCCCGTTCGCTCGACGGCAGCAAGGTGGTGCTGCGCACCTACGCCGACGCCTTCGAGTTCGACGTCACCGGCGGCAACATCGTCGCCGCGCTGACCTCCGGCAAGCCCCGGGTCACCCCGCTCGCGGACCCGTTCGGCGAGGCGATCGCCTACACGCCGGACGGCAAGTCCTTCGTCACGGTCTCCGACGGCGGCCAGTTGGACGCCAGCGACCCGATCGACATCCTGAGTTACACGCCGGCCACCACCGGCGTCGAGGCGCTGCCCAACGTGGGCAAGGGCGGCCCGAAGCCGGCCGCCGAGAAGTCCTGGATCGAGGGGCTCAGCCTCGACGAGATCACGTACCTGATCGCGGCCGTCGGCGTGCTCGGCGCGCTGCTGGTCGGCGCGGGCATCGTCGGCATCCTGCGGGCCCGGCGCAAGCCGGCGCCGCCCGCCGAGCCGACCGACCGGCGCGACGACGACTTCCCGGTCAATCCCGGCTTCGCGCCGCCGGTCAACCGGCCCGACGTCCCGCCGCGCGGCGGGGTCTACGGCGGCAGCCAGGGCGGGGTCTACGGCGGTGCGCCGGCCAACGGCGGCCGGCCCGGCAGCGGGGTCTACGGCGGGCAGCCCGGCGGCGCCCGTGGCGGCGGGGTGTACGGCGGTGGCCGCCCACCGGGCGGGCCCCAGCAGGGCGGCGGCTACGGCGGCGGTCGGCCGGGCGGCGGTTACGGCGGCGGCCAGCAGGGTGGTGGCGGCTACGGCGGGGGCCGGAGTGAGCCGCCGCGCCGCGAACCGGACCACCGGGATCCGCGCGGTGGCCGGCGCGACGGTGGCTACGGCGACCGGGGCCAGTACGGCCAGGTCTCCGGCGGCCGGGAGTACCGGGGCGACCGCTACTGAGACAACGAAAAAGGGGGTGACCGCCGGCCCGGCGGTCACCCCCTTTTCGGTTCGTCAGATCCGGCGGAGCACGGCGACCACGCGACCCATGATGGTGGCGTCGTCACCGGGGATCGGGTCGAAGGCCGGGTTCTGCGGCATCAGCCAGACGTGCCCGTCGCGCCGCCGGTAGGTCTTCACGGTCGCCTCGCCGTCGAGCATGGCGGCCACGATGTCGCCGGCCTCGGCGGTCGGCTGCTGGCGGACCACCACCCAGTCGCCGTCGCAGATCGCGGCGTCGAGCATCGAGTCACCCTTGACCTGGAGCATGAAGACCTCGCCCTCGCCCACCAGCTCGCGGGGGAGCGGGAAGATGTCCTCCACGGCCTGCTCGGCGAGGATCGGGCCACCGGCGGCGATCCGGCCGAGCATCGGCACGTACGCCGGGGTGGGCCGCTGGGCGCGGGCCGCCTCGTCGTCGACGTCGCCGGGGGAGCGGACGTCCACCGCGCGCGGCCGGTTCGGGTCGCGGCGCAGGAAGCCCTTCTTCTCCAGCTCCTTGAGCTGGTAGGCGACGCTGGACGGGGAGACCAGCCCGACCGCCTCGCCGATCTCGCGCACGCTCGGCGGGTAGCCGTGGCGCTCCACCCAGGTGCGGATGAACTCCAGGATCCGGCGCTGCCGCGCGGTGAGGTCGACCGACGCCGGGTCGGGGAAGCTGCTGACCACCGGCGTGACCGGTCGCACGCCGGGCTGGGCGGCCCGGCTGCGCGCGGTGCGGGGTCGACGGGTCGCCGGCGGACCCGCCCCGTCGATCGGCTGCGGGTTCTTCTGCCGGCTGGCCCGGTCCTCGGTCACGTCCGTCCTCCCTGGTCGGCGCTGGGTGCCTCGTCGGCTCGTGGTGCGTGCTCAGGTGCGCTGCCGACCGGTCGGACGGAATCCGTCCCGCCCGGTCGTTGTTGACCGTATAGGTGAGATCGGTCATTTTCAAACATCTGTACGACCTGTTGTCGGCGTGTCGCGCCGAAATCCTGGATTTCCGAACGCCTGTTCTGGTAAATGGTACGTCGCTCTCGTACGCATGTTCTATCGTCGGCTCCCGTGACCCCGGCGGCGGCCGGCCGTTGGGCTCCTCGGTGAGGTCGGCGACCCGGTGGCCCGGCGCGTGATTCTGATGACGCGCCGGACACGCCGACCAACTTGACCTCGCTAGTGCGACGGCATACGGTCGACCCCTAGATGTAGTGGTTACACGGGCGTAAGTCGCCTACAGGTTGGGTCCGGTTACCGACCGCACTCCCGTACGCCGATCCGGCGGGGGTCATCGCGAGATGGCACCGCCGCGATCCAGCGTGCCCGGAGCCGGCCGGTGTGGCTCGCGAGCGAAGAAGGAGGTCAGGCGATGCGCTGTCCGTACTGCCGGCACGCCGACTCCCGGGTGGTCGACTCGCGGGAGGCCGACGACGGCCAGCTCATCCGGCGGCGGCGGTCCTGCCCGGAGTGCGGCAAGCGGTTCACCACCGTCGAGGAGGCGGTGCTCGCGGTGGTCAAGCGCAGCGGGGTGACCGAGCCGTTCAGCCGCACGAAGATCATCGGCGGGGTGCGCAAGGCGTGCCAGGGCCGGCCGGTCGACGACGACTCGATCGCGCTGCTGGCGCAGAAGGTCGAGGAGACCGTCCGGGCCAAGGGGGCCGCCGAGATCCCCAGCCACGAGGTCGGGCTGGCCATCCTGGGCCCGCTGCGCGACCTGGACGAGGTGGCCTACCTGCGGTTCGCCAGCGTCTACCGGTCCTTCGACTCGCTCGCCGACTTCGAGCGCGAGATCGAGACGCTGCGGGCCGCCGCGCGGGCCCGGGAGGGCGCCGGGGCGGAGCCGGCCGAGGCCGGCCGGACAAGCTGAGTTTCTGCGGATTTCTGACAGTTGACGATGCGCGGTGGGTGACCGCGCTGACGAGGGGGGCGAGGGCGTGACGACCAGCAAGTCACGGAACAAGGCCGGGGCCGGGCTGAAGATCGAGCGGGTCTGGACGACCGAGGGGGTGCACCCCTACGACGAGGTCGCCTGGGAGCGCCGCGACGTCGTCATGACGAACTGGCGGGACGGCTCGATCAACTTCGAGCAGCGCGGGGTGGAGTTCCCCGAGTCCTGGTCGGTCAACGCGGCCAACATCGTGACCACCAAGTACTTCCGGGGCGCGGTGGGGACCCCGGAGCGGGAGTGGTCGCTCAAGCAGCTCATCGACCGGGTGGTCGACACCTACCGCACCGCCGGCGAGGAGTACGGCTACTTCGCCACCCCGGCCGACGCCGAGGTGTTCGCCCACGAGCTGACCTGGATGCTGCTGCACCAGGTGTTCAGCTTCAACTCGCCGGTCTGGTTCAACGTCGGCACGCCGTCGCCGCAGCAGGTCAGCGCCTGCTTCATCCTGGCCGTCGACGACTCCATGGACTCGATCCTCGACTGGTACAAGGAGGAGGGGCTGATCTTCAAGGGCGGCTCCGGCTCCGGCGTCAACCTGTCCCGGATCCGCTCCTCCCGGGAGCTGCTCTCCTCCGGCGGCAACGCCTCCGGCCCGGTCAGCTTCATGCGCGGCGCGGACGCCTCCGCCGGCACCATCAAGTCCGGTGGGGCCACCCGGCGCGCGGCCAAGATGGTCATCCTCGACGTGGACCACCCGGACATCCAGGAGTTCGTGGTCACCAAGGCGCGCGAGGAGGACAAGATCCGCGCGCTGCGCGACGCCGGGTTCGACATGGACCTGGGCGGCGCCGACATCGTCAGCGTGCAGTACCAGAACGCCAACAACTCGGTCCGCGTCTCCGACGAGTTCATGACCGCGGTGGAGAACGGCGGCGGCTTCGACCTGCGCGGCCGGCTCGACGGCCAGGTCATCGAGACGATCGACGCCAAGAACCTGTTCCGGAGCATCGCCCAGGCCGCCTGGGAGTGCGCCGACCCCGGCCTGCAGTACGACGACACGATCAACGACTGGCACACCTGCCCGGAGACCGGGCGGATCACCGCGTCGAACCCGTGCTCGGAGTACCTGCACCTGGACAACTCCTCGTGCAACCTGGCCTCGCTGAACCTGATGAAGTTCATGCGTGCCGACGGCGGCTTCGAGGTGGAGAAGTTCGTCAAGTCGGTCGAGTTCGTCATCACCGCGATGGACATCTCGATCTGCTTCGCCGACTTCCCCACCGAGAAGATCGGCGAGACCACCCGCGCCTACCGGCAGCTCGGCATCGGGTACGCCAACCTGGGCGCGCTGCTGATGGCCTCCGGCCTGCCGTACGACTCGGCGCAGGGCCGGGAGGTGGCCGCGTCGATCACCTCGCTGATGACCGGCACCGCGTACCGCCGCTCGGCCGAGCTGGCCGGCATCGTCGGCGCGTACGACGGCTACGCCCGCAACGCCGAGGGGCACAAGCGGGTCATGCGCAAGCACGCCGCCGCCAACGACGCGATCAAGCCGACCGGCACGGTGGCCACCGCCATCCAGCGCGAGGCCACCAAGCAGTGGACCCTCGGCAACAAGGTCGGTGACAAGTTCGGCTGGCGGAACTCGCAGGCCAGCGTGCTCGCCCCGACCGGCACCATCGGCCTGATGATGGACTGCGACACTACCGGTGTCGAGCCGGACCTGGCCCTGGTCAAGTTCAAGAAGCTGGTCGGCGGCGGCTCGATGCAGATCGTCAACCAGACCGTGCCGCGCGCCCTGCGCAGCCTCGGCTACCCCGAGGAGCAGGTCGAGGCGATCGTCGAGCACATCGCCGACCACGGCCACGTGGTGGACGCCCCGGGTCTGAAGCCGGAGCACTACCCGGTCTTCGACTGCGCCATGGGCGAGCGCTCGATCGCGCCGATGGGGCACGTGCGGATGATGGCGGCCGTCCAGCCGTTCATCTCCGGCGCCATCTCCAAGACGGTCAACATGCCGGAGCAGGCGACCGTCGAGGACGTCGAGAAGATCTACTTCGAGGGCTGGAAGCTCGGCCTGAAGGCCCTGGCGATCTACCGGGACAACTGCAAGGTCGGCCAGCCGCTGTCGGTGGCCAAGCCGAACAAGGCCACCGCCGAGACGCAGGCGCCGGCCGCCGCGGCCGAGAAGGTCGTGGAGAAGGTCGTCGAGTACCGGCCGGTGCGCAAGCGGCTGCCGAAGAAGCGCCCGTCGGAGACCATCTCCTTCTCGGTCGGCGGCGCCGAGGGCTACCTCACCGCCTCGTCCTACCCGGACGACGGCCTCGGCGAGGTCTTCCTCAAGATGTCGAAGCAGGGCTCGACCCTGGCCGGCGTGATGGACGCCTTCTCGGTGGCCATCTCCATCGGTCTCCAGTACGGCGTCCCGCTGGAGACGTACGTCAGCAAGTTCACCAACATGCGCTTCGAGCCGGCCGGCATGACCGACGACCCGGACGTGCGGATGGCGGCCTCGGTGATGGACTACATCTTCCGTCGCCTGGCCCTGGACTTCCTGCCGTACGAGCGCCGCGCGGAGCTGGGCATCTTCACCGCCAAGGAGCGGGCCGCCCAGCTCGCGGCCGAGGCGGAGGCGGAGGCGAGCGGTGCGGACCTCACCGCGATGGCCGCCTCCGCCCCGGTCGAGGCGCCCGAGCCGAAGGCGGTCGCCCAGCCCAAGCAGGAGGTCGCCGAGGTGGCCGCCGTCAAGCCGGCGCCGTCGGTGGGTTCCAGCACCGAGCTGCTTGAGGCCGTGATCGGCAAGGCCGCGGACGCGCCGCTCTGCTTCACCTGCGGTACGAAGATGCGGCCGGCCGGTAGCTGCTACGTCTGCGAGGGCTGCGGCTCCACCAGCGGCTGCAGCTGACGTAGCCCGGTTTCGCGAGCGCGGCAGGGCTTCCCTGCCGCGCTCGCGGCGTTTCCGCCAGTTCCCGTAGGGTTGCCGCCGAGCAGAAGTCTCTGGTAACGGCCGGGTTCCAGTTGGAGGGCGTGGTGCGAGCGGGTGAGTTCCAGGACGGCTGATGGGTGCGACGGGTACCTGTACAGCCGACTGAGGAGCGACCCGCCGACCCTGTGATCGCCGGACGTCGGAGCGGGGCCTGCCCGAGGTGGTCCGCGCTACCAATTTGATGTCGCAGACGACTCAGCTGCCGGCGACGACGTCGATGAATCGTCTGCGACATCAGGTTTGTAGTGCCCGGGCTGAGGGCTGGCTTCACATCACGTGCGCATCGGCTTCGTCAGGGCGAAGCCACAACATCTGGGGCGGAGGCTCGCTGACCAATGCTCAGGCCGGCGAGAAAGGCGGCCCACGCCGGGCCCTCGACGTGAAGCGTGGGGCCAGAGCGGTCCTTGCTGTCGCGGACCAGGACGCCACTGCCGGTGAAGGCAACCTCGACGCACGCGCCGCCGTTGTTGTCGCTGCGGCTGGACTTGCGCCAGACCAGGTGATCCGAGGTCTCCATGACCACCCCCAGGTCTGTCACCGCTTCATGTCGTCCGCCATCCGCAGGATGAGCTTGCGCGACTCTACCGGCCCGAGAGCGGCTGCCCGAAGTCGGTCCCACAGCCGAGTGTAGGCCCGCACCGCGTCGGGCCGGTCAAGATAATCGGCGTCGGTGAACGTCTCGACGTAGATGACGTCAGACGCAGCGTCGTCGCCGAACCGCAGGATGATGAAGTTGAAGGACGCCGTCTCGTAGGTCTGGGCGTCGAACGGGAAGACCTGGAGGGTTACGTTCGGCTGCTTGCCGATCTCGGTCAGGTGCACGAGTTGGCCGCGCATCGTGGCTGCGTCGCCGATGCTCCGGCGCAGGGCTGATTCGCTGAGGATGAAGCTCAGATCCGGACCGTCGGCCTGTTGCAGGATCGCTTGCCGTTCCAGGCGGACGGCGACCTGTCGGTCCACGTCCTCGGTAGCGAGTCGGGGGTGGGCGGTGGCATTCATCGCGCGGATGTAGGGCTCGATCTGAAGGATGCCAGGGATGACCTCTGGTTGATACCAGCGGATCTCGGAGGCGTCGCCTTCCAGGTCGAGGTACTGACGGAACCAGTCGGGTACCGCGTTGCGGTACGTGCTCCACCGGCCGCGTTGCCGTCCGGCGCGGGCGAGTTCGCGCAGCGGTTCGGCTTCTTCGCCGCTGACGCCGTACAGATCAAGGAGCAGGTTCAGGTCGGTCAGCTTCAGTCCCGACTGCCCCAGCTCAAGACGGCTGATCTTGCTTGCTGCGGCATCGATGACGGCGGCGGCCTCGTCCTGGGTCTTGCCGGCGTTCTCGCGGGCGCGCTTGAGTGCGAGCCCGAGTCGCCGCCGCTGGATCGTCGGGTTGACCATCGGCTGATTATCGCCCGGCCGCACCCGATTGCCGCGACACGCCGCAGCAAGGTTCCCAAAATAGGAGTCCAACTTTTAGCCTGAGTAGGCTTCCAAAATAGGAGTCCAAATTCGGGAGGCCGCATGCGGCGGCGTGTGCCGTACGACGACTACCTGCTTGCGGCCGCGCTGACGCTGGCGCGCCGGCACCGTCCGGTGTGGTCGTGGCGGCTGTGGCGCCGGACCTGCCGGTGCGGCGCGGAGTTGCCCTGCCGCGCCCGGCACCGCATCCCGATCCGACGCGGCCACTGGCCGGGGGAGGAGCAGGCGTGATCGAGCGTCAGGCCCAGCAGATCCTGTCCGTGCACCTGCCCGGCGTCGACGGCCTCTGCGTCGGCTGCCGGTGGTGGTGGGCGCGGCTGGCTCCGTACCCCTGTTATCAGGCCGAATGGGCCTGCCGCTGGCATGCTCGCGTCGCCACCCGGCGCTTCCTGGACGGCATGGCGTGACCACGCACGGCCCGGTCCTGCCGGTGTGGACCTGCGGCGGCTGCGGCGGTCCGTGGCCCTGCGCGACCCGGCGCGACGAACTGCGGGCGGAGTTCGCCGGCACGCCGGTCTCGCTGGCCCTCTACATGGGTTCCTACCTGGTGTGGGCGGCCGAGGATCTGACCTGGGTGCCGGCCGGGCTGCTGCACCGACGGTTCCTGGGGTGGGTGCGGTGAGCATCATCCGGCGCGGCGACGAGCGGTTCCATTACAGCGACGGCTCACACAAGTGGATCCCGCCGGACCCGGACTACGACCAGGAGGTCTGGGACGAGATGGTGCGACTGCACCAGCGTCAGCACCTGGCGGAGATCTCGGCTCGGCGGAAGCCGCGGGAGCGTTCCTAGACTGCCGGCATACGGCTCAGATCGCCGTGCCGGGTGGGGACTTCAGGAGCGACGCGACCTCCGGCGGGTAGCCGCCGCGGCCCGCGCGCAGCGCGCTGGCGGCGATCCGGATCAGGTCGATGTTGACGCCCGCGGCGCCACTCGGGTCGTGCACCTTCAGCCGCAGGTCCAGGCTCACCGCCGTGCCGCCCCACCCCTGCGCCTCGATGTTGATGTGGGCGATCTTCTGCGACCGCAGGTGCGGAAGGTAGCCGAGGGGAGCGACCTGAACCTGATCGGTCCCGAGAGCGTTCAGTTTGGACTGTCCCTTGGTGTTGGGGTTCTCCACCAGGTTGCGGAAGTCCTCCGTACCGCCCAGGTTGACCTGGTAGGAACTGGTCAGGGTGACCCCGCGTTCCTGGAGCAGGCGTAGCAACGCGTGGTGCACCACGGACGTGCCGAACTGGCTGGCCAGGTCGTCGCCGAGCAGCGGCAGGCCGGCATCCGTGAACCGCCCGAGCAGGGACGGGTCCCGGGCGACCGGGTCCGAGGTGGTGTTGACGAAGGCCACCCCCGCGGCCAGCGCCGCCTCCGCGTACGCCCGGGCGGTGTCCGGCCGGCCGCTCGGCGCCGAGTACAGCAGCACCTCCGCCCCGGTCAGGGCCTCCGCCACCCGCTCGACCTCCGTCGAGTCCACGAGGCCGCGCCGCACCAGCACCCCGGACGGCGGCAGGTCGACGTCGAGGCGCGGAAAGTTGTTGGGCGGTACGAAGATCGCCTCGTGCAGGTCCCGGCCCACCTTGCCGTCGGAGCGGGCGAACGCCGCGACGACCTCGACATCGGCCACGCCCAGCCCCGCTATCTCGGGCCGGTGGATGCCCACCAGGCTGCCGGTCGCCCGATAGAAGGCGATTCCCTGTACGAGCGCGGAGGTGTTGTTGCCGACTCCGACGACAGCGACTCTCACCTTTTCGATCATGGGCACGAGGGTAACCGGCTGTCCGCGTCGACAAGCCCCGCCGACGGCTCGCTTCGGGCGGGCCGGCACCGGCGGCCGGCGGCAGCCTCGGGGCGGCGGAACCGCAGGAGCGTTCATAGACTGCCGGCATGGTGACCGCGCCACCCGTCGTGCCGGAGTTCGGCCGGGAGTTGGCCGCGCTCGGCTGGGTCACCGACCTCCTGGTCGCCGGGTCGCTGGCCACCGGCGACCACCGTCCCGGCGTCAGCGATCTCGACCTGGTGGCGCTGACCGACGGCCCGGTCGACGCGCCCCGGCAGGACGTCCTCGCCGCCCTGCACCGCCGCGTCGACGCGGGGGCCGGCGCGGGGCTCAAGCTGGGCTGTGTGTACGTCGACGGCGCGACTGTCGCCGACGTTCAGCTCCGGCATCCGACCTGGACGCACGGCCTGCTCGTGCAGCGCATCCTCTCCGGGATCACCCGGGCGGAACTGGTGCGGCACGGGTACGCCGTCTTCGGCCGCCCGCCCCGCGACGTCCTGCCGCCGATGAGCGACGACGACGTACGGGCCGCCGCGCGCGCCGAGCTGACCGGCTACTGGGCCTGGGCGGCCCGCCGCCCGTGGCTCTGGCTGGACCCGGCGCTGGCCGATCTCGGGCTCACCTCGATGGCGCGGGGCCGGCACGCGCTGCGGCACGGTGACCTGCTCACCAAGTCCCGGGCCGTCGAGCAGGCGCACGCCCCGACCTGGCTGGTCGACCAGTTGCGCGCCCGACGCCGAGGGGAGGACGTCTCGTCGCCCCGCATCCGTACCGCCCTGATCGCCTGGCAGGACGCCCGCCGCACCGTGGCCACCGCCCGCCACCCCAACCGTGCCTGACCCCTCCCATCCGGCTGGCCTCCTACCGTGCCCGGCCTCTCTCATCGGGCTGGCCTCCCACCGCGCCCGACCCTCCCGAACCGGGCCGGACCTCTCCCGCCAGGCGCGCCCACCACTCCACGCAACCCCGGGTCTGACGTCGCCACGCGCCGGGCCCGATGTCCTCGGCGTCGCCACGTGCCGGGCCTGGTGTTCTCGGCGTCGCCATGTACCGGGCCTGGTGTTCTCGGCGTCGCCACGTGCCGGGCCTGGCGTCCTCGGCGTCGCCACGTGCCGGACCTGGCGTCCTCGGCGCCACCAGGTACCGTGCCGGCGTCTCGATGCAGCCCGGAGTGGCGTCTCAAAGGCAACCGGAGCACGCACCTGCCCCGCTCATCTATCTCCCGCAGATTGAGAAGTGCCGTCCACATGGCGGAGCCCGAGTAGATCTTGGTAGCAAATGGCCCCTAGAGGGGCCGTTTCCTACCAAGATCTCCGGGCTCGGGCTCGGGCACGGGCACGGGCGCGGGCTCGGGTGCGGGCTCGGGGCGCGGGTGCGGGCGCGGCGCGGGGCGTGGGCGCGGGGTGTGGGCGCAGGGCGCGGTGCGGACGCGGCGTGGGGCGTGGGCGGCGGGCGGGCGCGGCGGGCGTGGGTGCGGGGGCGGGCGGGGGTGTCGAGGCGCGATGAAGGTCACCACGTCGAGGGCGGTCGATGTCGGTGGCGGGCTGGGATGCTCGGAGCATGTCGACGGTCGAGGCGTACGCCCGGTTCGCCGCCCGGGAGGTTCGCGGCGTGTCACCGACGTACGAGCGGTTGGCGGTGGCGGTCGCCGGTGATGTCGAGGTGCTCGCCCGGCTCGGCACGCTGCCGCCGGCCAAGCGGCAGCCGAACCTGCTCTTCGGGGTGGTCCGGCTGCTCGGCGGCCCGGTCGAGGACCCGGTGGCGTTCCACGACTTCGTGGTCGCCACCTGGCCGGCGATCGAGGCGGAGATGCGGGTCCGGGCGACCCAGACCAACGAGGCCGGGCGGTGTGCCGTACTCCTGCCGGTGCTGGCGTCGCTGCCGCAGCCGCTCGCCCTGCTGGAGGTCGGCGCCTCCGCCGGCCTCTGCCTCTATCCCGACCGGTACGGCTACCGCTACGGCGACCACCTGCTCGACGGCGCTCCGGTGCTCGACTGCGTGCTCGACGGCGCCGCCCCACCGCAGCGCCGGCCCGAGGTGGTGTGGCGGGCCGGGCTCGACCTGAACCCGCTCGACGTCACCGATCCGGCCGACGTCGCCTGGCTGGACGCGCTGATCTGGCCGGAGCACGCGCACCGGCGCGACCGGCTGCGGGCGGCCGCCGCCGTGGCCGCGACCGATGCGCCGCTGCTCGTCCGGGGTGACCTCGTCGACGACCTGCCTGCGCTGGCCGCGCAGGCGCCGCCCGACGCCACCCTGGTGGTGTTCCACACCTCGGTGCTCTACCAGGTGCCGAAGCCACGGCGCGACGAGTTCGTCGAGGTGGTCCGAGGGCTGGCCGGGCACTGGATCGCGAACGAGGCCCCAGACGTGCTGACCCACGACGGCCTGCCGGCCCCGCCCGGCGACGCCCACCACAACGTGCTCGCGCTGGACGGGACGCCGCTGGCCTGGACCCGCGGCCACGGCCAGGCGATCACCTGGTTCGGGCCGCCCCTGCGCCTCGACCCCGACGCGGTCCGGCGAACAACACCGTCATGATCAACCGGCGGCGGTGACCTCGCTGAGGCGGGCGGTGAGGAAGTCGCGTTCGGCGTCGTTGTCCACCAGGTCGAGCGCCGCCCGGTACGCCGTCGCCGCCTCCGCGGGCCGGTCGAGGCGGCGCAGCAGGTCGGCGCGGATCGCCGGCAGGTAGGGGTAGCCGGCCAGCCGGGGGTCCACGGCGAGGGCGTCGACCTCGGCGAGGGCCGCCGCCGGGCCGTCCACCATCGACACCGCCACCGCCCGGTTCAGTGCGACCACCGGCGACGGCCAGCGTTTCCGCAGCTCGTCGTAGAGGCGGACGATCTGTGGCCAGTCGGTCGCGGGGTAGCTGGGGGCGACGGCGTGCAGCGAGGCGATGGCGGCCTGGAGGGCGTACCGGCCGACCCGACCGGTCCGGAACGCGCCCAGCACCAGGTCGTTGCCCTCGGCGATGGCGGCCCGGTCCCAACGCGACCGGTCCTGATCCGCCAGCACCAGCAGCCGCCCGGCCTCGTCGGTGCGGGTGGCCCGGCGGGCGTCGGTGAGCAGCAGCAGCGCCAGCAGCCCGCGTACCTCCGGCTCGTCGGGCATCAGGGCCAGCAGCATCCGGGTCAGGTGCACCGCCCGTTCGACCAGGTCGACGCGGACCAGGTCGGCGCCGGTCGGCGCGGTGTGGCCGGTGGTGTAGAGGAGGTGGATCACGGTGAGCACGGCGTCGAGCCGTTCGGGCAGCTCGGCGGCCTCCGGCACCCGGTACGGGATCCGGGCCGCGGCGATCTTCTTCTTGGCCCGGGTGACCCGGGCGGCCATGGTCGTCTCGGAGACCAGGAACGCCCGGGCGATGTCACCCGTGCTCACCCCGCAGACCAGCCGCAGGGTCAGCGCCACCTGGGCATCCCGGGCCAGCGCCGGGTGGCAGCAGGTGAACACCAGGCGCAGCCGGTCGTCGGGCACCGCGTCCTCGCCGGGCTCGTCCGGCACCTCGACCGTCACCGGCTCGACCAGCAGCGGCATCTTCGACCGGAACACCTTGTCGCGGCGCAGCACGTCGAGGGCCTTGCGCTTGGCCGTGGCGGTCAACCAGGCGGCGGGCTTGTCGGGCACGCCGTCGCGCGCCCACGCCGCGAGGGCGGCCAGGTACGCGTCCTGCACGCACTCCTCGGCGACGTCGAGGTCACCGGCGACGCGCGCCGTCGCGGCGAGCACGAAGGCCCACTCGCGACGGTGCGCGTCCGCCACGGCCCGCTCGGCGGCGACGGCCCGCTCGGCGGTCACGCCGCGTTCGGCGGTCACGTCGGGTTCGGCGGTCACGTCGGGTTCGGCGGCGGGGTCGCTCACTCGGCCGGCGGCTGGAAGAGCGGCCGGACCTCGACCCCGCCGTCGATGGTGGCCGGGTTCGCCTTGGCGATCTTCAGGGCCACGTCCAGGTCCGGCGCCTCCAGGATGAAGAACCCGGCGACGACCTCCTTGGCCTCGATGAACGGGCCGTCGGTGACCACGTCGCCGCGGATCGCCGTGGCGGTGGTGCTGGGCTGGAGCGCGAAGCCGGTGACGATCTGCCCGCCCAGCTCGGCGACCTGGTCCCCGTACCGCTCCAGCAGGGCCACGTAGTCCGGGGTCAGCTGCGTCGGGTCGGCGGGCGCGGGCGAGTAGACGAGGACTGCGTACTGGGCCATCGGATTCTCCTTGCGGTTGTCGTTTCCCTCTTCTGCCTCACCGACGGACGGGTCGGGCCGGATTCGACAGCGGTGCGGAAAAATCTTGCCTGTTCTCAGCCGGCGGCGAAGTCCCGCATCCGGCGCAGCGGCGAACAGACCACGAACAACGCGGCACTCCACATGCCGAGCACGCAGACCAGCAGCGCCGTACGCAGCCCGAGGTGACTGGCGAGCGCGCCGCCGAGCAGGGCACCGAGCGGGATGACCCCGTAGCAGATCCACAGGAAAGCGGCGTTCACCCGGCCGAGCAGCCCGGCCGGGGTGACCCGCTGCCGGTACGAGACGGCCGCCACGTTGAACAGCACCGTGTTCGCGGAGAAGGCCGCGTACCCGGCCGCGAAGAGCAGCACGCCCCACCCCGGGCGGGCCAGCGGGATGAGCAGGTAGAGCGGACCG
This sequence comes from Micromonospora sp. NPDC049836, assembly GCF_044465125.1. Lineage (NCBI taxonomy): Bacteria > Bacillati > Actinomycetota > Actinomycetes > Micromonosporales > Micromonosporaceae > Micromonospora > Micromonospora sp. NPDC049836. Next base: position 255,790 of record NZ_JBITLH010000007.1, read on the forward strand.
GGCGCGGCCATCGCCACCCAGATCACCCGGGCGGTGCCCAGCCGGCGGGCGACCCGAGCGGCCAGGGCACCGGCCACCACCCCGCCGACCGCCCCGGCGGAGAAGACCAGCCCGACCACCACCGGCGCGGCGTGCAACTCGCGGCGCAGGAACGGCACCTCGATGGAGCTGGCCGCCATCACGAAGAAGTTCGCCGCGCTGGTGGTGCCCAGGAGCTTCACCAGGATCGGCTCCCGGCGGATGAATCCCAGCCCTTCGCCGAGCGCCGCCCGCAGGGTCACCCGGCCGCCGGCGGCCGGTGCGGACTCCGGGGCGGTCCGGATGAGCAGCAGGGTCACCGCGCTCACCACGAAGGCGAGGCCGGTGGTGACGAACGTCCGGGCCGCGCCGACCAACCCGATCAGCACCCCGCTCACCGTCGGGCCGGCCAGCTCGGCGCCCTGCTGGCTGGTGACCAGCTTGGCGTTGCCGTCGACCAGCCGGTCGGCCGGCACCAGCCGGGGCAGCGTGCTCCGGTACGCCACCGTGAAGGCGACGGTCAGCACCCCGGAGAGCCCGACCACCGCGTACAGGAACGCCAGGTTGAGGTGACCGGCCAGGGCGACCACCGGCACCGAGGTCAGCAGCACCGCCCGGCCCAGGTCGCAGCCGATCATCAGCCGCCGCTGATCGACCCGGTCGGCCAGCACCCCGGCCGGCAGCGAGAAGATCAGGTACGGCAGCCAGGCGAGAACGGTCAGCAGGGAGATCTGGAAAACCGTGGCGTCGAGCACGTCCGCCGCCAGCAACGGCACCGCCACCCCGGAGATCCGGGTGCCGACCTCGCTGACCGTCTGGCCGCTCCACAGCAGCAGGAAGTTCCGGCTCCGCCAGAGCGACGTGCCGGTGGTCCGGTCCTGCGTGAGCTGCTGCGGCACTGCTCTGCCCGTCCCTCGAAGATCATGCGGCGACCCGGCACGGTAACCCGACACCAGATGCCGGGCACCACAATTTGGGCCGGATCGTGCCCGGTCCGGGCCACGCAGGGATTCGGGCGGCGCGGAGGCTAGGGTTCCTGATCGGCTGAGGTCGCCCGGCGGAAGGAACCACGTGAGCATCGCCCTCTACACCCTCGGCGGCACGATCGCCATGGCCGGGACCGGGGCGCAGGGCGTGGTCAGCCGGCTCAGCGGCGCCGACCTCACCGCCGCCGTACCCGGGCTCGCCGAGATCCCGCTCGACGTGCGCGACGTCGAGGCGGTGCCCAGCGCCGCCCTGTCGTACCGGCAGATCCTGGACCTGGTCGACGCGGCGGCCGCGGCGGTGGCCGCCGGAGCGACCGGCACGGTCGTCACCCAGGGCACCGACACGCTGGAGGAGACCGCGTTCCTGGCCGACCTGGTCTGGCCGCACCCGGCGCCACTGGTCCTCACCGGCGCCATGCGCAACCCCACCCTCGCCGGGCCGGACGGCCCGGCCAACCTGCTCGCCGCCGCCCGGGTCGCCGCCGCGCCGGCCGCGCGGCACCTCGGCGTGCTGGTCGCGCTCAACGACGAGATCCACGCCGCCCGGTTCGTCCGCAAGACCCACAGCACCAGTACGGCCACCTTCGCCTCGCCGAACGCCGGCCCACTCGGCCACGTGATCGAGGGAGAGGTACGCCTGCTCACCCGGCCGTCCCGGCACAACCCGCTGCCACCGGTGGACGCCGACCGGCTCGCCGCCACCCGGGTGGCGCTGCACACCGTCACCCTCGACGACGACCCGGCGCTGCTCGACCGGCTCGCCGCCGGCCTCGACGGGCTGGTGGTGGCCGGCTTCGGGGTCGGGCACGTGCCGCCGGCGTTCGCCCCGGTGCTCGGCGCGCTCGCCGAACGGATCCCGGTGGTGCTGGCCTCGCGCACCGGGGCCGGGTCGGTGCTGCGGCACACCTACGGCGCGGTCGGCTCGGAGACCGACCTGGCGCGGCGCGGCCTGATCTGGGGCGGGCTGCTCGACCCGTACAAGGCGAAGGTGCTGCTGCGGATGCTGCTGGCCGGGGGAGCGGACCGGGCGGCGGTCGCCGAGGCGTTCGCCCGGCACGGCTGAGCCGTCGGCGACATCCCCTCGACGTCGTCCGGCCAGCGGGGATGCTGCCTCCGGTCGGCCGGCTCGGCGGCCGGCCGGGCCGGTCTCCGTAGACTCGCCGGGTGACCGGAGAGCGACGACTCCTGGCGGATCGGCCGCTGACCGAGCCGCACCCGTCCCGGCTCTCGCCCGAGCACCCCGACCGGGCGCGGATCCTGGCCGCGCACGCCGCCGCCCTAGCCGCCGGTGAGGCCGGCTACCCGGACCCGGCGACCGGCCTGTTCGTGCTCACCGCCGGATTCCTGGCCCGCCGGGGCACCTGCTGCGGCCGCGGCTGCCGCCACTGCCCGTACGTGACCGACTGACGCCCGGGTCTTCCGCGCCGGCGGGGTTGGCCGTACGGTGTCCGACGGACATCCGGTGGGCGCCCCCCCCGCCGACAACCGCGGAGGTCTCCCACGTGCACGCCAGGACCGGGCTCGCCGCTGTCGCCGTACTGCTGACCGCCGGTTGTGCGGCGGAGGCCCCGCGGGTGGCGGTGCCGGCGGCGGAACCGGCCACGGTCGAGATGGCGGCGGCCTCGTCGGGCGGCGCCTGCCGGCTGCTCGACTTCTCGGTGATCACCAAGCACACCGGCGGGAAGTTCGACGTGGCCGCCGCGGTGGACAAGGGCGACACGCACACCTGCGTGGTACGCGCCGAGCGCGCCCTGCTGCCGGAGTTGACCCTTACCGTCACCGACACCTCGATCGACACCTCGGGCTTCACCATGGACGTGCTGCCCCGGGGCGCGAAGAAGGTCACCAAGCTGGGAAAGATCGCCTACAAGCAGACCCTGCCGAAGGCGGGCCGGGCCGGCCCGGCGGCCGAGGTGGGCTGGCTCGCCGCCGAGGGACGGCTGATCACTCTGCGGTGGACCGGCCCGCGCAGCGGCACGGCGGCGCAGGCGGAGAAGATGGCGGCGCGGCTGGTCGGCCTGGCCCAGGCGCTGGACACCCGCAAGTTCTGACCGCCGGATCAGCGAACGGCCGGACCCGCGAACGGGCGGAAACCGCCGGGTCAGCGGGCGGCGACGAACACCCGGGAGGCCACCTCGCGGGGCAGCCGGACCCGGTCACCGGAGCGGTCGATGGACACCCCGTCGCGCTCCTGGGCCACGGTGACCGTGGCGCCGGGGTCGACGCCGGCCGCGTGCAACTGGCGCAGGACGTCCGCGTCGGTCTGCACGCTCTCGCAGATCCGCCGCACCACGACCTGACCGGAGAGCCCCGGGAAGGCCAGGTTCCGTTCGCCCTCGGCCGGCTCGGTCTCCGGCTGCCCGGCCTCGCCCAGCTCCTCCAGCCCCGGGATCGGGTTGCCGTACGGCGAGCGGGTCGGGCGGTTGAGCAGGTCGTAGACCCGCTTCTCCACCGCGTCGCTCATCACGTGCTCCCACCGGCAGGCCTCCTCGTGGGCCTCCTCGTAGGGCATCCCGATCACGTTGACCAGCAGCAGCTCGGCCAGCCGGTGCTTGCGCATCACCGAGACCGCGGAGCTGCGGCCCAGCCCGGTGAGCGTCAGGTGCCGGTCGCCCTCGACGGTGAGCAGGCCGTCCCGCTCCATCCGGGCGACGGTCTGGCTGACGGTGGGGCCACTCTGCTTGAGCCGCTCCGCGATCCGGGCCCGCAGCGGCGGCACCCCCTCCTCTTCCAGCTCGAGGATGGTGCGCAGGTACATCTCGGTGGTGTCAACAAGGTCGTGCTTCACGATCAGTGGCCTCCCAGCGATCGATGCTACCCCGGACCAGCGACGATCGGCCGCCGCCGAACCGCGAGGTCGCTACCCGGATGGTGTTGACTGGACCGCATGTCCGGAACCGCTGACCTGCTGGTCGAACCCGACCGGCTCGCCGCCGAACTCGACCACGCCGACCCGCCCGTCCTGCTCGACGTGCGCTGGCGGCTGGCCGGGCCGCCCGGCCGGGACGACTACCTCGCCGGGCACCTGCCCGGCGCCGTCTTCGTCGACCTCGACACCGAGCTGTGTGGCCCGCCCGGCACGGCCGGGCGGCACCCGCTGCCCGACCCGGCGGCCCTGCAGGCCGCGCTCCGGTCCGCCGGCGTCCGCGCCGGTCACCCCGTGGTGGTGTACGACGGCGGCGACGGCATGGCCGCCGCCCGCGCCTGGTGGACGCTGCGCTGGGCGGGTCACCGGCCGGTCCGGGTGCTGCACGGCGGCTTCCCGGCCTGGGTCGCCGCCGGCCGGCCCGTCTCCACCGAGGCGCCCAGCCCGACCCCGGGGGACGTCACCGCGGCACCGGGCGCGCTGCCGGTGCTCGACGCCGCCGAGGCCGCCCGGCTGGCCGCCGCCGACCCCGGGGTGCTGCTGGACGTACGGGCGGCCCCGCGCTACCGGGGCGAGACCGAGCCGGTCGACCCGGTCGCCGGCCACGTGCCGGGGGCGGTCAACCTGCCCGCCCCGGAGTACGTCGCCGACGGCCGGTTCCCCGCCGCCGCGGCGCTGCGCGAGCGGTTCGCCGCCGCCGGGGTGGCCCAGGACACACCGGTCGGGGCGTACTGCGGCTCCGGGGTGACCGCCGCGCAGGCCGTGCTGGCCCTGCACCTCGCCGGCCGCCCGGACGCCGCCCTGTACGTCGGGTCGTGGAGCAACTGGGTGGCCGACCCGGACCGGCCGGTGGCCACCGGCGCGACACCGCCGCCCTGACCAGCGCGTGCGGCGCGCGCGCGTGCGACCATGGCCGTATGGCCGACGACACCGTGGTGGTCTGGGACGAGGCCCTGCTCGCCTACGACATGGGTGACCATCCGCTGGACCCGGTCCGGGTCGAGCTGACCATGGCGCTCGCCCGCGACCTCGGGGTGCTCGACCGGCCCGGGGTGCGGCTGGTGAAGCCGGAGCCCGCCGACGACGCGCTGCTGACCCGGGTGCACGACCCCCGCTACCTGGACGCGGTACGCGCCGCGCCCCGGGACCCGCTCTTCGCCGGCTTCGGCCTGGGCACCTCGGACAACCCGGTCTTCGACGGGATGCACGAGGCCAGCGCGCTGATCGCCGGGGCGAGCGTGGCCGCCGCCGAGGCGGTGTGGCGGGGCGAGGCCCGCCGGGCGGTCAACGTGGCCGGCGGGCTGCACCACGCCATGCCGGCCCGGGCCTCCGGGTTCTGCGTCTACAACGACCCGGCGGTGGCCATCGCCCGCCTGCTCGACCTCGGCGCGGAACGGATCGCGTACGTGGACGTCGACGTGCACCACGGCGACGGGGTGCAGGAGATCTTCTACCGGGATCCCCGGGTGCTCACGGTCAGCCTGCACGAGACCCCGCTGGCGCTCTTCCCCGGCACCGGGTTCCCGGACGAGACCGGCGGGCCGGGCGCCGAGGGCAGCGCGGTGAATTTGCCGCTCCCGCCGGGCATCGGCGACGCCGGCTGGCAGCGCGCCTTCCACGCCGTCGTGCCGTCGGTGCTGCGCGCGTTCCGGCCGCAGATCCTGGTCACCCAGTGCGGTGCCGACGGGCACCGGCTCGACCCCCTGGCCGACCTGCACCTCTCCGTCGACGGGCAGCGTGCCACCTACCTGGCCCTGCGGGCGCTCGCCGACGAGCTGTGCGAGGGGCGCTGGGTGGCCACCGGTGGTGGCGGGTACGCCCTGGTCGAGGTGGTGCCCCGGGCGTGGACGCACCTGCTCGCGGTGGCCACCGGCGAGCCGGTCGACCCGGCCACCCTCACCCCGCTGGGCTGGCGGGAACTGGCCGCGAAGCGCCGGCCCGGGCACGAGATCCCGCTGCGGATGACCGACGACGTGGACCCGGCGTACGAGCCGTGGCAACCCAACGGCGAGCCGGACGCGGTGGGGCGGGCCGTGGCGGCCACCCGCCGGGCCGCCTTCCCGCTGCTCGGGCTCGATCCGCACGACCCCCGCGACTGACCGGTGACCACTGTCGAGCAACCGGTGGACGTGCTGCTCAGCGACGGCACGACCGTCCAGCTGCGACCGATCCGCCCGGACGACGCGGCGGCCATCGTGGCGATGCACTCGCGCTTCTCCGAGCGCACCCGCTACCTGCGCTACTTCTCGCCGTACCCGCGCATTCCCGAGCGGGACCTGCACCGCTTCGTCAACGTCGACCACCGGGACCGGGAGGCGTTCGTGGTGCTGGCCGGCGACCTGATCGTCGCCGTGGGCCGCTACGAGCGGCTCGGCCCGGCCTCCCCGGAGGCCGAGGTGGCCTTCGTGGTGGAGGACGCCTACCAGGGCCGGGGGATCGGCTCGGTGCTGCTGGAGCACCTGGCCGACGCGGCCCGCCGGTACGGCATCGTGCACTTCGTCGCCGAGGTGCTCCCGGCCAACGGGACGATGCTGCGGGTCTTCTCCGACTTCGGTTACCAGGTCCAGCGCCAGTTCGCCGACGGCGTGGTGCACCTGACCTTCCCGATCGCCCCCACCGAGGCGACCCTGGAGGTGCAGCGCGGCCGGGAGCACCGCACCGAGGCCCGCTCGATCGCCCGGCTGCTTGCCCCGCGCCGCATCGCCGTGTACGGGGCCAGCACCACCGGTCAGGGCGTCGGCGCGGCCCTGCTCGGGCACCTGCGCGACGGCGGGTTCACCGGCGGGATCGTCCCCGTGCACCCGAGCGCGGCCACCGTGGCGGGGCTGCCCGCGTACCCGTCGGCGGCCGACGCCGGGATCGACGTCGACCTGGCGGTGGTGGCCGTCGCCCCCGAGGCGGCCATGGACGTGGTAACCGACGCCGCGCGGGCCGGCGCGCACGGCCTGGTGGTGATCTCGGCCGGCTTCGCCGAGGCCGGCCCGGCGGGCGCGGCCCACCAGCGGGCCCTGGTCCGCGCCGCGCACCTGGCCGGGATGCGGGTGGTCGGCCCGAACTGCCTCGGCGTGGCCAACACCGACGACAAGGTACGCCTCAACGCCACCCTCGCCCCGGTGCTGCCCGCCCCGGGCCGGGTCGGCGTGTTCAGCCAGTCCGGCGCGTTCGGGGTGGCCCTGCTCGCCGAGGCGTCCCGGCGCGGGCTGGGCCTGTCCAGCTTCGTCTCCGCCGGCAACCGCGCCGACGTCTCCGGCAACGACCTGCTCCAGTACTGGCAGGACGACCCGGGCACCGACGTCATCACGCTCTACCTGGAGACGTTCGGCAACCCGCGCAAGTTCGCCCGGCTGGCCCGGCGGATCGGCCGGGACAAGCCGGTGGTGGCCCTCGCGTCGCTGGCCCGCCCGCCCGGGGTCGGCGACGCCCCGGCGCTGGACGCGGTGGCGGTCAGCGCGCTCTTCGCCCAGTCCGGGGTGATCCGGGTGGACACCGTCGCCGAGCTGCTCGACGTCGGCGTGCTGCTGGCCCACCAGCCGCTGCCGGCCGGCCGGCGGGTGGCGGTGGTCGGCAACTCGTCAGCGCTGACCGGGCTGGCCGCGACCGCCTGCGCCGCCCAGGGCCTCACCGTCGCCGACGGCTACCCGAACGACGTCGGTCCCCGGGCCGGCGCCGCCGCGTACGCGGCCGCGCTCGCCGCCGCTGCTGCCGACGAGCGGGTGGACGCGGTGGTGGCGCTCTTCGCGCCGCCGCTGCCCGGCCAGCTCACCGATCCGGAGGCGGACTTCACCGCCGCGCTGCCCGACGCGACGGCGGTCGGCAAGCCGGTGGTGGCGACCTTCCTCGCCGGCCGGGTGCCCGCCGGGGTGCCGGCCTACCCGAGCGTGGAGGAGGCCGTCCGGGCCCTCGCCCGGGTCAGCCGGTACGCCGACTGGCTCCGCCGGCCGCCCGGCGTGCTGCCCGAGCTGGACCGGGTGGACCGGGCGGCCGGGCAGGCCGCGCTGCGGGCCGACGGCGCCGACCCGGCCGCGCTGCTGCGGGCGTACGGGATCGACGTGGTGGAGTCGGTGCCGGCGGGCTCGGCCGACGAGGCGCTCGCCGCGGCCGGGCGGCTCGGCTGGCCGGTGGCGCTCAAGGCCGCCGCCCCGGGCCTGCGGCACCGGCTCGACCTCGGTGCCGTGCGGCTCGACCTGGCCGACCCGGTCGCGCTGCGCCGCGCGTACGCCGAGATGGCCCCACTCTTCGGCGCGGACGTCCTGGTCCAGCCGATGGTCCCGCCGGGCGTTGCCTGCGTGGTGGAGCTGGTGGAGGACCCCGCGTTCGGGCCGGTGGTCGGCTTCGGCCTCGGCGGTGTGGCGACCGAGCTGCTCGGCGACCGGGCCTGGCGGGCGGTGCCGCTGACCGACCGGGACGCCGCCGAACTGGTCGACGAGCCGAGGGCCGCGCCGCTGCTGCGCGGCCACCGGGGTGCCGCCCCGGTGGACCGGTCCGCCCTGGTGGAGCTGCTGCTGCGGGTCGGCCGGCTCGCCGACGAGCAGCCCCGGGTGCGTTCGCTCACCCTCAACCCGGTGCTGGCCCGGCCGGACGGCTTCGCGGTGCTGCACGCCACCGTCCGCACCGGCGCGGAGGCGCCCCGCCCAGACACCGGCCCCCGCCGGTTGTGAGGCGGGGGCCGGTGTCCGGGCCTGCGGGTGCGCTCAGCAGGCGTACGCCTCCAGGCGGTTCGCCCGCTCCGGGGAGCGCAGCTTCAGCAGGGTGATCTTCTCGATCTGCCGGATCCGCTCCCGGGACAGGCCGAACTCGCGGCCCACCTCGTCGAGGGTGCGCTGCCGGCCGTCGTCCAGGCCGAACCGCAGCCGGATCACCGCCTGCTCCCGCTGGGAGAGGGTGGCCAGCACGATCCGCACCTCGTTGCGCAGCTCGCCGTCGGCGGCGGCGTCGCCCGGCTCCTGACGCGGGTCCACCGCCGCGACGAAGTCACCGAGCGCGCTCTCGCCGTCCTCGCCGACGGCCTGGTCCAGGCTCACCGGTTCCCGGTCGTACGAGATCAGCTCGATCACCTGGTATTCGGGGATCTCCAGCGCCCGGGCCACCTCGGCCACCGTGGGCTCCCGGCCCACCGTGACCGACAGCTCCCGGCGGACCCGGACCATCCGGTTGACCTGCTCGACCATGTGCACCGGGATGCGGATGGTGCGGGCCTGGTCGGCCATGGCGCGGGTGATGGCCTGGCGGATCCACCACGTGGCGTAGGTGGAGAACTTGTAGCCCTTGGTGTAGTCGAACTTCTCGACCGCGCGGATGAGGCCGAGGTTGCCCTCCTGGATCAGGTCGAGGAAGGCCATGCCACGGCCGGTGTAGCGCTTGGCGATGCTGACCACCAGCCGCAGGTTCGCCTCCAGCAGGTGGTCCTTGGCGGCGCGGCCCTCGGCGGCGATCAGCTCCAGGTCGGCGCGCAGGTCGGGGGAGAGCGGGCGGCAGGCGGAGAGCTTCTCCTCGGCGAAGAGGCCGGCCTCGATCCGCTTGCTGAGCTCGACCTCCTGTGCGGCGGTCAGCAGCTTGGTGCGCCCGATGCCGTTGAGGTACGCCCGAACCAGATCGGTGGAGACGCCGCGCTCGTCGGTGGCGTCCAGGTCGGTGAGGGCGTCGGAGCCGAGCTCGGCGTCGATGGTGGCAGCCGGGCGGGTCTGGTGCTCGATCATCTGCAGGGCCATCTCTGTCTCTCCCCGTGTCCTTTGTGCCGCGTACCGGAGTCCGTGCCGCGCACCGGCGCGGTGGGGCCGGTGAGGAACAGCTTGGCGGTCGGGGCGTGAAACGGGAGTGAGGCGATCGGGGACCCGACAGCAATCGCGGCGGAACGCCGGCTGCCGGTTGCCCGATCCGGTTACCGTGCCAGCGGCCGGCCATCCGGACCGGCACGTACAGCGATCGGAGGACGCGGTGGTCTTCAAGCGGCTCATGCAGGCGATGGGTGTGGGCGGTCCGTCGGTGGAGACGGTGCTGGCCAACCCGAACTGCCGGCCCGGTGGCCAGCTCGAGGGCCGGGTCCAGGTGCTCGGCGGGGACCATCCGGTCGACGTGAGCTACGTCGCACTCGGGCTGGTGACCAGGGTCGAGGTGGAGAGCGGCGACTCCGAGTACGACACCACCCAGGAGTTCGGCCGCCGGCAGGTGACCGGGGCGTTCCGGCTGGAGCCGGGGCAGCGCTACGAGGTTCCGTTCCGGTTCGACGTGCCCTGGGAGACCCCGCTGACCGACCTGTACGGCCAGCACCTGCACGGTATGACGATGGGGCTGCGGACCGAGCTGGAGGTGGCCCGGGCGGTCGACAAGGGCGACCTGGACCCGGTGGCGGTGCATCCGCTGCCGGCGCAGGAGCGGCTGCTGGAGGCGCTGCTGCGGCTGGGCTTCCGGTTCGCCCGCGCCGACGTCGAGCGCGGCCACCTCTACGGCGTGCACCAGAGCCTGCCGTTCTACCAGGAGATCGAGTTCTACCCGGCGCCGCAGTACGCGCGGGCGATGAACCAGCTCGAGGTCACCTTCGTGACGAACCCGCAGCAGGTGCAGGTCGTGCTGGAGCTGGACAAGCGGGGCGGCCTGTTCACCGAGGGCCGCGACGCCTTCGGCCGGTTCACCGTCGACCACGCCACGGCCGACCGGACCGACTGGGCGGCCCAGCTCGACGCCTGGCTCCGCCAGTCGGTGCAGCGCCGCGGCCTGTTCTTCTGACCGTGGCCGGTGGGCCACGGGCCACGGCTCGTGGCCTGCCGGTCGCGAGGCGCGTCCCACGGGCTGCGGCCCGTCGGCCGGTGGCGGTGGCCGTCGGCCGGTGGCGGTGGCCCGTCGGCCGGCTGTGGCCCGTCGGCCGGTGGCGGCGGTCAGGCCCAGTGGTGGCGGGCGGCGTGCCAGCCCAGCTGCATCCGGGTCTGCACGCCGGCCAGGTCCATCAGGTGGCGCAGCCGCCGCTGCAGGGTCCGCAGCGAGAGGTCCAGCTGGGCCGCGACGACCTGGTCGGTGAGCCCGGCCAGCAGCAGCGCCAGGACCTTGCGGTCCAGCTCGGTCAGGCCGTCCGCGTCCTCGCTGGCCGGGTGGTCGCCGGCCGCGCCGGTCAGCGCCTCGGCGTCGAGCGGGTGGGCGTGCCGCCAGACGTTCTCGAACAGGGCGTCCATGGCCGTCAGCAGTCCGGTGCGGTGCAGCAGCACGGCGGCGGGCTCGCCGCCCGGCGTGGCGGTCATCGGCACCAGCGCCAGCTCGGCGTCGGCCAGGATCAGCTTGATCGGGAGGGACTCGACGACCCGGACCTGGACGCCGTCGCGCAGGGACTGGAGGGTCTCGGCGATCACCCCGGGTTCGGCGAGGGTCGGCCGGTCGATCACCACCCGGAACCGCACCCCCTGCGCGACCGCCACCGACTCCACCGGGTTCTCGCCGGGCGGCACGGCGATGAAGGGCGAGGTGACGAAGGTCCGGACCTCGGCCCGGGCGGCGTGCTGCACCTGCGCGAACCGGTGCCCGACGGCGTCGCGGCCGGTGACCACCTCGATGAGTTCGTCGATGGCCCGACCCGCGGTCGCCGCGCGGTACTCCTCGGCGAGCGTGACCAGGGCCAGTTCGGCGCTGCGCAGGGCGCTGCGCTGCTCGCTGATCAACGCCCCGAGCGCCACGGCGGGCGGCGCCACCGAGAACTCGTCGTTCGGCCCGTGCTTGACCAGGCCGCCGGCGATCAGGTGGGCCAGTGCGGCGCGGACCGTGGCGACGGGCATCCGCAGGGCGGCGGCGAGCGCGGCGGGGTCCGCCTGGGCCCGCCGGACCAGCAGGCCGTAGACCGCCTCGTCGTCGGGGCCCAGACCCAGCACGCCCAGCATCGGTGGCTGCCTCCCTCCGCGCGCGGCAGGGAGAGTATCGGCCACAACCATGGATCTTGAACAGGGGTTGGCACGGGACGAGGCCCAGGTGGGGCCCCCGGACGGTGCCGGTCCGGGGGCTCCACCGGGGCGGCTCATCGCAGGCCGTACGCCCGGATGAGTTCCTGCCGGATGCCGAAGCCGGCGTCGGTGCGCGCCTGGGCGCGTACCGAGACGAAGCCGCCCGGCCGCTTCGGCAGGGCCAGCGAGCCGGACCACCGGTCGCCGGCGCCCCGGCTCAGCGTCACCGGCTGCCAGCTGGCGCCGTCGTCGTAGGAGACCTCCAGCCCCACCGAGGTGACCGTGCCGGTGCCGCTGCCGCCCGGCTGCGGTCGCGCCGTGACGCTGATCGGCTGCCGGGCGCCCGCCCGCACGTCGCCGCGCAGGTCGGTCTCCAGCGCGTAGTCGAGCTGGAGCAACGCGAACGGGACGAAGGTGTCCGCCTGGTTGGACCCGGAGACGAAGTCCCACTCGGTGTGCGTACGGGTGGACAGCCGCCACTCCTCCGCGGGCCGTGACGCGTCCAGCACCAGGCGGTACGGCAGCGTGCCGGCCGGCACCTCCGCCCACTGCAGGTCGGCGTTGTACCGGTTCTCGTGCAGCAGTGTGTCGCCCTGGTAGAGCTTGAGCGACGTGGGCACCGAACCCCACTCCAGGTTGCCGCCGTGCTCGAGCACGTCGTCCGACGGGCTCCACGCCTGCACGTTCAACGTCAGGTAGTCCTGGTAGCGGCTGTTGCGCACCCCGAACGCCCGGTTGAAGGCGGGCCGGACGGCGGGCGCGAACCAGTCCAGCCCGGTGGTCGTGCCCCGGCGGTAGGTGTTGAGGTAGGCCGTGTCGGTCCAGGTGGCCTGGCTGTGCACCTCGTGCCAGACTACGTCCGGGGTGACCCACTCGGTGCGGGTGCCGGGGTGCCACTCCGACTCCGGGAAGCCGACGGCGGGGCTGAACGTCATGTCGTACCGGTAGCCGGCGCCGGGCGTGTCCCGGACCGCGTGATAGCGGGCGTCGATCCGGGCCAGGTCGTGGCGGCCCGGCCGGTAGCTCAGCGCCCGGTCCGGCACCTGGCCGGGCCAGACCTGGGTGAGGTCGTAGACGTAGCTCGCGTACGGCGTGCGGGTGACGGTCAGCCTCGGCGCGCCGGCCTTCGCCACCTTGATCAGCTCCGCGCCGGCGTCACGGTGCACCGTGGCGACCGGGATCGGGGACTCCCCGACGTACTCGTTGAGGATGCCGGGACCGTCGTTGACGACGAGCAGCAGCTTCGCGCCGGCGGCCGCCGCGGCCGCCGCCCGGTCCGGCGCGGCGACCGCGTCGCTGCGGGTCACCACGGCGATCCCACCCTGGACGGCGAGGCCGGCGTACTCGTCGGGACCGCCGGTGCCGGCGTAGACCGGCCGCAGCGTGTCGGCGCCGGCGGTGAGCGTCGCGCCCGGCTGCACGGTGGCGTCGATCGGCAGCCGGCCGGGGGCCGTCAGGCGGAGCATCGGCTCGCCCTTGCGCCAGCGGGCCGCCATGGTGAACGACCCCTGGGTGACCTTCTCGGTCGGCAGGACGTACAGGTCGTCGTAGCGCACCGGGAGTTGGTACGCCTCCCGGAAGCTGTCGCCGTCGGCGTAGCGGACCTCGAAGTCGAGCCGGCGCTGCCGGTCCTCGGTGGGCTGCGGCGCGGTGGTGTCCAGCAGCCGGGCGCGGCTGGCGTCCAGCACCACCTCGGCGGCGCGGTCGAGCACGGTCTCCGGGTCCACCAGCAGGGCGAAGCCCAGCGCGTCCGGGCGCCGGCCGGGGACGTCCAGCGCGGCCTCCACGGTGTACGTCCCCGGCGGCAGGCGCAGGGTCCGCTCGCCGTTCACCGCGTACTGCCACGGGTACCACTCGCCGGCCTTCTTCACCACGACGGTCGCGTTGGCCGGCGTGCCGTCCCGGCCGCGCAGCTTGATCGTGAGGTCGTACCGCTCGTCCTCCTTGAGCAGGGCGAGGGCGGTGCGGGTGACCGCCTTGCCGGTGGCCCGGTCGGTGCCGACCAGGTAGCCGGTGAGCTGGCCGTAGGCGGTCCCGCGCGGGTCGCCGGTCACCGGGACGGCCACGCTGGCGCCGGCCGGCACGGTCACCGAGGAGGCGCCCGGCGTGAACGGCCCGTCGCCGGTGACGGCCAGGTCGAGGGTGACGGCCGCGGCGCCGGAGTTGGTGAACGTCACCGGCCGGGTGACCGGGGCATCGGTGGGCTCGTGCGGCCACTCGAAGTTGCCGAAGAAGGCCGAGCCGGTGGCGCGTACGGTGTTCCGCACGGCGGCCGCCACGTCCAGCCGGCCGGTGCCCACCTGGTACGGGTTGTAGCTGTCGGTGAGCCGCTTCGCGCTGCTCGTCAGCGCCTCCTTGAGCTGCTGGCCGGACCAGTCGGGGTGCCGCTGGGCGAGGATCGCCGCGGCGCCCGAGACGTGCGGGGTGGCCATCGAGGTGCCGTCCATGCTCTGGTAGCTGCCGGAGCCCGCGCTGCTGCCCGAGCGGGCCGCGGTGATGCCGACGCCCGGCGCGGTGAGGTCGGGCTTCAGGCCCCCGCTGCCCGTCAGCGGGCCGGTGCTGGAGAACCAGGCCAGCTCGTCCTGCTTGTCGACCGCGCCGACGGTCAGCGCGCTGCCGGCGGTGCCGGGCGACCCGATGGACTGCGGCCCGGCGTTGCCGGAGGCGATCACGAACAGCGTCCCGTACCGCGCGGAGAGGCTGTCCACCGCGAGCGCCATCGGGTCGGTGCCGTCGGTCAGGGTCGCGTCGCCGAGGCTCATGCTGATCACGTCGGCGCCGGACTCGGCCGCCCACTGCATGCCGGCGAGGATCCAGGAGTCCTGGCCGTAGCCCTCGTTGTTGAGCACCTTGCCGACGATCAGGTCCGCGCCCGGCGCGACGCCGGTGTAGTCGCCCCCGGAGGCCGCTCCGGTGCCGGCGATGGTGGAGGCGACGTGGGTGCCGTGCCCGTGGACGTCGACGGTGTCCTCGCCGGGCACGAAGCTGACCTTCTCCTCGATCTGGCTGGCCAGGTCGGGGTGGCTGGCGTCGACCCCGGTGTCCAGCACCGCGACCGTCACCCCGGCGCCGTCGTAGCCGGCGGCCCACGCCTCGGGCGCGCCGATCTGCGGCACGCTCTCCTTGAGGTTGACCGTCACCCGGCCGTCCAGCCAGAGCTTGTCCAGCCCGGCGCCGAGGGTGGCGCCCGACCGGGTGGCCGCGGCGGGCGCGACGGTGGACCAGAAGGCGCGGGCCTGCTTCTTGTCGGCGGCCAGCGCGGCGCCGGTGACGCTGGGCAGGTCGCGCACCTGCCGGCTGCCCCGGGGCGGGGCCGGGCGGGCCGTGCGGGACGCCGTCCTCGGGTAGGTGGCGATCAGCGGCAGCGCGGCGCTGCGGTCGTCGTCGTAGCCCATCTCGATCAGGTCGGTGACGTTGAACAGCCGCCGGTCCAGCCGGTTGCTGCCCAGCAGCGGCAGCGCCTCGTCGGGCAGCACGTACAGGTCGCCGCCGCTCTCCTGGACCCGGACGCCGCCGGTGGCCTGGGCGGGCCGGTCGACGTCGGCCGTGGACCGGCCGTCGGCGAGGGTGGTCACGGTGACCACGTCACCGGTGATCAGCGTGACGGTGTGCCGGTCCCGGGCGGGGGTCTGCGGGGCGGCCGGCGGACCGGCCGCCCCGGCGGGGCTCGGTACCGCGGTGAATCCGCCGGCGATCAGGCCGGCGGCCGCGGCGGCGGCGAGCAGGCGCCGCCGGGTGCGGTGGGACGGGGTGCGGGGTGCGGACGGTGACATGCGACGGTTCTACCGCCGCGGCCGGGCCCGCTGAACGGCTCGCGTCGGCGGAGTACCGCCGTGGCGGGACTCCGCCACGGCGGTGGCCGGGCCGGTCGCCGCCGCCGGTGGTCAGAGCTCGAGCAGCACGGTACGCGGCCCGACGTTCACGCTCTCCACCAGCATGTGCGCCCGGAAGCGGCCGGTCTCCACCCGGGCGCCCCGGTCCCGCAGCGCCTCGACCAGCGCGTTGACCAGCGGCTCGGCCACCTCGGCCGGGGCGGCGGCGGTCCAGCTCGGGCGGCGGCCCTTGCGGGCGTCGCCGTAGAGGGTGAACTGGCTGACCACCAGGATGGCGGCGCCGGTGTCGGCGGCGCTGCGCTCGTCGTCCAGGATGCGCAGCTCGTGGATCTTGCGGGCCATGGTGGACGCGAGCTGCGGGGTGTCGGAGTGGGTCACGCCGAGCAGCACCAGCAGGCCGTCGGTGATCTCGCCGACCACCTCGCCGTCGACGGTCACCGCGGCCCGGCTGACGGTCTGCACCACCGCCCGCATCAGTCCGCCACCGGCTCGACGATGCCCCGCTCGACCAGGTGCGCCACGATCGGCCCGGCCGCCTCGGCCAGCTCGTCGGGGGTGACGTCGTGCGCGGCGGCGAGCAGCGCGAGCTGGTCGCGCAGCGGCAGCCGGCCGTCCGCCCCGCCGACCAGGGCGAGCACCAGCGGGTCGATCTCCTCGGACCAGCGCAGGCCGCGCGGCATGGCGAGGACCTGCCGGTCCACCGCCCAGCCCTCGTCGCCCATGGTGGCATCCTGCCGCAGCTGGAGCCCGTCGGCGGCGCGGTAGCGGGCGGCCAGCAGCCCCTCGGTGCCCTGGTCGCGTAGCCAGTCCTGCCGGTCGAACCACTCGGTGACCCGGTCGCCCAGCGGCGGCTGCACCCGCTGGCGCAGATCCTCCACCCGGAGCACCGGCTGGTCGTGGCCGGAGCGGCGCAGCGAGACGATGCCGAAGCCGATCGCCTCGACCTTGTGCGCGTCGAACCAGTCCAGCCAGGCGGCCATCCGCTGCGGATCGGCGGACTCGCCGACGTCGGTGAGCCAGAGGTTGACGTACGCCATCGGGTCGGCCACCTCTCGCTGGATCACCCAGGCGTCCAGCCCGGTGCCGGCGAACCAGCCGGTGACCCGCTCGGCCCAGTCCTCGCCGGTGACGTGCACCCAGTTGGCCAGGTACTGCATGGTCCCGCCCTCGGTGAGCAGGTGCGGCGCGGCGGCGGCGAGTTCGGCGCCGATCGCGTCGCCGACCCGGCCGGAGTCCCGGTAGACGTGGGTGGTGGTGCCGGGTCCGACCACGAAGGGCGGGTTGCTGACCACCAGGTCGAAGCGGCGGCCGGCCACCGGGGCGACCATGTCCCCGCGCAGCAGTTCCCAGTCCTGCCCGTTGAGCGCGGCGGTGGTGGCGGCGAAGCGCAGCGCCCGTTCCGAGACGTCGGTGGCGGTCACCCGGTCGGCGTGGGTGGACAGGTGCAGGGCCTGCACGCCGGAGCCGGTGCCGAGGTCGAGGGCGGTGCGTACCGGCCGGCGGACGGCCGCGCCGATCAGCGTCTGGGTGGCCCCGCCGATGCCGAGCACGTGTTCGGCGTGCAGCGGCCGGCCCGGGCGGGCGCTGGCCGGCACGTCGGCGAGCACCCACCATTCGTCGCCGTACGGCTCCAGGTCCACGCCGGCGCGCAGCCCGTCGCCGTGCCGCTCGACGATGCCCCCGGCCAGCGCCTCGTCGACGGTCAACGGGGCGAGCGCGGCGGCCACCGCCGCCGTCGGCTCGGTCTGGTCGCAGATGAAGACCCGGATCAGCGTGGCCAGCCGGTCCCGATCCTCGGTGGCGCGCAGCGCGGCCCGGAAGTCGTTGCGGGCCACCCCGCCGGTGGCCTGCGGGCCTAGGCGGTCGGCGATGCCGTTGGCGGTGAAGCGGGCCAGCGTCAGCGCGGTGCGCAGCGCGTCGACCCCGGCGGGGGAGAGCAGCATGTCGTGACGGTCCACGTGCTCATCCTGCCTCGGCTGCCGGCCGCGGTTGGCGGCACCCGCCGATCCATAACGCGGACGGTATCTATCGGCAACTATCTCTTTCATGTCCATCGATCCCTGGCTAGCATCTCTGCCAACATCCGTCGATGGGCGATCCGCCGGCCACAAACCGGCCCGCCCGGTAGGGAGCCAGACGATGCCCGACGTGTCCCTTCCCCGGCGGCGCGCGCTGCGTGCGCTCGCCGTCACGGCCGCCGCCGCGGCCCTCGCCGCCGCCGCCTCCACGCCCGCTCTCGCCGCGCCGACCGGTGAGATCCGGTACGCCGGCGCCGCCGACGCCGTCAGCGGCAGCTACGTGGTCGTGCTCAAGGGCGACGCGGTCGGCACCGCGAACAGCCTCGC
This sequence comes from Micromonospora sp. NPDC049836, assembly GCF_044465125.1. NCBI lineage: Bacteria > Bacillati > Actinomycetota > Actinomycetes > Micromonosporales > Micromonosporaceae > Micromonospora > Micromonospora sp. NPDC049836. The sequence continues at coordinate 273,757 of NZ_JBITLH010000007.1, forward strand.
CGCCCGCACCGCCGTGCCGGACCGGGCCGCCGGCCTGGCCAAGCGCTACGGCGGCAGCGTCGGCACGGTGTGGAGCGCGGCCCTCACCGGCTACAGCGCGAAGATGAGCGCCGCCCAGGCGCGCCGGCTCGCCGCCGACCCGGCCGTCGCGTACGTCGAGCAGGACCGGGTGGTCACCACCCAGGGCACCCAGACCGGCGCCACCTGGGGCCTGGACCGGATCGACCAGCGCAACCTGCCGCTGAACAGCACCTACACCTACCCGAACACGGCCAGCAACGTGCGGGCGTACATCATCGACACCGGCATCCGGACCACCCACAGCCAGTTCGGCGGCCGGGCCACCTGGGGCACGAACACCGTGGACACCAACAACACCGACTGCAACGGCCACGGCACCCACGTCGCGGGCACCGTCGGTGGCAGCACGTACGGGGTGGCCAAGGGCGTGCGACTGATCGCGGTGAAGGTGCTCAACTGCTCCGGCAGCGGCAGCACCTCCGGCGTGATCAGCGGCGTCAACTGGGTCACCTCGAACGCGGTGAAGCCGGCCGTGGCCAACATGAGCCTCGGCGGCGGTGCCAGCAGCACGCTCGACAGCGCGGTGGCCAACTCGATCAGCTCCGGCGTCACGTACGGCATCGCCGCCGGCAACTCCAGCGCCAACGCCTGCAACTCGTCGCCGGCCCGGGTCGCCTCGGCCATCACCGTCGGCGCCACCACCAGCACCGACGCCCGGGCCTCGTACTCGAACTACGGCTCCTGCGTGGACATCTTCGCGCCCGGCTCGTCGATCACCTCCGCCTGGCGTACCAGCGACACCGCGACCAACACGATCAGCGGCACCTCGATGGCCACCCCGCACGTGGTCGGCGCGGCGGCGCTCGTCCTCGGCGCCAACCCGTCCTACACCCCGGCGCAGGTGGCCAGCTACCTGACCACCAACGCGACCACCGGCAAGGTGACCAACCCCGGCTCCGGCTCGCCGAACCGGCTGCTCTTCGTCGTCAACTGACCCACCCGCCGGCACCCGGCCCGGTGGACCGACCCGGTCCACCGGGCCGCGCCGCGGGGAGTCGGCGGCGCGGACCGCGGCCCGCCCGGCAGGATGGGGGCATGACGCTCTCGCTGCCCATCGACCCGCAGGCCAACGAGCTGCTGGCGCGCAGCCCGCTGGCGCTGCTCCTCGGCATGGTGCTCGACCAGCAGGTGCCGATGGAGAAGGCGTTCTCCTCGCCGTACGTCCTGGCCCAGCGGCTGGGCCACGAGCCGGACGCCCGGGAGCTGGCCGGGTACGACCCGGAGGCCCTGGTCGCGCTCTTCGCCGAGCCGCCGGCGCTGCACCGGTTCCCCAAGGCCATGGCGGCCCGGGTGCAGGAGGTGTGCCGGGTGCTGGTCGAGCGGTACGACGGCGACCCGGCCCGGCTCTGGTCGGAGGCCGCCGACGGCCGGGACCTGCTGCGCCGGGTCGGCGAGCTGCCCGGCTTCGGCCGGCAGAAGGCACAGATCTTCGTCGCGCTGCTCGGCAAGCGGTTCGGCGTCACCCCGGAGGGTTGGCGGGAGGCGGCCGGCGGCTACGGCGACGCGGACGCGTACCGGTCGGTGGCGGACGTGACCGATCCCGACTCGCTGCGCCGGGTCCGCGAGTTCAAGCAGCAGATGAAGGCGGCCGCGAAGGCCGGGAAGGGCTGACCCGCCGCCGGCCGCGCCGACCGGCCGCCCGTGGGTCGCAACCGACCGGGCGGCCGTCTCGTTGGAGGCGGGGACGGCGTACCGGGGAGCGCGGATGGCGGAGCAGCGCGGCACGGCCCTGCTGCGTACCCGGGCGACGTCCGGCCGGGCCACCTTCCTGGAGCTCTTCTTCGACCTGGTCTTCGTCTTCGCGCTGACCCGGGTGTCCCAGCGGCTCTTCACCGACCTGCCGGCCACCGGCTGGGCGCTGGCCGCCGGCGTCGGCCGGACCCTGCTGCTCTTCCTGGTGCTCTGGCTGATCTGGACGATCACCGTCTGGGTGACCAGCCGGTACGAGCCGGAACGGACCATCATCCAGGCCGTCGTGGTGGGCACGATGTTCGCGAGCCTGGTGATGGGGGTGACGCTGCCCCGCGCGCTGGAGGAGCGGGCGCTGCCGTTCGCCCTCGCGTACCTGGCGGTGATGCTGGGCCGGCCCCTGGTCGTCGCGACCGCGCTGCACGGTCACCCGCGGCGGCTGGTCCCGCTGCGGCTGGCCACCTGGGCGGCGGCGACCGCGCCGCTGTGGTTGGCCGGTGCGCTGGGCCCGGACGACCTGCGCCTGCCGCTCTGGGCCCTCGCGCTGACCGTCGACTACACCGGGCTCTTCACCGGCTGGCCGCTGCCCCGGCTCGGCTCCGCGCCGACGGCCAGCTGGCGGATCGCGGGCGAGCACCTGGCCGAGCGGTACCAGCAGATCTTCCTCATCGCGCTCGGCGAGTCGATCCTGGTCATCGGGGTGACCTACAGCGGGGAGAGCTTCTCCGGTGACGCGGTCGGCCCCTTCGTGGCGGCCTTCGTCACCACGGCGCTGCTCTGGCGGATCTACTTCTACCGGGCCGGGCACCTGCTGGTCGAGGCGCTGCGGCTGGCGCGCGTGCCGGGCCGGCTCGGCACCTCGGCCACGGTCACCCACCTGGTCCTGGTGCTCGGCGTGCTCACCGTGGCGGTCGGCTACGAGGTGGTGATCGCCGAGCCGTTCCACCGCTCCGATGCGGGCCTGCTGCTCTTCGTGGTGGGGGGCCCGCTGCTCTTCCTGGCCGCCCGGGCCCGCTTCGAGTACGAGATCTTCGGCCGGATCTCGCTGCCCCGGGTGCTCGGCCCGGGCGTGCTGATCCTGCTCGTCCCGCTGCTGGCACACGGCCCCGGCGTGCTGTCCCTGTCCCTGGTGGCCGCCGTGCTGGCCGCGGTGGCGCTGGCGGACGCGCTGCGCAGCCGGGGGCGTCCGGCCGAGATGTCGGCCTCCCCGATCGGGCGGAAGGGACCGGAGAGCAGCGGCCCGGAGGCGTGAGCCTCAGGCGGCGGTCGGCCGGGAGAGCGCGGCCAGGGCGCGGCGCACGTCGGCCAGGGAGACCGTGGCGGAGTCGTCCAGGTCGGCCAGGCCGGCCTCGATCCACTGGCGCATCAGCGTGGTCACGCCGATGCCGCGTGCGTCGGCGGCCGCCCGGACCCGTTCGTACGTCTCCAGCGGCAGCCGTACCGAGCGGCTGACCATCGGCACGTCGGTGTCGGGGGCGGGCAGCTCCGCCGCGGGACTCTCGTCGATGAGGTCGGCGAGGGCGTCGCCGCCGTCGTGGAACCGCTTGGTCGCGTCGTTACGGTGCATCGTGACCGCCTCCTCGTCGGCGTGATCTCCGTACCGCCTCGTCGTAGCGCTTGGCCTCGACGTCGCTCAGCTCGCGGGCGGAGAGGATGTCCCAGTCGTTGTCGGTGCCGTCGGCCTCGGCCAGCAGCACGGCGAGGCGCCGCCCACGGTGGTCGGTCGCGTAGACCACCATGACGTCGTCGCCGAGGTGCCGGATGACCCGCCGGGTGCTGTGCAGGGCCTCCCAGACTTCCCCGGGCGTGACGTCGTAGACCCGCAGGTTGGCCAACGCCTCGTCGGTGAAGCTGAACCGGTTGCCCACGGGGCGAGCGTACCACGCACGTAACACGTACCGCCCTTGTCACGATTTTGGCCGATCAGCCGTCGAGGGTGACAGGATGAGGCGTAATCCCCTCGAGGAGGTCCGGTGAAGCGTCCGGAGTACCAGCCGATCCTGATCACCGACGCCGCGCGCAGCCAGGACGACCAGCTCACCAGCCGCCAGAAACGCTACGTGCTGATGATGGGCATCCGGGTCGCCTGCCTGGTGGCCGGCGCCATCCTGGTCGGCGTGCAGGCGCCCCTGCTCTGGCTCTGGCTCCCGCTGTGCGGCCTCGGAATGGTGCTCATCCCGTGGCTGGCGGTGCTGCTGGCCAACGACCGGCCGCCGAAGGAGCAGCACCGCCTCGCCAACAAGCTGCACCCGCGGCACCGCGACGACACCCCGCCCATGGCGCTCGCCGCCGAGGAGCGCCCGCACAAGGTCATCGACGCCGAGCCCTGACCGGTCCGGGCCGGCGCCGGCCCGGACCGCACCGGATCAGGGCGCCGGCCGGGCCCCCACCGACGAGACGGCCAGCGCGCCGAGATCCCCGGCCCGGGACAACGCCGCGCGCGGCTCCGCCCCGGCCAGCCACGCGGTGATCAGGCCGGCGGCGAAGGCGTCGCCGGCGCCGGTGACGTCCACCACCGGCACCCCGCGCGCCGGAGCCGCCTCGACCACCCCGGTCCGGTCCACCCAGACCGCGCCGGCCGCGCCCCGCTTCACCACCACCCGCCGGGCCACCGCCGCGAGCGCCCGGCCCTGCGCCGCCGGGTCCAGCCCACCGGCCAGCACCGTCGCCTCGTCGGCGTTGACCAGCAGCAGGTCGACATCGCGTACCCAGGCCAGGAACGCCGCCGCGCCGGCCCGCCGCAGCGGCGCCGCGGAGGCCGCGTCGACGCTGGTGGTCAGCCCGCGCTCGCGGGCGACGGCCAGCGCGCGCAGGCCCGCGCCGCGCGACCCGGCGTCCAGCAGGGTGTACGCGGACAGGTGCAGGTGCCCGGCGTCGGGCGCCCCGGCCAGGGCCGCCTCGACGTGGTCGGCGCTCAGCCGCAGGTTCGCCCCGCGCTGGCTGACCATGGTCCGTTCCCCGTCGTGGACGAGCACGACCACCGTGCCGGTCGGGTAGCCCTCCTGCCGCTGCACCGCGCACACCACGCCGACCCGGTCCAGCTCGGCGACCCGCTCGCGGCCCGGCTCGTCCGCACCGACCGCGGCGACCAGGGTGACCGGCGCCCCCTGCGCGGCGAGCCAGGCCGCCGTGTTCGCCGCCTGACCGCCACCGCTGAACCGGATCGTGGCCGCGGTGTCCGAGCCGGTCGCCAGCGGGCCGGCGAGCATCGCCACCACGTCGGTGATCACGTCGCCGACCACGACGATCCGGGCGCTCATGCCGCCACCTCGCCGCGCCGGGCGGGCGGCGGCACCGCGCGGCGCCGCCACCCCGGCCGCTGCCGCCGGCTCATGCGTCCGTGCCCCGGGCGGCCGCGGCGACCGCGATCCGCGCCGCCAGGTCGGCGTTGCGCAGGATGATCCGCACGTTCACCGCCAGGCTGGCGCCCTCGGTGGCCGAGTGGAAGTGGGCCAGCAGGAACGGGGTCACCGCCTTGCCGGTCACCCCCTCGCGGGCCAGCATGGCCAGCCCCTCGGCCAGGGTCCGGTCGTGCAGCGCCGGGTCGAGCTGCTCGTCGACCGGCAGCGGGTTGGCCACCACCAGCCCCCCGTGGTGCACGCCCTGCCGGTCCCGGGCCCGCAGCACGTCGGCGACCTGCTCCGGCGACTCCACCGACCAGTCCAGGTCGAAACCGGCGTCGGTGAGATAGAAGCCGGGGAAGCGGCGGGTGCGGTAGCCGATCACGCCCACCCCGAGGGTCTCCAGCCGCTCCAGGGTGGCGCCCACGTCGAGGATCGACTTCACCCCGGCGCAGACCACCGCGATCGGCGTCCGGGCCAGCGTGATCAGGTCGGCCGACTCGTCGAAGGTCTGCGCCGCCTCCCGGTGCACCCCGCCCAGCCCGCCGGTGGCGAAGACACCGATGCCGGCCGCCGCGGCCACCGCGCTGGTCGCCGCCACCGTGGTGGCGCCGTCCGCGCCGGTCGCCGCCGCCACCGCGAGGTCGCGTACGGAGAGTTTGCTCACTCCGTCGACGGTGGCCAGCCGGGTCAGCTGGGCGTCGTCCAGCCCCACGATCAGCTCGCCGGCGACCATGCCGATGGTGGCCGGCACCGCGCCGGCGTCCCGGACGGCCTGTTCGATCTGCCGCGCGACCCGCAGATTGTCCGGCCGGGGCAGGCCGTGCGAGACAATGGTGCTCTCCAGGGCGACGATCGGGCGCCCGTCGCGCAGGGCGTCGGCCACCTCGGTGCCGAAACTGATGTGAAAGTTGGTCACTTCCGCTACGGTACGGGCCGCCGTCGGGCCGGCCTGCGGTGGACCGGCCCCGGCGGACCTGCAAAACTGGAGATTTGGAGGTGGGAAGTGAGTACAGAGGTTCTCGACCGGCCGGAGCTGAAGGACGCCGACACCGGGCCGGAGATGTTCCACTACGTACGCAAGGACAAGATCGCCGAGAGCGCGGTCATGGGCACCTTCGTCATCGCGCTCTGCGGGGAGACCTTCCCGGTGACCAAGGCGGCCAAGCCGGGTTCGCCGGTCTGCCCGAAGTGCAAGGAGATCTACGACTCCTGGCGCGAGTGATCGCGGGCGGCTCCGCCGCCCGCCCACGTACCCTCCGCCGGTGACCACCTCCACCGCCCTGCTGTTCGCCGACCTCACCGGGGTCGCGGTCTTCGCCGCCTCCGGCGCCTCCGCGGCGGTGGCCAAGCGGCTGGACCTGTTCGGAGTGATCTTCGTGGGCGTCGTCGCGGCCCTCGGCGGCGGCATCTTCCGCGACCTGGTGATCGACGAGGTCCCCCCGCTGGCCTTCGCCGACTGGCGGTACGCGGCCACCGCGGCGATCACCGCCGCCGCCGTCTTCCGGCTGCACCCGCAACTCGTCCGGCTGCGCACCACCGTGCTGGTGCTGGACGCGGCCGGCCTCGCCCTGTTCACCGTCACCGGCACGCTCAAGGCCCTCGACGCGCACGTGCCGACCGTCGGCGCCTGCATGATCGGCATGCTCACCGCGATCGGCGGCGGGCTCGGCCGGGACCTGCTCACCGGGGAGATCCCGGTGGTGCTGCGCCGGGAGATCTACGCCCTGGCCGCGCTCGCCGGCTCGATCGTGGTGGCCCTGCTGGTCCAGTACGGGCGGGCCACCTCAGTGCCGCTGAGCGCCGCCGCCGCCTTCGTCTTCCTGCTGCGCCTGGTGTCGCTGCGCCGCCGCTGGTCGGCCCCGGTGGCCACGCTGCGCCCGCCGCGTACCGGCACCCGGGGCCCACAGGGCTGACCGGGGCTCCCCGCCCTCGACCGGGCCCCCCGGCGGCGGGTCACCGGGCGTCCCGACCACGCCGTGCCGCCCGCCGCGGGACGCCCCGCCACCCGGATGTGACCCGCGTGGTGTCGAGTGGGGAGAAGTGCCGCCGCTGGTTATGCTGAGTCGGCCTTCGCGGCACCCGATGCGCGAGGGCCTTTTCATGGGCGGCGGTACCCGTGGCCCTCGGCCCGGGGCGACCGCCGCTCGCCAGCGGAGAGGAGCTACCCGTGGCACCGCGGTTGCCGGCGCTCGAGACGTTCCCGCCCCTGCGTGCCTGGCAACGCAAGGCGATGGTGGAGTACCTGCGCCGCCGCACCGAGGACTTCACCGCGGTCGCCACGCCCGGCGCCGGTAAGACCACCTTCGCCCTGCGGATCGCCGCCGAACTGCTGCACGACGGCACCGTCGAAGCGGTCACCGTGGTCGCCCCGACCGAGCACCTGAAGACCCAGTGGGCGCAGGCCGCGGCCCGGGTCGGCATCCAGCTCGACGCCGCGTTCCGCAACGCCGACCTGCACTCCGCCGCCGACTTCCACGGCGCCGTGGTCACCTACGCGCAGGTGGGCATGGCGCCCCAGGTGCACCGGCGGCGCACCATGACCCGGCGCACCCTGGTCATCCTCGACGAGATCCACCACGCCGGCGACTCGCGTACCTGGGGCGACGGCGTCAAGGCCGCGTTCGAACCCGCGGTACGCCGGCTGATGCTCACCGGCACGCCGTTCCGCTCCGACGACAACCCCATCCCGTTCGTCGGCTACGAGCGGGGCGGGGACGGGCTGCTCCGCTCCCGCGCCGACTCCGTCTACGGCTACGCCGACGCGCTGCGCGAGGGCGTGGTCCGGCCGGTGCTCTTCCTGGCGTACTCGGGGGAGACCCGGTGGCGCACCAACGCCGGCGAGGAACTGGCGGCGCGGCTCGGCGAGCCGATGACCCAGGACCTCGTCGCGCAGGCCTGGCGGACCGCGCTCGACCCGGCCGGTGACTGGATGCCGCAGGTGCTGCGCGCTGCCGACGCCCGGCTCACCGTGCTGCGCGCCAACGGCATGCCCGACGCCGGTGGCCTGGTGATCGCCAGCGACCAGCAGGTCGCCCGCTCGTACGCCAAGCTGCTCGAGCAGGTGACCGGCGAGAGGGCGGCCGTGGTGCTCTCCGACGACCAGGGCGCGTCCGCGCGGATCGCGACCTTCGCGGCGTCCGAGCAGCGCTGGCTGGTCGCGGTCCGGATGGTCTCCGAGGGGGTCGACATCCCCCGGCTGGCCGTCGGCGTGTACGCGACCAGCGCCAGCACCCCGCTCTACTTCGCCCAGGCGATCGGCCGGTTCGTCCGGGCCCGGCGGCCCGGCGAGACCGCCTCGGTCTTCCTGCCCAGCGTGCCGCACCTGCTCGGCCTGGCCAGCGAGATGGAGGCCGAACGCGACCACGTGCTGGGCAAGCCGAAGGACGCCGACGGCCTCGACGACGACCTGCTGGAGCGTGCCCAGCGGGACGACCAGGCCAGCGGCGAGCTGGAGAAGAGGTTCGCGGCGCTCTCCGCCACCGCGGAGCTGGACCAGGTGATCTTCGACGGGGCCTCGTTCGGCACCGCCGCCCAGGCCGGCACCCCCGAGGAGGAGGAATACCTCGGCCTGCCCGGGCTGCTCACCGCCGACCAGGTCGCCCTGCTGCTCACCAAGCGGCAGGCCGACCAGCTCGCCGCCCAGCGGCGCCGGGCGGCCCAGCGGACCGCTGAGCCGGCCGCTGACGCCCCGGCGGCGCCGCCGGCACCGATGAGTGCCGCCCAGCGCCGGGTGGCCCTGCGCCGCCAGCTGAACGCCCTGGTGGCCGCCCGGCACCACCGGACCGGCGTACCGCACGGCAAGATCCACGCCGAGCTGCGCCGGCTCTGCGGCGGCCCGCCCAGCGCCCAGGCCACCATCGAGCAGCTCGAAGAACGCATCGCCACCGTGCAGACCCTCTGACGGCGGCCGCTCTCCCCGAACGCCCGAGACCGCCCGACATGCCGCAATTCGGCGCCGTTCTGGCGGCGTGAGGCCCCGGCATGCCGCAGTCGGTGGGCGTTCTGGCGGGGTGAGGCGCCGACATGCCGCGTTCAGTGCGTCACGGGTGCGGGTCAGGCCCCGACGTGCCGCAGTCGGGCGGTTCGGGCTGGACGCCGTGTGGGGAGTCGAGCACCCGTGGGGCCCGACGGGGGGTATGGAAAAACCGACCGGAGGCTACCCCTTCGGGTGCCTCCGGTCGGTTATGTCGACTTGCGGATTACTGACTCAGTTCGCCATCAGATCGGCGCCACGCCAGCTGAACTCCGGGTCCGTCGCGTACCGCACGGTGATCTTCACGAGATCCTCCGCGTACTTGTTCGCGTGGTGCCCACAGAACACCAGCTCGCTCCCACCCGCCAGAGTGATCCGGAGCTTGCCGGCAGCATTGCAGCGGTCGCACCGTTCATCGGCGGCCGGGGGGGCCACCGTCTCGGGCGGCGGCGTGAGGGTCGGGGTCATCGCCTTCCTCCTCTGGTCGTCACCGATGAACACTCTCTTCGGTTGCTCACCTATCGTGCAACACCCTTCTCAGGCCCTGCCTTCCCTGTGTGCCCGGCCGGGACCGAGGTCACACCTGGCGTGGAGGACAGTGTGCCGTGCACCAAGGGTGCCACGTCAACGATCACAAACGCGCAACCGACAGGTCACCGAAGAGTGTTCTACGGCTGGTGATCAAACCGACACGGTTGGTTGACGCGTGCGGTCAGTCCAGGTAGTCGCGGAGCACCTGGGAACGCGAGGGGTGCCGCAACTTGGACATGGTCTTGGATTCGATCTGCCGGATGCGCTCCCGGGTCACGCCGTACACCTGGCCGATCTCGTCCAGGGTGCGCGGCTGGCCGTCGGTGAGGCCGAAGCGCAGTCGCACCACGCCCGCCTCACGCTCGGACAGGGTCTGCAGCACCTGCTGGAGCTGGTCCTGCAGCAACGAGAACGACACCGCGTCAACGGCGACCACGGCCTCGGAGTCCTCGATGAAGTCGCCGAGCTGGCTGTCGCCCTCGTCACCGATGGTCTGGTCGAGCGAGATGGGCTCCCGGGCGTACTGCTGGATCTCCAGCACCTTCTCCGGGGTGATGTCCATCTCCTTGGCCAGCTCCTCCGGGGTGGGCTCGCGGCCCAGGTCCTGGAGCAGCTCGCGCTGGATCCGGCCGAGCTTGTTGATCACCTCGACCATGTGCACCGGGATGCGGATGGTGCGGGCCTGGTCGGCCATGGCGCGGGTGATGGCCTGGCGGATCCACCAGGTGGCGTAGGTGGAGAACTTGTAGCCCTTGGTGTAGTCGAACTTCTCGACCGCGCGGATGAGGCCGAGGTTGCCCTCCTGGATCAGGTCGAGGAAGGCCATGCCACGACCGGTGTAGCGCTTGGCCAGCGAGACCACCAGCCGCAGGTTGGCCTCCAGCAGGTGGTTCTTGGCCCGCTCGCCGTCCCGGGAGATCCACAGCAGGTCGCGCTGCATGTCCCGGGTGAGCTTCTCCTCGCCGTCGTCGGCGGCGCGCAGCCGCTCGGCGGCGTACAGGCCGGCCTCGATCCGCTTGGCGAGCTCGACCTCCTGCTCGGCGTTGAGCAGCGGCACCTTGCCGATCTGCTTCAGGTACGCCCGCACGGAGTCGGCGGAGGCGGTCAGCTCGGCGTCGCGACGCGCCTGCTTGAGCGCCTCGGACTCCTCGTCGTCCCACTCGAAGTCGTTCTCGGTGGCGGAGCTGGCCGCGTCGGCCTCGGCGGCCTGGGTCAGCTCGGCCGGCTCCTCGACGACCACGTCCTCGATCTCGGCGGCCAGTTCCTCCGGATCGATGTCGCCCTCGGGGCCCTCACCCTTCGAGGCGGTCTTCGCCGCGGCCGTCTTGGCGGCCACCGTCGCCTTGGTGGCCCGGGTCGCCTTGGTCGCCTTCGCCGGAGCGGCGGCCTTGGCGGCCACCTCGGCGGTGGTGCCGGCGGCCTTGCGGGCGGTCGCCTTCCGCGGGGCGGGGGCCGGGGCCTCCTCGGCGGCCGGCGCCTGCTTCGGAGCCGGCGCGGCGGCCTTCTTGGTGGTCTTGGCGGTGGTGGCCCGCGAGGCGGGTGTGGCCGAGCGGGCGGCGGCCACCCGGCGGCGGGTGGTGGCGGAGCCGTCCACGACCACCGTCACGCCGGCCTCGGAGAGTGCGCGGAGGATCTTCTTGGCCTGGGCCGGGGTCACCTCAGCGGACTCGACGGTGCGCGCGAGCTGGGCCGACGTGAGCTGGCCACCGGCGCTCTGCGCGTGGGCGATCAGGGTGTCGGTGAGCGAGCGAACGTCGGCGCCGGTCTGGCGGGGTTCTGTCACGAATGACCTTCCGGAGGCGAAGAGCGAGCACGGCCGGGTCGTCCGGCGCAGCACGGAACGCCGTGCCGGGCGAGTCGTTGAGGGACCCCCGTGTCCCGGGCCGACCGGTCGCTGGCGGTCCGTGGCGCGTGGGCAGGGTGAATTGTAACGCCGTCTGCGGCGATCATCCCGCGCCGCACGGCGACCGACGGTCTGGACCGCCGATTCGGCGCAGATGTGGACTTTGTAAGGATGATACCCACGCGCGGTCCGGGCGGCCCCGGTCGTGCGGGAAGGGGATGAAACATGATCCGCTCGGCGCCGACGCCGCGGGACCTGTTGGAGATCGCCGTCACCGTGGCCCGGGACGCCGCGGCCACCGCGCACCGGATGCGCGCCGAGGGGGTGTCGGTCGCCGCGACCAAGAGCACCGTCACCGACGTGGTCACCGCCGCCGACCGGGCGGTGGAGCGGCAGGTGGTCGACGCGTTGCGGGCGCTGCGCCCCGACGACGCCGTGCTCGGCGAGGAGTACGGCGCCGGGTCGACCGGCCCCGCCGTCGATGGCGGGGTGCGCTGGGTGATCGACCCGATCGACGGCACCGTCAACTACCTCTACGGGCTGCCCTACTGCGCGGTCTCGCTGGCCGCCGAGGTCGACGGGGAGGTGGTGGCCGGGGTGGTGCGCAACGTCGCCACCGGCGAGGAGTGGACCGCCACCGCCGGTGGCGGCGCCTGGCGGGAGGGCACCCGGGTGCGCTGCTCCACCGAGACCGACCTCGGGCAGGCGCTGGTCGCCACCGGGTTCGGCTACGACGCCGGCCGGCGCGCGCACCAGGCCCGGGTGGTCGCCGAACTGATCCCGCACGTGCGGGACATCCGCCGGATGGGTGCCGCGGCCCTGGACCTCTGCCTGACCGCGGAGGGCCGGGTCGACGCCTACTACGAGAAGGGGCTGGCCGCCTGGGACCTGGCCGCGGGCGGGCTGGTCGCCCGGGAGGCGGGGCTCCGGGTGACCGGGCTGTCCGGCCGGCCGGCCGGACCCGATCTGGTGATCGCGGCGCCGCCGGCGCTCTTCGACCCGCTGCACACCCGGCTGGCTGCCCTGGACGCCTCGGGTGGCCCCTGACCGGCCGCGCTGGCGGGGAGGGCGGCGGTCCGACAGGACCGGTCGCGCCCGGGCGCCCGGACCCGCCGGGCGCGGGCGGGTGACGGGTCCGCCGGGCCGGCCGGGCGCGGGCGAGTGGCAGGTCCGGCCGGCCGGGCGCGGGCGGGTGGCGGGGCCCGGCGGACCGGTCGGGTTACTTCTTGACCGGCGCCGGGCAGGTGCCGGTCGGGGCCTCGGGGGAGCCGAGGTCGCCGAGGGACTGGTTGACCTCGGTGGTGGTGGCGAGTTGCTGGAAATTGTTGCCCAGCACCACGTCGACCGTGTCGTCCTTGCGGTTCACGTCGAAGACCGGCTTGGCCTCGTTGAGGAAATAGGCCTTCAGCAGATGCGCCGAGCCGACCCCCTTCGGGCCGAACCGCAGCAGCGCGACGTCGTCCACCTTCTTCTTGTCGCTGGCGACCTTCTTGACCTGGAACTTGCGATTGCGGAAGTCGTCCGCCACGCTCCCGGCCAGGCCCGCCTCGTCGGTGCCGTTCAATACGTTGATCTTGACGTCCTTGGGCTCGCGCAGGGCCACGTCGGCCAGCGGCCAACCCTTGGGGCAACCCTCGGCGGTGCCGGCCTTGCTCTGCGTGTCCCGGACCAGCGCCACCACGACGAAGACCAGGGCGACGACCGCCAGCAGACCGACGACAACGAGTGCCCGCACTCGCGCAAAACTCATCAGGGCGCTCCCCGGACCGTGATTGGGTGGCGGCCGCCGCCGGCCGTCGAGTACGCCGCTGAGGTTAACGGTTGTCCGGCGGTCGCGTGGAAACAGTCCGACATGCCGGCGCGCCACCCGGGGAACGGGTAGTACTACCCCTATCTTCGTGTCGCCTGAGTCACATTGGGAACAACTTCGGGCGTAGGGGCGTACATCTCTGCCACGAGGGCGGTATACATGCCTCGCCCAAAGGGGGGGTAAGGTTCCGCGCTCGCTGGGGAAGTTCCTCTCCGGCGAACTTGGCCCACGGATCGTGGGTCGGGTGACCGACACATGTGGTGGCCGGCCAGTGGAACCGAAACAGCGTCCTCCGGCGTTACAACCGGAAGCGACCACATCGATATGGGAGAGTGAAACCGATGGCCACCGACTACGACGCCCCGCGTCGCGACGAGGTCGACCTCGGCGAGGACAGCCTGGAAGAGCTCAAGGCCCGACGCGTCGACTCACAGTCGGGCGCCGTGGACGTCGACGAGGCCGAGGTGGCCGAGAGCTTCGAGCTGCCCGGCGCCGACCTGGCCGACGAGGAGCTCACGGTCAAGGTGCTACCGATGCAGCAGGACGAGTTCCGGTGCGGCCGCTGCTTCCTGGTCCACCACCGCAGCCAGCTGGCGGTCGAGCGCAACGGCGAGCTGATCTGCCGCGAGTGCGTCTGATCCCGACGCGGCTCACCGGCGGCGGCCTCCTCGACGGGGCCGCCGCTGTTCGAGCCGCCGTGCGCCGCTGGCCGGAAGCTGCTTGACTCGTAACGGCGGCTGCCACGCCGCGCGGAGCAGGGAGGGCGGACGGGTGAGCGAGCGCAGCGAGCGAACCATTCGGCTCGGCGACGGGGTGCCGCGCGGCGCCGGGGAGTGGATCGGGGCAGCGGCATGAGCGGCCGCGGCGACGGGCCGGACGCCGGGCGGGCCGACGGCAGTGGCGGGGCCGAAGGGCTGGACGCCAGGCGGGCCGAAGGGCCGCGCGCCGGCGGGGCCGAAGGGCCGGACGCCGGCGGGGCCGAAGGGCCGGACACCGGGCGGGCCGGCGACAGCGGCGGGGCCGGGAAGCCCGCGCCGGGCGTACCGGTCGAGGAGGGCGACGAGCTCGGCGCGACCGTGGCCGCGCTGACCGCCGACGACATCGCGCCGGCCCGACGCCGGCAACTGCTGACCCGACTGGTCGGCCAGGCACGCGCCCGTGGCGTCACCGACCTGTTCAAGCCGAAGGCGGCCGTCCGCTGGATGGCGGATACCGTCGCCGACGTCGCCCCGCACGTGCCGATCCGGGACCTGGCCACGCTCCGGCGGCACTTTCCCGACCTCGACGACGACGCGCTGGCCGAGCGGCTGATCCGCAACGCCGCCCGGGCCACCGCCGGGGTCGGCGCGGCCGGTGGCGGGGTCGCCGCGGTCGAGTGGGCGATCACCCCGACGTTGCTCTCCGCGCCGGTGCTGCTGGCCGCCGAGACGGTCGCCGTGGTGGCGATCGAGCTGAAGCTGATCGGCGAGCTGCACGAGGTCCACCACGTGCCGCTGCCCACCGGTGGCACCCAGCGGGCGGTCGCCCTGATCCAGTCCTGGGTCACCCAGCGCGGGGTCAACCCGATGATGCCCGGGGTCGGGGTGAGCGCGGTGCTCGGCACCGCGGCCCGCCGGGAACTGCGGGACAGCCTGCTGCGCCGGTTCGGCCGGAACCTGACCACCCTCGGCCCGTTCCTCACCGGCGCGGCGGTCGCCGGCTACCTCAACCGCCGGGCCACCCGCAGCCTCGCCGACCAGCTTCGCCGGGACCTGCGGCAGCAGGGCCGCGAACTGCCCGGCGGCCGCCCCGCACTGCCCTGACCGGGCGCACCTCGGCGCGCCGCGGTGAGTCCGTGCCGCGACCGGTCCAGCGCCGTGGTGAGTCCGCGCGGCGATCGGTCCGCGCGGCGATCGGTCCGCGCGGCGATCGGTCCGCGCGGCGATCGGTCCGCGCCGCGATCGGTCCGCGCCGCGATCGGTCACCGCCGTGCAGAGTCCGTGCCGCGATCAGGCCGTGCCGGGGTGGGCCCGCCGGTCAGCCGGCGTCGCGGGCGGCGAGGATCGCCGTGGCCAGCGCCACCGGGCGCCGGGTGCTCACCACCCAGAACGGGGTCGGGTCGGCCGGGTCGGCCAGCACCACCTGCACCGCGCCGCCGACCCAGGGCCGCTGGACCACGAAGGCCAGCGGGTCGGCCCCGACGCCGAGCACCTCGCGCCGTCCGGCCGTGTCCAGCGGGACCACGTCGGCCACGTACCGCACCGGGAGGTGGGCGTCGTCCACCCACAGCTCGCCGTCGCGCACCGCGACCCGGATCCGGCCCAGCCAGGCCAGCCCGGCCACCGCCGCGGGGATCAGCAGCACGAAGGGCAGCCAGGCCCGGACGCCGCTCGCGCCCAGCCACAGCTCCGCCGCGAGCAGCCCGGCCACGGCCAGCCCGGCCGGCCACGCCCACCAGGGCAGGGTGAGCCGCTCCGCGTACCGCGGGGCGGCCACCGGGGCGGGCGAGGAGGTCGACTGGCGCACAGTCCGAGGGTACGGCGCACGACGCCGCGGGCAACCGGCAGGATGGCAGGGTCACCCCCGCTCGGACCGGACGGAAGAGGAAGACCGTGACAGACGTCGTACCCGTGCCCGTACGACAGCTCGACCCGGAGCTGCCGCTGCCGGCGTACGCCCATCCCGGCGACGCCGGCGCGGACCTGGTGGCCGCCGCGGACGTGGAGCTGCCCCCGGGCGGCCGGGCCCTGGTCCCGACCGGCGTGGCCATCGCGCTCCCGGAGGGGTACGTCGGGCTGGTCCACCCCCGATCGGGGCTGGCGGCCAGGCTCGGCGTGACCGTGCTCAACGCGCCCGGTACGGTCGACGCCGGCTACCGGGGTGAGATCCTGGTCAACCTGATCAATCATGATCGGGACGTCCCGGCGAAGATCAGCCGGGGCGACCGGATCGCGCAACTCGTCGTCCAGCGGGTCGCGCGGGCCAATTTCCAGCCGGTGGCGGAGCTGCCCACGTCCCGGCGCGGCACCGGCGGGCACGGGTCCACCGGCGGGCACGCCGGGCTGGTCCCGGCGCCGGCGGGCGGGCAGCCGGAAGAGGTGGCAGGGTGAGTGCGAACAGCGGAGGGTGGGCGCAGTGATCTTCTCCCGAAAGCGGGCCGAGGGCGCGCGGCACGCGCATGACGAGCGGAGCGACGAGCTCCTCGACTCCACCGGGGCCGAGGAGAGTCCGCAGACGTCGTCCCGGGGCCCGTACGACGTCTCCGAGGCGCCCGACGCGCCCCGGCTGGACCTGGGCAGCCTCCAGATCCCGGCGGTGCCGGACGTCGAGGTGCGGGTGCAGGCCGACCCGCAGGGCGTGATCCAGCAGGTGGTGCTGGTGCACGGACCGAACGCGCTCCAGCTCGGCGTCTTCGCGGCGCCCCGCTCCGAGGGCATCTGGGACGAGGTGCGCGAGGAGATCCGGCAGTCGCTGTTCAACGACGGCGCCGCCGCCCAGGAGGTCGAGGGGGAGTACGGCACCGAGCTGCGCGCCCGGGTGCGTACCCCGGAGGGCGTGACCGACCTGCGGTTCGTCGGCATCGACGGGCCGCGGTGGATGGTCCGCGGCGTCTACCAGGGCGACGCGGCCACCGATCCGGCCGCGGCCGGCCCGCTCGCGGCCTGCCTCGACGGGCTGGTGGTGGACCGGGGCCAGGAGGCCAAGCCGGTCCGCGAGCCGCTGCCGCTGCGGCTGCCCCGCGAGGTCGCCGAGCAGCAGGCCGGGGCGCAGGAGCGGCACGAAGCATGATCGTCGGGCCCGGTCCCGTCGGCCCCCCGGCCGGCGGGCGCCGGGCCCGTCGCGTGCCACCCCCGGTTCGGTACGTCCGGCCGACGCCGCTCCCGCGGGTGGGCCGGATCGGCGTACGCTGGCGGGACGGTTCCGGCATCGGAGCCGGCCAGTGCCGGCGTCGACCGGCCGGGGTGGAGAGGGTGACGCGGAGGTCATGACGACCGACGAGAGTCGGGTGTCGCTGCGGCGGCTCCTGCATCGGCTCACCGCGAGCGAGTCCGAGATCGAGGCGCAGGAGCTGCGCCGGGAGAGCGCCGAGAGCGGCGGCATGCCCACCCACCAGTGCAGCCGGGGCCAGGTCGTCTCGGTCGCCGGGCGGCTGCGCACCGTGGTCTACACGCCCCGGACCAACCTGCCCACCCTGGAGGCGGACCTGTACGACGGCAACGACGTGGTCACCCTGGTCTGGCTGGGCCGCCGGCACATCGCCGGCATCGAGCCGGGCCGGCACCTCACGGCCCGGGGCCGGGTGGCCGTCCGGGACGACCGCAAGGTGATCTACAACCCGTACTACGAGCTGGAGTCGCCGAAGTGACGACCGGACAGCAGGGCACCACCGACCCGGCCCTCGGGCCCGAGGACGCGCCGCTGCCCAGCCTCGCCGAGCAGATGGCCGACCAGCTCGGCGGCTGGCGCGGCCTGGTCGAGTCGAGCATCCCGGTGGTGGTCTTCGTGATCGCCAACGTGATCGGCGAGCTGCGCCCCGCGGTGATCGCGTCGGTGGCCGTGGCGCTGCTCATCGCCGGGCTGCGGCTGGCCCAGCGCCGGCCGGTCCGGCACGCGGTCAACGGCCTGGTCGGCATCGCGATCGGCGCGGCCATCGCCTGGCGTACCGGTGACGAGCGGGACTTCTACCTCCCCGGCATCCTCTACGGCATCGGCTACGGGCTGGCCCTGCTGGTCTCGGCGGCGGTCCGGCAGCCGCTGGTCGGCTGGATCTGGTCGGTGCTGGTGGGCAAGGGGCGCTCCGAGTGGCGGGACGACCCGCGACTGGTCCGCACCTTCACCCAGCTCACCGTGCTCTGGGGCGTGGTCTGGCTGGCCAAGGTGGGCGTGCAGGCCGGGCTCTACCTGGCCCACCAGGACACCGCCCTGGGCGTGGCCCGGCTCGCGCTGGGCTACCCGCCGTACGCGCTGCTGCTGCTGATCACCGTCTGGGTGGTGCGCCGGGTGACCCGGGAGACCGCGCCGACGCCGCTGCCCGGCGCCTGAGCGCCGCCGGCCGCGGGCGGACCCCGGGCCGGCGGGCGCGGCGGCCGCTCAGGTGCGGTCGCGGTTGCGTTCGGTGCTGCCCGGCCCGAGGATGACGGCCCGGACCTCGTCCTCCACCGCGGCGGTGCACACGAAGATCAGCTCGTCGCCCACCTCGATCGGGTCGTCCGGGCTGGGCACCAGCACCCGCTTGCCGCGCAGGATCGCCACCAGGGCGGCGTCCCGGGGGATCGGCACGGCGTGGATGGGCTGCCCGACGTAGGGCGCGCTGGGCGGCAGGGTGATCTCGACGAGGTTCGCCTCGCCCTGCCGGAAGGTCATCAGCCGGACCAGGTCGCCGACCGTGACCGCCTCCTCGACCAGGGCGGCCATCACCCGCGGCTTGCTCACCGCGACGTCGACCCCCCACTGCTCGGTGAAGAGCCACTCGTTCTCCGCCCGGTTGACCCGGGCCACCACCCGCGGCACCGCGAACTCGGTCTTGGCCAGCAGCGACACCACCAGGTTGACCTTGTCGTCGCCGGTGGCGGCCACGACCACGTCGCAGCCGGCCACGTTGGCCTCCTCCAGGCTGGTCAGCTCGCACGCGTCGGCGAGCACCCAGTCGGCGGCCGGCACCCGGTCGGGGCGGAGCATCTTGGGCTGCCGCTCGATCAGCATCACCTGGTGCCCGTTGTCGATCAGCTCCTGGGCGATCGACCGGCCCACGTTGCCGGCGCCCGCGATGGCGATGCGCATCGCTCAGTGCCCTCCTTCCGGCGGCGCCGCCGCCCCCGAGGTGACCGAGTTGACGATGTCGTCGGTCACCAGCATGAAGACCTGGTCGCCCTCCTGCACCACGGTGGAGGCGGTGGGCAGCGTGCCGATCCCGAACCGGATGAGGTACGCCACCCGGGCGCCCGCCGACTCCTCGAGCTGCCGCAGCGGCCGCCCGACCCAGTCCTTGTGCACCGGCACCTCGATGATCGAGACGGTGCTGGTCGGGTCCCGGAAGATCTCGACGTTGCCCTCGGGAACCAGGTGGCGCAGCATCCGGTCGGCGGTCCACCGGACGGTGGCCACGGTGGGGATGCCGAGGCGCTCGTAGACCTGGGCGCGGCGCTGGTCGTAGATCCGCGCGGCGACCCGGGAGACGCCGAAGGTCTCCCGGGCCAGCCGGGCCGAGATGATGTTGGAGTTGTCGCCGCTGGAGACCGCCGCGAAGGCGTCGGCCCGCTCGATGCCGGCCTGGCGCAGCACCTCGCCGTCGAAGCCGGCGCCGGTGACCGTGATGCCGGCGAAGTCGGGCCCGAGACGGCGGAACGCGTCCGCGTCCTGGTCGATCACCGCCACCGAGTGCCCCCGGGACTCCAGGCTGTGCGCCAGGGTCGACCCGACCCGGCCGCAGCCCATGATCACGACATGCACGGTCCGCTCCTCCCACGGTGCCGCCCGCTGGCCCGTCGTCTGCGAGCCTGCCACGTCCCCGCCGCCGGCGGGTGACCGACCGTACCGCGCCCGCGCGGACGGGGGTGATCAGGCACCCCACCGCCCGGCCGCGGGTGGCCGTACCCTTGGCGGTTGTGGCCCGACCCACCTCGCTGCTGAAGCGACTCCTCCTCGGTCGACCGTTCCGGTCCGACCGCCTCCAGCACACCCTCCTGCCCAAGCGGATCGCGCTGCCCGTCTTCGCCTCCGACGCGCTCTCCAGCGTCGCGTACGCGCCGGACGAGATCCTCTTGACGCTCTCCATCGCCGGGGCGTCGGCGTTCTTCTTCTCCCCCTGGATCGCGCTCGCGGTCGTCGTGGTCATGCTGACCGTGGTGGCGAGCTACCGGCAGAACGTGCACGCCTACCCGTCGGGCGGCGGCGACTACGAGGTGGCCACGGTCAACCTGGGGCCGCGTGCCGGTCTCGCGGTGGCCAGCGCCCTGCTCGTCGACTACGTGCTGACCGTGGCCGTGTCGGTCTCCTCCGGCGTGGCGAACCTCGGCTCGGTGGTGCCGTTCGTGGCCACCCACAAGGTGCTGATCGCGGTCAGCGCGGTGGTGCTGCTCACCGCCATGAACCTGCGCGGCCTGCGGGAGTCCGGTACCGCGTTCGCCGTACCGACCTACGGCTTCGTGATCGTCATCGGCGGCATGCTGCTCACCGGGCTCTTCCGGATCTTCATCCTCGGTGACGACCTGCGCGCGCCCAGCGCCGGCCTGGAGATCCACGCCGAGCACAGCGTGACCGGCTTCGCCCTGGTCTTCCTGCTGTTGCGTACCTTCTCCTCCGGCTGCGCCGCGCTCACCGGCGTGGAGGCGATCTCCAACGGGGTGCCCGCGTTCAAGGCCCCGAAGTCGAAGAACGCGGCGACCACCCTGCTGCTGCTCGGCGCCATCGCGGTGAGCATGCTGGTCGGCATCATCTGGCTGTCCCGGCTGACCGGGCTCCAGTTCGTGGAGAACACCTCGCAGATCGTGTCCGGCCCCGACGGGTACGTGCAGAAGACCGTCACCACCCAGCTCGGCCAGACCGTCTTCGGCGACGGCTCGGTGCTGCTCTACGTGGTCGCCGGGATGACGGCGCTGATCCTGTTCCTGGCCGCCAACACCGCCTTCAACGGCTTCCCGGTGCTCGGCTCGATCCTGGCCCAGGACCGCTACCTGCCCCGCCAGCTGCACACCCGGGGCGACCGGTTGGCCTTCTCCAACGGCATCGTCTTCCTCGCCGTCTTCGCGGTGGTGCTGATCATCGGCTTCCAGGCCGAGGTGACCCGGCTGATCCAGCTCTACATCGTCGGGGTGTTCGTCTCGTTCACCCTCTCCCAGGCCGGCATGATCCGGCACTGGAACCGGCACCTGCGCACCGAGCGGGACCCGGAGGCGCGGCGGCGGATGGTCCGCTCCCGGGCGATCAACACCTTCGGCATGGCCCTGACCGGCGTCGTGCTGATCATCGTGCTGGTCACCAAGTTCCTGCTCGGCGCGTGGATCGCGATCGTCGCCATGGCGCTGATGTACGTGGTCATGCTGGCCATCCGCCGGCACTACGACCGGGTCGCCGCCGAGCTGGAGCCGACCGAGCAGCGAGCCGTGCTGCCCGCCCGCAACCACGCCATCGTGCTGGTCAGCAAGCTGCACCAGCCGACCCTGCGGGCCGTCGCGTACGCCCGGGCGACCCGGCCGGACACGCTCACCGCGGTGACCGTGAACGTGGACGAGAAGGACACCCGCGATCTCCAGGCCGACTGGGAGCGGCGGGAGCTGCCGGTGCCGCTGACCGTGATCGACTCCCCGTACCGGGAGATCACCCGCCCGATCCTCAACTTCGTCGCCTCGGTGCGCCGGGAGTCGCCGCGCGACGTGGTCACCGTCTTCATCCCCGAGTACGTGGTGGGCCGCTGGTGGGAGAACCTGCTGCACAACCAGAGCGCGCTGCGGCTCAAGGGGCGGCTGCTCTTCGAGCCGGGCGTGATGGTGACCAGCGTGCCGTGGCAGCTCGCCTCGACCGCCACCAAGAACCTGGACCGGCTCGACGCCACGCTGAGCCGGGGGCCGGCCCGCGGGCCCCGGGTGGCCCCGCGCAGCACCCTCCCGCCGACCGTCCCGCCGGCGGTCTCCGCGCCGCCCGGGGAGAACGCCCCGAGCGCGGGGGAGAGCCGGTGAGCGCGCCCGCCCGGTCCGGGCTGGAGGAGGCCGAACGGGTCGAGCTGACCGTCGACGCGGTCGCCCCGGGCGGGCACTGCGTGGCCCGGGTCGACGGGCAGGTGGTCTTCGTCCGGCACGCGCTGCCCGGCGAGCGGGTGGTCGCCGAGATCACCGAGCTGCACCGCGGCTTCGCCCGGGCCGACGCGGTGCAGATCCTGGCCGCCGCCCCGGACCGCGTCGTGCCGCCCTGCCCGTACGCCCGGCCGGGCGCGTGCGGCGGCTGTGACCTGCAGCACGTCGCCCCGGCCGCCCAGCTCGACTGGAAGGCCACGGTGGTGCGCGAGCAGCTCACCCGGCTGGGCGGGCTCACCGACGGCGAGGTCGACGCGCTCGGCGTACGGGTCGAGGCGCTGCCCGGGGGCGTGCTGGGCTGGCGGTCCCGGGTCCGCTACGCGGTGGACGGGGCCGGCCGGGCCGGGCTGCTCAAACACCGCTCGCACGAGGTGGTGCCGATCGACCGGTGCCGGATCGCCCACCCGGCGATCCAGGAGTTGCCGGTGCTCGCCCCGAGCGGCGCCCGCTGGCCGGACGCCGACGCGGTCGAGACGGTCGCCTCGACCGGCGGGGACGTCAGCGTCGTGGCGTACGCCGACGGGGCGCCCAGCCCGGTCAGCGGGCCGCAGCAGGTCCGCGAGGTGGCCGCCGGCCGGGACTGGACGCTGCCCACGTCCGGCTTCTGGCAGGTGCACCCGGCCGCGGCGGACACCCTGGTCGGCGCGGTCCTCGACCTGCTCGACCCGGCCCCCGGGGAGACCGCCTGGGACCTGTACGGCGGCGCCGGCCTGTTCGCCGCGGCGCTCGCCGGCCGGGTCGGCGACGCCCGGGTCACCGTGGTCGAGTCGAGTCCCGACGGGGTGGCGGCGGCCCGGACCAACCTGGCCGACCTGCCCCGGGTCGAGGTGGTCGCCGCCCGGGTGGAGACCGCGCTGGCCCGCCGCCGGATCACCGGCCCGGTCGACCTGGTGGTGCTCGACCCGCCCCGCTCCGGCGCGGGCGCCCCGGTGGTGCGGGACATCGTGGCCGCCGGCCCGCGCGCGGTCGGGTACGTGGCCTGCGACCCGGCCGCCTTCGCCCGGGACGTGCGCACCTTCACCGGGGCCGGCTGGCGGCTGGCCGCGCTGCGCGGGTTCGACCTGTTCCCGATGACCCAGCACGTCGAGCTGGTCGGGCTGTTCCTGCCGCCCGGCAGCTGACTAGCCTGGCCCGATGAAGATCGTCGGGCTGATGTCGGGCACCTCGTACGACGGGGTGGACGTGGTGGCGGCCGAGTTCACCGGGGACGGGGAGACGCTGCGGCTGCGGCCGCTCGGGCATCGGAGCCTGGACTACCCCGACGACCTGCGCGCCGAGATCGGCGCGTTGCTGCCTCCGGCGGCCACCACGATCGAGGCGGTCTGCCGGCTGGACAACCGGCTCGGCGAGGTCTTCGCCGAGGCGGCGGCGGCCGGCGTCGAACTGGCCGGCGGCCGGGTGGACGCGGTCGTCTCGCCCGGGCAGACCGTCTTCCACTGGGTCGAGGCGGGCCGGGTCCGGGGCACCCTCCAGCTCGGCGCGCCGGCCCGGGTGGCCGCGCGGGTGGGCGTACCGGTGCTGCACGACCTGCGCTCGGCGGACGTGGCGGCCGGCGGCCAGGGCGCTCCGCTGGTCCCGGCCTTCGACGCGCTGCTGCTCGACCCGGGCCCCACCGCGCCGGGCCCGGACGGCGCCGCCGGGCCGGGCTCGGCGGGCCGAGTCGGCCCGCGCGCGGCGCTCAACCTGGGCGGGATCGCCAACCTCACCGTCGTCGCGCCCGGCGCGCCCGTCCTCGGCTACGACGTGGGCCCGGCCAACGCCCTGCTGGACGCCGCGGCCCGGCGCTTCCTGGACCGACCCTGCGACACCGACGGGGCGCGCGCCGCGGCCGGGCGGGTGCACGACGGGCTGCTGGCCCTGCTGCTGGCCGAGCCGTACTACGCCGCGCCGCCACCCAAGTCGACCGGCAAGGAGCTGTTCCACGCCGGCTACCTGGACGCCAGGCTGGCCGCGCTGGGCGAGCCGGTGGCCGTCGACGACGTGCTGGCCACGCTGACCGAGCTGACCGCCCGGACCGTCGCCGACGCCTGCGACCGGCACCGGGTCACC
Source organism: Micromonospora sp. NPDC049836 (assembly GCF_044465125.1). Lineage (NCBI taxonomy): Bacteria > Bacillati > Actinomycetota > Actinomycetes > Micromonosporales > Micromonosporaceae > Micromonospora > Micromonospora sp. NPDC049836. Next base: position 297,845 of record NZ_JBITLH010000007.1, read on the forward strand.
GAGGTCGTCGCCGCGGGCGGGGGAGTGCGCAACCCCACCCTCCGGGCCCGGCTGGCCGCGCTCGGCCAGGGGCGGTGGCGGCTGCGGACCACCGACGAGCTGGGGGTGCCGGCCCAGGCGAAGGAGGCGTACGCGTTCGCGCTGCTCGGCTGGCTCTCCTGGCACGGGCTGCCCGGGGCGATCCCGTCGGTCACCGGGGCGACCCGGGCCGCCGTGCTGGGCTCCTGGACCCCGGCCGGCCCGCCCGCCGCGGCCTCCCCGCCGGCGCCGCCCCGCCGGCTGGTCGTCACCCCGTGAACCGGGCCCCAGCTGGAAAGATCTACGGCCGAGCTGCGGGCTGTCGGGTGGCCGATAGACTCTTCGGTCATGAGTGTTGAAGAGGGCACGGCCAACCACGGCCGGCTGCTGGGCAGCGTCCGGGGTCCGCAGGACGTGAAGCGGATGACGGCCGAGCAGCTGGACATCCTCGCCGCCGAGATCCGTGACTTCCTGATCGCCAAGGTCTCCCGCACCGGTGGGCACGTCGGCCCGAACCTGGGTGTGGTCGAGCTGACCCTGGCCATGCACCGGGTCTTCGACTCGCCGCGCGACCGGCTCCTGTTCGACACCGGCCACCAGGCCTACGTACACAAGATCATCACCGGTCGGCAGGAGGGCTTCGACAAGCTCCGCCAGCGCGGTGGCCTCTCCGGCTACCCGAACCAGGCCGAGAGCGAGCACGACCTGGTGGAGAACTCGCACGCCTCCACCGCGCTCTCCTACGCCGACGGCCTGGCCAAGGCGTACGCGCTGCGCGGCGAGAAGCGGGCGGTGGTCGCCGTGGTCGGTGACGGCGCGCTCACCGGCGGCATGTGCTGGGAGGCGCTGAACAACATCGCCACCGCCGGCAACCCCCTGGTGATCGTGGTCAACGACAACGGCCGGTCCTACTCGCCGACCATCGGCGGCCTCGCCGACCACCTGTCGTCGCTGCGGCTCAACCCCGGCTACGAGAAGGTGCTCGACACCGTCAAGGACGCGCTGGGCAACACCCCGTTCGTCGGCAAGCCGATGTACGAGGTGCTGCACGCGGTCAAGAAGGGCATCAAGGACGCGGTCGCCCCGCAGGCGATGTTCGAGGACCTCGGCATCAAGTACGTCGGCCCGGTCGACGGCCACGACGTCCCCGCCGTCGAGACGGCGCTGCGCGCCGCGAAGAACTTCGGCGGCCCGGTGATCGTGCACGCGGTCACCCGCAAGGGCTACGGCTACCGCGCCGCCGAGGAGGACGAGGCGGACCGCCTGCACGGCCCGGGCGGCGCGTTCGACATCGAGACCGGCAAGCTGCTCGCCGCGCCGTCGGTGAAGTGGACCCACGTCTTCGCCGACGAGCTGGTCACCATCGCCGACGAGCGGCCCGACGTGGTCGGCATCACCGCCGCCATGGCCGAGCCCACCGGCATCGCCACCCTGGCCCGCAAGTACCCCGAGCGGGTCTACGACGTGGGCATCGCCGAGCAGCACGCGGCCACCTCGGCGGCCGGCCTGGCCATGGGCGGGCTGCACCCGGTGGTCGCCGTCTACGCCACCTTCCTCAACCGCGCCTTCGACCAGGTCCTGCTGGACGTGGCGATGCACCGGCTGCCGGTGACGTTCGTGCTGGACCGGGCCGGCATCACCGGCCCGGACGGGCCCAGCCACTACGGCATCTGGGACATGTCCGTCTTCGGCGTGGTGCCCGGGCTGCGGATCGCCGCGCCCCGCGACTCCGCCACCCTGCGCGAGGAGCTGCGCGAGGCGGTCGCCGTCGACGACGGGCCGACCATCCTGCGCTTCCCGACCGGCACCGTCGCCGCCGACCTGCCGGCCCTGCGCCGGGTCGGGCCGGTCGACGTGCTCGCCGAGTCGGCGCGTACCGACGTGCTGCTGGTCGCGGTCGGCTCCTTCGCCGGCCTCGGCATGGAGGTCGCCACCCGGGTCGCCGAGCAGGGCTACGGGGTCACCGTGGTCGACCCGCGCTGGGTCCGCCCGGTGCCGGCCGAGCTGGTCGAGTTGGCCGCCGGGCACCGCCTGGTGGTCACCGTCGAGGACGGGGTCCGGGTCGGCGGCGTGGGTTCCGCGCTGGCCCAGGCGATGCGGGACGCGGACGTCCGGGTGCCGGTGAAGGACCTGGGCGTACCGGCCGGCTGGCACCCGCACGGGACCCGGGCGCAGATCCTCGCCGACCTCGGCCTGACCGCCCAGGACGTGGCCCGCGACGTGACCGGCTGGATCTCCGGCCTGGACGCGCAGCCGGTCGAGCCGCACCAGGCCGACCAGGCCGCCGCCAAGAACTGATCCCGACCACGCCGAACGGGCGGCCCCGGCCTCGCGCCAGGGCCGCCCGTTCCGTTTTGGCCGCCGGATGTGGTGGGATCTGACCATGATCGAGTCCATTCGTCGCGTGGCCTACCAGCTGTACGACCGCCGCCTGCGCGCCCAACTGGCCGACGTTCCACGGCCGCGGCACGTCGCCATGGCGATGGACGGAAACCGCCGGTGGGCCCGCCAGATGGGCTTCGACGACCCCAGCCTGGGCCACCGGTACGGGGCGGAGCACATCCACGAGGTGCTGAGCTGGTGCGCCGAACTCGGTATCCCGCACGTGACGCTCTACGTCGCCTCCGTCGACAACGTGCGCAAGCGGGCGTCCGACGAGGTGGAACACCTGATGCACATGATCGAACAGGTCGTCGCGGAGCCGCTCCTGCACCCGGGCAACCCGTGGCGGCTGCACCTGGCCGGCCGGCTGGACGTCCTGCCCGACTCCACCCGCCACGCCCTGAAGCTGGCGGCGGACGCCACCGGTGAGCGGGGTGGCGACTTCCACCTCACCGTGGCGGTCGGCTACGACGGCCGCGAGGAGATCGTCAACGCCGTTCGTGCACTGCTGGAGGAGGCGGCGCGAGCCGGTGCGACCCCCGAGGACGTGGCGCGCGAGCTGACCGTCGAGGACATCGCGGCGCACCTGTACACCGGCGGCCGACCCGACCCGGATCTGATCATCCGTACCAGTGGAGAACGGCGGATGTCGGGCTTCCTGCTGTGGCAGGCCGCCTACTCGGAGTTGTACTTCTGCGACGTGTACTGGCCCGGCTTCCGGAAGATCGACTTCCTGCGCGCCCTGCGTTCCTACGCGGCGCGTAGCCGGCGCTTCGGGGCATGACGGCCGTACCCGGGGCCCACCGCACCGCCCCAACCCTGGTGATCATGAGGTTGGCCGCGCCTGCCGCGACGCGGAAGCCCTCCAGCGCGACCACTGGAGGGCTTCCGTCACGGGTACGTCAGCCGAGGGGGCCGATCCGCTTGGCCAGGTCCAGGAAGGACCGCCACGATGCGGGGCTGAGGCGCAGGGTGCCGCCGTCGCGGTCCTTGGTGTCGCGGACCAGCACGACACCCGGCAGGTTGTCGGCGACCTCCACGCAGGAGCCGCCGTTGCCGCCGGACCGGGTCGACTTCCGCCACTGAGGGGTGGTCACGTCCATGACTTCGCCACTTCCTTGATCCGTTCGATTGACTGGCGGCGGGGAAGTGCCTCGTTCCGCACGACCTCCCACGTCTTCGCCAGCCTAGCAACGTCGGCCGGCGCATCGACGATCTGCGCGGTGAGCTGGTTGTCCGCATGGGCCACGCGGGTGCCGTCGGACAGTTCCGCGATGATGAACTGACCGGCCAGCCCCAGGTACATGCCGGCGTCGACGGGCACCACGTGCAGCTGGACGTGTTCGAGCGCGGTCAGCTCCACCAGGTGGTCGAACTGTTCGGCCATCAGGCCCGGCGCGTCGAGCACCGGCCGGCGGAGCACCGACTCGTCCACGACCGCGATGAGCTGCGGCGGGCGCTGCCGGCTCAGGATGGCCTGCCGCTCCAGTCGGCTCGCCACGATGCGGTCGCACTCCTCAGCGGTGAACCGGCCGCCGGCCAGTGTCGCCCGGGCGTATCGCTCGGTCTGGAGCAGCCCCGGGAGGTAGGCCAGCTCGAACCAGCGCAGCGTGGTCGCCTCCCGCTCGAACTCGATCCACTCGCGCAGCCAGATCGGATGGGTGTCCAGCGGCGCCAGCTCGCGGAGCATCCGCTCGAACCGGCCCCCGGTGGCGAACTGGTCGTCGATTGCCTTCGTGTATTCCCTGGTCGGGGCGCGTCCGCCGGTCTCGACCGAGCTGACATGTGACCCGGAATAGCCGATCTTCCGGCCGAACTCCTCCTGACTCAACTTGACCGACACCCGGAACAGGCGCAGCTCGCCGAGCACGTAGTTCGTTGCGGTCCCCATCGCTTCCCCAACCTCTGCCCAGTCTTGACGGCGGATTGCCCACGGCTGCCCAACTACCCATCTGACCTGCACGGATGGGGCGAGCATCTGTCGACAGTAGTCGGGTCCTCAGCAGACTGTCACCGGTGCGGATCCCGTCCGCGCAGTCCCCTTCGAGGAGGTTCCGGTGCGTATCCGATGGTTCCGGCGGCAGAGCCCCGCGCGCGTGGCACGGGCGTCCTGCCGACCCGCATGGGTCTGGCAGCCCACCGCGTCGCTGCCCCGCATCGAGTCCGGGCGCGCCGGCAACCTGACCCCGGCGCAGCAGTGGCGCGCGAACGGGGGCCGCCCGTGATCACGACGAGGCTGCCGACGCCCGGACCGGGGCCAGTGCCCGATCACCCCCGCAGCTACGGGCCCGGCACGCCGCACACGCCGCTGCGCCCCTCGTGGGCCTGCCGGGCCGACGGTGAACCCTGGCCCTGCGCGCGCGCCCGGCTCGCCCTCAAGGCCGAGTACGACCGCAACCTTCCGGCCCTGACCATCTACCTCGCCGGCCTGATGTACGAATCGATGCGCGACCTGTACCACCTGAACCCGCACGACGGTCCCGGTCCGCAGCAGATGTACCGGCGTTTCCTCGGGTGGAGCCCGTTCCGGCGGCCGATCGTCGAGCTGCCGGAATGAGTCGAGTTGCCGGAATGAGCAGCGAATGGCGGGTTCTGGCGGTGCATCTGGCGGGCGTGGACGGCATGTGCACCGGCTGCCGGGCCTGGTGGTCCCGGCTCACCCCGTACCCGTGCTGGCAGGTGGACTGGGCGACCAGCCGGCAGGCGCGCCACTTGACCGCACAGGTGCTCGGCCACCGGATCGGGGACGTAGCGGGGTCCTGGTGAGGTGGACACCGCCACTTCGCCGAGTTGGCCACCAAGCGGGTCAGCGGCCGCCCACCGACCGGTACCAGGTCTTGTCGGTGCCGGCCAGGCTGAACGTCTGCTTGCGCTCCGGCTGCGGCACCACCACCAGCCCGGGGCGCTCCACCAGGCGCTGCGTCCCCGGCGGGGCGGCGAACGAGGCGTCCCGGTTGGTGCGCCAGCTCAGCACCGCCAGCGGCTGCCCCGGCACCGGCAGGTGGTAGGCCTGCAGGGTGGTGGACCGGTCGGCCGGGGAGAACACCGGCGGGCCGCCGTCGGCCGGCCGGTAGACCACCGCGGTCATCGTGTCGGAGGCGCTCTCCCAGGTCAGCTGCTCCAGGTCACCCGGCGCGCCGCCACCCAGCGCCACCTCGCCCAGCGACCGCACCGCGATCTTCGCCATCGGCCAGGAGTCCGGCGCCGAGCGGGGCGCGCTCCGGTCGCCGATCCGGCGCGGGATGCTGCCGAACGGGCCCTTCTCGCCGGCCAGCGCGCAGGTGTCCAGCCCGGCCAGGGCGCGCCTGCCGGAGCCCGTCTCGTCGCGGACCAGCGGGTAGCGCGGGTCCTCGATGCCCGTACCCAGGTCGAGGACGCGGTCGGCGGCCCGGCCGCGCGGCAGGGACCGGGTGGCCCGCAGCGTCGCGGTCAGCTGCACCGCCCGGCAGGCCGGCACGGCGACCGGCTCGGTGAGGCCGTCGGTGCGGGGCAGTTCCCGGCCGTCCGGGCCGAGCAGCCGCTGCACCCGGGCCGAGAGCAGGTAGCGGCGGCCGTCGCCGGCCCGGACCGGCAGCACGTCGGAGTAGACCAGGTAGCCGGGGTCGGTGTACTCGGTGGCGTGGTCGACCCGCCAGCGGTCCCCGTCACGGCCCAGTTGCAGCAGCCAGGAGGCGCTCTCGCCGGGCACGTCGGCGGCGACCAGGGCCAGCGGCGCGCCGCCGGCCAGACCCGACCAGAGGATGCCGGACGACGGCAGGTGCGCCCGGTCGTCGACCGGGGAGCGCCAGTCCCGCACCGCCCGGCTGATCCCGGCGGTGGCGGCGCCGTCCCTGGCCAGGCCGCCGCGGGGCGGCCAGACGGCGACCGGCCCGTCGAGGCTGTCGTAGCCGACCCGCAGGTGCGCCGGCTGCCGTTCGGCGACCGGCCCGCAGCCGGCCGTGGCCAGCAGCAGGGTCAGCAGTGCGGTGGCCGTCGTGCCGCGTCGGCGGACTGAAGCCACCTGTGCGCCCCCCGATCGCGTCGCCGGTCGTGTTCGAAAGCCACATGGTACGAGACGGCCAGCCGTCCGGCCGCGACCGGCTCACCTCTTCGGCGGGTCCCACAAGGGACGGCCGTGGCGATTCGTGGTCAATTGCCGACTCCGGTAGACTCCGCCGACTGTGACGCCTCCCGAGCCCCGTGGCGAGTCGCCGCCGGACGCCGACGCCCCGACGGGCTCCGCCTCCGTCACCCTCGCCGACCCGCCGGAGACCCTCGCGGACCCGGCGGAACCCCGTGTCGACCCGGCGGAGGCCCTTGCCGACCCGCCGGAGGCCCTCGCGGCGCCCGCCGCCAACCCGCCGGCCACCCGGCGGCTCCGGCTCCGGCTGCGGGCCGCGCAGCCGCAGCGGTGGCGGTGGACGCCCCGCCGGCAGGACCTCGCGGTGTACGCCGTGTTCCTGCTCGCCGCGCTCTGGGTGACCAGCCGGATCTGGGCCGACCCCGCCGGCCGGGTGGCCGCCCTCTACAGCAGCGACCCGGCGCAGGTGCAGTTCTTCCTGGCCCACTCGGTACGCGTGGTGCTGCACGGGGAGTTCCCGTTCTACACCGACCAGTTCAACTATCCGGACGGGGTCAACCTGATGGCGAACACCGCCATCCTGGCCCTGGGCATCCCGATGGTGCCGGTCACCCTCCTGTTCGGACCGGCCGTCTCCTTCGTGGCGTTGGTCACCCTCGGCCTCGCCGGCACCGCCGCGGCCTGGTACCGGGTGCTCTCCCGGCACGTCGTGCGGACCCGGTTGGCGGCCGCCGTCGGCGCCTGGTTCTGCGGGTTCTCGCCGGCGATGCTCTCGCACGCCAACTGGCACCCCAACATCATCTCCCAGTTCCTGCTGCCGTTCATCGTCTGGCGGGTGCTGGTGCTGACCCGCTCCACCCGCCCGGTCCGCGACGGCGCGCTGCTCGCCGTGCTGGTCACCGCGCAGGCGTTCATCAACGAGGAGATCCTGCTCTTCACCGCGCTGGCCTGCGGCGTCTTCCTGCTCGCCGTGGTCGTCCAGCGGCCCGAGCAGTGGGCCGCCGCCTGGCGCCCGCTCGGCGCCGGCCTGGCGGTCTGCGCGCTGCTCGCCGGGGTGCTGCTGGCGTACCCGCTCTACGTGCAGTTCGCCGGGCCGATGGCGTACCACGGGCTGAGCGACACGGTGCGTGACTACGGCAACGACATCGCCTCGTTCTTCACCCCCGGCTCGCCGACCCTCGGCGGCAACGAGCGGGCCAACGTCGACCTCGCCCCGAACTACTCCGAGGAGAACGCCTTCTTCGGCTGGAGCCTCGCCCTGCTGACCGTCGGCATCGTGCTCTGGCTGCGGCGGGAGGTGCTGGTCCGGGCGCTCGCGGTGACCGGGGCGCTGTTCGCCGTGCTCTCCCTCGGCGAGCGGGTGTCCTGGTGGGACCGGGACCTGTTCACCGGGCCGTGGGAGCTGCTGGTCCGGCTGCCGCTGCTCGACGCGGTGGTGCCGACCCGGTTCGGCCTGATCACCACCGTGGTGGTCGGGGTGCTGCTGGCGTTCGCCGTGGACCGGGCCGCCGCGCTGCGGATCCCGGACCGGCGGACGGTCCGGACGTTGACCGTCGCCGGCCTGGTGCTGGCGCTGCTGCCCATCGCGCCGATGCCGTTGCAGGTCACCAGCCGCCCGCCGGTGCCGAAGTTCATCACCGCCGACCGCTGGCGGCAGTACGTCGGCCCGGACCAGACCCTGGTCTCGGTGCCCGTGCCGAGCATGGGCAACACCGACCCGATGCGCTGGGCGGCCAGCACCGACCTGGCCTTCAAGATCCCCGGCGGTTACTTCCTCGCCCCGCGCAACGGGGTCACCGGCGACCCGGGGCGGTTCGGTGGCCGGCCCAGCGGCATCGGTGACCTGCTCAAGGAGGTCGCCGCCACCGGGCGTACGCCGAAGCTGGACGACCGGCAGCGGCGGCGCTTCCTCGACGAGCTGCGGCACTGGCGGGCCGCCATCGTGGTGCTGCCGCTGGACGAGCCGAACGCCGAGCCGCTGCGGCGGACCGTCGAGCAGCTCGTCGGCCCGGCCCGGCAGGAGCTGGACGTGTGGTTGTGGGACGTCCGGACACTGACCAACCCGTCGCTCTGAGCGCGCGCGCCGACGCGCGGGACGGGGCGGCCGGCGCCGCCCCGGCGCCGCGCGCCCGCCGCCGACGACCCCGGCCGGTCGACGCGTTCGTGGTGACCGGCTACCTGCTCCTGGCCGTGCTGCTCACCAGCGACCAGTGGCGCCGCCCGGAGCGGCTGTTCCACCAGGCCGGCGACCAGATCCTGTTCGAGTGGATGCTGGCCCGCGCCGCCCGGGCGGTGGCCGGCGGCGAGAACCCGCTGCACAGCACCGCGCTGAACACCCCGGACGGGGTGAACCTGATGGCCAACACCTCGGTGCTCGGGCTGGGTGTGCCGCTCACCCCGGTCACCCTGCTCCTCGGCTCCCAGGCCGCCTTCCTGGTCGCCGTCGTGGCCTGCCTGGCCGGCACCGCCACCGCCTGGTACGCGCTGCTGGCCCGCCGCCTGGTCCGGTCCCGCGCCGCCGCCGCGGTCGGCGGGCTCTGCTGCGGCTTCGCCCCCGGCATGGTGGCGCAGGCCGGGGCGCACCTGCACATGGCCGCCCAGTTCCTGGTCCCGGTGATCCTCGCCCTGGTGTTCAACCCGGACGCCCGGCGGGTCCGCCGGGACGGGGTGCTGCTCGGGCTGGCCGTCGCGTACCAGGTCTTCCTCGGCGAGGAGCTGCTGGCCTTCCTCGCCCTGGCCGCCGGGGTGTTCGCCGGGGCGTACGCGCTGGCCGACCCGGCGGCGGCCCGCCGGCTGGCGCCCGCGGTGGCCCGCCGGCTGGGCGTCGGCGCCCTGGTCGCCGGGGCGCTGCTGGCGTACCCGCTGTGGTTCCAGTTCGCCGGCCCGGGCCACTACCGCGGGATGCCGTTCTTCGCCCGCGGATTCCGGCTCGACCTGGCCTCGTTCACCGCCACGGCCCGGCAGAGCGTCGCCGGCAACGCGCACCGCGCCGGGCTGCTGTCGCCGAACCCGACCGAGCAGAACTCGTTCTTCGGGCCGTTCCTGCCGCTGCTCGCCGTGCTCGTGGTGGTCCGGCTGTGGCGGCGGCCCCTGGTCCGCGCCCTGGCGGCCTGCGCGGCGCTGTTCGCCCTGCTCTCGCTCGGCGCGACGATCGTGGTGAACCGGCACGACACCGGGCTGCCCGGACCGTACCGGCTGCTGGCCGGGGTGCCGCTGCTGGAACTGGCGGTGCCGGCCCGGTTCGCGCTGGTCTGCGTACCGGTGCTCGGGGTGCTGCTGGCCCTGGCCCTGGACCGGGTCCGGCACCGGCCGGCCCGGACCTGGGCGCCGTGGGCGGGCGCGGTCGCCGCCGCGCTGCTGCCGCTGGTCCCGACGCCGATCCGGACCGTGCCGGCGCCGCCGGTGCCGGCGTTCGTCGCCGCCGGCGACTGGCGGGGGTACGTGCCGGCCGGCCGGACCGTGGTGCCGGTGCCGCCGGTGACCGGGGCGGCGGTGAGCCCGGGAATGCTCTGGTCGGCGCGCACCGGGCTGGTCTTCGACGCGCCCGGCGGCTACTTCATCGGACCGGCCGGCCCGGGCGACCCCACGGCCCGCTGGGGCGCGCCGGACCGGCCCACCTCGCGGCTGCTGCGCCGGGCCGCCGAGCTCGGCCAGGTGCCGCCGGTCGGCGACGCGGAACGCCGGCAGGCGGTCGAGGACCTGCGGCACTGGCGGGCCGCGGTGCTGGTGCAGACGCCGTCGGCCCCCGGCGACCCGGTCCGCGCCACCATCGACGCGCTGGTCGGGCCGGGCCGGGACGCGGCCGGCGCGCACATCTGGGACGTCCGCCTTCTGGTCGGCTGAGCCCTCTCCCCGGCCGGCGAGGGCGCCCTGCCCGGCCGGCCAGCGGCCGTCGCGCCGCGCCGGAGGGGTTGCGCGGGGGCCCCTCCACCACCGGAGGCGTTACGCGGGGCGCCTTCCTCACACCCGGTCGCGGACGTCCCAGAGCCAGACGTCGTCGACGCGCTGCGGCGGGCCCAGCAGCTGGGTCATCAGCTCGCGCAGCACCGCCTCGCGCGGGTGGGCGCCGAGCACCACCACCGACGCCTTCCAGAAGCGCAGGTCCTCGACGGCCTGGCGGCGGTTCTCGTCGGTCACCGCCGGCACCCGGTCGGCGTCCATGGTGGCGTAGATGAGCGTGCTGGTCGGCCGGTTCGGCGCGCCGAAGACCCCCTCGCCCTTCTCGTTCGGGCCGATGAAGTAGCCGCCGGGGACCGGGAACTCCTGTCGGCTCAGCGCGCTCCAGCGCAGCGTGGGCAGGCCGTGCACGTTGCTCGGGATGGGCACCGGCACCAGGGTCCGGCCGTCCGGCACGTACGGCCGCCAGGTGCCCGCGGTGATGAAGTGCGGGGGCGGATCGATCTGCTGGGCCGGCAGCGGCCGGGGCAGCAGCGGCAGCAGCGCGGCCACGATCGCCGCGTACCCGAGGCCGCGCAGCCAGCCGCGGCGACGCCCGGCGGCCGGCGCCGGCTCGTCGGCCGGGCGGCGCGGGGCGGGCACCGGTGGGCGGCCGCCCCCGGCCAGGGCGTTCCAGGCCAGCGCGAGCAGCACGCCGACCGCGCCCGCCACCACCAGGCTCAGCCGGGTCGGCATCATCATCTCGACCAGGGGCAGGTCGTCCGGGACGTACGCCCAGGGACCGTTCACCGTGGTCTCCACGCCGTCGAAGCGCACCTTCGGGCCGATCGCGGCGATGGTGAAGAGCACCACCAGCACCGCGACGATCCGGGCCGGCAGGGAACGGCGGACCAGTAGCACCAGGGCGATCAACGCGACCAGCACCAGCGGCCAACCGAACCAGGTGTTCTGCTCGGTCAGCCCGATGGTCTGCTCGACCGCCTCGTCACCGGCGACGGTGTCCCGGGCGAAGGTGACGAAGGCCATCAGGTCCTCGCCCCAGCTGTGGAAGACGCCGCCCTGCAACCCCCGGTAGGACTGTGGACCGTTGAACTGGAACCAGATCGGGTACGCGGTCAGCAGCAGCGTCACCGCGCCGCCCACCCCGACCGCGGCCAGGAAGGTGCCGGCCCGCTCCCAGGCGGCCCGGGGCCGCTGCGCCACGTACGCGGCCACGACGACTAGGCAGGCCAGCGCGGTGAGCAGCAGCATCTCCTCGTTGATGAAGATCTGGTACGCCACCAGCAGGCCGAGCACCACGCCGTTGCGCCGCCAGCGGCCGGGCTCGCCCAGCCGCAGCACCCGCACCACGATGAGCGGGAGCAGGAAGTTGGAGACGAAGTTGGGCTGCCCGTTGGCGTGGTGCACGATGCCCGGGGCGAAGCCCAGGAACGCGCCGCCGACGAAGGCCGCCGCGCGGGAGCGCACCAGGTGCCGGGAGAGCATCCAGTACGAGGTGGCCGCCGTGGCCGACAGCGCCGCGCCCAGGTAGAGCGCGTACATCACCTGCGGACCGAGCAGCATGGTCAGCGGCGCCAGCGGCAGCGTCACGCCCAGCAGCGACGTGTTCGCCATCATGTTCACCCCGTCCGGGGCGTTCTGGCGGCTGGTGAACAGCGGGTTCTCCAGGTGCCGGACCGAGTAGGCGCCGTGCTCGAAGAGCCACTCGAACCAGCTGTGGTCGGTCGGCAGGTGCGAGGAGACCCGGTGCTGCACGTCCCCCCAGTAGTTGAGGCAGACGAGAACGCCGAGGAGCGCATAGGCTGCGATCGCCAACACGTCGGCGCGGCTCGGTCCGCGCCGGGGCCGGCGCGGTGTTTCGGCCGCGACGGGCTCGACCGCGACGGACGACGAGTTGAGCGAGGGGTCTACCACCGGCACAGCCACGACGGGCCATCGTACAGGCGGCGCGGCGTCCGCCCGGCCGCCCCGGTGGACCCGGTGCGGTCCACCGGGGCGGCGGGGTGGGGAGGGATGCGGGTGACCGTCATCGATCTGGGCGACCTCCGGGAAGCGCCCACGCCCGACCGTCCGGCCCGCCGGCCACGTGCCGGTGGCCGCGTCCAGTGGGCGCTGCTGGTGCTGGTGGTGTCGTTGCTCACGCTGGCCGGCGCCGTACCCGTGGCCGGGCGTGTCGCGATCACGTTGCCCGGCGGTCCGGCCGCGGCCGGCTTCCTCGCCGGCGGCCGGGTGTACCTGGTGCAGCCGCCCGACCCGGCGCGGGGCGTGGGCCGCGAGCTCGTCGCGTACCGGCTGGACCGCGCCCGCCGGGCGCGGGTGCTGTGGCGTACCCCGCTCCCGGTGGGCGGCCTCGCCGACGCCGTCTGGCGACGCGACGGTGTCGTGCTGCTCATCGAGCGGACCCGCAACGACACCAACTGGGACACGGTGGCCTTCGACGTCGGCACCGGGCGGCTCGCCTGGCGGCAGTCCGGGGTGGCCTATCCGATCGGCGACGGCGTGCTGCTCTACGGGACAGGACCGGCCGGGAACGGTGCGACCCGCCGGGTGGACCCGGCCACCGGCCGGACCCTGTGGACCGTCCCGAGCGCCGGCCTGCTCCAGCTCGGGTTCGGGCCGGCCGGCATCGACCGGCTGGTCCGCACCGTCGCCCCCGACCGGATGGAGGTCTACGACCCGGTGAGTGGGGCCCGGTTGGTGGCTCGTGCGCTGGGCTTCGGTGCGATGCCCTCCGGGCGGCTCACCGCGTTGGCCGCCGGACTGCTGCTGGTGGGCGACGTGGGCGGCGGCACCCTCACCGGCTACGACCTGGCCACCCTCGAGCCCCGCTGGACCGTTCCGTTCCCGCCGATGGGCCACGCGGAGACCTGCGGTCGCCTGCTCTGTGTGCTGGGCGAGACCGGCGGGATGCGGGCGCTCGACCCGGCCACCGGCGCGACCCGGTGGACCGACGACCGGTGGAGCGGCGCGCTGACCGCCGCCGGCGGGCGGCTGCTGGTCACCGAGGAGACCGCCGCCGGCACCGAGCTCGCCGTCGTCGAGGAGGCCACCGGCCGGCTGGTCGCCGGCCTCGGCACCTGGACCCTGATCCCCCAGGACGAGAGCGACGGCCGGATCACCGGCATGCGGCCGGCGGTCGACGGTCGGCTGCTCGTAGCGGAACTGGACCCGGCGGCGGGTGCCGCGCGGATCCGCGAGGCGTTGCCGCACACGAGCATGGACTGCAAGGTCGGCGGGGAGTTGCTGCTCTGCCGCCGGGTCCAGGGCGGCTTCGGGGTGTGGCGGACCGGGTGAGCCGGGTGATCGAGCTGGGGGAGCTGCCGCACGGCGGGGAGGCCCGGCCGGTCGCCGAGCCGCCCCGCCCACCGGCCCGCGCGGTCCGGATGACGGTGCTCGGTTGCCTGGCGCTGTTCACCCTGGCCGGCGCGGCCCCACTCGCCCACCGGCCGGCCGGCGTCCCGGTGCCCGCCCCGCAGAGCGCCAGCTTCGTCGTGGTCGCCGGCCGGCTGGTGGTGGCCGACGGGCCGGGCACCGTGGGCCGGGGCGGCCGGGCGGTCACCGGGCACCGGTTGCCCGGCGGCGAGACCAGCTGGCGGTTCCTCCTCCCCGCCGGGGACCATGTCCTCGGGCTGAGCCGGGTGGCCGGCCTGCTGCTGGTCACCAGCAGCCCGACCGGGGCGGGCGACACCCGCTCCACCGCCCTCGACCCGGCCTCCGGGGCGGTGCGCTGGCAGCACACCGGCTACCCGGTGCCGACCCAGGAGGGCGGGGTGCTCTTCGAGACGCCGCGCGCCGACGGCAGCGGCACCATCCGCGCGGTCGACCCGGCGTCCGGCGCGGCCCGCTGGTCGCTGCCGCTGCCCGGCAACGGGGTCGCGTACCGCAGCGGGGACCGGGGGGTACGCGAGATCGTGCTGGTCACCGCCGACGGCCGGGTCGAGGTGCACGACGCCGACTCCGGCGCGCTGCGGCACACCGGCCGGGTGCCGCCGGCCGCCGACGGGGTGTCGTACCGGTTCACCCAGGTGGTGGCCGACCTGCTGCTGGTCGACGCCGAGCCGGGCCGGGTCGCCGCGTACGACCTGGCAGGGCTGCGGCGCCGCTGGAGCGTGCCGGTGCCGGCGCGCGGCGCCGGCTGGTTCGTCGACTGCGCGGGGGTGATCTGCCTGCACCGGCAGGCCGCCGGGGTACGCGTCTTCGACCCGGCCACCGGGCGTCACCTCTGGACCGACGAGCGCTGGCTGCGGGTGAACGCGATCGGCACCCGGCTGCTCGCCGCCGCCCCCGCGCTCGGGCCGGAGGAGGACCTGGTCACCCTCGACCCGACCACCGGCCGGGTGCTGGCCCGGTTCGGCCGCTGGCGGCTCAGCGGCCTCGACCGGCTGGCGGCCCGGCAGCTCGGGTTCCGCCGGCTCCCCGACGACCGCACGCTGGTCGCCGAGCTGGACGTGCCGGCCGGCCGGGTCCGGTTCCGCGCGGTGCTCGTCGGCACCTGGGACGACTGCGCCGACGCCGGCCGGGCGCTGGTCTGCCTGCGGCCCTCCGGCGGGCTGGTGATCTGGCCGGTGGACCCCTGAGTCACCAGTTGGCCTGCCGGGGCGGCGGGGGCAGCGGCACCGACTCGGGCCGGATCACGTACGCGATGCCGCCGCTGCCGCCCTGCCAGGCCGTCTCGAACGGCGCCCGGGGCACCGTGCGGCGCACCCCGTCGTCGTCCGGGGCGTACGGGTCGTTGAGCACCGGGTCGCCCTCGGCGGTGAACCCGACCAGCACCATCAGGTGCCCCCGGGTGTCGTAGTCCAGCCCTGGCACCTGCTCCCGGGTGAAGGCCGCCGACACGATCAGCGGGATGCCGGCGGCGATGAACCGTTCCGCCTCGGCCAGGCCGCGCAGCCGGGTGACGAAGGCGTCCACCCCGTGCCGCCCCGCGTAGGCGGTGTTGAACGCCCAGTTGCCGGCCCCCGCGTACGCGTGGTCGTAGCAGTGCCGGGCGGCGTGCACCACGACCGGGCGGTGGCCCGGCGGGTCCACCCAGGCGTACCGGTCGGGGGTCGGGCCGGCGCCCCAGAAGTCCAGCACCATCGAGACGCTGGTGGGGCTGCACCAGGAGTCCCCGCCGCCGCCCCACCGGGTCTCCCCGCCGGCGTGCAGCCGCTGGGCGTACCGGGGCACGTCGAGCACCCGCCCCCGGGCCGCCGCCGCGGCCGACCCGGCCCCGGCCGCCGGATCCGCCGGGTTGGGTCCGACACCGGTCGTCGGCGGCGTCGCGGCGGCGGCGGAGGCGGAGGCGACCGCGCCGACCGTGCGCAGCACCGGCCCGTCCGCCGCGCCCGCGGGCCGGAACAGGGTCACCCGCAGCTGCCAGCCGGTCACC
The DNA here is from genome assembly GCF_044465125.1 of Micromonospora sp. NPDC049836. Lineage (NCBI taxonomy): Bacteria > Bacillati > Actinomycetota > Actinomycetes > Micromonosporales > Micromonosporaceae > Micromonospora > Micromonospora sp. NPDC049836. The sequence goes on from NZ_JBITLH010000007.1 coordinate 313,576, forward strand.
GCCGTGCCCGCCACGACCAGCGTGTCGACCGCGACCCGGGCGTCCGGGTCGGCCTGCCCCGGCACCGAGCTGCGGTGCAGGCTCGACTCGTCGGCGGCCCAGTGGCCCAGGTCGTACCAGGCGGTGCCGGGCTGCTTGCCGACCCAGCCGCGCAACTCCACCCGGAGCCAGCCGCCCGCCGGGGTGTCCCCGGTCCAGGACGGGACGATCTCCTCGACCGGAAAGCCCACCGGCACCGCCGGCGAGGTCCAGCTGGCCGTCTCGTACCCGCTGGTGACGCCGCTGTGCGGGTCGGTGTGGTCCCGCCGGCCGGTGGTGGCGCCGATGGTCAGCCCGTCGGCCCCGGCGACCACCCCGTCGGCGGTACCGAGGCCCAGGTCCGCGGGGAACCGGAATCTCCGGTACGCGATGTCCCGGGCGGGGTCGGCAGCGGGCATGACGGCTCCCGTCGGCTCGGGCCCGGGACGGTGGCCGGGCGGTTGTCGCTGGCTGCCGGCGAGCATCGCGTACCCGAAGATTTTTTGCAACGACGGCGCCGGAGGCCGGGTTGGCGACCGGCACTAGGTTGTCGGGAGGTCACGACGCGGGAGGCCGGGATGCGGGTACTGGTGGTGGAGGACGAGCGGAACCTCGCCGACGCGATCGCGCGCGGGCTGCGCAAACGCGGCATGGCCGTGGACGTCGCCTACGACGGGAACGCCGGGCACGAGGCGGCCTTCGTCACCCGCTACGACGTGGTGATCCTCGACCGGGACCTGCCCGGGGTGCCCGGCGACCGGATCTGCGCCGACCTGGCCGCCTCCGGTGCCCTGACCCGGGTGCTGATGCTCACCGCCAGCGGCACGGTCGCCGACCGGGTGGAGGGACTGCGCCTCGGCGCCGACGACTACCTGCCCAAACCGTTCGCCTTCGACGAGCTGGTGGCCCGGGTGCAGGCGCTCGGCCGGCGGGCCACCCCGGCCGCCCCGCCGGTCTTCGAGGTCGCCGACCTGGTGCTCGACCCGGCCCGCCGGGTGGTCACCCGGGGCGGCGCGCCGGTCGACCTGACCAACAAGGAGTTCGGCGTGCTGGCCGAGCTGCTCAAGGCGCGTGGCGCGGTGGTCTCCAGCGAGGAGCTGCTGGAGCGGGTCTGGGACGCCAACACCGACCCGTTCACCACCATCGTCCGGGTCACCGTGATGACGCTGCGCAAGAAGCTCGGCGATCCGCCGCTGATCGAGACCGTGGTCGGCGCCGGCTACCGGATGACCGAGGTCGCCGCGTGAGCCGGTTGCGGCCGCGGCCCACCCTGCGACTGCGGCTCACCCTGCTCAACGGGGTGCTGCTGGTCGGTGCCGGCGCGATCCTGGTGCTGCTGGCCTGGCTGCTGGTCCGGGACGCGCTGCGCCCCACCGACGAGCTGCTGCCCGGCACCACCGTGGTGCTCGCCGACGGCCGGTCCCTGGACGCCGGGCAGTGGCAGCGGCAACTGGTCGACGCCGCCTCGCGGGAGCTGCTGCTCAAGGGCCTGGTGGCGTTGCTGGCGATCAGCGTGGTCGGGGTCGCCGGCGCGTACGTGGTGGCCGGCCGGGCGCTGCGCCCGCTGCACCAGGTCACCGCCACCGCCCGCCGGCTCGGCGAGGCCACCCTCGACCAGCGGATCCGCTGGTCCGGGGTGGACGACGAGGTGGCCGAGCTGGCCGAGACCTTCGACGCCATGCTGGACCGGATCGCCGCCGCGTTCGAGGCGCAGAAGCGCTTCGTCGCCAACGCCTCGCACGAGCTGCGCACGCCGCTCGCCGTGATGCGGACCGAGATCGACGTGACGCTCAGCGACGACGAGGCGGACCTGGCCGAGTACCGCCGGATGGCCGACGTGGTGCGCGACGCCTCGGAGCGGGCCAACGCGCTGGTGGACGCCCTGCTGGTGCTGGCCCGCAGCGAGGCGCAGGCCGGCCGGCGGCTGGCCCGGCGGGCCGAGTGCGACCTCGCCGTCGGCACCGCGAACGCCCTCGCGGCGATGTCCCGCGAGGTGGAGCGGATCGGTCTGAAGGTGCAGACCGAGCTGCGGCCGGCGCCCGTGGTCGGCGATCCGGGCCTGCTCGACCGGCTCGCCGGCAACCTGGTCGAGAACGCGGTCCGCTACAACCACCTGCACGGCCGGCTCTGGGTGCGCAGCGGCACCGACGGGCGGCGGTCCTGGCTGGTGGTCGGGAACACCGGCTTCGAGGTGGCCCAGGCCGACGTGCCGGGGCTGTTCGAGCCGTTCCGGCGCGGCGGCCAGGAACGCACCGGGGCCCGCGGCTCCGGCCTGGGGCTCTCCATCGTCCGGGCGGTCTGCGACGCGCACGGCGGCACGGTCGCCGTGCTGGCCCGCCCCGGCGGCGGCCTGGAGGTGACGGTCACGTTGCCCTCGGCGGACGCCCCGGCCGCCACCTGAGCCGCCCACTTGCCCGGCCGCCCGACCGGCTGAGAAGATCGTCCGGTCAGCCCGTGCCGCGGAAAGGGGGTGTGGTCGATGTCCACCGTGAATGATCCCGCGCCCCGCCCCGGTCACCGCTGACGCCATCGAATGCCGCGGGGCGCACTCCGAACCATGAGGAGAAGCACCGTGAGTGCACAGATCCACTGCGTCACCGTCGAGACCGACGACCCGTACGCCCTGGCGAGCTGGTGGGCGGCGGTCCTCGACCGGAAGCTGGCCGACGACGACCACCCGGGCGACCCGGAGGCGGTCCTCGCGGCCCCCGACGGCCAGGGCACCGACCTGCTCTTCGTGAGCGTGGGGGAGCGGCACGGCAAGGGCGCGTTCCACCTCGACGTGCACGCCGCCGAGGGGACCCGCGACGCCGAGGTCGAGCGGCTGCGCGGGCTCGGCGCGAGCCTGGTCGCCGACCGGCGCCGGCCGGACGGCACCGGCTGGGTGGTGCTGGCCGACCCGGAGGGCAACGAGTTCTGCGTCTGCCGCAGCGCGGCCGAGAAGGCCGCGTCGGCCTGACGACGAGCGGAACGGGCCCGCGCCAAACGGCGCGGGCCCGTTCCTCGGTCGCGGACGGTCAGTTCTTCTGCTCGATCTGGCCGCGCATGGCGGCGAACTCCTTCTGCAGGTCCGCGCCGGACTTGTAGTAGAGGACGAGCACGCCGAGGCTGCCGCGGTCGGCCCAGACGCAGACGCCGACCGGGACGGTCTGCGCCTTGCCGTCGCCGCACTGCGCGTCGCCGCCGAGCGGTCCGGCGTCGACCGGCTTGAAGTTGGTCACCGCGAGCTCCGAGCCGAGGCCCTTGGTGGCGTCGGTCAGCTCCTTCTTCGGGTCGGCGATCAGGCCGGACACGCCGCCGATCATGACCAGGTCCTGCTTCTGCGGGTCACCGTAGAAGGCGCCGACCGTGCTGGTCGCGTCGGGCACGTCCTTCTTCATCTCGGCGACCATGTCGGTGGCGGCCTTCTGCAACTGCGGGTCGGTCACCTTCGGCCGGCCGGCGAGGGTCTCCGGGGTGGTCATCCGGGTCTTGGTGGCGTCCACCACCTCGTCCACCTTGTCCTTGGTGGCGAAGTAGAGCGCCGTGCCACCGCCGACGCAGAGCACGACCACGACGGCCAGGACGATGAGCAGGATCTTGCCGACGCTGGACTTCTTCGGCGGCGGGCCGACGGGCGCGCCGTAGCCGGGCTGGCCGGCCTCCGCGCCGTAGGGCGGGCCGGGCTGGGCCGGCGGCGGGTAACCGCCGGGCTGCTGCGGGGACGGATAGCCACCGGGCTGCTGCTGCGGCGGGTAACCGCCGGGCTGCTGGTGCGGCGGCGGGTAGGAACCAGGCTGGGGCTGGGACATGTGTGGGCAGCTCCTGTGAGAAATCTGGACGCGTGATCGTAGCCAGCCCGACCGACAGCGCGTCGCCCGGCCGGCCCCGACGTCCCGAAACCGGAACCGGGTCGTGACCCAGGCGGCCCGGAACGCGGCCCGGAACGCGGCCCTGAGCGCGGCCCTGGTCGACCGGAGTGCGGGCCGAAAACGACGATCGCGGTGGCCGGACCATCCACTCGGGACGGCCGGCCACCGCGATCGCGGGGGAGCGGCGGCGGATCAGCGCAGGCTGGCCACCCCACGCGGCAGGAACCGCTGGCCGGTGACCCGCTCGGCGGTGCCGGTCCGGTCCAGGTACGGCGTGACGCCGCCGAGGTGGAACGGCCAGCCGGCGCCGAGGATCATGCACAGGTCGATGTCCTGCGCCTCGGCGACGACGCCCTCGTCGAGCATCAGCCGGATCTCCTCGGCCAGCGCGTCGAGCGCGTTCTGCCGGACCTGCTCGGCGGTGAGCGGCTGGTCGCCGACCACGAGCAGCTTCGCCACCTCGTCGTTGATCTGGTCGTCGACCACGATCGGCTGGCCCGAGTCGGCGATCCGCTTGAGGTTCTCGCTGACCTTGAACCGGTCCGGGAACGCCTCGTGCAGCGTGCCGCCCACGTGGTACGCCACGGCCGGCCCGACCAGCTGGAGCAGCGCCAGCGGGCGCATCGGCAGGCCCAGCGGGTCCAGCGCGCTGTTCGCCACGTCCAGCGGGGTGCCGGCGTCGACGGCGGCGAACACGGTGCCGAGGAAGCGGGTGAGCAGCCGGTTGACCACGAACGCCGGGGCGTCCTTGACCAGCACGCTCGACTTCTTCAGCTGCTTGCCGACCGCGAACGCGGTGGCCAGGGTCGCGTCGTCGGTCCGCTCACCGCGGACGATCTCCAGCAGCGGCAGCACGGCGACCGGGTTGAAGAAGTGGAAGCCGACGACCCGCTCGGGGTGCTCCAGGTCGGCGGCCATCTCGGTGATCGACAGCGAGCTGGTGTTGGTGGCGAGCACCGCCTCCGGCTTGACGATCTTCTCCAGCTCGGCCCAGACCTGCTTCTTGACGCCCAGGTCCTCGAAGACCGCCTCGATCACGAAGTCGGCGTCCGCGAACCCGCTCTTGTCGACGGTGCCGCTGACCAGGCCGTACAGCTTGGCTGCGGTGCCCTTGTCCATCCGGCCCTTGGTGACCGCCTTCTCGATCTGGGTGTGCACGTAGCCCACGCCCTTGTCCACCCGGGACTGGTCCAGGTCGGTCATCACCACCGGCACCTGGAGGCGGCGGGCGAACAGCAGCGCGAGCTGGCTGGCCATCAGGCCGGCGCCCACGATGCCGACCTTGGTGACCGGGCGGGCCAGGCCCTTGTCCGGCGCGCCGGCCGGCCGCTTGGCCCGCCGCTGCACCAGGTCGAAGGCGTACAGGCCGCTGCGCAGCTCCTCGGAGAAGATCAGGTCGGCGAGGGCCTCGTCCTCGGCGGCGGTGCCGGCGGCGAAGTCGCCGTCCTTCGCCGTCTCCAGCAGGTCCAGCGCCTTGTACGCGGCCGGGACCGCGCCGTGCAGCCGCTGGTCCAGGGTCTGCCGGGCGAAGTACAGCACGCCCGCCCACATGTCCTTGTCGACCTCGGGACGGGTCACGGTGACCTCGCCCCGGACCACGCCGGCCGCCCACTCCAGCGACCGCTCCAGGAAGTCGGCCGGCTCCAGCAGCACGTCCGCGATGCCCATCTCGGCGGCCTGCTTCGGCTTGAGCATCTTGTTCTGCATGAGCGGGTTCTGCAGGATCACCTGGGTGGCGGCCGGGATGCCGATCAGGTTGGGCAGCAGTTGGGTGCCGCCCCAGCCGGGGACGAGGCCGAGCGAGACCTCGGGCAGGGCGAGGGCCGCCACGCCCGCCGACAGCGTCCGGTAGTGGCAGTGCAGGGCCAGCTCCAGGCCGCCGCCCATCGCCGCGCCGTTGACGAAGGCGAAGGTGGGGACGGTGCTCTCCTTGAGCCGGGCGAAGACCCGGTGGCCGAGCCGGCCGATCTCCAGCGCCTGCTCCCGGTTCTCCAGCGCGGGCAGGCTGGTGATGTCCGCGCCCACGCAGAAGATGTACGGCTTGCCGGTGACCGCGATGAACGCCGGGTCGGCGGCGAGCGCGGCGCTGATCGCCTCGTCCAGGCTGGTCAGGCCGCCCGGGCCGAAGCTGTTCGGCTTGGTGTGGTCGAAGCCGTTGTCCAGGGTGATCAGGGCGGCGGGCCGGTCCAGCCCCGGTACGTTCACCTGGCGCAGCAGCGCCCTGGTGACAACCTCGTTCGGTGCGGCGAGCGCGCTCACCGTGGCTCCTTCGTTCGCGCTCACTTGTTGCCCTCCCAGTGCGGGTTCTCCCAGATCACGGTGCCGCCCATGCCGATGCCGATGCACATGGCGGTGAGGCCGTAGCGGACCTCGGGGTGCTCGGCGAACTGCCGGGCGAGCTGGGTCATCAGGCGTACGCCCGAGGAGGCCAGCGGGTGTCCGATGGCGATCGCGCCGCCCCACGCGTTGACCCGCGGGTCGTCGTCGGCGATGCCGAAATGGTCGAGGAAGGCGAGCACCTGCACGGCGAACGCCTCGTTCAGTTCGAACAGGCCGATGTCGTCGATGCTCAGGCCGGCGATGCGCAGCGCCTTCTCCGTCGAGGGGATCGGGCCGACGCCCATCACCTCGGGCTCCACGCCGACGAAACCGAACGACACCAGTCGCATGCCGACGGGCAGGCCCAGCTCGCGGGCGGTCTCCTCGGCCACCAGCAGGGCCGCGGTGGCGCCGTCGTTCAGGCCGGCCGCGTTGCCCGCGGTGACCTTGCCGTGCGGGCGGAACGGCGTCTTGAGGGTGCCGAGCTTCTCCAGCGAGGTCTCCCGGGGAGCCTCGTCGGTGGTGGCCAGGCCCCAGCCGGCCTCCGGGTCCCGGATCGCCACCGGCACCAGGTCGCCCTGGAGCTTGCCGTTGGCGTACGCCTTGGCGGTCTTCTGCTGGGAGGCGAGCGCGAACGCGTCGGTGCGCTCCTTGGTGATCTGCGGGACCCGGTCGTGCAGGTTCTCCGCGGTGGCACCCATCACCAGGGCGGACGGGTCGACCAGCTTCTCCGCGATGATCCGCGGGTTGGGGTCGACGCCCTCGCCCATCGGGTGCCGGCCCATGTGCTCGACGCCGCCGGCGATGGCCACGTCGTACGCGCCCATCGCGATGCCGCTGGCAACGGTGGTGACGGCGGTCATCGCGCCGGCGCACATCCGGTCGATGGCGAAGCCCGGCACCGTCTTGGGCAGGCCGGCCAGCAGGGCGGCGGTGCGGCCGATGGTCAGGCCCTGGTCGCCGATCTGGGTGGTGGCCGCGATGGCGACCTCCTCGACCCGCTCCGGCGGCAGCTGCGGGTTGCGCCGCATCAGCTCTCGGATGCAACGGATCACCAGGTCGTCGGCGCGGGTGTTGGCGTACATGCCACCCGCCTTGCCGAACGGGGTACGGACGCCGTCGACGAAGACGACATCACGAACTTCACGGGGCACTTGGAGCCTCCTCTTCGACCCTGCTTCGGCCGCCGTGGCCGCACGGGGCGCCACGGACCGGATGAAGGTCGGCCGGCACTGGCATTTCCCCCGGATGCTACTCGCCAGTAACCAACGCCGTCACCACCCCCCGTGTGGCCCGCCCCACACTCCCGCCGCCGCTGGCGACGCCTGTCGATCATGACGGTGCGGTCACCGCCCGCCGGGAGGTGGCCACACCGTCACGATCAACCACGGTGCGCGGGGTCAGGCCTCCGGCGGTCGCAGGGCCCGGGTCAGCGCGGGGAGCAGGAGGCCGATCTGCCACTCCCGGGCCCCGTAGCCGCGCAGCACCTCCGCGACCGTGTCGTCGGTGATCTCCTCGGGCGGCTGCCAGGCCAGCCGGCGGACATGGTCCGGCGCGATCAGGTTCTCCGGCGGGAGGGTGTGCGCGCCGGCCGTACCGACCACCACCTCCCGGCAGCGGGCCAGCCGGCCGGCCGCCACCGGGTCGCGCTCCGCCCACCGGTGCGGCGGGGGCGGCCCCTCCACCACCGGGGTCGCCGGCAGCGCGTCGTCCGGCAACTGGCGGGCGTCATCCAGGGCCGCCAGCCAGGTACGCGCCAGCCGACGCACCGAACGACCACCGAAACCGGGGAGGGTGAGCAGGGTCTTCTCGTCCTTCGGGTCCAGCTCGGCGGCGGCCACGATGGCCGAGTCGGGCAGCACCCGACCGGGAGCGGCGTCCCGCCGGGCGGCGATCTGGTCCCGGGCGTACCAGAGGGAACGGACCCGGGCCTGGGCCCGCGCCCCGCGCACCCGGTGGATGCCCGAGGTACGCCGCCACGGCTCGGCACGCACCCGGGCCGGCCGGGCGCCGGTGCGGACCAGCGCGGCGAACTCCTCCGCCGCCCACGGCGACTTGCCCTGCCGGTCCAGCTCCTCGTCGAGGGCGTCGCGCAGGTCGACCAGCATCTCCACGTCCAGCGCCGCGTAGGTCAGCCAGGACTCCGGCAGCGGCCGGCTGGACCAGTCCGCCGCCGAGTGGTGCTTCTCCAGGGTGTAGCCGAGGAGCTGCTCGGTCAGCGCGGCCAGGCCGACCCGCTCGAAGCCGGCCAGCCGGGCGGCCAGCTCGGTGTCGAACAGCCGGCGCGGACGCAACCCCACCTCGGCGAGGCAGGCCAGGTCCTGGCTGGCGGCGTGCAGCACCCACTCGGCGTCGGCGATCACCGCGTCGAGGGCGGAGAGGTCCGGCAGCGGCAGCGGGTCGATCAGCGCCGTGCCCGCGCCGGCCCGGCGCAGCTGCACCAGGTACGCCCGCTGGCTGTACCGGTAGCCGGACGCGCGCTCGGCGTCCAGGGCCACCGGGCCGCTGCCCTTCTCGAAACGGGCCACGACCTCGTCGAGCGCGCTCGGTGTGGCCACGGGCGCGGGGGTGCCCTCGCGCGGGGCGGTCAACGGGACGGGCCCGCCGGTGGTCGGTTCGGTCCCCGCGTCCACCGGCTCCGGTACGGCCGGCGACGGGTCTGGTGAGGCCCCTCCCGTACGGCTTTCGGCGGCCCGACGGCGCAGGGGTGGTTCGTCGGTCACCTGACAACCCTAGTGCGCCGGGGGATCCGGTGTGCGCAGCCGGTCGGGCGCGTGTCGGCCCGATGGCCGGCAGATGTCGCGCCGCTGTCGTCTTGCGCCCGTGTGCCAGGGTCGGACAACGGGGAAGACAAACCCCGTTCGCGCAGGTACGGTCCTTCGGGCCGCGCCCGGGTCCCGTGGGGGCCCGCGGGCGTCGCGGCGGGGCGGGCACAGGAGGATCGAGCGATCATGACGGCGGGGTACGGGACCGGCGGCGGCACGCCGGGACAGCACGGCGACGACGCGGCCGGCCAGCGGCACGACGAGCCCTCGGCGACCGACCGACCCGGGCCGCTGCCGCCCCGCCTCGCCCCACCGGCCGGCCACGCCCCGATCCCCGGCCAGCCCGGCGCCGGCACCGCCCCGGGCACCGGCTACCCGGGCTCCGCCACGCCGCCCGGCGCCGGCTACCCGGGCTCCGCCACGCCGCCCGGCGCCGGCTACCCGGGCTCCGCCACGCCGCCCGGCGCCGGCTACCCGGGCTCCGCCACGCCGCCCG
>NZ_JBITLH010000007.1:323123-388879 GCF_044465125.1 Micromonospora sp. NPDC049836
GGCGCGGGCTCTCCCGGCTTCGCCGCCGGCCATCCGGCCGCGCCCGGCGCCGGCTTCCCGGTGCCGCCCGCGCCCCGGGCCGGCTGGTCCCCGAGCCCGCAGGGCGGCCAGTGGGGCGCCCCGGCGTCCGCCCCCACCGCCCAGACCGCCTGGCCGCCGGCCGCACCTGGCGCCGCCACCCAGCCGGCCTCCGGCCCGGCGTATCCGGCTGCGCCGGCGTCCGGCCCGGCGTACCCGGCTGCGCCGACGTCCGGGTCGGCGTACCCGGCTGCGCCGACGTCCGGGTCGGCCTACCCGGCCTCCTCGACGTCCGGCCCGGCCTACCCGGGCCAGCCGTCATCCGGTCCGGCGTATCCGGGCCAGCCGGTCGCCGCGCCGGGTGGCCTCGCTCCGGCCGGCGCCCTGCCCGGGGCGGATCCGGCGTACCCGGGCCCGCGCCCGGGCCGACGCTGGGTGCCGGTGGTGGCGCTGGCCCTCGCCGGGGTGCTGGCCGTGGTCGCCGGCGTGCAGGCGTACCAGATCCACCGGCTCGGCGACCGGCTCACCGTGACCGACCGGCGGCTGGCCGAGGCGCAGGGCGCGGACGGTCAGCGGTTCGACGGTCTGGAGGGCCGGGCGGACGCCCTGGAGAAGCAGGCCGGTGCCACCTTCAACCCGGAGGCCGTGGCGAGCGCCGTGCTGCCCAGCGTGTTCCGGGTCCGCGCCGGGCAGTTCACCGGCACCGCCTTCGCCATCGGCAAGGCGCCGGCCGGGGGCGGCACCACCCTGCTCACCAACTTCCACGTCGTGGAGGCGGTCTACAACAGCGGTGGCCGCAAGGTCTTCCTGGAGCGCACCGACCAGCGGTTCGACGCCACCATCGTGAAGGTCGACAAGGACAAGGACATCGCCCAGTTGCGGAGCACCGCCCGGTTCAAGGCGCTGGTCGCGGGGGCGACGCCGGTCAAGTCCGGGCAGCAGATCGTGGTGGTCGGCGCCCCGCTCGGTCTACAGGACAGCGTGACCACCGGCGTGGTGAGCGCGTTCCGCAAGGACGAGGGCGGCTCCGGGCCGGTCATCCAGTTCGACGCGCCGATCAACCCCGGCAACTCCGGCGGGCCGGTGATCAACGGCGCCAAGGAGGTCGTCGGGATCGCCACCGCGAAGGCCCGGGACGCCGAGGGCATCGGCCTCGCGGTCCCGATCAAGACCGCCTGTGACACGTTCAACCTGTGCTGACCGGCACCGTCGCCGGTCGTCCCTGACCGCAGCGCACACCGTCGAGGCGTGGCCCCCGACCACGCCGATCCGCTGAACCGGCCGTCCCGGCCGCCCCACGGGGGACCAGCAGACCTGGAGGAAAGAAGGATGTCCCAGCCACCGACCGGCGCGGAGGGTTACCCACCCCAGCCACCGGGCGGCACCATGTACGGCAACCCGTACGGTGGTCAGCCCGCGCCGGGCCAGTACCGCCCGGCCCAGCCGGACCCCACCCTGCCCCAGCCGCCCGCCAACCCGTACGCGCCGGGCGCCGCGCCCGTCCCGCCGCCGGGCTACCCGCAGCCGCTGTCGGCCCCGCCGGGCACCACCGCGCCGATGTCCGCCCCGCCGGTCTCCGGGCCCGGGTTCGGGCCGCAGCCGATGTCCGGCCCGCCGGTCTCCGGACCGGGATTCGCGCCCCAGCCGATGTCCGCGCCGCCGGGCGCGGTCCCGCCGTACGGGGCGCCGGCGGCGGGCGCCGGCAAGGGGCGGGCCACCACGCTGGTCCTCGCCCTGGTCGCCGGGCTGCTCTTCGTCCTCGGTGGGGTGATGACCGGCCTCTACGTCAACACCAACGGCAAGCTGCACAAGTCCGAGCAGACGGTCAGCCAGCGGAACGGGACGATCGCGGCCAACCAGCAGGAGATCGACAAGCTGAAGGCGGACCTGCAGTCGGTTCGGGACAAGCTCTCCGACACCGAGCAGGACCTCACCGGCACCAAGAACGACCGGGACGAGCAGGCCCGCCAGAAGCGGGTCATCGCGAGCTGCCTGGACAAGCTCACCACCGCCATCTCGGCGGCGTCCCGCGGCGACAAGGCGGGCTTCGACCGGGCCAACAAGGGCCTGGACAAGATCTGCGACGAGGCCGAGAACTACCTCTGACCGGGTTGAACGGGCCGCTCCGGGCAACCGGGGCGGCCCGTGCCGTGCCGTGCCGTGGGCTGGGCGGCGCCGGTGGGCGCGCCGTGCCGGCGGGCTAGGCGGCGCCGGCGGGGCGGCGGGTCGGCAGGGCGGTCACGCCGGGTGGCGGCAGCCCTGCGGTCGAGGCCAGCAGGGTGCACCAGCCGAGCAGGTGCGGGGCCAGGTCGACGCCGAGCGGCGTCCAGGACGCGCGGATCTCGATGTCCCCGGCGGCGGGCGGGCCGGCCAGCTCGCCGAACCGGGTGGAGAGGGTCTGGGTGACGGTGCCGCCGATCGCCCGGTGCCGGGCGTCCTGCGCGTCCAGCGCATCGGTCAGCCAGGTCCAGCCCACCCCGGGCAGCAGCGGGTCGCTGGCCAGGTCCACCTCAAGCTCGGCGGTCACGTAGGTGACCAGCCGCAGGGTGCCCTGCCACGCCTCGTGGCCGGCCGGGTCGTGCAGCAGGATCAGTCGGCCGGTGGCCACCTCGTCGCCGTCCCGCAGCACCGCGGCGGAGAGCGCGAACGCGTAGGGGGCCAGGCGCTGCGGGGCGCCGACCTCCTCCAGCACGATCTCCGGGCGGCAGGTCACCGATCGCAGCCCCGCGACCGCGCGGACGAAGGTTTCCGGATGCGCGATCGGGGGGGCCATGCCGGCAGCCTATGCCGCCGTCCACCCGCTCGGCGGGACGGCACGCCGGGCGCTCGTCTCGATCATCCGGGAACGGGGGAGGGCGCGCGGGGCCCCGGTTCCCGAGACGCCCCTGCGTTCACGTCACAAAAGGTGATGGTGACGGCGGACGCCGGTCCGGCGCGTGGCACGATTGGCCGCGATGACCACCGAGACCACGGGCACTGCCGCCCGAGACGGAGAAACCCGCCGCGGCGGGCCGGCCGACTCGCCCTTCGTCCGCGCCTGCCGGCGCGAGCCGGGCCCGCACACCCCGGTCTGGTTCATGCGCCAGGCCGGCCGGTCGCTGCCGGAGTACCGGGAGATCCGGGCGAACGTGCCGATGTTGGAGTCGTGCCGCCGCCCCGATCTGATCACCGAGATCACCCTCCAGCCGGTCCGTCGGCACGGGGTGGACGCGGCCATCCTGTTCAGCGACATCGTGGTGCCGGTGGCCGCCGCCGGCATCGACCTGGACATCGTGGCCGGCACCGGGCCGGTGGTGGCCGAGCCGGTGCGTACCGCGGCCGACGTGGAGCGGATCCGCCCGCTCACCCGGGACGACGTGTCCTACGTGGACGAGGCGGTCCGGCTGCTCGTGGCCGAGCTGGGCGACACCCCGCTGATCGGCTTCGCGGGCGCCCCGTTCACCCTGGCCAGCTACCTGATCGAGGGCGGGCCGTCGCGGACCCACGCGAAGACCAAGGCGCTCATGTACGGCGACCCGGAGCTGTGGCACGCGCTCTGCGCCCGGCTGGCCGAGGTGACCTTGGCGTTCCTCCGGGTGCAGGTCGACGCCGGGGTCTCCGCGGTGCAGCTCTTCGACTCGTGGGCCGGCGCGCTCTCCGAGGCCGACTACCGCCGCTACGTGCTGCCGCACTCGGCGCACGTGCTCGCCGGCCTCGTCGACGCCGACGCCGACGGCGCGGGGACGCGACCGGGCGCCGGACCCGTCGAGCCGGCCGTGCCGCGGATCCACTTCGGGGTGGGCACCGGCGAGCTGCTCGGCGCGATGGGCGAGGCCGGGGCCGACGTGGTCGGCGTGGACTGGCGTACGCCGCTGGACGTCGCCACCGGCCGGATCGGTCCGGAGAGGGCCGTGCAGGGCAACCTCGACCCGTGCGTGCTGCTCGCCCCCTGGCCGGTGGTGGAGGCCGAGGTGCGCCGGATCCTGGAGCAGGGTCGGGCCGCCCCCGGGCACGTGTTCAACCTGGGTCACGGCGTGCTGCCGGAGACCGACCCCGAGGTGTTGACCCGGGTGGTCGCGCTGGTGCACGAGCTCAGCGCGCGGCCCCAGGAGGCAAGGAGCTGATCATGGCGCGACCGTGGCGGGTGGCGATCATCGGTGGGGGCATCACCGGGCTGGCCGCCGCCGTCCGGTTGCGCGACCGGGCCCCCGCCGGCACCGAGATCACCGTGTACGAGCAGTCCGGCCGCCTCGGCGGCAAGCTGCGCACCGGCGAGCTGGCCGGCGGCCCGGTCGAGTTCGGCGCCGAGTCGTTCCTGATGCGGGACCCGGCCGGCGCGGCGTCCGGGGCGGTGGCCCTGGTCCACCGGCTGGGCCTGGCCGAGCGGATAGTGCACCCCACCGTCGGGCAGGCCGCCCTGGTGATCGACGGCGGGCTGCGCCCGGTCCCCGGCGGCACCCTGGTGGGCGTACCCGGGGATCTGGCGCAGGTGGCCGCGGTGGCGCGGCCGGCCGCGGCGGCCGACCGGGACGAGGGCCGCCCGCTGCTCGGCCCGGACGACGACATCGCGGTCGGCGCGCTGGTCCGCGCCCGCCTCGGCGACCAGGTGGTGGACCGGCTGGTCGACCCGATGCTCGGCGGGGTCTACGCCGGCCGGGCCGACGACCTGTCCCTGGTCGCCACGATGCCGGCCCTGGCCCGGACGGCCCGGGTGGAGCACACCCTGGTCGGGGCGGTCCGCGCCGCACAGGCCGCCGCGCCCCGCGCGCCCGGCGCCCCGGTCTTCGGCACCCTGGTCGGCGGGTTGAGCACCCTGGTCGACGCGGCGGCGACGCAGAGCGGGGCGACGATCCGCCGGAACGCCGCCGTCCGCGAGCTGCACCGCACCCCTACCGGGTGGCGGCTCACCGTCGGACCCACCCGGTTGCCCGACGGCTCCGCGCCGCGCGCCGGGGTGGAGCCGTCGGCCGTCGAGGTCGACGCGGTGGTGCTCGCGGTGCCCGCCCGCCCGGCGGCCCGGCTGCTCGCCGACGCCGTGCCCGCGGCGGCCGCCGCCGTCGGCGGGCTCGACTACGCCAGCGTCGCGCTGCTCACCATGGCCCTGCCGGAGCCGGAGCTGCCGGGGCTCTCCGGCCTGCTGGTGCCGGCCACCGAGGGCCTGCTGATCAAGGCAGCCACCTTCTTCACCACCAAGTGGGGGCACCTGCGCCGCCCGGACGGGCTGGCCCTGGTCCGCGCCTCGGTCGGCCGGTACGGCGACGAGGCCGCGCTCCAGCTCACCGACGACGACCTGGTCGCCACCGTGCACCGGGAGCTGTCGAAGGCGCTCGGCACCCCGCTGCCCGCCCCGGTCGACCGGCACGTGCAGCGCTGGGGCGGGGCGCTGCCGCAGTACCCGCCCGGCCACCTCGGCCGGGTCGCGACGGCCCGGGCGGAGCTGCGCGCCGCCCACCCGACGCTGGCGCTGGCCGGCGCCGGCTACGACGGGGTCGGCATCCCGGTCTGCGTCCGCTCCGGCGAGACCGCGGCCGAAGAGATCATCACAGCACTGGGAGGATCGGCAGCATGACCGAGCAGACCAACGCGGCCCGGTTGCGGGAGCTCAACGACAGCATCCGCTACACCATGTGGTCGGTGTACCGGGCCACCAGCCCGCTGCCGTCCCTGCGGGAGAACGTCGTCGACGAGGTCGAGTCCCTCTTCGAGGAGCTGGCCGGCAAGGACGTCACCATCCGGGGCACGTACGACGTGGCCGGGCTGCGCGCCGACGCGGACCTGATGATCTGGTGGCACTCCTCCTCCAGCGACGCCCTGCAGGACGCGTACCTGCGGTTCCGCCGGACCACCCTGGGCCGGGCGCTAACCCCGGTCTGGTCGCAGATGGCGCTGCACCGGCCGGCCGAGTTCAACAAGAGCCACATCCCGGCGTTTCTGGCCGGCGAGGAGGCCCGGGCGTACCTCTGCGTCTACCCGTTCGTCCGCTCCTACGAGTGGTACCTGCTGCCGGACGCGGAGCGGCGGGAGATGCTCGCCGAGCACGGTCGGATGGCGCGCGGCTACCCGGACGTGCGGGCCAACACGGTGGCCTCGTTCGCGCTCGGCGACTACGAGTGGATGCTCGCCTTCGAGGCCGACGAGCTGCACCGGATCGTGGACCTGATGCGCGAGCTGCGGGCCGCCCGGGCCCGCCGGCACGTCCGGGAGGAGATCCCCTTCTACACCGGCCGCCGCCGGTCCGTCGCCGACATCGTCACCTGCCTGGTCTGAGCGGGCGCCGGCACGCCCTGCCGGCCGGCGACAGCCGGACCCGGCCGGGATCGCGCCCCTAAAGGGGTGGCGACCCCGGCCGGGCGGCGGTCAGGCGCTCGTCGTGCAGGAGAGGTTGCCGGGCACCGGGTTGCTGCCGCTCCACGAGCCGGTGAAGCCGAACGTGGTGCTGGCGCCCGCGCCGAGGCTGCCGTTGTAGGCGACGTTGCGGGCGGTCACCAGTGTCCCGCTGGCGCTGACCGTGGCGTTCCACGCCGAGGTGACCTGCTGGCCGTTGGCGTAGGTCCAGCTCACCGACCAGCCGCGGATCGGCGAGCCGCCGTTGGTCACCTGCACGTCGGCCTGGAAGCCGCCGCCCCACTGCCCGGTGATCTTGTAGGTCGCCGTGCAGGCCCCGGCCGGGTTCGGCGTGGTCGGCGGCGGCGTGGTGGGCGGGGTGGTGGTCGGCGGGGTCGTGGTCGGCGGCGTGCTGGTCGGCGGGGTCGTGGTCGGCGGGGTGGTGGAGCCGCCGCCGAAGTCGACGTCGCTGCACAGGTAGTACGACTGGTCCAGGTGGCTGGCCTGCCAGATGGTGTAGACCATGTGCCGTCCGCTGCGGCCCGGCGCGTTCGCCGGCACCTGGATCGACACGCCCGACGTCTCCTGCGTCCACTGGCTGGCCGGGGTGTTGCCGATCTGGCCGACCAGTTCCAGATCGCTCCAGCGCAGCGGCGAGGTCAACGCGTTGAAGCCCTGCTTGGTCACGTACACCCGGATGTAGTCGGCGCCGTGGCTGGCCTGGTCGAACAGCTTGATCCGGAAGTTGTTGGAGATCGACGTGGTCTTCCAGGCGCCGACCGTGTCGAGCGCGTTGTAGCGGCCGGACTGGGTGTGCCCGGCGCTGCACAGCTGCCCGTCTGGGATGGCCGCCTGGTGGTTGCCGGCGACGCCCTCGCGGAACAGGCCGTTCCAGTTCCACATGGCGTTCGGGTCGGCCTGCCAGGCCTGCCAGCACATCGGGTCCTGGGTGGCCATCGCCGGGTTCTGGAAGTCGCTGCCCCAGCGTTGCCAGCAGCTGTAGTTGCGCGACGCCGGGTCGACCACCGACCCGTGCGCGGAGGCCGGGCCGGCCAGGGTGAGGTTCAGCAGCGCCGCGACGACCGCGCCGACACTGAGGAGGGCCGCCGCGACGAGGGCGCGGCGGCGGTACGGAGTGGACATCGGAGCCTCCGGGTGGAGATGTCGGTCAAACGACGCCCGGACGGTGCGGGAGTTGCCCCTCCCGTGCCGCGTGCGCTGGCTCCCGTAGCGGTTCCGCCCTGGCACCGTGCCACAGGAAAGCGGTATCCGTCAATCTCTGCGGCGGGCCGCGGTCACCCGTCCCGGCGCATCGGGGTGTGCGGGATGCCGTCCTCGACGTAGCCCGGGCCGCTGGCCGTGAAGCCGTGGCCGGCGTAGAAGTCGACCAGGTGGGACTGCGCCTCCAGCACGCACGGCCGGTCGCCGACCAGCGCGAGGGCCTCGGTCATCAGCCGGCCGGCCAGGCCGCCGCCGCGGGCGGCCGGCGCGACCACCACCCGGCCGATCCGGGCCACCCCGGCCGGGTCGGCCAGGATCCGCAGGTACGCCACCACGGCCCCGTCCCGGGTCAGCCACAGGTGCCGGGTGCCGGGCTCGACGTCCCGGCCGTCCAGCTCGGGGTACGGGCACGCCTGCTCGACGACGAAGACGTCGATGCGCAGCCGGAGCAGGTCGTGGAAGGTGCGGGCGTCCAGCTCGGCGAAGCTGGCCAGGTGTGACTCGACGGGCATCCCGCGATGTTAGGTCGGGTCCGTCCCGGCACCCCGCTCGGCCCGGGCGACCGGGGCGACGGCGGTGCGCGCGGGGACGGTGGCGGTCGGTGCGGTGGCGGTCGGTGCGGTGGCGTGGCGCCGACGGACCTGCGTGATCACGGCGGGGACCGCGACCAGCACGGCGACCGCGGCCGCGACCGGCCACGGACCCCACTGCGCCAACCGGTCGCTCAGCGCGCCCTGCACCCGGCCGGCCGCGGCGACCACCGGGTCGTCGGCGTTCCGGCCGGCGAAGAGCCGGACCTCGTACCAGCCGTACCAGGCCACGTAGCCGCCGGTGAACATCAGCAGCAGGCCGGCCAGCCGGCCGAGCACCGGCGCCGCCCGTCTGGTGCGCCGGAGCAGGGACTCCCGGGCCAGCGCCACCACGAGGGCCGCGGCGCCCACCGCCAGCCCCATGCCGAGGGCGTACGCGACGAACAGGCCGGCGCCGCCGGCCGGGCTGCCGGCGCGGAAGCCGGCCACCACCACGGCCAGGAACGGCCCGATCGTGCAGCCGAGCGAGGCCACCGCGTACGCCACACCGAAGAGCACCATCGAGCCGAACCGCGCCTGGACCGCCGGGCCGGTCGCCGGACGCGGCGTGATCGTCGGCAGCTGCCGGCCGGCGAGCAGCCAGCCGCCGGCCACCACCAGCGCCACGCCGATCAGCACCGACACCCACGGCAGCCGGCGCGCCACCGCGTCCGCCACCGGCCCGGCGAGCAGCCCGAACCCGCCGAAGACCGCGACGAAGCCGAGGGTCATCGCGCCGGTCAGGGCCAGCGCCCGGCGCACCGGCGCGAGCGGCCCGCGGCCGGCCGCCCGGTCCTCGCCCAGCACCAGCACCGACAGGTACGCGGGCAGCAGCGCGAACCCGCAGGGGTTCACCGCGGCGAGCAGGCCGGCGGCGACTGCCAGCCCGTACGGGGTGTCCGACATGTCAGACCAGCTCGGCGACCCGGCGGCGCAGCTCCGCCTGGGACAGCGCGCCGGAGTGCACCACCTTGCCGGTGGAATCGAGCAGCACGTACCACTCCTGGCTGGTGACGCCGAACCGCCGCCACAGCGTGCCCTCGTCGTCGGCCAGGTTGGGGAACGCGGTGATGCCGGTGTCCCGGACGAAGCGGCGCATGGCGTCCGCGCCGCTGCCCAGCCCGGCCACGCCGACCAGGTTGACCCGGTCGGCGTGGTCCCGTCGCACGGCGGCGACGTCGTCGGCGACGCCCCGGCACCGGCTGCACCAGGCCGCCCAGAACCAGAGCACGGCCGGCCGGCCGGCCAGGCTGCGCCCGGCGAACGACCCGCCGTCGACGGTGCGGGCGGTGAAGTCGAGCGTGCCGGGAACCGGCGTGGCGTTGCCGGTGCTGCCGACCGGGCCGGTCGCGGTGGGACCGCTCGTGCCGGTGGCGCCGGCCGCGCCGGTGGTGCCGTTCGTGCCGGTGGCGCCGTTCGTGCCGGCGAGGCCGGTCGGCGCGGCGGCGGCCGGCCCGCCCGACGTCGGGGCGGCGTCGTCGGTCCCGCCGCTGTCCGCGCAGCCGGCGAGGGCGAGGGTGACGGCCAGGGCGAGCGGCAGCAGTGCCGATCTGACTGCGGGCATGCACGGATGCTAGCCAGACCCGCGCCCCGCCGACCCTTACCGCCCGCTTACGACAGGCTCGTCCCGTGCCAGGACCGCGCCGGTCCCGAGGTTGCCGCTGCGGGAGGTCGGTGGGTCGGCGGGCCGGGAGGCCGGGTGGCCCGGCGGTCGTCGTCCGGGCGGGCCGGCGCTGGAGCCGGCGATGTCTGGGATCGACGTGCGCAGGTCTCGGCCGGAAGGGATCCCTGTCGAAAGGCGATATGCCGCTGCGGCATCTTTATGCCTCAGCGGCATATCGCTTTCAGGCGGGGTGCCCGGTAGATCGGAGGACGTCGGCGGGTGCGCCGTCCCGCGGTCGCCCCCGGCCAGCACCGGCGTGGACAGCAGGCTGGCGGGCCGCGGCCGAGGTGCAGTCCCTACCGACCAGGGCGAGGTCCGGTCGTGCCGCCGGGCTGCTGGTGGTGGAGAAGGGCATCACCATGGCGCAGTCGCAGGCCAGATGACCAGGGCGTGGCGCGATCCGCTGGGCAGGCACGCGCCGGCCCGTGCGGCGGGGTGGGTCAGGCGGGGCGGGCGCCCACCGCGTCGCGGATCTCGGCGCCCTGCTCGCCCTCGACCGCCCGGGCGCAGTGGGCCGAGCAGAAGAACCGGCCGGAGACCTCGACACCATGGCCGACGATCTTGATCTGGCAGTGCTCGCAGATGGGTGCCATCCGGTGGATGGCGCACTCGAAGGAGTCGAAGGTGTGCGTGGCGCCGTTCACCGTACGCACCTCGAACGCCATCCAGTAGTCGTTGCCGCAGACCTCGCACGTTGCCATCTGAAACCCCCCGAAAACGGACCCGTCACCACAGCGTCCGGCACCGGACACCGGCCGGCAACCGAAACCGGCGAACCTGGTCCGGCTCGACGGCGCGTCACCCCCGGCGTGTCGCGCGTTAGGCCAGGTGACCGCCGTGAAACGCCCCCGGAGGACCCCCGTGATCAAGCGCAACAAGCTCTTCGGCAACCAGACCCGGGTCACCTTCTGCCTGCCCCGGGACGCCCCGCCCGGCACCGTCAGCGTGGTCGGCTGCTTCAACGGCTGGGAGCCCGGCCGGCACGAGCTGGTCGGCCGCCGGGACGGCACCCGGACGGTGACCGTCCGGCTCGGCCCCGGGGAGTACCGGTTCCGCTACCTGGCCACCGGTGGCGTGTGGCTGGACGACGAGTCCGCCGACCACGTCGACGAGCAGGGCGGCACGCTGCGGCTGTGAGCCGCGGACGGGCCCGGCCGCCCGGCCAGGCCCGACCACGGCGGGTGGTCGAGGGGCGGCTCAGGTGTCCTTCGGCTCCAGCCGGACGGAGATCGAGTTCACGCAGTGCCGGGTGTCCTTCGGGGTGAAGCCCTCACCCTCGAAGACGTGCCCCAGGTGGCTGTCGCAGCGGGCGCAGCGGATCTCCGTGCGCCGCATGCCCAGGGTGTTGTCGGGGATCTCCTTGACCCTCCCCGGGATGGCGTCGTCGAAGCTCGGCCAGCCGCAGTGCGAGTCGAACTTGTCCTCGCTGCGGAACAGTTCGGCCCCGCACGCCCGGCAGTGGTACACCCCGGGGGTCTTGGTGTCGACGTACTCGCCGGTCCATGGGGCCTCGGTGCCGGCCTCGCGGAGCACCCGGAACTCCTCGGGACTCAGCCGGACCCGCCAGTCGTCCTCGGTACGGGGCAGTTCATTGTCGGAAAGACTCACCGCTCAACCGTACGTCGGGCGTCGGTGCCATCGCATATGGTCGCGCAATGGTCGCCAGCAAGGCAGTCGAGGAGATCGAGGTCGCCGGGCACACCGTGCGGCTGAGCAGCGCGGACCGGGTGATCTTCCCGGAGCGCGGGTTCACCAAGGCGGACGTCTTCCACTACTACCTGTCGGTCGGCGAGGGGATCATGCGCGCCCTCCGTGACCGGCCCACCACGCTGCAACGCTTCCCCGAGGGCATCGAGGGGGAGATGTTCTTCCAGAAGCGGGTGCCCGCCCGGGGCGTACCGCCGTGGGTGGCGACCGCGGAGATCAGCTTCCCCAGCGGCCGGAAGGCCGCCGAGCTCTGCCCGGCCGACCTGGCGCACGTGGCCTGGGCGGCGCAGATGGGCACCGTGGTCTTCCACCCCTGGCCGGTGCGCGCCGCCGACGTCGACCGCCCGGACGAGCTGCGCATCGACCTGGATCCGCAGCCCGGCACCGACTTCACCGACGCGGCCACCGCCGCCGGTGAGCTGCGGGCCCTGCTCGACGAGCTGGGCGCGACCGGCTGGCCGAAGACCTCCGGCGGCCGGGGCGTCCACGTCTACCTGCGGATCCACCCGCGCTGGACCTTCGTCGAGGTACGCCGGGCCACCATCGCGCTGGCCCGGGAGCTGGAACGCCGCCGCCCCGAGCTGGTCACCACCGCCTGGTGGAAGGAGGAGCGGGGCAGCCGGGTCTTCGTCGACTTCAACCAGATGGCCCGGGACCGCACCATCGCCTGCGCGTACTCGCTGCGGGCGAACGCCCGGGCCACCGTCTCCACCCCGGTCGACTGGGACGAGCTGCCCGACGTGGACCCCGACGACTTCCACCTGGGCAGCGTGCCGGCCCGGTTCGCCGAGCGGGGCGACCCGCACGCCGGCATCGACGACGCGCCGTGGGACATCAGCCCGCTGCTGGAGTGGGCCGAACGGGACGCCGCCGCCGGGCAGGGCGACCTGCCGTACCCCCCGGAGTATCCGAAGATGCCCGGCGAACCGAAGCGGGTGCAGCCCTCCAAGGACCGGGACCGGCCCCGCGACTGACCGTCCCGCGCGATCACGCGGCCGATAACGATCACGTAACGCGCGCGAACCTTTCCCGGCCCCCGACCGCTCTTGGAGGGCATCGGCCCGACGGGGCCAGGGGAGGGCCGGATGAGATTGGTGTTGAGGCGGGCCAACGAGGCGCGCGGACTGCTGCTGGCCGCGGTGGCCGCGGCGCTGGTCGCGGTCGCGTTGGTCACGGGGCTCACCGACTACAACCGTCGGGCGGTGGAGGCCGGCCAGCGGGCGCTGCTGAGCAAGGCCGCGCTGGAGGAGCGGAGCATCCTGATGAGCGGCGCCGGCGGCAAGAACGCCGCCGAACTGGCCGCCCGGGACCAGGCGCTGCGCGCCGGATTCGCCACCGGTCTCGGTGGCACCCCGGTCACCGTCACCGGCGCCCGGTACGGCGGTGGCCGGGAACTGACCGGCGACCTCGGCCCGCGGGTCCGTACCGACGACGACCCCGTCTTCGCCAACCTGGGGACCCTGGACGACCTGCCCGCGCACGCCGACCTGGTCGACGGCGCCTGGCCCGCACCGGGCGCGAAGCCGCTGCAGGTGACGCTCCCCGAGAAGGTCGCCGGGGCGCTGGGGATGACCGTCGGTGAGCGCGTGCCGATGCTCGACCGCAGCACCGAACGGGCCAGCACCATGGTGCTCGTGGGGACCTGGCGACCGCGGGACCCCGCCGAGCCGTACTGGCGGTTGGCGCCGGGGGTGGGCGCGGACAGCACGGCCGCCTCCGACACCTCCTACGGGCCGTTCGTGCTGGACCCGGCGGACTTCGCCGCCACCTTCCCGGGCTCGGTCTCCGGCTGGTGGGTGATCGAGCCGGACCTCGCCGCGGCGGCCCGGGACGGCCGGCTGCTCGACGTCCGGCAGGCGCTCGCCCACGCCGTCACCGAGGTGCCCGAGAAGGCCGGCCTCGGCTCCTCCGCACAGGTCGTCACGGCGATGGAGGGGTTGCTCAACCGGATCGCCCGGGCCGACCTCGTGGGTCGCTCCTCGTTGACCACGCCGGTGCTGCTGATCGTGGTCCTCGGCGGGTACGCGCTGGTGCTGGTCGCCGCGCTCCTGCACGAGGACCGGCGGAGCCAGACCGCCCTGCTGCGGGCCCGCGGGGCCGCGCGACGGCAACTGGCGGGCCTCGCCGCGCGCGAGGCGACCCTTGTCGTCCTGCCGGCCGCCGTGCTGGGGCCGCTGCTCGCCGCCGAGACGCTGACCCGGATGAGCGGCCGTTCGAGCGCGCTGGCGCTCACCGCCGGCAGCCCCACCCTGCTCTGGGTGGCCGCGGCGGCGGCCGCCGCCGGCTGCCTGCTCGCGATGGTCGCCCCGACCCTGCGCGGGGCGGGCACCTACGTGGCCGACCTGGCGGCCCGGTCCCGACCGAACCGCAGCGCCACCGTCCAGCGGGCCAGCCTCGACCTGGTGCTGGTCGCGTTCGCGGTGCTGGCCTGGACGCAGCTGCGCCAGTACTCCTCGCCGGTGACCGGCGCGGCCGGGCGGCTCGGGGTCGACCCGCTGCTGGTCGCCGCGCCGACCCTGGGCGTGCTGGCCGGCGCGGTGGTGGCGCTCCGGCTGCTCCCGCCCGCGACCCGGTTCGCCGAGCGCTTCGTCGACCGGAAGTTGTGGACCGCCACCATCCTCGGCATGTGGCAGGCGGGCCGCCGGCCGCACGCCGGACCGGTGCTGCTGCTCGCGCTCGCCGTCGGCGGCAGCACCCTCGCCTGGTCGCTGATCGCCACCGGCGAGCGGTCCCTGGTCGACCAGGCCGACCACACCGTCGGCGCCGACCTGCGGATCACCGAGCGCAACGGGATCGCCCCGATCGGTCGGGCCGGGCAGCTCGAGGCGCTGAACGGGGTGGACCGCGTGTCGCCGGCCTGGCGGGACGAGATCCGGGTCGGCCGCGCCGACCTGCCCGCCACGGTGGTGAGCCTCGACGCGGCGACCGCGGCGCAGCTGGTGCGGCTCGACGACCGGCTGGCCGACGAGCCGGTGCGGACGTTGTTCGACCGGCAGGTCCGGGCGCGCAACGCGCCGGCCGGGGTCGAGCTGCCCGTCGGCACCAAGGCGATCACCGGCACGGTCCGCACCCCGGTACGCGACAACCTGTCGTCCCGCCCGATCGCCGTGTCGATGCTGCTGACCCGGGCGGACGGGCTGGCCTTCCGGCTGCCGGTCGCGAGCACGGACGGCGACGGCCGGCGAACCCGCTTCACCGTGGACCTGCCCGCGTCCGAGCGGCCCCTGCGGCTGGCCGGATTCGAGCTCGACGGCGGCGACGTGGCCGGCACGGCGTACGGCCTGCAGCTGACCGGCCTGCGGCTGGTCGGCGCCGACGGGACGGCCACGCCGGCGCAGCTCGGCGACGCCTGGATGGCGACCAACGGCGAACCCACCGGCCGACTGACCGTCTCGGCCACGGCCACCGGGCTCTCGGCCGAGAACCAGGTCACCTTCCTGCCGGGCGGGCGGTTCGCGTACCAGGACTCCTCCCGCTTCGTGGTGGTGCCGGCCGGCGACAACAAGCCGGTGCCGGCGCTGATGACCCCCCGGGTCCGCGAGGCGCTGAGCCTGCATACCGGCGACACGGTCACCCTGTCGCTCTCCGGGGTGTCGCTGCCGGTCACCGTGGTCGGCGAGGTGGCCGCGGTGCCCTCCACCGCCGGCGACGGGGTGCTGCTGGACCTGCCGGCCGCGGTGGACTGGCTGATCCGGGACCGCGGCGCCGTCCGGGCGGTGCAGGAATGGTGGCTGGGCACCGCCGGCGCCGCTCCGGGCACGGTGGCCCGCGCGGCCGCCGACCTGCCCGGGGTCACCGTGCTGGACCGGCAGCAGGTGGCCGAGAGCGCCGACGAGGACCCGTACTGGCAGGGCGCCCGGACCGGTCTCCTCGCCGCCGCGATCGGTTCGGTGCTGCTGGCTCTCGTCGGGTTGATCGTCGACGTCTGGGCGACCGCCCGGCACCGGCTCGGCGAGTTCGCCGTGCTGCACACGCTCGGCGCCGCCCCCCGGCTGCTGGCCCGGGCGCTGCTGGCCGAGCAGACCTTCCTGGCCGGGCTGGGGGTCGGGGTCGGGTTGCTGCTGGGCTCGGCGGTGGGTGTGACGATGGCCCCGCTGGTCATCCTCACCCCGTCGGCCAGCCGGCCGGTGCCCGAAGCGGCCTTCGTGCTGCCGTGGACGCCGGTCGGGGTGACCGCGATCGGCCTGCTGCTGGCGGCGCTGGCCTTCAGTGCGTTCATCGCCCTCGGCATCCGGCAGCGGGTGGCGGCGGCGCAGCTGCGAATCGGGGGAGACCGGTGACCGGGTGGAGCGGAGCGACAACCACGAGCGTGGAGGCGGCGAGATGAGCATCGGCGCGATCGCCCGGCGGATCCGGGCGTACGGCGGACAGTTCCTGCTGCTCGCGGCGCTGACGACGGTCGTCATGCTGCTGATCAGCGCGGGACCCCGGCTGGTCAACTCGCGGACCGACGAGGGCCTGCGGACGCTCATGGCCAGCCAGCCGGACGAGCGGCGGGACGTGACCTACACGACCCCGGAACCGATCTTCAACGCCGGCAACGGCACCTCGTTGATGGACGCGTTCGAGGCCGACCTGGCCCGCAAGCAGAACGAGATGCCGCCGGAGGTGCGGCGGCTGGTCGGCCAGCGGTGGTTCACCGCGGAGACCAACGCCGACCGGGTCCGGGGCCCGGACCTGGCGGCCAAGAACCTGCTGGTCGACCTCGGGCTACGGCACCTGCCCGGGACCGCCGACGCCGGCACCCTGGTCGACGGGCACTGGCCCGAGCCGGGGGTGCGGGTCGATCAGCCGATCCAGGTGGCGCTCTCCGCCGAGGTCGCCCGCAAGCTGAACCTGCGGGCCGGCAGCAGGCTGACCCTCACCAGGACGTCACCGGATGACACCGACGAAACGGCGAAGAAGGCCGAGCCGGTACCGATCACCGTGGTCGGCGTCTTCGAACCCCGGGACCGCGCGGACGGCATCTGGCAGGGCCTGCCGTCGATCCTGCACGTGGTCGAGCCCCCGGGGGACGCGCAGCCGTTCATCGCGTACGGGGTCGCCGACCGGGCGTCGCTGGACCGCCTCTCCCGCGACGGTTGGGGTCTGCGGTTCGGCTGGCGCTACCGGTTGGTCGCCGACGGCTTCGACGCGCGGGACGTGCCCGGGCTCATCGACAGCTTGCAGCGGATGGGTCAGCGGGCGCAGGGGGTCACCCTCGTCCAGGGCCTCGACATCCCGCTGCGACAGTTCCTGGCGGAGGTGGCCGCCGCCCGTACGGTCCTCGCGGTGATCGCGGCCGGCGTGCTGGCGACCCTGGCCGGGCTGGTCCTGCTGGCCGCCGGCCTGACCGTCCGCCGGCGCCGCGCCGAACTCACCCTGTTGCGTGCCCGGGGCGGCACGGGCGTCACCGTGGCCCGCCGCAGCCTCGCCGAGTGCCTGCTGGTGATGCTGCCCGCCGCCGCGATCGGTTGGTTCCTCGGCAACCTGGCGCCCGGAGCGCCGGGGAACACCGCGGCGCTCGCCGTGGTCGCGGCCGTCCTGGTGACGCTGGTGTTGCCGGTGGCCGCGCTCGCCGCGCCGACCGGTGGCGGCGGGCGGCGCGACCTGATCAAGCTGCGCCCGTCGGCGCGCCGGATCACCGCGGAGGCGGCCCTGGTGCTGCTCGCCGTGCTCGCGGTCGTCCTGCTGCGCCGTCGCGGTCTCGTCCCCGGTGAGATCGACCCGCTCCTGGTCTCGGTCCCGGTGCTGCTCGCCGTCGGCGCGGCGGTGCTGGCCGTCCGGCTCTACCCGTGGCCGCTGCGGCTGCTCAGCCGGCTCGCGGCCCGGACCCGGGGCAGCGTCGCCTTCCTGGGCACCGCCCGCGCCGGCCGGGCCGTGGTCACCACCCCGCTGGTGGTCGTGGTGCTGGCCATCGCGACCGCGGCCTTCTGCGCGGTCGTCGCCGGCGGGCTGCAGACCAGTCGGGACGCTGCGGCCAGCCGGCAGGTGCCCGCCGACGCGCTCATCCAGGCCGCGCGGCTGGCCCCGGAGACCGGCGCCGACCTGGACCGGCTGCCCGGGGTGCGGGCGACCGGCCCGCTGGCGCAGGAGGCGGGTCAGCGGCTGGCCAAGGACGCCAGGGGCGGGGACGCCCGACTCGGCGATGTCACCGTGCTGCTGGTCGACGGGCCGGCCATGGCCCGGGTGGTCCGGGAGTCCGGCGTACCCGTGGACGTGCCCGCCGCGCTGCTCGCCGCCCCCGGCGCGCGGTCCGGCCCGCTGCCCGCGGTGGTCTCCCCGGCGGTCGCCGCCGACCTGGCCGATGCCGGTCTGGACGGCAGCGCCTTCGTCGGCGTGCAGGGCCAGCGCTACGAGTTCAGGGTGGCGGAGCGGGCGGACAGCTTCCCGATGCTCCGGGCGGACAGCCACCGGTTCGTCATCCTGCCCTGGCAGTCGGTGCCCCGGACCGACCACGTCGTCGTGCCGACCGGCTTCCTGGTCGCCGGCGACGACCTCGACGTCGCGAAGCTGCGCGCCGTGGGCAACGAGGGCCAGCGCCGCTTCCAGCAGGGCGGGGCGGTCACCGGCGCCGAACCGCCGCGCGAGGCGGAGGTCCGCACCTGGGCGGAGGTCCGCCACCAGGTCGGCGAGGGCAGCGCGAACGCCGTGCTGGTGTTCGGCTTCGCCGCCGGCGCCGCCGGCGGAACGCTGCTGGGTGTGCTGGCGATCGCGTTCGTGGTGCTGGCCGGCGCGCGGGCCCGCGGCCAGGTGCTGTCCCGGCTGCGCACCCTCGGCCTGTCCCGCCGGCAGTGGCGGGCGCTGCTCCTGGTGGAGCTGGGTCCGCTGGTCGGCGTGTCGGTGGTCACCGGCGCGCTGGTCGGCGCGCTCCTGCCGGTGCTGCTCACCCCGGTGCTCGGGCTGTCCGCCTTCACCGGCGGCGCCCCCGTCCGGGTGGCGTTCGACCCCCGCCTCATCGCCGGGATCGTCGTGTTGGGGGCGGTCGCCCTCGGCTTCGCGGTCGCCGTCGAAGCTTTGAACAACCGCCGGATGCGCCTCGGTGAGGTGCTCCGGCTCGGAGAGGAGAGCTGATGACCGCCACCGCACAGAGCCCCGCCGTGCCGGACCTGGCCGCCCTGCAGCGCCGCGCCGCCGAGCGCGCCGCCGAGCGGGCCGGCGGCCAGGACCGCCTGCGCGGGCACATCGTCTGCGACAGCCTGGTCCGCATCTTCAAGACCGAGGGCGTGGAGGTGCTCGCCCTGCAGGGGCTGGACCTGGTCATCGACCGGGGTGAGCTGGTGGCCATCGTGGGCGCCTCCGGGTCCGGCAAGTCCACCCTGCTCAACATCCTCTCCGGGCTCGACACCCCGACCGCGGGCATCGCCCGGGTGGCGGAGTACGACCTGCTCAACCTCTCCGCCCGGCGGCGGCTGAGCTACCGGCGGGACGTGGTCGGCTTCGTCTGGCAGCAGACCGGCCGGAACCTGCTGCCCTACCTGACCGCGATCGAGAACGTCGAGTTGCCGATGCAGCTGGCGGGTCGGGGCGGCGGCCGCCGGGCCCGGCGGGAGCGGGCCCGGCAACTGCTCGACCTGGTCGGCGTCGGCTACTGCGCGGACCGCCGGCCGGGCCAGATGAGCGGCGGCGAGCAGCAGCGCTGCGCGGTGGCCGTGGCGGTGGCGAACGACCCGGAGGTGCTCTTCGCCGACGAGCCGACCGGCGAGCTGGACGAGGCGACCGGCGCCGAGGTGTTCGCCGCGCTGCGCACCATCAACGCCGAGCTGGGCGTCACCATCGTGGTGGTCACCCACGACCACGCCGTGGCGAGCCAGGTCCGCCGGACCGTCGCCATCCGCGACGGCCGGACCTCCTCGGAGGTACGCCGGACCGCCCGGCTGGCGGCCGACGGCAGCACCGAGCTGGTCAGCGAGGAGTACGCGGTGCTCGACCGGACGGGCCGGATGCAGCTGCCGGCGTCCTTCGTGGACGCCCTGTCCCTGCGCGACCGGGTCCGGCTCAACCTGGAACCGGACCATGTCGAGGTGCGACCCGGCGACCGGGCGCACAGCGAGGAGAGTGAGTGATGAGCGAGCAGCTTTTCGCGGCCCCGGCCGTGCGGGTGCCCACCGAGGAGGTGCTCCGGGTCGAGGGGGTGAGCCGTACCTTCGGTCGGGGCGAGCACGCGGTGCACGCGGTCCGGGACGTCTCCTTCGTCGCCGGGCGGGGCGAGCTGGTCGCGGTCCGGGGCCGGTCCGGCGCCGGCAAGACCACCCTGTTGAACCTGGTCGGCGGGCTGGACCGGCCGGACCACGGCACGATCCGGGTGGCCGGCCACGAGGTGACCGCGGCCGGCGAGCGGGAGCTGCTCGCGCTGCGCCGGGGCACCGTCGGCTTCGTCTTCCAGACCTTCGGCCTGGTGCCGATCCTGTCGGCCGCGGAGAACGTCGGGGTGCCGCTGCGGCTGGCGAAGGTGCCGGCCGCCGAGCGGGAACAGCGGGTGGCCGTGCTGCTGGAGCTGGTCGGCCTGGGCGGGCACGCCGCGCAGCGCCCGTACGAGCTCTCCGGCGGGCAGCAGCAGCGGGTGGCGGTGGCCCGGGCCCTGGCGAACGAGCCGGACCTGCTGATCGCCGACGAGCCGACCGGTCAGCTCGACTCGGAGACCGGGCGGTCGATCATGGACCTGCTCCGGGCGGTGGTGCACGCCCGCGGGATGACCGCGCTGGTGGCCACCCACGACCCGGCGCTGATCGAGATGGCCGACCGTACCCTCACCATGCGCGACGGCCGCGTGGCCGACGACTGACCCGGGGCCGGGCCGGGGGAGGCCTCAGAGGGCCAGCTTCATGCCCTCGTGGCTGGCCACGAAGCCGAGGTTGCGGTAGAAGCGGTGCGCGTCGGCGCGGGACTTGTCGGTGGTGAGCTGCACCAGCGCGCAGCCCCGCGCCCGGGCCCGGTCGATCGCCCAGGTCATCATCTCCCGGCCCAGCCCCTGGCCGCGCAGATCCGAGCGGACCCGGACCGACTCGATCAGGGACCGCTCGGCGCCGTGCCGGCCCAGCCCCGGGATGTCGGTGATCTGCATGCAGCCGACCAGCTCACCGTCGCGGTCGACCACCACGAGGTGGTTGCGCGGGTCGGCGGTGATCTCGGCGAACGCCTTCTCGTACGCCTCGTCCACCTGGGTGAAGTCGCGGGCCTTGCCCAGCACGTCGTCCGCGAGCAGGGCGATGACGGCGGGCAGGTCCGCGCGGACCGCCTCCCGGAAGATCACGTCGGTCATGCCGGAAGCCTGGCACAGCGGCGGGCGCCGATCCGCCGGTACCGGCGTTCAGGGCTGGTCCAGCCACGTGCGCAGGGCCCACCACCAGTGCAGGGTTTCGCGCACCGGCCAACGCGGTCCGTCCTCGACCGGCGGCCCGCCGGTGAGGTCCCGCAGCCGGCGCAGCCGGTACCGCACGGTGTTCGGGTGCACGTGCAGGGCGGCGGCCGCCTGGTCCAGCCGCTGCCCGTGGTCCAGCCAGGCGAGCGCGGTCGAGGCCAGCTCCCGGTGGAACTCCTCGGCCGGGTCGAGGCCGGCCAGCAGGACCCCCCGCAGCAGCTCGGCCAGGGCCGGCTGGGCGTCCAGCGCGGTCTCCCCGGCCAGGTCGGTGACCAGGTGTACGCCGCGCAGCCGGCGCCGGGCCGCGCTCCGCAGCGCGGCGACGCAGAGCGCGTACATCGCCGGCGCCCGGTCCAGCGGGCGGGCCGGCGCGGCCACCACCAGTGCGTCCGGCGGGGCGGCGGCGCTCTCCGGCAGCCGGGGGACGAGGCCGGCGAACCGGCCCTCGACCGGGCCGAGCATCCCGCCGCACCGGGCCAACCGGCGGGCCAGGGCGTGCGCCCGCACCGGGTCGAGGTGCTCCGCGACCAGGCAGTGGTAGCGCCCGTCCGGGCGTAGCCCGAACCGGATCAGCTCCGCGGCCGGCTCGCCGCCGGCCGGCCCATCCGTGGCCGGCTCGCCCGCGGCGGTCCGGCCCGCGGGCGGCTCGCCGGCGGCCGGACCGAGCAGCAGCCGGCGCAGCAGTCGGGCGCGGGCCGCCCCGCCGGCGGCGGTCAGCTGCCGCTCGGCGTCCCGGTGGCCGTCGACCACCGCCCGTTCCACCGCCCCGGCATAGCGGCTGATCGTGAGCAGCCCCTCGACCAGCACGTCGTCCGGTATGCCGGCGGCCCGCCCGTGCCGCACCACCAGCTCCACCGCCCGGTTCCGGCCGGCCTGCACGCCGCGCAGCAGCCCCGCGACCGACACCCCCTGCGCCGCCCGGTCGGCACCCAGCCGGCGCGCCTCGGCGAAGTCCCGCTCGGCCGGATCGTCCCGGCGTTCCAGCGCGCCGAGCCCGCTGGTGAGCAGGGTGACGACCTGCCGGCGGACCTCCGCCGGGGGGAGCCGGGCCACCTCGGGGGAGTGCTCGCGGGCGGCGCGGACCACCTCCTCGACGGCCAGCGCGTCGCCGGTCAGGTCGCGCAGCAGCGTCGCGAAGGGGGTCGGGCTTCCGGTCCGGGCCATCGCCTCCCGCGCCTCCCGTTGTCGTCGCGGCACAACCGGCCCGGCCGGCTGTTGGCGTCGAGCCCCTATCGGGTGCTCGCGGCCGGCTGTTTCCCTGTTTGTTACCGCAAGGTAACACCGCCCATCGGCAAAGAGGAACGTCAATCCCGAAACCGGCTCCCAGGAGGTGCCATGTCCCCCGCACCGCCGCACCCGTCCCGCCCGCGCGGCCGCCGGGCCGCCCTCGCCGCCCTCGCGGCCCTCGCGGCCCTCGCCCTCGCCGCCCCCGCGACCCCGGTGGCCGCGGCGCCCCGCGCCGCGCACGTGCCGCAGGCCGCGCTGCCGGCCGCGGCGGCCCTCCAGGAGGTGATGTTCGTAGGCAACAACTGGGACGGCACCGCGGACGTCATCCGCTCCCGCGGCGACTACGCCCGGCTGGGCCGGATCAACGTCGTCCCGGACCGGGCCCAGCGGCTGCGCGAGATCTACCTCAACCCGATCCGGCTCGCCTTCTTCCTCGGCATCCGGCAGGGCCCCGGCGAGGGCCACGACCAACTGGTCGACGACATGTACACCACCCCGGACGGGTCCGCCCTGGTGGTGTCCCGGCCCAGCTTCGCCGACGTCGTCTCCATCGACCTGGCCACCGGGGCTCTGCGCTGGCGCTTCCCGGTCTCCGGCTACCGGTCCGACCACATGGCCGTCTCCCCGGACGGCACCCGGGTCGCCGTCTCCGCCTCCACCGGCAACACCGTGCACGTGCTCGACATCCGCACCGGCCAGCAGCTCGGCTCCTTCTCCACCGGGGACAAGCCGCACGAGAACATCTTCACCGACGGCGGCCGGTACCTGTGGAACATGTCCATCGGCGAGGTGAACACCGACCTGGACGCGCCCTGGCTGGACTGGACCAAGGGGGACCGGCGGATCACCGTCGCCGACACCACCACGTTCCAGGTGGTGAAGGTCATCGACATGCGGTCCCGGCTGGACGCCGCCGGCCGGCAGGACCTCTCCGACGCCGTCCGCCCGGCCGTCTTCACCCCGGACGGCGGCAAGCTCTACTTCCAGGTCTCCTTCTTCAACGGCCTCGTCGAGTACGACGTCGCCGGCGACCGGATCACCCGCGTCGCCACCCTGCCGAAGAACCCGGCCACCAGTGATGACCGCACCACCTGGGTGAACGACTCCCGCCACCACGGGCTGTCGGTCAGCCCGGACGGCAGCCGGCTCTGCGTGGCCGGCACCATGGACGACTACGCCACCGTCGTCGACCGGGCCACCCTGCGGGAGGGCACGCTGGTGCCGGCCAGCAAGCCCTACTGGGCCACGGTCAGCGGGGACGGTCAGGACTGCGTGATCTCCGAGTCCGGCGCCGACCAGGTCACCGCGATCAACTTCGCCACCGGGCAGAAGGTCACCAGCGTGCCGGTCGGCGACCACCCGCAGCGGGTGCGCGTCGGGCACCTGCCGCTGGGCTGGACGCCGCCGGCCGGCTGAGCCGCCGGCACACCGTCACCGGGCGGGGCAGCGCAGCCCCGCCCGGGGCACGGTGAGCGAGATCAGGTACGCGTCCACCGCCTCGGTCACGCAGGCGGTCTGCGGGTACGCGGTGTGCCCCTCACCCTCCCAGGTGAGCACCCGCCCGACGCCCAGCATCGAGGCCAGCGCGGCGGTCTGCTCGTAGGGCGTGGCCGGGTCGCCGGTGGTGCCCACCACCACGATCGGCGGAGCGCCGACCGCCCGACCGGTCGGGTACGGGTCCCGCCCGCCGGGCCACTCGACACAGCCCAGCATCCCCACCGCCAGCGCCGGACCGAACAACGGGTACGTCGTGCGCCACTGCGACTGGAGCTGCCGGATCTGGTCGCGGGTCGGCTTCTCCGTCTCGTCGGCGCAGTTCACCGCCATGTTCGCGTCGAACAGGTTGGTGTAGTGCCCGTCCTCCTCGCGCCCCGCGTACGCGTCGGCCAGGGTGAACACCCCGGTCGGGTCGCCGCCCTGCAACGCGTCGATCGCCCGGGCCAGCTCCTGCCAGCCGGTCTCGGTGTAGAGCGAGGAGATCACCGCGTAGAACACCCAACCGGAGGTCGCCTCCCGGCCGTCCCGGCCCCGGGCCGGGGAGACCCGGGCCTTGTCGATGGCGGAGGTGACCGCGCCCCGGGCGTCCGGCGCGATCGGGCAACGGCCGGCGTTCGCCGCGCACCAGCGGGAGAAGTTGTCGAACGCCCGCTCGAAGCCCTTCGCCTGGCTCTCCGACCCGGCGATCAGCTGCTGCTGCGGGTCCACCGCCCCGTCGAGCACCAGCGCGCGTACCCGCTGCGGGTAGAGCTGGGCGTAGGTGGCCCCGAGCAGGGTGCCGTACGAGTAGCCGAGGTAGGTCAGCTTGTCGTCGCCGACGGCCGCGCGCACCGCGTCCATGTCCCGCGCCGCCTGCTCGGTGCCGTAGAGCGGGAGCTGGTCGCCGTACTTGGCGCCGCAGCGCTGCCCGACCCGCCGGTTGAGGTCGACGAAGCCGTCGAACGACGCCTGGCTCTCCGGGTCGGGGTCGTAGCCGAAGCTGGCGTCCAGGTCGCCGTCGGAGATGCACTTCACGGGACTGGACCGGGCCACCCCGCGCGGGTCGAAGCCGACGATGTCGAACCGGTCGGTCACCGCGGCCGGCAGCCCGCCGAAGCCGGACCCAAACGACAGGTAGACGGCGGTGTCCACGCCGGAGGCGCCGGGACCGCCCGGGTTCACCACCAGCGACCCGATCCGGTCGTGCTGCCGGTTGGAGCGGATCCGGATGAGGGCGATCTCGAAGGTCTCCCCGGCGCCCGGACCGGCCGTCGCCCCGGTGGTCGCCCCGGCGCCCCAGTTGCGGGGTACGGCGATCCGGGTGCACTCGTACCGCATGCCCGACGCGCCCCGGCCGACCAGCTCGTCGGGGACCTCCGGGCAGGCCCGCCAGGTCGGCGCGGCGCCCGGCGCGGCCGCCGCGCCCTGGCCCTCGGTGCGCGGGGCGATCACCGGCAGGGTGCAGCCGGCGCTGAGCAGCACCACGGCGACCAGCCCGGCCAGCGCGGACCAGGCCCGGCGCGGCCGGTCGGAGAAGCGGATCACGTGCCAGCCTTCCATGATCGTGTCGACGGCCAGGCTACGCCCGCCCGCCCTCACCGCCGACGGTCGCCGCCGGATCGCCGCGCAGCACCTCGTCCACGTCGTAGCGGATCGGGCGCTCGAGCTGCTCGTAGGTGCAGGAACGGGGGTCCCGGTCCGGCCGCCAGCGGACGAACTGGGCGGTGTGCCGCAACCGGTCGCCCTCCATGGCGTCATAACCGACCTCGGCCACCAGCGCCGGGCGCAGCGGCTCCCACTCCAGGTTCTTGGTGCCGGTCCACCGGCTCACCCCGCCCGGGATGCGCTGGCCGCGCTCGTGGTCGCCGTGCACCCATGGATGGTCCTCGCCCACGTCGCGGTAGGGCTCCAACTCGTCGAGCAGCTCCTTGCGCCGGGCCGCCGTGAACGACGAGCTGACCCCGATGTGGTGCAGCACCCCGGCGTCGTCGTAGAGGCCGAGCAGCAGCGAGCCGACCACCGGGCCGGACTTGTGCCAGCGGAAGCCGGCCACCACCGCGTCGGCGGTGCGGGCGTGCTTGACCTTGAACATCAGCCGCTTGCCCGGCTCGTACGGCAGGTCGGCCGGCTTGACGATCAAACCGTCCAGCCCGGCGCCCTCGAACACGTCGAACCAGCGCCGGGCGGTCTCCGGATCGGTGGTGACCTGCGTGACGTGCACCGGCGGGCGGACCTTGGCCAGCGCCTTCTCCAGCGCCGCCCGGCGCTCCGGATAGGGCCGGTCGGTCAGCAGCTCGTCGTCGAGGGCCAGCAGGTCGAAGGCGACGAAGTCGGCCGGCGTGGTCTCGGCGAGCAGCTTCACCCGGGAGGCGGCCGGGTGGATCCGCTGGGCGAGCAGCTCGAAGTCCAGTCGCGGCTGGCCGTCCGGCCCGTCGCGGCGGATCACGATCAGCTCGCCGTCGACCGCGCACCGCGGCGGGAGCTGACGGCGCGCCTGCTCGACCACCTCCGGGAAGTAGCGCGTCATCGTCTTGCCGCCCCGGCTGGCCAACTCGACCTCGTCGCCGTCCCGGAAGACGATGCAGCGGAAGCCGTCCCACTTCGGCTCGTACGTCATGCCGGGGCCGGTGGGCAGCTGGGGCACGCTCTTGGCCAGCATCGGCTCGACCGGCGGATTGATCGGCAGGTCCACGGCGACAGTCAATCAGACCCCACCGACGGCCGTGAGGCAGATCACCGCCCGCTCGCGGCGGCGTGTCCCGCTCGCGGCTCCTTCGTCACCCCCGCCCGGATGATGAAACCGCAGGTCAGAGCTAGCGTTCGGCGCGTGCCGGAGTGGAGCTGCGGGTGCTGCGGGCGCTGGCGGGTCAGCGTGGAACTGATCCGCCGGCGGTACCGCTACCGGCTGGTGCACCGCTACCGCACCGAGTTCGGTGGCGGCGCCAACGTCATCGGCGAGGTCGCCTCGGTCGTCGAGCTGGAAGACCTGCTGCGCCGGCACGCCCCGGTCGGCCTGGCCGACCTCCGCGAGGCCGCCTGACCCCTCGGCCCGCTGGCCACCCGGCCTCGCCCGCTGGCCGACCGACCGACCCAGGTTGTCGTGCCGCTCGGGGGCCCCGGCGTGGTGCCGCGTCCGGCGAGGCTCGGCGGCCGCTGGATCACCCGCTGTCGATGGGGGCTAGCCTGAGTCGGGCAATCCGCCGGGGAGGGGAGCGAGATGCGCTTCGCGGAAACCGTCGAGATCAACGCCGACCTGGATCAGGTCTGGGCCGTGCAGATCGACGTGGAACGCTGGCCTGAGTGGACCCCGTCGGTCCGCGACGCCCGCCGGCTGGAGCCGGGGCCGTTCACGCTCGGCTCCACGGCCCGGCTGGCGCAGCCTAGGCTGCGGCCCGCCGTGTGGCGGGTCACCGAGATCGACCCGCCGCACGCCTTCGTCTGGGAGTCGGACAGCCCGGGCGTGCGCAGCCGCGGCGAGCACCGCTTGGCGCCACTGCCGGACGGGCGGATCCGGGCCGAGCTGGTCATGGTGCAGACCGGGCCGCTGGCGGGCCTGGTCGGGCTGCTGGCCGGCCGGACCATCCGCCGCTTTCTGCAGCAGGAGGCGGCGGGGCTCAAGCGCCGCTGCGAGCAGGGTTGACGGCGGCCGCCCACCGGGGCCGTTGGCGGCCGGCCAACCGCGGCCAGGTTCCGGACGCCGTGCGCACGGCCACGCCCAACGCCACGACGCACCCGGGCGCGTTCGCGCCAGGGTGCGACAGCTCCCGGTTGAACGCCGGCGGCTCGTCGCCCGCCCCGGCCCCGTCGAAGAGCAACGCGAGCGGCTGACGCCCGGGGGGAGGAACGGCCACGCCGTCTCCTCGCTCACGGTGAGTGACCCGGGCCAGCCGGCGAAGAACTTCTGGCGATATGCCTCTGCGGCATAAACATGCCGCAGAGGCATATCGCGCCGAAGTGATGGACCGGTCGGCACGTGCCGAGGGACCGGATCGCCACGGGACGTCCGCGGCCGGCCGGCCCGGAGGCCGAGTCAGGTGCGCGGGCCGGAGGGTGGGTCAGGTGCGCGGGCCGGAGGTGTCGAGCAGTTTCTCCAGCACGGCCAGGCGGTTGCCGTTCTCGTCGAGCCGGTGTGACACCACCCGGTAGCCGCGCCGGGCGTACAAGCTCAGGTTCTGCTCGCTCTGCGCGCCGGTGAAGAGCGCGAACCGGCCCACCCGGCCGGTGCAGGCGTCCTCCACGGCGGCGAGCAGCCGGCCGCCGACGCCCCGGCCCTGCTGGTCGGGGGCGACGGCGAGCCGGCCCACGTGCGCGGTGTCCCCGTCGACGCGGGCGCGTACCGAGCCGACGAGGCGGGCGCGGTGGCGGGCGGCCAGCACGATGGTCGGGCCGGCCAGGGCGGCGCGGACCTCGTCCAGGGTCTCGGTCAGCGGGGGCAGGAACGGGTCGGCGTAGCGCTGCGCCTCCACCAGGTAGGCGGCGCGCTGCACGGTGAGGATCTCGCCGGCGTCCGCGACTCCGGCCGGGGTGATGGTCACCTGATCGGTCACCCGGCAAGCCCACCACAACCCGCCCGGCCGGTGTCCGGCGGCCCACCCGCCCCGGCCGTACGCTGGCGGTGTCCCACCCGAGGAGGCGGCCGTGCCCGAGTTGACGTACGCCGAGGTGGGGGCGACCCGCGACGGGCGCCTGCCGGCCGGCTACCACCATCTGCGCCACCGGGTGCGGCTGCCGGACGGCGGCTTCCCGACCGCGGCGGACGCGGTGCTCGGCTGGCGGCTGCACCGCGCCGCCGGCGTGGTGATGCGCGCCGACGCGCCGCGCGCCGCACCGGGGGTACGGGTCACCCCGGGGCTCGGGGTGGGCCCGCTGCGGATCTGGGGCCCGACCGAGGTGGTCTGGGCCGTGGACGAGCCGGACCGCGCCGGTTTCGGCTACGGCACGCTGCCCGGGCATCCGGAGATCGGTGAGGAGGCGTTCCTGGTCACCCGCGACCGGGACGGGACCTGGTTCGAGGTGAGCGCGTTCAGCCGGCCGGCGCACTGGTACCTGCGGGCCGCCGGGCCGGTCCCCCGGGGTTTCCAGCGGGCGTACGCCTGGTGGCTGGGGCGGACGCTGCGCCGGCTGTGCGCCGGCCGGTGACGGGTCAGTAGCGGGCGAAGGAGCGGATCGGGGCGCGCGGGCCGTACTTCGGCGCCTGGATGCCGGCGGCCTCCAGCAGCAGGCAGACCCGGCCGCGGTGGCCCCGGAACGGCTCCAGCAGCGCCAGCATCCGGGTGTCGTCGCCGCGCGGTTCGCCGGCGAGCGCCCAGGCCACCGTGTTCGGCACGTGGTAGTCCCCGACGCTGACCGCGTCCGGGTCCCCGTACGCGATCCGGACCACCTCGGCGGCGGTCCACGCCCCGATGCCGGGGATGGCGGTGAGCCGGCGGCTGGCCTCGGTACTGTCCGCGCAGCCTTCCAGCCGGTCCGCGACGGCGGCCGCGCGACGCAGCGTGTCGGCGCGGCGCTGCTCCACCCCGAACGGGTGGAAGACCCAGTACGGGGTGGCGGCCACGGCTGCGGCGGTCGGGGGCAGCAGCAGCGGTTGCAGCGGCCCGGGCGCCGGCTCCCCGAAGTGCCGGACCGTCGCCGCGTACGCCCGGTAGGCCTCCTTGCCGGTGACCTTCTGCTCGAACACGGCCCGCAGCACCCGGGGGAAGACCAGCCCGGTGGCCGGCATCCGCAGCCCGTGGTGCTCCCGGGCCAGCCGGTGCACCAGCGGGTGGGCCGCCGCCAGCTCGGCGAACCCGGTCACGTCGTCGCGCAGCCCGGCGACCGCGTCGGCCCGGTCGACCACCCACTCGGCGCCCGGCCCGTACCCCTCGGCGACCAGGTCGCCGGCGGCGGGCCGCAACGCCAGGGTGGCCGGCCCGGCCGGGGTGCGGGTGGCCCACCAGAAGGTGCCGGCGGCGATCCGGGCGCACGGGTCGTACGGGCTGAAGGTGAGCCCGCGCACCGACGCGGCCAGCCGGTAGCCGGCCGGGGGGCGCAGCGTCCGGCGGGCGGCGGGGTCGGTCACCCCGTCACTCTGCCACGCCGGCGGTTGCCGGCCGCGCCCTCCCCGGCTGCGACCGGCCACCGTGTCCGGGTGCGGAGCTCAGTACGAGTAGTCCGAGCCGCCGCCTGACGAGGCGCCCGACGCGGGCGGCGCGACCGCCTTCGGGGTGCCCTTGGGCAGGCAGGTCAGGTTCTTCTTGCCGTTGGGGTCGACCACGAACCAGGTGCCGCCGACGCCCTGGCCCTTCCACTGGCCGGGCTTCTTGTCGCCGATGTAGCGGTAGACCGGCCAGCCCCCGATGGTGATCTGCCGGGTGCCGTCCTGGCGGGTGACCGTGCCGACCTTGTCGTCCGAGACGCCCTGCAGCTGCGGGTTGCCGTCGGTCAGCGCGGGCGGCCAGACCTGGGCGCACTTGTCCACGCAGTTGGACTGGGGCGGGTCGGCGGAGTCCTTGTCGAAGCGGTAGAGCACCCAGCCGCCCTGGTCGGTCACCACCTTACCCATCCGGGGCAGCTTCTTGCCGACCAACTGGTCGGTGAGCT
The DNA here is from genome assembly GCF_044465125.1 of Micromonospora sp. NPDC049836. Lineage (NCBI taxonomy): Bacteria > Bacillati > Actinomycetota > Actinomycetes > Micromonosporales > Micromonosporaceae > Micromonospora > Micromonospora sp. NPDC049836. Next base: position 353,227 of record NZ_JBITLH010000007.1, read on the forward strand.
GCACGTCGGCCTTGGGTGCCGCGGCCTGGTCGGCCTCCGGGGTTGCCGAGGCCTCCGGCTCGGCGCTCGCGGTGGGCTCGGCCGCCGCGACGGCGACCGGCTCGGCCGCGCCCGAGTTCGCCCCGTTGTAGCCCGCCGGGGCGCAGGCCGTTAGTGCGATCATCGCGCCCGCCACGATGACGGTCGTCCGCTTCACGTGTGCCACGTGCCCTCCTCATGCTTGGCAGTTCACCGGTTAGTACGGGCGGCGCGCTGTCAAGGTTGAAGAGCAAAGGGTGCTCCATTTCACAGTGGATCCGTTGAACCGTTCCGGCCGGCGGCGCGTGCTGGAGCGCATCGGGCCCACGCCGCCCGGGCACGCCGAACCGGCGCCGGGCGGTGTCGCTGCCCGGCGCCGGCATCCGGCGGTCAGAGATCGGCGATCGTCACCAGCGGGGTCGCCACGCCGTTGACGTCGACCGACTGCACCTGGATCTTCGCGATGTCGTCCCGGCCGGCCGAGGTGGACGCGCTCAGTTGCAGGGCCGGCTGGTTGGTGCTCGTGCCGTAGCCGCCCCCCGGCACCGACCAGGTGGAGACGGCCTCGCTGGTGTTGTTCTTCCGGACCACCACCAGCCGGCAGGTGCGCGGCCCGGGCAGCCGGGTGAGCTGGAAATCGATCCGCGTGCCGAAGTCCCGCTCGGTCAGCCACATGGTGGTGGTCACGCCGGTGCTCGGATCGACCGCGTTGTGCTTCTCGCCGTCCTGCTCGTTGCCGCCCACGTTCGGATCGTTCGGATCGGCCGGCACGCTGCTCGGCGGGGTCACCGCGACCGTCGCCGTCGGCTCCGCCAGCGGCGCCCCGGACCCGTTGTCGCCGAGGATGCCGGCGAAGCCGATCCCGGTCAGGCCGCCGACCACCACCACGGCCGCCGCCGCCACCAGGAGCTGCCGCATCCGGTTACGCCGGCGGTCCAGCCGCACGGCGTGCAGCGTGCGGTCCAGCAGCGCCGGATCGGTGTGGGTCTGCTCCAGCGCGGCCATGCTCTCGCCGTCGATGCCGGCGAGCAGCCCCACCACCGGGACCATCGTCTCCAACTCCGCCGCGCACGCCCAGCAGCTGGCGAGGTGCTCCTCGAACCGCTCCGCGTCCTGCGGGTCCAGCACGCCGAGCGCGTACGCCGCGACGTCCATGTGGTCAGCCCGGCTCATTCCGTCACCCCCCTCTCCTGCAGAGCCGTGCGCAGCGCGCGCAGCGCGTAGTAGACCCGCGACTTCGCGGTGCCGAGCGGCAGGCCCAGCTCCTCCGCGGCCTCGGGCACGGTGCGCCCCCGGAAGTACGTGGCCACCAGGATCTCCCGGTGCGACTGGCTCAGCGTACGCAGCGCGTCCGCCACGGTCATCGTGCGCAGCACCCGGTCGGTGCTGTCCGCCTCGGCGAACGCGGTCAGGTCCCGGTCGTACGTCTCGGCCGGCCGGGCCTGCTCGCTGCGATGCTCGTCGATGGCGATCCGGCGGGCCACCGTGACCAGCCACGGGCGCAGCGACCCCTGACCCTGGATGCCCAGCCGGTGCGCGTTGCGCCAGGCGCGCAGCAGGGTCTCCTGCACGATGTCCTCGGCGCGCTGCCGGTCCCCGCCGGTCAGCCGCATCACGAACATCAGCAGCGGCCCGGCGTGCTCGGCGTACAACAGCCGGATCAGCTGGTCGGAATGACTGGCCTCAGTGGAGGTCGCCTGGTGGCGCCCGGGCGCCGGTCGCGGCGTCACCGGGTCATTCTGGCCATCCGTGGGCCGCGCGTCGACCCCCCGGCCGGACCTCGACGCGCGCGACTGGGGCTGCGCCCGGGCGAACATCCACTGGGGCGTCGCCACGTCGCCGTGCCATCCGGCCGCCACCGCATGCATGCAGACCTCCGGTGTCCACTGACATCAGCCGGCCCCCCACGGGCATGGCCGCCCGGTGGTACGCACCGCCGCGCCGAGCGGATCAACGACGCACGGAAAAAATTCCGGGCGGCGGCGGGGTGGAGTCGGTGGCGTCCGCGTCCCGGACCACCGGCGCGCCCCCGGCGAACCGGTCCAGCTCCGCACCGGCCAGCACCCGGCCGGGAAACCAGTCGCCGGCCGCCCGCCGGGTCAGCTCCGGCACGGGGGGCGCGACCCGTGACGCCACCAGCACCAGGTTGCCGTACCGCCGGCCGCGCAGCACCGCCGCGTCGCCGACCAGGCAGGCCTCGGGAAGCACGGTACGCACCGTGGCGACCTGGGCGCGGGCGTGCCGCAGCGGCGGGCCGTCGGCGATGTTGGCCAGGTAGCTGCCGCCGGGCCGGAGCACCCGGGCCACCTCGGCGGCGTACTCGGCCGAGGTCAGGTGCGCCGGGGTGCGGGCGCCGGCGAAGACGTCGGCGACCACCAGGTCGTAGCTGGCCTCCCGGGTGGCGGTGAGGGTGGCCCGGGCGTCGGCCACCCGTACCCGCAGCCGGGGGTCGGCCGGCCAGGGCAGCACCCGGCGGACCAGCTCCACCAGCGCGCCGTCCACCTCGGACACCCGTTGCGTCGAGCCGGGACGGGTGGCCTGGACGTACCGGGGCAGGGTGAGCGCGCCGCCGCCCAGGTGCAGCACGCGCAGCGCCGCCCCGGCCGGGGCGACCAGGTCGATCGCGGCGGCCAGCCGCCGGACGTACTCGAACTCCAGGTGGGTCGGGTCGGTGAGGTCCACGTGCGACTGCGGCGCGCCGTCGAGCAGCAGCGTCCACGAGCCCGGCCGGTCCGGATCCGGCACCAGTTCGGCCTGGCCGGTGTCCACCGGCTCGACCACCCGGTCGGCGCCACGGCGGCGGCCCATCAGCGCCGGACCCCCCGGGCCGCCGCGGTGAGCACCCGGTGCAGCAGGCGGGCGTCGCCGAGCATCGAGCGCAGCCGGCGCTCCAGGCCGGCGATGGGGATCAGGTTCTGCGGGGCCCGCGGGTCCTTGTACGGGGTGGAGGCGAACCGGGGCAGGGTGACCAGCGACAGGTCGGCCAGCTCGATCGCCTCCGCCTCGGTCAGCTCGGTGGAGCACTCCACCCGGACGATCCCCGCCCAGGGCGCCCCACCCGAGCCGGGCAGCCGCAGATACCAGGAGTAGCCGCCCCACGCGGTGCCCAGCCGGAACACCGGACAGCGCTGACCCGGGGCCAGGCCGGTGACCACGGCGTTGAGCCGGGCGTCCAGGTACTGGCTGTGCTGGGTCTTCACGTAGCCCAGCGTGCGCGGCAACTGCCGGCGGCTGCGCAGCGGACCGTCCACCACGAGCAGGTCACCGTCGGCCCGGGCGGCGTCCGAGACCGCCACCTCCAGCGCGGTCAGCGGCGCCTGCACGGCGGCCGGCAGCTTGCTCAGCTCGCCGGTGCCGCCGACCCGGTGCACCGGGTAGTGGATCCGCCCGGCCACCACGTCCTGCGCGGACGGGCTGGCGGTGAACAGGCCCCGGCCGACCCGCGCCCCGGCCAGGTCCGCCGCGCCGCGCTCCAGGTCGCAGCGGACCACGCCGGCCGCGTACGAGGCGGCGATGCCCGGGAAGGAACCGCCGTCCTCCTCGGCCGTCCAGACGCTGGCGTCGATCCGGCGCACCCCGTCGACCAGCAGCACCACGTGCGGGGCGGCCACGTCCCGCCGGGCGTCGATGGCCCGCCAGTCGGCGGCCGGCACCTCGACGTCGGCGTCGACCTGGGCGCTGCTGGGCGCCGCCGGCCCGCCCGCGCCGGCCGCCTCGAACGAGGTCCCGTACGCCGGGTCCCACGCGTCGACGAAGAACCGGGCCTCCGGCCCGGACGGTCGCGTCACCCGGCGCTCCTCATGGTGCCCGCCTTCCGTCCGGTATCGCGGCCGCGCCGCCCGCTCACCGGCCGGTCCGTTCGACCCGGGCGGTGCGGGCGTCCTTGCGGACCTCGAAGCGGACCGGGATCCGTTCGGCGAGGGCCGGCACGTGGGTGACCACGCCGACCATCCGGTCGCCCCGGGCGGCCAGATTCTCCAGCGTGGCCGCCACGGTGTCCAGGGTGGCCGCGTCGAGGGTGCCGAAGCCCTCGTCGAGGACGATCGACTCCAGGCTCGCCGCCGTGGTGGACATCCCGGCGAGCTGCTCGGACAGCGCCAGGGCCAGCGCCAGCGAGGCCTGGAACGTCTCTCCGCCGGAGAGGGTGCGGACGCCCCGGCGCAGCCCGGCGTCGTGGTGGTCGACGACGAAGAACTCGCCCTTGTCGTGCACCAGGTCGTACTGGCCGCCGGAGAGTTCCCGCAGGATCCCCGATGCCCCGTCGACCAGCAGGTCCAGCGCCTCGGCCAGCAACCAGCGCTCGAAGTTGTTGGCCCGCAGGTGCCCCGCGAGGGCCCGGGCCACCCGGGCCTCCCGCTCGTGCCCGGCCCGCTGCTCCCGCAGCTCGGCGGCCTGTTCCCGGCGTTCCGCCAGCCGGCGCAGCTCCGCCTCGGCCCGCTCCACCGCCACCGCGGCGTCGCGCCGCGGGTCGTCCGCCCCGTCCAGGCCGGCGGCGGTGAACAACCCGGCGATCCGGGTCTCCACCTCGCCCGCCGCCGCCCGCGCGGCGGCAACCGCCCCGACCAGCCCTTCCCGCTCGCCCCGCCGCCGCTCGGCCTGCTCGCCGGCCCAGCCGGCCAGGGCGGTCCAGGCGGCGGCGACGTCGTCCCGGTCGGTGGCCGGGGGGCCGAGCCGGGCCAGTCCGTCCCGGGTGGCGTCGAAGTCCCGCCAGGCGCGGCGCAGCCGCTCCTCCGCCCCGTCCAGCGCGCCCCGGGCCCGGCGTGCGGCGTCCCGGCCGGCCCGCACCGCGCCGGCCGCCTCCTCCAGGGCGCGGCGCAACCGGGCGTGCTCGGCCAGCGCCGCCCGCAGCGTCTCCGCGGTGGCCGCCCCGGCGAGCTGCCCGTCCAGCTCGGTCAGCCGGGCCTGGAGCTGGTCGTGCTCGGTGCGGGCGCGCAGCAGCACCCGGTCCAGCTCGCGGGCGGCGGTGTCGCGCTCCTGCACCACCCGCTTCGCCGCGTCGCTGGCCGCCCGGGCCGCCTTGCCGGCCGCGATCGCCCGGGTCACCGCCGAGCCCCGCGGCACCGCCGGCACCCGGGGGACCACCTGCTCGCAGACCGGGCAGGCGGCGCCGTCGACCAGGTGCGCCCGCAGCGCCACCGCCTGGTCGGTGGCCTTGGCCTCCTCGTGCGCCCGGAACGCCGCCTCCAGCTCGACCTCGGCCCGCTCCGCGGCCGCCCGCGCCTCGGCCAGCGCCGCGGCCGCCCGGTCGTGCTCGACCTGCGCGGCGTCGACCGCCGCGCGGACGGTGCTCAGCTCACCGGTCAGCTTCTCCCGGTCGGTGTGCGCCTTGAGCAGCAGCCGCAGCGCGCTCTCGTCGCCGGCCCCGGCCAGCTCGCCGCGCAGCTTCTCCTCCCGCTCCTCGGCGAGACCGACCGCCGTCGCGGCCTCGTCGGCCGCGGCGCGCGCGGCGGCCACCGCCCGGGCCAGCTCGGCGATCCCGTCCGGCGGCCGGACCCCGGCCAGCACGGTCAGCTCGGCGTCGAGCGCCGCGAGCGCCGCCGCCCGCTCGCCCGCCGTGGCCCGGGCCTGCTCCAGCTCCGGTACGGCCGCCGCGACCGCCCCGGCCAGCTCCCGCATCCGGGTGACCCGCTGCCCGGCGTCGGCCAGGGCCGCGTCGTCGACGTCGGCGAGCCCGCCGAGCATCTTGTCGACCGCCGCCAGCTTCGCCTCGGCCTGCCCGGCGCGTTCGGTGGCCCGCTTCTGCACGTCCTCGTAGATGCCGAGTCCGAGCAGGTTGACCAGGATCTGCTGCCGGGTGGCCGGCTTGGCGTGCAGGAAGTCGGCGAACTGGCCCTGCGGCAGCACCACGCAGCTGGTGAACTGCTCGTACGGCAGCCCGACCGCCTCCAGCACGGCCCGCTCCATCTCGGCCGGCGTGCCGGCCACCACCTCGCCGAGGTCCTCCGGGCTGAGCCCGGTGTCGAGCTTGGTGACGTCGAACCCGGGCGGCATGAGCTGGAGCCCCGCGTTGGCGGTCTTCACCGCGCCCCGGCCGTCGCGCCGGACCACCCGGGTGGCCACGTACCGGTCGTTGGCGGACTCGAAGACCAGCCGCACCCGGGCCTCGGTGGCCGACGGCGCGAGGGCGTTGGCCAGACCCCGGGCGCCGCCCCAGCGGGGCACGGTGCCGTACAGGGCGAAGCAGATCGCGTCGAGCACCGTGGACTTGCCGGAGCCGGTAGGCCCGACCAGGGCGAAGAAGTCCGCGTCGGTGAAGTCGACGGTGGTCTCCTCGCGGAAGACGGTGAAGCCCGCCATGTCCAGCCGGATCGGCCGCATCAGTGCTCCACCTCCTCGAGCAGCTCGTCGAAGAGCTCCTGGACGCCGTCGTCGGCGTGCCCCCGGCTGCCGAGGTAGTCGGCGAAGAGCTGGCTCGGGGAACGCCCGGCCCGCTGGGCGGTGCGGGTGCCGCTGCCGGGGGCGGGCACCAGCTCCGGGTCGATCCGGATCTCCAGGGCCCGGGGGAGCAGCTCCTGCACCTCCTCGCGCAGCCCGGCCCGGGGCTGCTCCCGGACGTAGACCCGCAGCCAGCCGTCCGGGACGTCGATCTCGGCGAGCTGGGCGAGGGTGCCGCGGACCGTACGCAGCGGGACCGCGCCGGGGACCGGCACCTCCCGGATCTGCGCGGCGGTCGTGGCGGTCACCTCGACGACCGTTACCGAGCCGACGTTCTCCTGCTCGCCGAAGTCGATCGCCAGCGGGCTGCCGCTGTAGCGGATCGGGCAGGGGCCGATCACCCGCTGCGAGCGGTGCAGGTGGCCCAGCGCCACGTAGTGCGCGGTGCCCGGGAAGACAGTCGCCGGCACCGCGTAGCCGAGGACGGTGTGCGCGTCCCGCTCGCCGCCGCCGGTGCTCGCGCCGACCACGGTCAGGTGGGCGGTGATCAGGTGCACCCGGTCCGGCTCGTCGAAGCCCTCGGCGAGCCGGTCGAGGACCCGGCCCAGGTGGTCGGCGTAGGTCTGGTTGGCCTCGGCGGCGGTCAGCTCGTACATCTCGACGGCTCGCACCGCGTAGCGCTGGGAGAGGAAGGGCAGCGCGGCCAGCCGCCAGCGCTCCCCGTCCCGGGTGACGCCGTCGATGACGTGCTCGGCGGGGCTGTCGCGGACGCTGCCGCGCAGGGTGATGCCGGCCGCCTCGGCCCAGGGGCGCAGCGCGTCCAGCGCCGGGCCGTTGTCGTGGTTGCCGCCGATCGCCACCACGTCGGCCCCGGTCCGCCGCAGCGCGGTCAGCGCCCGGGTGACCAGGCGGGTCGCCTCCGGGGAGGGGGCGGCGGTGTCGTACAGGTCGCCGGCGACGATGACCAGGTCGGGCCGCTCGGCGTGGGCGATCTCGATGACCTGGGCGAGCACCTGCTTGTGCTCGTCGGCCCGGGACTGCCCCTTGAGCACCTTGCCGACGTGCCAGTCGGAGGTGTGCAGGATCTTCATGCTCGGCTCACCTCAGAACGGGATGTCGTCGTCGGCGGTGCCGGAGCCCACCACCGCGAACGGGTCGGCCGCCTGGGTGATCGAGCGCAGCGTCTCCGACGGCGCCCGGCCGGCCTCGGAGACCCGGGTGGCCCAGGCCGGGAAGGGGAACTCCAGGCAGAGCGGCACCGGGATGTCCGGCTGGTTGACGAACATGGTGCCCGGCTTGGCCAGCAGGGCGCGCTGGCGCTGGGCGGGCGGGAGGAAGCCGTATTCCGGGCGGGACGCCTCGGCGGGGTCGAGCCGGCCGACCACCCGGATCGCCGAGTTGGTCACGATCCGCCGCTCCACCTCGCTGGCGGTCTGCTGCGCGCCGACCAGGATCACCCCGAGCGAGCGGCCCCGCTCGGCGATGTCGAGCAGCACCTCCTTGATCGGGGAGGAGCCCTCGCGGGGGGCGTACTTGTTCAGCTCGTCGAGGACGACGAAGAGCAGCGGCTTGGCGGTGCCGGCCTTCTCCTTGCGCTCGAACTCGCTCTTGAGCGTCACGCCGACCACGAACCGCTGCGCCCGGTCCGGGAGGTTGTGCAGGTCGACCACGGTGACCTGGGCGCTCTCCGCGGTGTTGATGCTGTGCGGGCGGCGGGTGGCCAGGTCACCCCGGATCAGCCGGCCCAGGTCCTTCTTGCTGCCGATCAGCCGGCGGGCGAACGCGTTGACCGTGCCGAGGCCGACCGCGCTGCCGGCCCAGTCGCCGCGGGTCTCGTCGTCGTTGAGCTGCTCGACGATGTGGTCGACCAGATCGGCGTAGGAGCCGAGCCGGACCCCGTCGATGCTCACCCCGCCGTCGGCGGGCTGGGCGTAGCGGGCCAGGTGGGCGGCGACCGAGTGGACCACCATCGTGTACTGCTGCCGCTCGTCGTCGGCGTCGGCGAAGACGTACGGCAGCAGCCGGTCGGCGCAGAACTCGCTCAGCGTCCAGTAGAAGCTGTCCACGCCGGTGAGCCGGCTGCTCACGTCCGGCGTGCCGGAGGAGTCGCCGACCCGGGGCGGGGCGTACACCCGCACGTCCGGGAACGCGCCGGCGTCCAGGCCCAGCTTCGCGTAGGCCGCCCGGGTCGGGTCGTCGAGCCGGGTGTTGGGGTGGTCGAGGAAGAGCAGGTCCTCGCCCTTGACGTTGAAGATCAGCGCCTTGGCGTTGACCGCGTCGCCGCCCAGCACGCCGGAGCGGAAGACCGAGTAGAGCAGGAAGGTGGCGAAGCTGGTCTTGGTGGCCACCCCGGAGATGCCGGAGATGGAGATGTGCGCGCCCCGGGTGCCGTCGAGGAAGTCGGCGTTGAGGTAGACCGGCACGCCGTCGCGCCCCATCCCCATCGGGATGCGCCGTTCCATCCGGTCGAAGTGCAGGGCCCGGGCCCGGGCGTCGCCCTCGGCCCGGTGCACCACCGCCCCAGGGGTGGGCGGCACGTAGAACTCGGGGTCGACCCGGGTGGTGGTGACCTCGGCGGCCTCCTGCACCTGGGCCGGCAGGGTGCCGTCGGCGATGGCGAAGACGTCGGAGTCGAACTGGGCGCCCTCGTGCCGGGCCCGCACCTGGGTGACCACCCCGGCGATCGTCACCGGCTCCCGGTCGGGCAGCTCGCGGCGGGTGACCACCACGTCGTCGAGTTGCAGGTAGCTGCCGGGGGCGACGGCCGTCCAGAAGGTGAGCGGGGTGGCGTCGGCGGTGCCGAGCACCCGGCCGACCCCGTCGCCGGGGCCATCGAGCAGGTCGTCGGTCATCGGCGGACTCCGGTCGGCTGGTCGTCTCGGTGGCGGGGCACGTGGTGCATCCTGCCCGAGGGATGCGACAGGTTGCCACGCGACGCGGCGGAGGCCACGCCGCGACTCCGTGACGCCTGCGCTGCGCCGCCCCGCGCTGACTCTGCGTACCGGCCGGCTCCGCCGTTCCGGCACCGCCGGACCCCGGTCCGCGAGATCCTGCAAGTGCCCGGAGGAGCGACGGCGCGAGGAGCGGCGGTGGAGGTGACCCGTAGCCGGTTGGGCATGCTGCTGCTCCTCGCCGCCGTGCCGCCGCTGCTCCAGGAGGCGGCGCTGGTGACCATCGGGTTCAACGGCGCGCGCGGCCTCGCGCCCCAGGTCACCGCGGTCTGGCCGTACGACTCGTTCCACGACCTGCGCTGGTTGCTGGTCTACCACAACTCGTGGTCGGCGTTCCTGCTCGGGCTGCTCGTGCTGGTCGTCCTGCGGGGGCTGATGTCGGCCGCGCTGACCGCGCTGGCCTGGCCGGCGCACGTGCCCCGCCCCACGTTCGGCTGGCTGCTGCGGCGGAACATCGAGGTCGCCGCGCTCGCCCTGGTGATCATCTCGCCGTGGGCCGCGATCTCGGTCGCCTTCGCGGCCGTGGCGCTCTCGCTCTACCTGTTCGCCTCGCTGGCGCCGATGCTGGTGCTCGCCCCGTTCCTGCAACGCGCCGGGGTGGTCGGCGCCTGGTGGCGCGGCCTGCCCACGATCGAACTGGCCGGCTGGACGATGCTCAACTTCGCGGTGCTCACCGTCGCCGGCGCGGTGATCACCAGCGTGCCGGGCTGGTGGGGGGTCGTCGTGGCCGGGCTCGCCGGGCTGGTCAACGGCCTGCTCTGGCGGCGCACCGTGGCGGCGGCCGTGGTGCCCGCCCGGGTCCGCTGGGCCCGGGCGCCGGTCGCCCCGGTGGCGATCGTGCTCACCATGGCCGCCGCGGTGGGCGCCCAGTCGGTGGTCGCCACGGTGACCGGTCCGCCGGAGGAGTGGGCGCCCCCGGTGGTCACCGAGCGGCTGCCCGACCGGGTGCCGCACGCCGTCATCGCGATCGCCGGGCACGACTCGCACTGGACCGGCCGGGAGCCGGTCGACCCGCGGGTGGAGCGCTTCTCGTACGCCGGCCTCGACGCGCGGGGCCGGCCCCGGCCGTACCAGCCGCAGGACACCCACCGGTCGCTGGACACCAGCGCGGTCCTGCTCGCCGCGCAGGTCGACGCGCTGCACCGGCGCACCGGCCGGCCGGTGGGCCTGCTCGGCTTCAGCGAGGGCGCCATGGTGGCCCGGACCTACCTGGACAAGTGGCCGAAGCCGTCCCCGGTGGAGGCGGCGATCCTGATCAGCCCGCTCGTCCAGCCCGGCCGCGCCTACTATCCGCCGCCGGGCTACAGCGGTTGGGGCGTGGCGGCCGGCTGGGAGCTGCGCGGGATCTTCTGGCTGGCCAATCTCGGGCGGGAGGTGAAGGACGATCCGGACGAGCCGTTCGTCCGGTCGATCCTGGTGAACGCCCCCTTCTACCGCAACCGGACGCTCTGCCCGGTGGCCGGGGTGCGGACGGTCGCCTTCCTGCCCACGGTCAGCGCGGCCGAGGCGCCGCCCGGGGAGTACAGCCAGGTCCCGGTCTTCCAACTGCCCGCGTTCCACGGCGGGATCATCGGCCGGCAGGTCGCCGAGGACCGGGTGATCGACTTCCTCGCCGGCGACCAGGTCGACGCGCCCCGGCGGGAGTACCGCCTGCTCCAACGGCTCGGCGCCGCCTGGCAGGCGCCGCCGCTGCCGCTGATGCTCAACCCGGTGTGGGCCGCCGGCCGGGAGGGCGACCCGGCGTTCAGCGGCCGGATCTGCCAGCCGCGCTGACCGCCGCCGGCCGCCGGGACGCGGGACTCACCGGCCGCCCGGGGCGGCGCGGCGGTGGCGCAGCAGCAGCCGGATCGCCGCGGCGTTGACCGTGGCCACCAGCGCCGCCCGGAGCGGCGCGTACGGCAGCATGAGCAGGTCCAGGACGATCGCCAGGGTGGCGCAGCCGATGGCCGTGCCGGCCGTGCCGCGCCGGCCGGTGAGGGTGAGCAGCCCGGCCAGCGCGACCAGCGTGCCGATCGCCAGGTCCAGCCAGGCCCAGGCGGCGATGTCGAGCTGGTGGACGCCGCTACGGGTCAGCACCAGGAACGGCGCGGCGGTGGTGTTGGCGTAGGCCGCCAGCATGTCGACCAGTCCCGAGCCCACCAGCAGGCCGGCGGCGAGCAGCGGCCGACCGTTCCCGGCCGGGCCGGCACCCGGATGACGCATTCCCCGAGGTTACGGGTCTGAGGGCTGACCGGGTGGCGGTTCGGCGAGCCGCCGCCGGCAGCGCGGCCCGGTCGCGCCGCGGTCAACCGGCCGGAAAATCCGCGCACAAATCTGGCCGGAGGGCGTGACAGACAAGGGCGGGGTGCGGCAAGAATGTGCTTCAACGCATCGAGGATCTTTCCTCCATCGATCCCTGGTGCGCCGCCGTGCCTGGTCAACCCCGCCGGGCCCGGCTGATCCGCCGCGCCCAGAGGCAGGCGGATCGCGCCGTCGGTACCCCCCCGATCGGCAGTCCGAACGAAGGTAGGAGCTTCATGCGTCGTACCACCCTCATCGGCGGGCTGGCCACCGCCGCGCTGCTGGCGGCCGCCGGCGGCCTCCCCGCCACGGCCTCCGCCGCCCCCGTGTCCACCGACGCGTTCACCCGCGCGGTGGCACAACTCAAGGCCCACTCCGGCAGCGCGCTCGTCGCCGACGGCCAGACGTTCACCCTCCGGAACATCACCACCGACGCCGACGGCACGGAGCACGTCCGGCTCAACCGCTACGCCGACGGCCTGCCGGTCCTGGGCGGCGACACCGTGGTGCACCTGGGCCGGGGCAACACCTGGCGGGGCGCCGACCAGAACCTCGCCGCCGCCCCCCGGCGGGGGGTCAAGGCCCGGGTCGGCGCGGCCGCCGCCGGCCGCGCCGCGCTCGCCGTCTCCACCGCCGCGACCCGCCGGGTCGACGGCAGCCAACTCGTGTACGACGCCGACACCACCGGCACCGCCCTCGCCTACGAGGTCGTGGTGGGTGGCGCGTACGCCGACGGCACGCCGAGCGAGCTGCACGTGCTGGTCGACGCCGGCACCGGCGCGGTCCGCGACTCGTGGGAGGGCGTGCAGCGCGAGGGCACCGGCAACACCTTCCACTCCGGCACGGTCACCGTGGGCAGCACCCTCTCCGGCAGCACCTACCAGCTCACCGACGCGAGCCGGGGCGGGCACCGGACGTACGACCTCAACGGTGGCACCAGCGGCACCGGCACGCTGGTCGCCAGCGCCTCGAACGTGTTCGGTGACGGCACCCTGGCCAACCGGCAGACCGCCGCCGCGGACGCCGCCTACGGCGCCCAGGTGACCTGGGACTACTACAAGAACGTGCACGGCCGCACCGGCATCCGCAACGACGGCGTCGCCGCGTACAGCCGGGTGCACTACAGCAGCAACTACGCCAACGCGTTCTGGCAGGACTCCTGCTTCTGCATGACCTACGGTGACGGCGGCTCCGGCTGGTACCCGCTGACGTCGCTGGACGTGGCCGGGCACGAGATGAGCCACGGCGTCACCAGCAACACCGCCGGCCTGCGCTACAGCGGCGAGTCGGGCGGTCTCAACGAGGCCACCAGTGACATCTTCGGCACCCTGGTCGAGTTCTCCGCCAACAACGCCAAGGACCCGGGGGACTACCTGATCGGCGAGAAGCTGCGCAGCAGCGGCGCGCCGCTGCGGTACCTGGACAAGCCCTCCAAGGACGGCGCCTCCGCCGACTGCTGGAGCAGCTCCGTGGGCCGGCTGGACGTGCACTACTCCTCCGGCGTGGCGAACCACTTCTTCTACCTGCTCGCCGTGGGCAGCGGCTCCTCCTCGTACGGCAACAGCCCGACCTGCAACGGCAGCACGGTGACCGGCATCGGCAACGCCAAGGCCGGCGCCATCTGGTACCGCGCGCTCACCCGCTACATGACCTCGCGGACCAACTACGCCGGCGCCCGCACCGCCACCCTGTCGGCCGCCGCCGACCTGTACGGCAGCACCAGCACCGAGTACCGGACCGTGGCCGCCGCCTGGTCGGCCGTCTCGGTCAACTGATCCGCCCGGCCCGGCGTCGGCGGCCTCCTCCCCGTCGGCGCCGGCCGGACGCGACCCGCCACGGCGGGCGCGGGCACGCCACCTCGGCGTCCCGCGCCCGCCGTCGCCGTGCCGGAGGGGTCAGCCGGCGAGCACCTGGCGCAGCCGGGCGGCGAAGGCCGGTGGGTCCTGGACGAAACCGATGTGCCCGCCCGGGAACATCGTCGGCGACGTGCCCAGCGCCGCCGCCAGCGCCCGGGAGGTGCGGTCGCAGACCTCGCCGGTGGACCGTTCCCCGAGACCGACGACGACCCGGGTCGGGCCGTCGCGCAGGGCGTCGACGTCGGGCCGGAAGCGGGTGGTCCCGGCGATCATGTGCAGGTACTGGAAGTGCTCGTCGGCCGCCGCCTGCGGATCCGGTTCACCGCCGAACATGCCCAGCACCACCTCCTCGGGCAGGTGGATGTTCGCGTTGGCGAGGAACTTCCGCCCGGCGCCGAGCCGGTCCCCGGCGCGGTAGGTGGCGATCATGTCGTCCTCCCCGGCCAGCAGGTCCGCCCGGTCGGGCAGCAGGCCGAGCAGCGGCGGTTCGTGCGCGACGACCGTGTGCACCAGCGTGCGACCCGTCTGGGCCAGCGCCAGGACGGTCACCGCGCCACCGCTGGACCCGAGCACGGCGGCCGGACCCGCGTCGACGTGGGCGAGAAGCCGGGCGACGTCGTCGGCGCGCAGTTCGGGGGTGGAGTCCTGGTGCGGGTCGTGCAGGACGCTGCGGCGGATTCCGCGCGGGTCGGTGGTCAGCACGGTGTGCTCCGTGGCCAGCAGGTCGGCCAACGGCGCGAAGGCGTCGGCGTCCATGGGGGCGGCGACCAGGGCCACGAGCGGCCCCCGGCCGCGCACCTCGTAGTACAGCCGCCCGTCGGGCACCGCCAGGGTGCCGGTGGTGACGGGCGCGGTGGACATGCTGCTCATCGGGTCCTCCAGGGTCGTGACGGGCGAGCCGTTCACCTTCCTGACTCCGGCGCTGCGGCAGAATCGTCGGTCGTGAGCGTCCGTACCCCGGCCACCGCCGGCTCGCCCGACCGGGCCCCGGTCGACGAGGCCGACTTCACGGCGCTGGTCGCGCCGCTGCGCCGGGAGCTGCACGCCCACTGCTACCGGATGCTCGGCTCGGTCCACGACGCCGACGACGCGCTCCAGGACGCCCTGCTGCGGGCGTGGCGCGGGCTGCCGACCTTCGCCGGCCACGGCTCGCTGCGCTCGTGGCTCTACACCGTGGCGACCCGGGTGTGCCTCGACGCCATCGCCGGCCGGGCCCGCCGGGCGCTGCCGGTCGACCTCGGCCCGGCCAGCGACAGCGCCGTGCCGGGGAGCCGCCCGGTCCACGACGTCGCCTGGCTCGGTCCGTACCCGGACGGCGGCCTCGCGCCCGGCCCCGTCGCCCCGGGTGCACGGTACGAGCAGCGTGAGGCGGTCGAGCTGGCCTTCGTGGCCGCGGTGCAGCACCTGCCGGGCAACCAGCGGGCGGCGCTGCTGCTCTTCGACGTCCTGGGCTACTCCACGGCGGAGATCGGCGCCATGCTGGGCACCTCGACCACGTCGGTGAACTCGGCGCTCGCCCGGGCGCGCCGGGTGCTGGCCGAGCGGGTGCCGGCCGCCACCCAGCAGCGCACCCTCCGGATGCTGGACGACGTCCGGCTGCGCGAGGTCGTCACCGGCTATGCCACCGCGCTGGAGAACGGTGACGCGGACGCCCTCGTCGCCCTGCTCACCGAGGACGTCACCTGGTCGATGCCGCCCATGCCGCACTGGTACCGGGGCGTCGCGGCCGTGCTGGACTTCGCCCGGTCGGCGCCGCTGGGCCCCTGCGGCAGCTGGCGGCACCTGCCGACCGGCGCGAACGGCCAGCTCGCGGTCGCCGGCTACCTGCGCCGGGGCGGGACCGGCCGGCACCTGCCGTGGTCGGTCGACGTGCTGACGCTGCGGGGTGACCGGATCGCCGGGATCACCTCGTTCGTGGGCACGGCGCCGTTCGGGGCGTTCGGGCTGCCGGACTCCCTGCCGCCGGCCCGCTGACGCCGGCCCGGCGCGCGATGCGGGCCGGGCCGCTGACGCCACGGCGCGGGCCGTCCGCTCCGCCGGGGAGCGGCCGGTGGCGCACGTCCCGCGGGACCGGGGCAGACTGTCCGCGTACCCCCTCCGGTCCTGGCCCTGGCGCGGCGGGCCCCGGTCAGGCGGCCGGGGCGGCCCCGGCCGGCGGCGCCTCGCCGGGGTCGCGGGCGTAGCGCAACATCAGCACCCCGTCCCCGGCGGCCAGCACGTGGCGCAGCGGCAGGTGCCGCGGCGCGCTGCCGGCCCCGGCGGTGATCCGGCCGGGGCCGGCGCCGGCGAGCAGCGGCGCGACGGTCAGGCAGAGTTCGTCCACCAGGTCGGCGGCGGTGAGCGCCCCGAACAGGTGCGGCCCGCCCTCGCAGAGCAGCTGGCCCAGCCCGCGCCGGCGCAGTTCGGCCAGGCCGGCGGCCAGGTCGACCCGCTCCGCGCCACAGCGGACGAGGTCGGCCACGTCGGTCAGCCCGGGCGGCGGCTCGGCGGCGGCGTGGGTGAGCACCAGCGGCCGGACCGGCGCGTCGGCGAAGCACGCCTGGGCCGGGTCCAGGTCCAGCGAGCCGGAGACCACCACCAGGGTCGGGTACGCGGCGAGGCCCCGCTCGGCACGCCAGGCTCGGCGCGGCTCGCTCAACCGGAGCGCCCGGTAGCCCTCGTGGCGCAGCGTGCCGGCGGCCACCACCAGGCCGTCGCAGAGCATCCGCAGCAGGCCGAAGACCCGCTTGTCCGGCTCGCCGGAGAGCCCGGCGGAGTAGCCGTCCAGGGTGACCGCGCCGTCGGCGCTGGCGACGAAGTTGACCCGCAGGTGGGGGCGGGTGGCGCGGCCGTAGAGCGCGGCCAGTTCCGGGTCGGTCAGCGGCCCGGTCGCGGGCGCCGGCCAGGCCCGCGCGACGGGGGTCGTCCCGGCGGTCATTCGCCGGCCGGACCCGTGACCGGCGGGGTGGGTTCGGGGGTACGGTGCTGGCAGTCGCACCACTTCCGGCCCGGACAGTCGTCGTGCCGCCGCTCCCGGCACGCTCGGCAGATCATGCTGGCAGCCTATGCCGAGGAGGATGGGACAGACATGCCGCGTCAGATCTTCCAGCTCCAGGTGTCCCTGGTCGGGGTCCGGCCGCCGGTGTGGCGGCGGGTGCTGGTCCCCGGCGGGTACACGCTGGACCGGCTGCACCGGGTGGTGCAGCACGCGATGGGCTGGCGGGACTGCCGCCTGCACTCGTTCGAGATCGACGGCCGGCAGTACGGCGAGCCCGACCCGGACGGCGAGCTTCCGGTCCGCGACGAGCTGGACGTCCGGCTGGACGCGGTGGTCGGCAAGGGCAGCCGGTTCCGTTACCTCTACGACTTCGGCGACTGGTGGGAGCACGACCTGGTGGTCGAGGACGTCTGCACCGCCGACCCGGACGAGCGCTATCCGTCCTGCCTGGCGGGGGAGCGGGCCTGCCCGCCGGAGGGGGTCGGCGGCCCGGCCGGGTACGCGGTCCTGCTGGCCGCCCTCGCCGACGCCGAGCATCCGCAGCGGTGGTTGATGCGGGACTGGGCCGGCGCGGACTTCGACCCGACCGCCTTCGACGCGGCCCGCGCCACCACCCTGCTGCGCCGCTTCTGCTGACCGTCGCCGCCCAGGCCACCAGGTCGCGCGGTAACGATCTGGGAACGCTCCCATCGGTCTATTGACACCCCCGATACCTGCCGGCAATCTCATGGGAGCGCTCCCGGGAGTGGCGTGGATCTCACTCCTGCCCGCTCCCCGGGTCGCCGCCGACAGCCCGCCGGGCCGCCGGCGGCGAAAGCACGCGAAAGCACCCCCCACCACACAGATATCGCCTCACCACCGAAAGAGGGGTCTGAAGATGAGCGTCCCAATCCGCCGCCGTCGGCTCGCGGCCATCGCGGTCGCGTCCGCCGCGGTGCTCGTCGCCGCCACCGCCTGTGGCGACGATTCGTCGGGCAGCGACAGCAAGAGCGACGGCCCGGTCACCCTGGTCGTCGACGTCTTCGGCGACCAGGGCTTCGGCTACGAAGAGCTCTACAAGCAGTACCAGGCCGACCACCCGAACATCAAGATCCAGGAGCGCGGCAAGGGTCTCGGCCTCGGCGACTACAACACCCGCCTGACCCAGCAGATCACCGCCGGCTCCGGCGCGGGCGACGTGGTGGCCCTGGAAGAGGGCACCATCGTCCAGTTCTACGCCCAGGCCGACAAGTTCGTGAACCTCGCGGACCAGGGTGCGAACGAGCTCAAGGGCAACTTCCTGCCGTGGAAGTGGGAGCAGGGCAGCACGCCCGACGGCAAGGTGCTGGGCCTCGGCACCGACGTCGGTTCGATGGCGCTGTGCTACCGCAGCGACCTGTTCAAGGCCGCCGGGCTGCCCACCGACCGCGAGCAGGTCGGGGCGCTCTGGCCGACCTGGGACCAGTTCATCGCCACCGGCCAGCGCTTCGCCGCCGCCGACAAGAAGCACAAGTTCGTCGACTCGGCGACCAACTTCTACAACGTCGTGCTCATGCAGATCGCGGGCGCGAACACCGGCTACACCTACTACGACAAGAGCAACAAGCTGGTCATCGGCGAGAACCCGGACATCAAGGCCGCGTACGACATGACCACCAAGATGATCGCGGCGGGTCTGTCGAACAACCTCCAGTCGTTCTCCAACGAGTGGAACGCCGGCTTCAAGAACGGCACCTTCGCCACCATCGCCTGCCCGGCGTGGATGACCGGTGTCATCAAGGGCCAGGCCGGTGACGGCGCGGCCGGCAAGTGGGACATCGCCAAGGCTCCCGGCAACGGCGGCAACTGGGGTGGCTCGTTCCTGGCGGTGCCGAAGTCGAGCAAGCACCAGAAGGAGGCCGTCGAGCTGGCCAAGTTCCTGACCAGCGCGAAGGGTCAGATCGAGGCGTTCAAGAAGGTCGGCAACCTGCCGTCCTCGCCGCAGGCCCTCGCGGACCCGGCCGTGGCCGACTCGACCAACGACTACTTCAACAAGGCCCCGGTCGGCAAGATCTTCGCCACCGGCGCCAGCGAGCTGAAGCCGGTCTACCTCGGCCCGAAGAACAACGCGGTCCGCACCGCTGTGGAGAACAGCCTCCGTGCGGTGGAACAGGGCAAGACTGCCGAGGAGCAGTGGCAGGCGGCACAGAAGAACGGTGCGGCCGCCGGTAAGTGACCCGGCCCGGCCATCCGTGGGTGGCGTCGACCCCGCAAGGAGGTCGGCGCCACCTGCGGTGCCCACTTCCGGTGTCGCCCGTTTGTGGGCGGGTGACGCCGGCCGAGGAGAAGGACCTCCCATGAGCCTCGATCTGCACCGCGCGGCGCCGCCCGACCGCAACCGCGCCGCCCGCCACGCACAGCCCCGCCGCGCCTCGTTCACCCGGCTGGACCTGCGGTACTCGCCGTACCTCTACGTCCTGCCGTTCTTCGTGATCTTCGCGGTGTTCAGCGCCTACCCCATCGTGTACACGGTGTGGATCGCGCTGACCGACCGCTCGCCGCTGAACTCGACGATCTCCTTCGTCGGCCTGGACAACTTCGTCGAACTGCTCACCGACGACCCGCAGTTCTGGAACGCGGTGGTCAACACGTTCGGCATGTTCGTGCTCTCCACGGTGCCCCAGCTGATGCTGGCGCTGCTGCTGGCGAACGCGCTCAACCGGCGGCTGCGGGCGCAGACGTTCTTCCGGATGGCCATCGCCATGCCGATCATCACCTCGACCGCCGTGGTGGCGCTGATCTTCTCGATGATCTACGCCAAGGACTTCGGCCTGGTCAACTGGCTCCTCGACGGCATCGGGCTCGACCCGATCGACTGGCGGGCGAACCGCTACGCCTCCTGGTTCGCCATCTCGACCATGGTCGACTGGCGCTGGGTCGGCTACAACGCCCTGATCTACCTGGCCGCCATGCAGTCCATCAGCAAGGACATGTACGAGGCGGCGGCGCTGGACGGCGCCACCCGCCGCCGGCAGTTCTGGTCGATCACCATCCCGCAGCTGCGTCCGACGATCATCTTCACCCTGATCATCTCCACCATCGGCGGGTTGCAGCTCTTCACCGAGCCGCTGCTGTTCACCAGCGGCTCCGGTGGCCTCTCCGGCGGCTCGGAGGGCCAGTTCCAGACCATCACGATGTACCTGCTCGACGTGATGAACCAGCGTTTCCGGTGGGGTTACGCCGGCGCGGTCGCGCTCGTGCTCTTCGTGCTGATCGCGCTGATGTCGCTGGTGAACTACCTGCTCGCCCGCCGCATCAGCTCCGACAAGTGAGGTGACGAGATGACGACCACCACGCTCCGCCCGCCCGCCCGTCCGGCGGCGCCGGCCCCCGCCAGCCGCCAGGCCGAGCGGCTCTGGAAGGCCAGCCCGCTCACCTGGTTCGGCCTGGTCCTCGGCGTGCTCCTGTCGCTGTTCCCGTTCTACTGGATGATCGTGATCGCCTCGCGTACCAACGACGCGGCGAACTCCTGGCCGCCGCCGTTCCTGCCCGGCGGCAAGCTCGGCGAGAACATCCAGCGGGTGCTCGACAACGGTGACGCCAACATCGTCAAGGGCCTGACGAACTCGTTCCTGGTCTCCGGGACCATCACGGTGGCCACGGTGTTCTTCGGCTCGCTGGCCGGCTTCGCCTTCGCCAAGCTGCGCTTCCGGGGCAAGAACGCGCTGCTGCTGATCATCCTGGCCTCGATGATGGTGCCGATCCAGCTCGGCGTGCTCCCGCTCTACATCCTGATGGCGAAGCTCGAGTGGCTGAACACCATGCCCTCGGTGACCGTGCCGTTCCTCATCGGCGGCTTCGGGATCTTCATGATGCGCCAGTACGCCGAACAGGCGGTACCGAACGAGTTGATCGAAGCCGCCCGGGTGGACGGCTGCTCGACCTGGAAGGTGTACTGGCACGTGGTGGTGCCCGCGCTGCGCCCGGCCGCCGCCGTGCTCGGCCTGCTCACCTTCATGGAACAGTGGAACCAGTTCTTCTGGCCGTTCGTGGTGCTGGCCGACCCGGCCAACCCGACCGTCCAGATCTCCCTGCGCAGCCTGAACACCGCCTACTTCGCCGACAACTCGCAGATCTTCGCCGGTACGTTGATCGCGACCCTGCCCCTGTTCGTCGTGTTCGTTATCTTCGGCCGCCAGATCATCGGCGGCATCATGGAAGGCGCCGTCAAGTCGTGAGCAACCCAGCCAGCCCGCCCACCCTCGGCGTCCTCGACGAGCGGTCGGAGCTCACCTTCCCGCCCGGCTTCCTCTGGGGCGCGGCCACCGCCGCGTACCAGATCGAGGGCGCGGCGGCCGAGGGTGGCCGTACCCCGTCGATCTGGGACACCTTCAGCCACACCGAGGGCCGGACGGTGGCCGGGCACACCGGCGACGTGGCGTGCGACCACTACCACCGGATGCCCTCGGACGTGCGGTTGATGGCCGAGCTGGGGCTGAAGTCGTACCGCTTCTCGGTCTCCTGGCCGCGGGTGCAGCCGGGCGGCACCGGGCCGGCCAACCAGGAGGGGATGGACTTCTACCGGCGGCTGGTCGACGAGCTGCTGGCGCACGGCATCGAGCCGTGGCTGACGCTCTACCACTGGGACCTGCCCCAGCCGCTCGAGGACGCCGGCGGCTGGCCGGCCCGGGACACCGCCGCCCGGTTCGCCGACTACGCGGGGCTGATCGCGGACGCCCTCGGCGACCGGGTGCGGTACTTCACCACCCTGAACGAGCCGTGGTGCTCGGCGTTCCTCGGCTACGGCTCCGGCGTGCACGCGCCGGGCCGCTCCGACGGGGCGGACGCCGTCCGGGCCGGGCACCACCTGATGCTCGGCCACGGGCTGGCCGTGCAGGCGCTGCGGGCCGCCCGGCCGCAGTCCCAGCTCGGCATCACGGTCAACCTCTACCCGGTCACCCCGGCCACCGACTCGCCGGCGGACACCGACGCGGCCCGCCGCATCGACGGCCTGGCCAACCGGTTCTTCCTGGACCCGGTGCTGCGCGGCGCCTACCCGGCGGACCTGCAGGCCGACCTGCGCCAGGTCACCGACTTCGGGCACGTCCGCGAGGGCGACCTGGCGATCATCTCGACCCCGCTGGACATGGTCGGGGTCAACTACTACAGCCGGTACGTGGTCGCCGGGCCGGCCGAGAGCGCCGAGCCGGAGGCGTACTGGCGGGCGCCGTCGTGCTGGCCGGGCAGCCAGGACGTCCGGTTCGTCACCCGGGGTGTCCCGGTGACCGACATGGACTGGGAGATCGACGCCCCGGGCCTGCTGGAGACCCTGGAGCGGGTGCACCGGGACTACACCGACCTGCCGCTCTACGTCACCGAGAACGGCTCGGCGTTCGTCGACGCGGTGATCGACGGCCGGGTCGACGACCCGGACCGGCTGGCGTACTTCGACGCGCACCTGCGGGCCGCCCACGCCGCGATCAGCGCCGGGGTGCCGCTGCACGGCTACTTCGCCTGGTCGCTGATGGACAACTTCGAGTGGGCCTGGGGCTACACGAAGCGCTTCGGCATGGTCTACGTCGACTACGACAGCCAGGCGCGAATCCCCAAGTCCAGCGCCCGGTGGTACGCCGAGGTGATCCGACGCAACGGCGTGGCCGCCGCACAATAGGCTGGGCCAGCCAGTAACGGGCGGCCCGGCACCCGCGCCTCAACAGGTGCCGGGTCCGCCCGAGGTCGGAGGAGCACACGATGACAACGCAACGCACGCGGTCACTCGGGCGCCCGACCCTCGACGCGGTCGCCGCTCGCGCGGGCGTGGGTCGGGGCACGGTCTCCCGCGTGGTCAACGGCTCGCCCCAGGTCAGCCCGGAGGCCCGGGCCGCCGTCCAGCAGGCCATCGCCGAGTTGGGGTACGTGCCCAACCGCGCCGCCCGGGCGCTGGTGACGCAACGGACCGACTCGGTGGCCCTGGTGGTCTCCGAGTCCGGGGAGCGGGTCTTCACCGAGCCGTTCTTCGCCGGCATCGTCCGGGGCGTCAGCTCCGCGCTGCTGGAGACCCCGATGCAGCTCTGGTTGGCCATGGCGCAGTCCCAGATCGAGCGGGAACGGGTCGAGCACCACCTGACCAACCAGCACGTGGACGGCGTCCTGCTGCTCTCGCTGCACGACGCCGACCCGCTGCCCACCCTGCTGGAGGAGCGCGGCCTGCCGACCGTGCTCGGCGGCCGGCCGGCCCGGATGCTGCACCCGAACGCCCAGCCGGCCTGGTTCGTGGACGTGGACAACGTCGGCGGCGCCCGGCAGGCGGTGGAGCACCTCTTCGCCCGCGGCCGGCGCCGGGTCGCCACCATCGCCGGCACCCAGGACATGGGCGCCGGCCTGGCCCGGCTCTCCGGCTACAAGGAGGCCGTCCGGGCCGCGGGCGGCAGCGTCAACCCGGACATGATCGCGTACGGCGA
The DNA here is from genome assembly GCF_044465125.1 of Micromonospora sp. NPDC049836. Classification (NCBI taxonomy): domain Bacteria; kingdom Bacillati; phylum Actinomycetota; class Actinomycetes; order Micromonosporales; family Micromonosporaceae; genus Micromonospora; species Micromonospora sp. NPDC049836. The sequence goes on from NZ_JBITLH010000007.1 coordinate 376,103, forward strand.
CTTCAGCGAGGGCAGCGGCACCGCCTGCATGCGCCGGCTGCTGGAGGTCTGCCCGGAGCTGGACGCCGTCTTCGTCGCCTCCGACCTGATGGCCGTCGGCGCACTGCGCGCGCTGCGCGAGTCCGGTCGCCGGGTGCCCGAGGACGTCGCGGTGGTCGGCTTCGAGGACGCTCCGATCGCCCGGCAGGCCGAGCCGCCGCTGACCACGGTCTTCCAGCCGGTGGAGGAGATGGGCCGGCAGATGGCCCGCCTGCTGGTCTCCCGGATCCGGGGCGACGAACTGCCCAGCCCGCACGTCCTGCTGGACACCAAACTCATCCACCGCGCCTCCGCCTGAGGGCGGGGGCGCGGTCAGGCCCAGCGGCGCAGCTCGCGCTTGGCCAGGGAAGCCTTGTGCACCTCGTCGGGGCCGTCGGCGAGCCGCAGGGTGCGGGTCTGGGCCCAGAGGGCGGCCAGCGGGGTGTCCTGGCTGACGCCGGCGCCGCCGTGCGCCTGGATCGCCTTGTCGATCACCCACTCGGCCATCGCCGGGGTGGCGATCTTGATGGCCTGGATCTCGGTGTGCGCGCCCTTGTTGCCCACCGTGTCCATCAGCCAGGCGGTCTTGAGCACCAGCAGCCGGGCCTGCTCGATCCGGACCCGGGCCTCGGCGATCCACTCCCGCACCACGCCCTGCTCGGCCAGGGGCCGGCCGAACGCCACCCGGGCCAGGGCCCGCTGGCAGAGCAGCTCCAGGGCCCGCTCGGCCATGCCGATCAGCCGCATGCAGTGGTGGATCCGGCCCGGGCCGAGCCGCGCCTGGGCGATGGCGAAACCGGTGCCCTCGGCGCCGACCAGGTGCTCCGCCGGCACCCGGACGTCGGTGAAGTCGATCTCGGCGTGCCCGCCGTGCGCGGCGTCGCTGTAGCCGAACACCGTCATGCCGCGGCGTACCGTCACGCCCGGGGTGTCCCGGGGGATCAGGATCATGCTCTGCTGGCGGTGCCGGTCGGCCGCCGGGTCGGTCTTGCCCATCACGATGAAGATCTCGCAGCGCGGGTCCATCGCGCCGGACGACCACCACTTGCGGCCGTTGACCACGTACGCGTCGCCGTCCCGGGTGATCCGGGTGGCGATGTTGGTGGCGTCGGAGGAGGCCACCTCCGGCTCGGTCATGCAGAACGCGGAGCGGATCTCGCCGTCCAGCAGCGGCTTGAGCCAGCGGTCCCGCTGCGCCTCGGAGCCGAACTCGGCCAGCAGTTCCATGTTGCCGGTGTCCGGGGCGGCGCAGTTGAGCGCCTCCGGAGCCAGGTGCGGGCTGCGGCCGGTCAGCTCGGCGAGCGGGGCGTACTGGAGGTTGGTCAGGCCGGCGCCGTAGCGCGGGTCGGGCAGGAACAGGTTCCACAGGCCCCGGGCGCGGGCCTCGGCCTTCAACTCGTCCATGACCGCCGGGCGGGCCCACGGGTCGCCGGTCGCGGCCACCTGCTCGGCGTGCACCGGCTCCGCCGGGTAGACGCACTCGGTGAGGAACGCCGTGAGCCGCTCGCGCAGCTCGAGCGTCCGGGCGTCGTACGCGAAGTCCATCATCTCTCCCTGACCGCGTGCAGACCGTGCTCGACCAGCGGGGCGACCATGTCGCCGATCCGGTCGAAGCCCCCGCCGAGCGTCTGCCCGAGGGTGTGCCGGTAGTGGATGCCCTCGCAGATCACCGCGAGCTTGAAACAGCCGAGCGCCACATGCCAGTGCAGCGGGCCGACGTCGACGTCGCTGCGGCCGGCGTACCGGTCGATCAGCTCTTCGCCGCTGGGGAAGCCGGCGCGGGGCCCGACGCCGTCGGCCACCGGGTTGCCCTCGGTCAGCTCGCTGTCGCCGAGCACGCTCCAGTAGGTGAGCAGCAGTCCCAGGTCGGCCAGGGGATCGCCGAGGGTGGCCATCTCCCAGTCGAGCACCGCGCGCATCGAGACCGGGTCGACCGAGGCGAGCAGGTTGTCCAGCCGGTAGTCGCCGTGCACGATCCGCCCGGCGTTGGCCCCTTCCGGCACGCTGCCGGCCAGCGCGTCGCGCAGCTCGTCGATGCCGGGCAGCGGCCGGCTGCGGGACCGGTCGAGCTGCCCGGCCCAGCGGCGGACCTGCCGGGCCAGGTAGCCCTCCGGACGGCCGAAGTCGGCCAGCCCGACGGCGACCGGCTCGACCAGGTGCAGCGCGGCGAGGGTGTCCATCATCGTCATGGCCAGCTCGCGCCGCTGCGCCGCGGTCAGCGGGTCGGTCTGCGACCGGCTCCGGTAGACCTCGCCGTCGACCTTCTCCATCAGGTAGAACGGCGCGCCGATCACCTCGGCGTCGGCGCAGAGCAGCAGCGCCTCGGGGACCGGCACGTCGGTCGGGGCGAGCGCGGAGATGACCCGGTGCTCCCGGGCCATGTCGTGCGCGGTGGCCAGCACGTGCCCGAGCGGCGGCCGCCGCAGCACCACCGTCCGGTCGCCGCAGCGCAGCAGGTAGGTCAGGTTGGACTTGCCGCCGGCGATCAGCCGCGCCGACAGCGGCGCGGCGGCCAGCTCGGGCCGGTGTGTCGCCAGGTACGCGCGCAGCCGGTCGAGGTCGAGCCCGCGCGGAGCCGGACCGGTCGGGTCCGGAGATGCGTCGACGGCCGGATCGGTCATCCGGATAGTTGATGGCAGCTCAGCTTTCTTGTCAAGGTCGGATTTTCCGGGCAGACATGCCGCTGCAACAGGGGCGAAACGGCCAACGGGCAGGCTGGGGCCAGCCTGCCGGCACGACGGCCGGCCCGCCGAGCGGAGGGACCAGACATGCTGCTGAGAGTTCGGGTGACCCTGCCGGACCGACCCGGCACGCTCGGCCAGGTGGCCCGCACACTCGGGGTCTCCGGTGCCGACATCGTGCAGGTGGTGGTGCTGGAGCGGCTCGGTGGCCGGGCGGTGGACGACTTCACCGTCGTCTGGCCGGGCGCGGCGCGGGTGGAGCGGCTCCTCGCCGGCCTGGCCGCGATCCCCGGCGTCCGGGTGGACGGGGTGTGGCGGGCGATCGGCGCGCCGACCACCACCGGGCAGGACGCCGAACTGCTCGCCCAGGTGGCGGCGAACCCGACCGACGGGGTGGCCACCCTGGTCGACGCGGTGCCTGGGCTGCTCGCCGCCGACTGGGCGGTGGCCGCGGTGGTGCCGCTGGACTGGGCGTCGCGCAGCGGCGGAGCCGGCGAGGCCACGATCGGGCACGCCAGCTGGCGGGCGCCCGTCCCGCCCCGGCTTCCGGAGATCACCCCGCTGCGGGCCCGGGCGATGACCAGCCCGGACGGGCACCACTACGCGGTCGCGCCGTTCGGTCGCGCCGGCCTGGTGCTGGTGGTGGCGCGCGACCACAGTGACCCGCTGGCCGCCGCCGCGTTCCACGCCACCGAGGTGGACCGGCTGGCCCAGCTGGTCCGGGCCGGCGCGGTGATCCTGGGCGACCGGCTGGACCTGGTCGGCGCCCCGCCGGTGACCACGATCACCTGACCCGTCCCGCGGCGTCACCGGCGGGCAACGGGGCCGCAACAGCCGCCCGGCAGGGTCGTGAGGCGAGGAAGGGAGCGAACCATGGCGCTGTGGCGGATCCGAGCCACCGTGGACGACCGGCCGGGCTACCTGTCGGTCCTCACCGCGAGCCTCGCCCTGCGCGGGGTCAACATCCTCACCGTGCAGGTGCACACCACCGAGGTGGGGGCGGTCGACGACTTCCTGGTCGACGCCCCCGACCAGCTCACCGAGGCCGACCTGCGGGCGGCCGTGGAGCGTGGGCGGGGACGGGACTGCTGGATCGCGCGCAGCGAGGCGCGCGGGCTGGCCGACCAGCCCACCCGGGTGCTCGGCCTGGCCAGCCGGCTGGTGCGGGACCCGGACGCGACCGGGGAGGTGCTGCGCACCCTGCTCGGCGCCGACACGGTCACCTGGCGGGCCGGGCCGGCCGGCCCGTCGGGCGGGGTGGGCGCGACCCGGATGCTGCTCCCCGACCCCTCCGGCGGGTCGTACGAGCTGAGCCGCCGGGAGCCCAGCTTCACCCCGGCCGAGTACGCCCGGGCCCAGGCCCTGGTCGAGCTGGCCGCGGCGGTGGCCCGCCGGGACGACGACCGGGTCACCCTGGTGCTGCCCGACGGGGCCGAGGTGCGGGTCCGCCCGGCCGGCCCGGACGACCTGACCGGCGTGGTCGAGCTGCACGAGTCGTGCTCGGCGCGCAGCCGCCAGCGGCGCTACCTCAGCGGCGCCGGCTGCCCGTCGCCGGCCCGGCTGCGCCGGCTGCTGGCGCCGGCGGGCGGGCTGACCCTGGTCGCCACGGCCGGTGGCGGCGCGGCGACGGAGCCGGTCGTGGCGATGGCCAATCTGCTCGGCGAGGGGGACGAGGCAGAGGTGGCGCTGCTGGTCCGGGACGACTGGCAGCGACGCGGCCTCGGCTCGGCGTTGCTGCGGCGGCTGGTCGGGCACGCCGAGCGGATCGGCTACGCCGCCGTGCAGTTGCACGTGCAGGCCGAGAACACCCCGATGCTGCGCGCGGTGCGCCGGCTGGACCGGCCGACCTCGGTGCAGCGGGACGGCAGCGTGCTGACCGTGACGGCGCCGCTGGCCGCCCGCCGGGCCGACCTGCCCCGGCAGGCCGGCGCGACCGCCCGGTCACACCGGGCACCCTGACTCGTCCGGCCGCCCCGGCCGGTCGGCCTGCCGCAACGGCGCGGCGGGCCGGCGAGGGCGGGTACCCGGCCGGTACCGGCGCCGGACGGATCCGGCGCCATCGTGGCCGACCTCCGGTGCGGGGGACGGTGATCGGCAGGGCCCCCGGTTCGGGGGCCCTGCCCATGTCCACGGCCGGCCCGGTCGGAGGCGGGCTGACCGGGCCGCTGGTCGGCGGGTGGGCTGACCCCGGTCGGGGCCCGCCGTCACCGCCAGATGGTCGCGTGTTGGCCGTCCGGCACGTCCGTCCAGCCGGCGAGCAGCCCTCGGTCGTTCAGGGCGATCACGGCGGCGGCCGGACCGCCGGTGACCAGGCGACTCTTGCGCAGCAGGAAGGCCCGCCGGGGCTCCCCGGCGGTGGTGCCGGCGATCCAGCCCTGCTCGTTGAGGTCGCCGACGTACCCGTCGATCTCGGTGCGTACGCCGCCCTGCCAGCGGAAGGACCTGATCGCGGTCGGCGTACTCGTCCAGCCGATGACCTGCGCGCGATCGTTGATCGCCACCGCACCGCTGTCGCCGGTCGGCGGTCCCAGGTCGGTCATCCGGCCGTCCTGCCAGAGGAACGCGTGCTGGCTGCCATCGGCCGTGGTGCTCGTGCCCACGATCTGCCCGTGCTCGTTGATGTCGGCCGGCACCGACTCGGCGCCGCCGAGGGTGCCCAGGTCGGTCAGGACGCCCCGCTGCCAGCGGAAGCCGCGCCGGCCCGCGTCGGTGTAGTGCACGCCGATCACCTGGCCGTGGTTGTTGATGCCGATGGCGCTGCGGTCGCCGGTGCCGCCCAGGTCGGTCAGGACGCCGCGGCGCCAGAGGAAGGCGCGGGTCTCGCCGCCCCGGATGAACGTCTGGTTCTCGCCGACGACCTCGCCCCGGTCGTTGACCGCCAGCGCGGTGCCGGTGCCGCGTTCGTCGAGGGTGCCGAGGTCGCGGGGCCGGCCCTGCCACCAGAGGCACGGCCGTGACGGGTACGCGACGGACTGGCAGAACCCGACCACCAGGCCGTGCTCGTTGATGTCGCGCGGCAGGGTGCCGGTGCCGCCGGGCAGCGGGCGCAGCGCGGTGTGCCGCCCGGCCCGCCAGACGAAACCGAGCGGCGGCTGGATCTCGGAGTCGACCCGGTTCGTCGCGGTGATGATCACCTCGCCGCGGCCGTTCACATCGGACGCGGCGCTCGACATCCAGCCGGCCGGATGGACGTCGAGCGCGGTCAGCCTCCGTGCGTCGGCCTGCGCCGGCGCCGCCAGCAGCGGGATGGTGATGAGCAGGGCGCAGGCGAGCCGCCCCATCCGTCGCATCATCCGGTAAGCCTGGTCCGTCGACGGCCGTGGCGGGGCGGGGAGTCCTCGATCCGACAGCCGCCACCGGCCGCCGGAGCGCGACCGGCCGGCCGGCACCGCCGGGGTGACCGCCCGGGCGGCGTGGTGCCGAGCGACGTCCGCCGCCCGGCACCACGCGAACCTCGCCGCCGCCACATCGCGCCGACCACACCGCGCCGACCGGCACCACGGGAGGTCAGGTTGCCGGGTAGCTGCTGTAGTCCGGGAAGTTGCCGTAGAGCCGGCCGTCGCCGCCCACGGTGACCGCCTGCACGAGCAGGTCGCCACCGACGAACGCGCCCTTCCAGGAGGCGCCCCGGCCGCCGAACGGCTCGTCCCGGTCACCCCGGGAGCGGGGCTTGTTGATGCCCACCTTGAACGCCTGCAGGTCGACCGCCAGCTTGCCGGCCAGTTCCTCGTCGTCGCAGGCCAGCGAGGCGACCAGGGCGCCGTTCGAGGCGTTCATCTGGGCCAGCAACTCGTCGGTGGTGTCCACCACGACGATGGTGTCCACCGGGCCGAACGGCTCGGCGTGCATCAGCCGGGACCGGCCGGGCGGGGCGAGCAGCACGGCCGGCGCCACGTACGCGGAGGTGTCCTGGCCGGCGAGGAAGGGCGCCCCGTCGAGCTTGCCCCGGTGCAGCGGGACCGCGCCACCGCGGACCGCCTCCTCGACCTTGCGGCGCAGCTCGTCGGCCTTGGCCCCGCTGATCAGTGGACCGAAGTCCAGTTCGGGCAGCGGGTCACCGGCGGACCAGTCGTCACCGACCGCGAGCGGGTGTCCGAACCGGACGGAGCGGACGACCGGCAGGTACATGTCGAGGAACTCGTCGACCAGGTCCCGCTGGACCACGAACCGCGGGTACGCGGTGCAGCGCTGCTTGCCGTACTCGAAGCCCTTCTTCAGGTGCGCGGCGAGCAGGTCCCACTGGGAGAAGTTCCAGATGCCCCAGGCGTTGAGGCCCTCCTGCTCGATGAAGTGCCGCTTGTCGGAGTCGAGCAGCGCGGCGGCCACCTTGCCGCCGTTGGAGCGCCCGCCGACGAACGCCACCGCGCCGATCTCCGGGGCGCGGACCAGCACCTCGGACAGCTCCTCGCCGCCGCCGGAGAGCAGCGTGGCGGGCAGCCCGGCGCGGCGCATCAGCGCGTGCGCGACGGTGAGGCAGACCGCGCCCCCCTGGGACGGGGTCTTCGCGATGACCGCGTTGCCGGCGAGCAACTGGACCAGTTCGGCGTGCACCAGCACGCTCATCGGGTAGTTCCAGGAGGCGATGTTGCTGACCGGCCCGGACAGCGGCTCGCGGCCGTCGGCGAGCATCCGGTCGATCTCCTGCACGTACCAGCGCACGCCGTCCAGAGCCCGGTCGACGTCGGCGCAGGCCAGGCGCCACGGCTTGCCGATCTCCCAGACCAGCAGCATGGCCAGCAGGTCGCGGTGGGCGGTGAGCGCGTCGAGGGCGTCGGTGACCCGCGCCTTGCGCTCGGCGAGCGGGGTCTGCGCCCACTGCCGGTGGTCGGCCGCGGCGTGCGCGACGGCGCCGCGGGCCGCGTCGGCGTCGACGCGGGCGAGGTGCGCCAGGACGGTGTTGTCGACCGGGGTACGCACCGGGGTGGGCGTGCCGACCGCCTGCCACCGGCCCTCGGCGAGGTTGTGCAGGGTGGCCGCGCCGTCCGGCGCCGTGCCGAAGGCCTCCGGCGCGGCGGCGACCGCGCGGGCGAGGGTGTCCGACCAGGAGGTGCCGTCGGCAAGTCTGAGAGCCATCGCGATCTCCTCAGGGTTGTCCGGGGGAGCGGCGGCGTCGATGGCACCGCTGGTGGGGCGTACTGTCCCGCGCGGCCGAGCGGCCGGGCAACCGTACGCTCGTATGCCAGGACGCCCGGGCCGCCGCCGCGTCGCGTCACCGCCCGACGACCACCGACCTGACCTGGGGGTACGGGAACAATAAATAGACAGCGATCGATGATGTGATTCAGCTCCGGGCGGCGTCGACCGGGTTACCGGTCAGTACGTGGCGAGACGCCGCGCGGTTCAACCGCGCCGCGCGTGAGCGCCGCCCCGGACACGCGAACCCGGCCGCCGGACACGTGAACCGGCCGCCGGACACGCGAATCCGGCGGCCGGAGACGTGAACCGGCCGCCGGAACGGGGGTCCGGCGGCCGGTCGCGTGGTGGGCGGGAGGTCAGCTGGTGAAGGTGATCCGATCGCGGCGTCGCCGCAGGGTCATGAGCGCGATCCCGCCGCCGATCAGCGCGACGCCGGTGACCGCGATGCTGGTCGCGGCCACGCCGGTGATCGGGAGGCTGCCGCCGCCACCGGCGCCGCCGCCCACGGAGCCGCTGGGGCCGGGCGTCTCGGTGCCGCCCGGCTGGCCCGGCGTCGGGGTGCCCGAGTCGCTCGGCGTCGGCGACTGGCTGTCCGTGGTGGACGGGGTCGGCGACGGCGACTGCGTCTGGGTGGTGCCGGAGCAGGTGTGGGTCAGGTTGAACAGGTTCTGCGGCACCTGCCCGTGGATGGTCGACTCGCCGCTCTCCAGTCGCCAGCCGGTGGGCGTCGCGAACCAGACCTTCTTGGCGCCGTTGTCGGTCGTGAAGTGACCGTCGGCGAGGGTCTTGAAGGTGTCGGTGGTGCCGTCGTTGTCGGTGTCCCAGCCGATCTTCACCGCGTCGACGCTCTCGACGCCGTTGCCGGGCCAGATGAAGACCCAGATGTCCTGGCCAGCCTGCTGGTCGGCGCCGGCGCAGTTGCCGAAGCCCTGGTCGAACTCCGCGTCGGACGCGAGGACGTGCTTGCCGGCCTGGCGCAGGGTGGGGTTGGTGACGGCGGCCGACGCCCACGCCGGGGTGGCGAGAGCGAAGCAGGCCGCGGCCGCGGACGCGGTCACGGCGGCGCGCGCCAGGGACCGACGCTGTGGCATGGGATTTCCTCCGGGATCGGGATCGGGAGCGGGGACGGCACATGATCCCATAACGTGAGGGTCCTTTCGGCATCGGTCGATCGGTCTGAGCTGGGCAGACGTGGCGCTCGACATGGGCGGTGGCGCCAAGATCAGGCCAATTCCAGGGCGTGTCGTGGTAACGCGGCGACGGCCTTCGGCGCTCCGGCGGGTCGTCGCGCGCGCAGCGGTAGTCCGTCTTCCCAACCGGCCGCCGGCCGATTAGATTGTCGATTGTCCATGGGAGCGCTTCCACGCTCCCGCGGCGGCCCCCACCACCACGCCCGCGCGGCGGTTCACCTCCGACGGCCGTCCCCCGTCCGGTCGGCCGCCGTGCGGCACCCAGCCCAGGAGTACGCCATGCTGCACCGCACCCGACCACCCGCGCGCGGCCGCTCCGGGGTGCGCCGCGCCCTCGCCGCCGGCGCGGCCCTCGCCAGCGGGCTCAGCCTCGCCCTGACCGCCGTCGCCGCACCCCGCCCGGCACAGGCCGCGGCCAGCTTCAACTACGCCGAGGCGTTGCAGAAGTCGATCCTGTTCTACGAGGCGCAGCAGTCCGGCAAGAAGCCGGCCTGGAACCGGGTCTCCTGGCGGGGCGACTCGGCGCTCACCGACGGCGCCGACGTCGGACTCGACCTCACCGGCGGCTGGTACGACGCGGGCGACCACGTGAAGTTCGGCTTCCCGATGGCGTTCAGCACCACGATGCTGGCCTGGGGCGCGGTCGAGTACCGGGACGGCTACGTCGCCTCCGGCCAGCTCACCAACCTGCTCAACAACCTGCGCTGGGTCAACGACTACTTCGTCAAGGCACACCCCGCGCCGAACGTCCTCTACGGACAAATCGGCAAGGGCGACGACGACCACAAGTGGTGGGGGCCGGCCGAGGTGCTGCCGATGGCGCGGCCCGCGTACAAGATCGATGCGAGCTGTGGCGGCGCGGACCTGGCGGGGGAGACGGCGGCCGCGATGGCCGCCTCGTCGATGGTGTTCCGCCCCACCGACGCCGCCTACGCCGACAAGCTGCTCGGGCACGCGAAGCAGCTCTACACGTTCGCCGACACGGTGCGTAAGAGCTACCACGAGTGCATCACCGACGCGACGAGCTTCTACAAGTCGTGGAGCGGCTACCAGGACGAACTGGTCTGGGGCGCGATCTGGCTCTACCGGGCCACCGGGGACGCGAGCTACCTGGCCAAGGCGGAGAGCGAGTACGACAAGCTCGGCACCGAGCCGCAGTCCACCACCCGCTCCTACAAGTGGACCATCGCCTGGGACAACAAGCAGTTCGGCGCGTACGTGCTGCTGGCCAACCTGACCAACAAGCAGAAGTACGTCGACGACGCCAACCGGTGGCTGGACTGGTGGACCGTCGGCGTGAACGGCTCGAAGGTGAACTACTCGCCCGGCGGGGAGGCGGTGCTCGACTCCTGGGGGTCGCTGCGCTACGCCGCCAACACCGCCTTCGCGGCCCTGGTCTACAGCGACAAGACCTCCGACGCCACCCGCAAGGCGCGCTACCACGACTTCGCCGTCCGGCAGATCAACTATGCGCTCGGCGACAACCCGCGCAACTCCAGTTACCTGATCGGCTTCGGCGCCAACTCGCCGAAGAACCCGCACCACCGCACCGCGCACGGCTCCTGGTGGGACAGCCAGACCGTGCCCACCGAGACCCGGCACGTGCTCTACGGCGCGCTGGTCGGCGGCCCCTCCTCGGCCAACGACGCCTACACCGACAGCCGGTCCGACTACGTGATGAACGAGGTGGCCACCGACTACAACGCCGGCTTCACCTCGGCGCTGGCCCGGCTCAGCAAGGAGTACGGCGGCACCCCGCTCGCCGGCTTCCCGACCGCCGAGACGCCGGACCTGGACGAGTTGACCGTGGAGACCACGGTGATGCAGGCGGAGACCCGGGCCACCGGGCTGAAGGCGATCATCTACAACAAGTCGGGCTTCCCGGCCCGGGCGCTGAAGACGGCGAAGTTCCGCTACTACTTCCGCCCGGACGGCACCGGCCCGGTGACCGTCACCCCCGGCTACACCCAGGGCTGCCCGTCGCCGTCGACCGCCAAGCAGTACAGCGGCGACATCTGGTACGTGGAGGTCGACTGCACCGGCTACACCATCGCCCCGGCCGGGCAGTCGCAGCACCGGATGGAGGTGCAGTTCAAGATCGGCGTGCCGGAGGGCGGCACCTGGGACCCGACCAACGACCCGTCGTACCAGGCCACCGCCGGGCCGAACCGCAAGGTGCCGCTCTACGAGGCCGGCGTGCGGGTCTGGGGTGAGGAGCCCGGCCCGGCCACCCCGGACACCACCGCGCCGACCGCGCCCGGCACCCCGGTCGCCTCGGGCGTCACCTCGACCGGGCTCACCCTGACCTGGCCCGCCTCCACCGACACCGGCGGCAGCGGCCTGGCCGGCTACGACATCACCCAGGCCCAGGTCGGCAGCGACGCCCTGGTGCTGCTGAAGTCCACCACGAACACCGTCGCCGTCACCGGGCTGCTGCCCGAGCGGACGTACCAGTTCTCCGTGGTCGCCCGCGACGGCGCCGGCAACCGGTCGACGGCCTCGCCGACGGTCAGCGTCACCACCCCGGCGGCGCCCGCCCAGGACACCACGGCGCCCACCGCCCCCGGCACGCCCACCGCGTCCGCGGTCGGCCCGACCGGGCTCACCCTCGCCTGGGGGCCGGCGACCGACAACGTCGGCGTCACCGGCTACCGGGTCTACCGGTCCGGGAACGTCCTGGTCGGCTCGACCGCCGGCACCACCCTCGCGGTCACCGGGCTGACCGCCGCCACCGCCTACACCTTCACCGTGGTCGCGGTGGACGCGGCCGGCAACGTCTCCGCGGCCTCCGCGCCGGTCACCGTGACCACCGCGGATCCGCCGACCGCCGGCGGCTGCGCCGTCGGGTACGTCACCAGCACCTGGGACACCGGGTTCACCGCGAACATCACCGTCACCAACACCGGCACGACGACCCTCAACGGCTGGACCCTCGCCTTCACCTTCCCGAGCACCGGCCAGAAGGTGGGTCAGGGCTGGTCGGCGAACGTCACCCAGACCGGCACCGCGGTGACCGCGTCGAACGTCTCCTACAACGGGACGCTCGCGCCCGGGGCGTCGACCAGCTTCGGCTTCAACGGCACCCACACCGGCACCAACCCGAAGCCGACCGGCTTCACCCTGAACGGGGTCGCCTGCACCGTCTCCTGACCGCCGATCCGGCGGGCGTGGCCGGTCACCGTACCGGGGCGACCGGCCACGCCACGCCGCCAATTCCATCGATGTATATAACTGCTGACGGTCCGCTGGTGATCGTCGGGTTCGCCCTGCTCAGACGCGGAATTCGAGGCGCGGGGACGGTCGGGATCCGGCGGGCCCGGACGGCAAAAAACACTCCCGAAACTTTTCCGAAACTTATTGTCCTGGACGGATGGCCGATGGAAGCATTGGCGCCGTTAAATCTTCCAAACATGACGTCCAGTCGTCCCCGCCCAGACGGCTTGGGTGTTGGCCAGTAAGGAGGCCAAGGTGGCAATGAGCCCATCCGTTCATCGTGGCGGGAACAGGCGGCGGCGCTCGCCCGCCGTCAGAGCGCTGCTCGCCGGCGCGGTCAGCGCCGTGACAGTGGCCGCGGTCGCGGTGATGATGCCGTCGGCGAACGCCGCGGCGAGCACGTTGGGTGCGGCGGCCGCGCAGTCGGGCCGGTACTTCGGCACGGCGATCGCGGCGGGCCGGCTCGGTGACTCGACCTACAGCACGATCGCGGCGCGTGAGTTCAACATGATCACCGCTGAGAACGAGATGAAGCCGGA
>NZ_JBITLH010000008.1:0-357451 GCF_044465125.1 Micromonospora sp. NPDC049836
TCCGGCTTCATCTCGTTCTCAGCGGTGATCATGTTGAACTCACGCGCCGCGATCGTGCTGTAGGTCGAGTCACCGAGCCGGCCCGCCGCGATCGCGGTGCCGAAGTACCGGCCCGACTGCGCGGCCGCCGCACCCAACGTGCTCGCCGCGGCGTTCGCCGACGGCATCACCATCACGGCACCCATCGCCGCGACGGCGGCGACGGTGCCGCCGATCAGCAGTCGGAACCTTAACGAGCGGCTCTGGGGGGAGTCAGCGGAGCGGGCAGGGGAACTGGTTGCCACGGTGGCCTCCTTTCTCGGGTCTGGGCCCCGGACGCCGAGCACCACACACCGGGCTGGCCGCAGCCGCCGCGCGTGCGAATCGGGATCGGTGGATCGCGTGACCTGGACCGGCGAACGACAGGTTTCAATGCCAGGTCATGCTGGCATGGCAACATCCCGGAAACAATGGGTTCCGGAAAACTTCCGGCAACCTCTACTCGGCAAGGGTTCCGGAACGGGGGCAGGCTGCCGCCTCTACCAGCGGTTCTTATGGTTCCGGCGGCCTCCGGGCGGACCAGTGGCCGGCAGGAGTGGCGGATCCGGTGGGGTGCCGTGCCGGACCGAAAGGTTGAAACTTCCGGGATTCGCTCGGTCTGAACGCGGGCCCTAGTCGTCCACCCAGTCGAGGGTGCGCTGCACGGCCTTGCGCCAGTTGCGCAGCTCCCGGTCGCGGTGCGCCGGGTCCATGGCGGGCTCCCAGCGGGCGTCCGAACGCCACTGCTCACGCAGGGTGGCCAGGTCCGGCCAGAAGCCCACCGCGAGGCCCGCGGCGTACGCGGCGCCCAGGCAGGTGGTCTCGGTGATCCGGGAGCGCACCACCGGCACGTCGAGCACGTCGGCGAGGAACTGCATGAGCAGCGCGTTGCCGGTCATCCCGCCGTCCACCCGCAACCGCCGCAACGCCACGTCGGAGTCGGCGTCCATCGCGTCGACCACCTCGCGGGTCTGCCAGGCGGTCGCCTCGAGCGCCGCCCGGGCCAGGTGCCCCTTGGTGATGTAGCCGGTCAGCCCGGCGATCACCCCCCGGGCGTCGCTGCGCCAGTGCGGGGCGAACAGCCCGGAGAACGCCGGCACCACGTAGCAGCCGCCGTTGTCGTCGACGGTGCGGGCCAGCTCCTCGACCTGCGCGGCGGTCGAGATGAGGCCGAGGTTGTCCCGGAGCCACTGGACCAGCGAGCCGGTGACCGCGATGGCGCCCTCCAGCGCGTACACCGCGGGCTGGCCGTCGATCCGGTAGGCGACCGTGGTGAGCAGGCCGTGCCGGGACGGGACCGCGCTGGCGCCGGTGTTGAGCAGCAGGAAGCTGCCGGTGCCGTAGGTGCACTTGGCCTCGCCGGGCTGGAAGCAGGTCTGCCCGAAGAGGGCGGCCTGCTGGTCGCCGAGCGCGCTGGCCACCGGCACCCCGGCGAGCAGCTCGTCGGCGGTGCCGTAGACCTCGCTGGAGGAGCGGATCTCCGGCAGCATGGCCGCCGGCACCCGCAGCGCGTCGAGCAGCTCCGGATCCCAGTCCAGGGTTTCCAGACCCATCAGCATGGTGCGGCTGGCGTTGGTCACGTCGGTGACGTGCCGGCCGGTCAGCTTCCAGATCAGCCAGCTGTCCATGGTGCCGAAGAGGACCTCGCCCCGCTCGGCGCGCTCGCGCAGCCCGTCCACGTGGTCCAACAGCCAGCGCAGCTTCGGCCCGGCGAAGTAGGTGGCCAGGGTGAGGCCGGTGCGGGCCCGCAGCCGCTCCTCACCGTACGTCTCGGCCAGCTCGCGCAGCACCGGGCCGGTGCGGGTGTCCTGCCAGACGATGGCCGGGGCCACCGGGCGGCCGGTGGCCCGGTCCCAGACCACGGTGGTCTCCCGCTGGTTGGTGATGCCGACCGCGGCCAGCCCGTCCGGCCCGGTGCCGGCGGTGGCGAGCGCCTCCGTCACCACCTGCCGCACGTTGGCCCAGATCTCCTCGGCGTCGTGCTCGACCCAGCCGGGCTGGGGAAAGATCTGCCGGTGCTCGCGCTGGGCCACGGAGACGATCGCTCCGGACCGGTCGAACACGATGCACCGGGAGGAGGTGGTGCCCTGATCGATGGCGGCGACGAAGTCTCCGGTCACGGCAGCACCGTACCCGGCGGAAGCGTCCGGCGCCTCCCCCGGCCGCCCCGTACGATCATCAAGCGTGCGTGACATTGCCGTGTTCAGCGGGACCGCCCACCCCGACCTCGCCGCCGAGATCTGTGCCCACCTGGGCGTGCCGCTGCACCCGGTGCGGGTGTCCCGGTTCGCCAACGACTGCCTCGAGGTGCAGTTGCAGGCCAACTGCCGGGAGCGCGACGTCTTCCTGATCCAGCCGCTGGTGCCACCGGTGCAGGAGCACCTGGTGGAACTGCTGCTCATGATCGATGCGGCCCGGGGCGCGTCGGCCGGCCGGATCACCGTGGTGCTGCCGCACTACGCGTACGCCCGGTCGGACAAGAAGGACGCGCCGCGCATCTCCATCGGCGGCCGGTTGGTGGCCGACCTGCTCACCTCGGCCGGCGCGGACCGGGTGCTCGCGATGACCCTGCACTCGCCGCAGGTGCACGGCTTCTTCAGCGTGCCGGTGGACCACCTGCACGCGCTGCGCGAGCTGGCCGCCCACTTCACCCGCTACGACCTGGCCAACGCCGTGGTGGTCTCGCCGGATCTGGGCAACGCCAAGGAGGCCGCCGCGTTCGCCCGGATGCTCGGCACGCCGGTGGCGGCCGGGGCGAAGCAGCGGTTCCGGGACGACCGCGTGAAGATCAGCACGGTGATCGGCGAGGTGGCCGACCGGGACGTGATCGTGCTCGACGACGAGATCGCCAAGGGCAGCACGGTGATCGAGTTGATGGCCCACCTGCGCGAGCGGAAGGTCCGCTCGATCCGGCTGGCCTGCACCCACGGCCTCTTCTCCGGCGACGCGCTGGAGCGGCTGAGCGCCCAGGACGGCGTGTTGGAGATCGTCTGCACCAACACGGTGCCGATCCCGGCCGAGAAGCGGGTGCCGGAGCTGACGGTGCTGTCGGTGGCGCCGGCCCTGGCCGAGGCGATGCGCCGGATCCACAACGGCGAGTCGGTGAGCGCGCTCTTCGCCTGAGGCGGCGAGGGCGGTCGGCTCTCGGCGGGCTCGGTGAGCGCGCTCTTCGCCTGAGGCAGTGGGGCGGTCAGTTCTCGGCGGGCTCGGCGACCTGCTGCCGAGCGGCCAGCGTGGCGCTGATCCGCACGATCGTGCCGGCCTGGCCGGTCTGCACCGCCATGGTGTCGCTCAGCTCCCGGGCCAACCAGAGCCCCCAGCCGCCGGCGGCGTCCGGAGCGGGCCGGTCGCGGTCGTTGAGCTGCCGCGCGCTGATCCCCTGGCCGTGGTCGGCGACCTCGCAGAGCAGTTGGCCGTCCTGCTGCCACAACCGCAGCCGGCCCTGGCCGCCGCCGTGCCGCACGGCGTTGGTGATCAGCTCGTTGACCGCCAGCACGAAGTCGTCGAGCCGCTGGCCGGCCAGTCCGGCGCCGCGCGCACAGGAGGTGACCGAGTGGCGTAGCTCGGTCACCCGCCCCTGGTCGAAGGCTTCGGCGATGAGGAGGGAAGGTTCGATGGGCACAACCGTACGCGGTGCGGGGGGTTCTGCATTCGTCATGGCCCCGTCCCGGCGGTTGATCTCGACGATTTTCGCGGCATTTCCACCGTACGTCAGGGTTTCCCGAGCCGCACCCACCACCCCGTCCCGCGTCGGTTATGGGATGGTGGCGCGCATGCCGTCGTCCCCGGGTGGTCTGGAGGTCCCGCTCTGGCGGTCGATCGCGGTGTTCCGCTTCGCCTCGCTGGCGTACGTGGGGCTGCTGGTCCTGCGCGACGCGGACCGGTACGCACACCCGCTCGCCGCCGGCGGCGTACTCCTGGTCATGCTCGCCTGGAGCACGGCGACCGCGGCCGGCTACGCGCGCCCGGCGGGGCGGCGCTGGCCGCTGCTTCTGGCCGACCTCGGCGTGGTCCTGGCGATCATGCTGGCCAACCCCTGGGTGGTGGGCCGCGCGGCGCTCGCCGCCGGCGTGCCCACGTTGACCGTGGCCTGGCAGGCCGGGCCGGTGCTGGCCTGGGCGGTCTCCGGCGGGCGGCGGCGCGGCGCGGTCGCCGCCCTGGTGCTCGGCGGGACCGACCTGGTCGCCCGGGAGCGGGTCAGCCAGTCCTCGCTCACCGGGGTGATCCTGATGCTGCTGGCCGGGGTGGTGGTCGGGCACGTCGCCCGGCTCGCGGTGACCGCCGAGCAGCGGCTGCAACGGGCGGTGGAGCTGGAGGCGGCCAGCCGCGAGCGGGAGCGGCTGGCCCGGGACATCCACGACTCGGTGCTCCAGGTGCTGGCGCTGGTGCAGCGGCGCGGCGCCGAACTGGACGGCGAGGCGGGTGAGCTGGCCCGGCTCGCCGGTGAGCAGGAGGCGGCGCTGCGGGCGCTGATCGGCCGCGCCGGCGCCGCCCCGGCCGAGGAGGGCGACGCCCGGGACCTGCGCGACCTGCTCGACCGGTACGCCTCGGCGACGGTCGAGGTGGCCGCGCCGGCCACGCCGGTGCGGCTGCCCGCCCGGGTGGCCGGCGAGCTGGCCGCCGCCGTGGGCGCGGCGCTGGACAACGTGGCCCGGCACGCCGCCGGGCGGGCCTGGGTGCTGATCGAGGACGAGGGGGAGACGGTGACCGTCTCGGTACGCGACGAGGGGCCGGGCATCCCGGCGGGGCGGCTGGTCGAGGCCGTCGCGCAGGGCCGGCTCGGGGTGGCCCAGTCGATCCAGGGCCGGGTGGCCGACCTGGGCGGCCAGGTGCGGATCGTCTCCGCCCCGGGCGCCGGTACGGAGATCGAGTTGAGCGTGCCGAGGGGTGACCGGTGAGCATCCGGGTGATGGTGGTCGACGACCACCCGATGTGGCGCGAGGGCGTGGCCCGCGACCTGACCGAGGCCGGCTACCTGGTGGTGGCGACCAGCGGGGAGGGCCGGCAGGCGATCCGGGTCGCCCCGGCGGCCCGCCCCGACGTGGTCGTGCTCGACCTGCAACTGCCGGACGTCTCCGGGGTCGAGGTGATCCGCGGGCTGCGCGCCGCGCTGCCGCAGGTGCGGGTGCTGATGCTGTCGGCCAGCGGCGAGCCGCAGAGCGTGCTGGACGCGGTGAAGGCCGGCGCCACCGGCTACCTGGTCAAGTCGGCCGCGCCGGCCGAGTTCCTGGACGCGGTGGGCCGGACCGCGGCCGGCGAGCCGGTCTTCACGCCCGGGCTCGCCGGGCTGGTGCTGGGCGAGTACCGCCGGCTGGCCGCCGGGCCGGCCACCGCGGACGACGCGGCACCTCGGCTCACCGAACGGGAGACCGAGGTGCTGCGACTGGTGGCCAAGGGCCTGTCGTACAAGCAGATCGCCGAGCGGCTCGGGCTCTCCCACCGCACGGTGCAGAACCACGTGCAGAACACGCTCGGCAAGCTCCAGCTGCACAACCGGGTCGAGCTGACCCGGTACGCCATCGAGCGGGGCCTGGACGGCTGACCGGTCAGCTCGCCTCGGGCGGGCGGGTCTCGTGGATGGCCAGTTCCTCCGCGGTCGCCCCGCCGCCGGCCGAACCGGCGTCGTACGCGACGTTGTCGGTCTCCTGGTCGGTGTGGGCGCCCTCGTCCGGCTCGACCAGGCGGCCCACCTGGTGGTCGGCGACCGTACCGAGTTGGCCGTGGTCGTAGAGGGAGACCGGCGAGTGCGGGTCGGAGGTCGGGCCCGGGTCGATCACGTCCGCGTCGAGCTGGGCCTGCGCGGCGGCCTCCTCGCTGTCCGCCTCGGCGGCGATGTCCGGGTCGACCGAGCCGGCGAGCGGGTCGTCGGCGGGTCGCTCGTACTGCTCGCGATGGAGCTTGTAGTCCAGTGACTCCCCGTCGAGCTGCTCCTCGGCGGTGGTGCCGAACTGGTCGACGGCCACCGGGGTCCGGTCGCCGGGCAGCTGGGCCGGCTCCGGGCCGTCCGCCTCGCGTCCGGTCAAGACGTCGTCGTTGGCCGTGGAGTCGTCGTCGGCGGTGTCGGGCAGGCCCTCCGCCTCGGGGTCGGACACGGGGGTGGGGTACTCGTCGTCGCGCATGACGGGGAACTACCCACTGTGCTCGCCGGATTAACCGCAACCGGCGGGGTGGATCGGGAGAAAGAGGGTCAAACCCGGCCTCAGCTCCGGAACGCCGCCTCGTCCTCGGCGTGCAGCACGCACCAGACCACCTTCCCGTCCGGCAGCGGAGTGCTGCCCCAGCACCGCGAGACCGTGTCGATGAGCAGCAGCCCGCGGCCCCCGGTCGAGGTCAGCGGCGCCAGCCCGGCGTACGCGGGCGGCCGCGACGAGTGGTCGCGGACGGCGAGGTGGAGCGCGCCGTCGCGGGGACCGACCCGCAGCGTCATCGCCGACCGGGCGTGGGCGACCCCGTTGTTGACCATCTCGGTCACCGCGATGCACGCCGGCTCGGCCAACTCCGGCATCCGCCACCGGGCGCAGCCGTCGGTGACCAGCGCACGGGCCTCCCGGGCCGCCGCCACCACCGGCGGCAGGTCGGCGCTGAGCATCGCGGCCAGCGGCGCGGCGACCAGCGCGTCCTGCGCGGCGTCCAGCGTCGGGAAGACCGGGGCGTCGCCGGCCGGGGCGTCGGTCGCCGGGTCCAGCACCAGCAGGCCGGCCGCCGGCCAGCCCGCCACCGCCCGGTGCACGTCGTCGACGACCGCCCGCGCCTGCGGCGCGACGATCCGCACCCCGGACAGATCGACGATCACGGGGCCCGGCCGCTGCCAGAGCCGGGCCAGCAGCGCGTCCCGGACGGCATCCGCCCCGGGCAGGTCGAGCACCCCGGTCAGCCGGACGACGGCGGACGACTCGTCCGTCTCCACCAGGCATCGCACGTCCGTCGGCATGATCGTCCCATTGTGCATGCCCGTAGCGGCACGCGCACCCGGCCAGCTCACCCGTTCCTCACCGATCCGCCCTGGCCCGCCGGTTCATCGCGGCCATCGTGCCCACCGCGGTGCCCGCCGCGGCCAACCCGAAGGCAGCCGTCATCCGCACCAGTTGGCGGCGCCGGCCGTGCCAGCCGCCGGTCTGCTCGCCCGCCGCGTCCGGCCGGAACACGTTGCCGGTGCTGTCCAGCCGCACCCCGGGACCGAACTGGGTGCGCGCGGTGTACCAGCCGAGCACCCGCTCGGCCAGCGCCGGGGCGAGCCGCCACTGGAGCCCGAGCAGCCGCGCCGCGCCACCCGCGTACGCCTCCCGGCGCGGCCGGCGCAGCAGCCGGACGATCGTCTCGGCGACCACCTCCGGCGGGTAGACCGGCGGCGGTGGGACCAACTCCTGCCCGGTGTGGTTGGCGGCGTGCCGGAAGAACGGGGTGTCGATGGTGGCCGGCAGCACCGTGCAGACGGAGATGTGGCCGCGCCCGGTGACCCGCAGCTCCTGGCGGATCGTGTCGGACAGCCCGCGGATGCCGTGCTTGGCCGCGTTGTACGCCGACTGGTAGGGCATCGCGGCCTCGGCCAGCACCGAGGCGTTGTTGACCACCACGCCGCCGCCGGCCGCGTCCAGCCAGGGCAACGCCGCCTTCGTCCCGTGCACCGTGCCGAGCAGGTTCACCGTCAGCACCCGGCGGAACTCCGCCACCGGGATCTCGTCGAAGAGCCCGACCACGCCCACCGCCGCGTTGTTGATCCAGGCGTCGATCCGGCCGAACTCCGCCGCCGCCTGCGCCGCGAGCTGCCGCACCGCCTCGGCATCGGTCACGTCGGTCGGCACCACCAGCGCCCGGCCGCCCAGCTCCCGGCAGTGTGCGGCGACCCGGCGCAGCGCGTCCTCGGAGCGGGCCGCGAGCACGACGTCGGCACCCCGGCGGGCCAGCGCGTACGCGGTCGCCGCGCCGATCCCGCTGGAAGCCCCCGTGATCACCACCGTCGCGTCGTCCAGAGTGCGGGTGAGAGGCATTCCTCGCCCGTACCCCCGGCGCGGCCGGGTCATGCCGTCGGAGCAACGCGGATCACGGTTACCGCGCGGCCGTACGGGGCAGGTGTCACCAAGAACGGCGGAACGTCCGGGTGACCAGCCCGGCCGGGCCCGTCGGACCGGTCCCGATCTGCCAGGTTTCGGCGCAACGGGGCCGGGTTAATGGGACCCTCTGACCGGAGGACCACCGCTCGCGAGAACGCATGGAGGTGCACCATGCGCGTCGGCCTTGTGTGCGCGCACGCCGGCCCGTCCACCGACGGTCCCACCGTCGGCACGCACCAGCACGTCGCGCGGGTGGCGGCCGAACTCGCCGCACGGGGCCACGACGTCCGGGTGTACGAGCGCCGCGACGAGCCAAACCAGCCCGAGGTCGCCGAGGTCGGCGGGTACCGGCTGGAACGGGTGCCGATCGGCCCGGCCAGCCCGCTGCCCACCGCCGAACTGGTCCCGTACGTGACCGACCTCGGCGCCTGGCTGGCCCGGCAGTGGTCCGGCGCCTGGGTGCCGGAGGTGGTGCACGGTCACTACTGGGTGGGCGGGCTGGCCGCCGCCCACGCCGTCCGCGAGACCGACATCCCGGTCGTGCAGACCTTCCACTCCCTCGGCGTCGAGCAGCTGCGCCACCTCGGGTCGTGCTACGACGGTCCGGGCGAGCGGATCCCGCTGGAACGGGCGCTGATCCGGGCCGTGGACATCGCCGTCGCCCAGTGCAACGACGAGGTCGACGAGCTGACCCGGATGGGGTTGCAGCGCACCTCCGTGGCCATGGTGCCCACCGGCGTCGACACCGAGCAGTTCCATCCCGACGGCGAGGCCGCCCCGCGCGACCAGCGCGCCCGCATCCTCTCCGTCGGCGGGCTCGCGCCCGGGCACGGCCAGGAGGACCTGATCCGCGCCATGCGGCTGGTCGGCGACGCCGAACTGGTCATCGCCGGCGGTCCGCCCGCCGAACAGCTCGCCGACCACGCCGAGGCCCGCCGGCTGCGCGAGCTGGCCGAGCACACCGGGGTGGGGGAGCAGGTCAAGCTCGTCGGCGCGGTGCCGCACGACCAGCTGGCCACCTGGTACCGCTCCGCCGACGTGGTCGCCTGCACCCCGCACTACGCCTCCGCCGGCCGGGTGTCGCTGGAGGCGATGGCCTGCGGCGTGCCCGTGGTCGGCTACGCGATGGGTGGCATCGCCGACGCGGTCGTCGACGAGGTGACCGGCAAGCTGATCCCGCCCGGCGACGTCCGGACCCTCGGGGTCACCCTGCGCCGACTGCTCGCCGACAACGCCGGCCGGTTCGCGTACGGGCACGCGGCGGTCGACCGGGTCCGGTGCAGCTACACCTGGGAGCGGACGGCCGGCGCGCTGGAACGGCTCTACGAGCGGGTGATCGGCCGCCGCCGGCCGGCCGAGGCGGCGGAACCGGCCCCGACCGTCGAGGTGGTCGTCGAGCGCGGGCCGGTCGAGGCGGCCTGACCCCGGCGCACTGTCGCGGCCGGGCCGGTCGAGGCTGGCTGACCCTGGCTCACTGTCGCGGCCGGGCCGCCGCGGCCGCGGCGATCATCGGGCGCTCCCGGGCGGCGCGGGCGACCGCGTGGTGGTGCTGCGGCTCCGCGTAGCGGGTCAGCCCGACCACCGCGGCCAGCGTGGCCAGGAAGCCGATCCCGGCCAGCCACTCCCGTCCCGGCCAGATCCGGTCGTTGAGCAGCAGCAGGCCGACGATCGCCGCGGGCACCGCGCCGGCGGCGTCCATCGCGGCCACCGCCGCCGTGGTGGAGCCGCGCTGCATGGCCAGGCCGAGCAGGAGCTGCCCGACCACCGAGTGGACGATCAGCAGGTAGAGCAGCGGATCCCGGACGAACGCCTCCGCCGAGTCGGCCGAGGCGAGCGGCCGGGCCGCCACCGCCGCCGCGGAGAACGCCATCCCGGCCAGCGAGCCGAGCGCCACCGAACCCGGCGGGCCGTGCAGCCGGGCCGCGAAGAAGCCGAGTACGGAGATCAGCCCGAGCGCGCCGACCAGCCCGACCAGGCCGGCCGTGCCGAGCTGCCGGGACGGCGCCGGCTCGGCGGCCAGCACCAGCGCGGTGATCCCGCCGAAGAGCAGCACCAGCAGGGCGACCTCGGCTGCCGGCAGGCGCCACTTGAGCACCACCACCCCGATCACCGCGGTCACCCCCAGCCCGGCCGCCACGCTGGCCTGGACCAGGAACAGCGGCAGGTCCCGGCGGGCCAGGAAGGCCAGCACGAACCCGGTGATCTGGCAGAGCAGCCCGACCAGGTAGGTGCGGTGGCCGGCCAGCCGCAGCAGCAGCCCCGGATCGAAGGTGTGGTGCACGGTGGTCCGCGCGGCGGCGATCGACTGGAGGAGGTTGGCGAAGCCGTACGCGACGATCATCGCCGCCAGGAAGCACCAACCGGAGGAAACCACCTGGCGAGGATAAGGGCTGTCGCCGGGTCAGTGCTCGGCCGGCCGGCCGAGCCGGGCCAAGATGTCGTCGTGCAGCAGGCCGTTGCTGGCGACCGCGCTGATCTCGTTCGGACTGGCCCCGGCGGGCGCCGGACGGCCGTCCAGGCTGGTGAAGGTCCCGCCCGCCTCGGTCACGATGGGGACCAGCGCGGCGATGTCCCAGAGCGACAGCTCCGGCTCCACCATCACCTCCAGCGCCCCCTCGGCGAGCAGCATGTAACCGTAGAAGTCGCCGTACGCGCGGCTGCGCCAGACGTCGCGCATGAGCTGGAGGACCGCGTCCAGCCGGCCCGCCTCCTCCCAGCCGGTCAGCGACGAGTAGCAGAAGCTGGCGGCGGCCAGTTCCTTGATGCCGGAGACCCGGATCGGCGTGCCGGCGGCCAGGTCCGGCCCCGCGTACGCGCCCGCGCCGCGCGCGCCCCACCAGCGCCGGCCCAGCGCCGGGGCGGAGACCAGGCCGAGGACCGGACGGTCCCCCTCCAGCAGCGCGATCAGGGTGCCCCAGACCGGCACGCCCCGGACGAAGTTCTTGGTGCCGTCGATCGGGTCGACCACCCAGCGCCGCCCGTCGGGGCCGGCCGCCGGCTGCTCCCCGTACTCCTCACCGAGCAGGCCGTCGCCCGGCCGGTGCTCGGCCAGCAGGGTACGGATCGCCCGCTCGACGGCGGTGTCCGCGTCCGACACCGGGGTGAGGTCCGGCTTCGACTCGACCCGCAGGTCCAGGGCGCGGAACCGGGCCATGGAGATGGCGTCGGCGGCGTCCGCGAGCGTGTGGGCGAGGGCGAGGTCCTCGGCGTACCCGGTCATGGCGCAACGGTAGCGAGGCCGGCGCACGCTCCCGGCCGCCGGGTCGGCGGCGTCCGCCGGTCGGGAGCGCCGGGTCGTCGGCGTCCGTCCGGGTCGGCGGGGTCGCCCGGGCCGGCGGGGTCCGCTCGGTCGGCGGGGTCCGCTCGGGTCGGCGGGGTCCGCTCGGGTCGGCGGGGTCCGCTCGGGTCGGCGGCGTCCGTCCGGGTCGGCGGGGTCCGCTCGGGTCGGCGGCGTCCGCCCAGGTCGGCGGCGTCCGCCCAGGTCGGCGGCGTCCGCCGGGGTCGGTGGGTCAGGAGCCGGCGAGGGGGTCGCCCGGGTTGCGCTCGGCCTCGCGCGGGTCGCCCTCCCCGCTGCGGGAGGCCAGCAGCCGCCGGTACGATGCCAGCCGGCGCGGGTCCGCCCGGCCCGCCGCCACCCAGGCGTCCAGCGCGCACTCCGTCTCGTCGGTGGTGTGCGGGCAGTTCGCCGGGCAGTCGACCGTCCCCTCCACCAGGTCGGGGAAGCCGTGCAGCAGGCTCTCGGCGGAGACGTGGGCCAGCCCGAAGCTGCGTACCCCGGGAGTGTCGATGATCCAGCCCGGGTCGTCGGTGCGGTCGTCGAGGGCGGGCAGCCGCAACGCCACCGCGCTGGTCGAGGTGTGCCGGCCCCGGCCGATCGCGCTGACCACGCCGACCGCCCGGTCGGCGGCCGGCACCAGCCGGTTGACCAGCGTCGACTTGCCCACCCCGGAGTGGCCCACCATGACCGAGATCCGCCCGGCGAGCAGCGCGCGAAGCCCGGCCAGGTCGGCGTCCGGCTGGATCAGCACGTACGGCAGTTCCAGCTCGGTGTAGTAGCCGAGCACCGCCTCGGGGCCGGCCAGGTCGGCCTTGGTCAGGCAGAGCAGCGGCTCGATGTCGGCGTCGTACGCGGCCACCAGGCAGCGGTCGATGAACCCGGTGCGCGGCGGCGGGTCGGCCAGCGCGCTCACGATCACCAACTGGTCGGCGTTGGCCACGACCACCCGTTCCAACCGCCCCTCGGCGGTGGTGGCGTCGTCCTCGGCGGTGCGCCGCAGCACCGAACTGCGCTCGGCGATCCGGACGATCCGGGCCAGCGCCCCGGGCGCGCCCGAGGTGTCGCCGACCAACCCGACCCGGTCGCCGACCACCACCGACTTGCGGCCCAGCTCGCGGGCGCGCATCGCGGTCACGGCCGGGACCGCCGGACCGTCGCCGGGGCGTACGCAGGTGTAGCGGCCCCGGTCCACGGCGATCACGAAGCCGTCGACCGCGTCCTCGTGCCGGGGACGGGTCCGGGTACGCGGGCGCGAGGACTTCCCGGGCCGGACCCGGACGTCGTCCTCGTCGTACTCCCGCCGCCTGGTCGCCAGGACGTCCCCCCGTCGCGTCAGTTCTTGCCGGTCACCATCCCCGACCATAGTGCCGGGAACTCCGGCATGGTCTTCGAGGTGCACGCCACGTCGTCGACCTCGATCCCGGGGACGGCCAGCCCGGCCACCGCCGCCGCGTGCGCCATCCGGTGGTCGGCGTACGTCCGGAAGGTGCCGCCGCGCAGCGGGCGGGGCCGGATCTCCAGGCCGTCGCGGAACTCGGTGATGTCGGCGCCCAGCCCGGTGAACTCGGTGGCCAGCGCGGCGATCCGGTTGGTCTCGTGCCCCCGGATGTGCTCGACGCCGGTCAGCCGGGACGGCGAATCGGCGAGCATCGCCAGCGCGGTCAGCGCCGGGGTCAGCTCGCTGACGTCGGAGAGGTCGGCGTCCAGGCCGTGCACCACCCCGGTGCCGCGGACGGTCAGCCCGGCCGTGCCCAGCGTCACCTCCCCGCCCATCCGGGTGAGCAGGGTGCGGAGCTGTTCCACCGGCTGCATGCTGCTGTGCGGCCAGCCCTGGAGGGTCACCTCGCCGCCGGTGACCAGCGCGGCGGCGAAGAACGGCACCGCACCGGAGAGGTCCGGCTCGATCTCCCAGCCCCGCCCGGTCAGCGGGCCCGGCTCGACGGCCCAGACGTCGGGCGTGCTGTCGTCGACCGCGGCCCCGGCGGCCCGCAGCATCTGCACCGTCATCCGCAGGTGCGGCGCCGAGGGCACCGGCGGCCCCTGGTGCCGGACCACCACGCCCCGGTCGAACCGGGGCGCGGCCAGCAGCAGGCCGGAGACGAGCTGGCTGGAGGCGGAGGCGTCGATGACCACCTCGCCGCCGGTGACCCGGCCGGCGCCCAGGACGGCCAGCGGCAGGCTGCCGGTCTCCGGGGTGTCGATCCGTACGCCGAGGGAGCGCAGCGCGCCGATCAGCGGGCCGAGCGGGCGGACCCGGGTGTACGGGTCGCCGTCGAAGGTGACCCGACCCTCCGCCAGGGCGGCCACCGGGGGCAGGAAGCGCATCACCGTGCCGGCCAGGCCGACGTCGACGTGGGCCGGGCCGACCAACCGGTGCGGCCGGACCAGCCAGCGTTCGTCGTCGGAGACCGACACGTGCGCGCCCAGCTCGCGCAGCCCACCGGCCATCAGCTCGGTGTCCCGGGCGCGCAGCGGCTGGGCGAGCGTGCTCGGCCCGCTGCCCAGCGCGCTGAGCACCAGGGCCCGCGCGGTCATCGACTTGGAGCCGGGCAGGCGCAGCGTGACGCCGACCGGATCGGTGGCGGTCGGCGGCGTCCACGGCTGCGGCGGGCGCGTAGCGGTCAGATTCCCCACGCTCACATTCTGCCAACTCCCGGAGCCGATGGAACCGCCCGTCGCCCCAGCTCCCGGCTGGCGGGACAACCGGGACGCCGGCGGCGCGTTAGCGTGTGCGCCATGTGCGGGAGGTACGCGACGACCCGGAGCGCGGGCGACCTGAGCGCGCTGTTCGAGTCGTACGACGAGACCGGCGGCGAGGTCGGCCCGGACTGGAACGTCGCCCCGACCGATCCGGTGCCGCTGGTGCGCCTCGCGCCGGAGGGGCACCGGCTGCTGTCGGTGGGCCGCTGGGGCCTGCTGCCGCACTGGGCCCGCACCGCCGCGGGGGCGGCCCGCATGATCAACGCGCGGGCGGAGACGGTCGCCACCAGCCGGGCGTACGCGCCGTCCTTCGCCCGCCGGCGCTGCCTGGTCCCGGCCGACGGCTGGTACGAGTGGGTCCGCGAGCCGGGTGGCCGGCGGCAGCCGTACTTCATGACGCCCCGGGACGGCTCGGTGCTCAGCTTCGCCGGCATCTGGTCGGTCTGGGCGGCGGGCGACGCGGAGCTGCTCACCTTCAGCGTGCTCACTACCCCCGCCGTGGGCGAGCTGGCCGAGGTGCACGACCGGATGCCGCTGCTGCTGCCCCGCGAGCGCTGGGCGGACTGGCTCGGGCCGGCCGAGGATCCCGCCGCACTGCTCGCCCCGCCGCCGGGGGAGTGGCTGGCCGGGCTGGAGATCCGCCCGGTCGCACCGGCCGTCGGCGACGTCCGGAACGACGGCCCGGAGCTCACTGCCCGGGTTCCCCTGGCGCGCGAGGAGGCGGCCGCGGACATGACGCTGTTCTGATCACGCTCAGCACATTGCCGTGTGCTGATTTGCCGGGGTTGGCCCTGAAAAGTCGCCCGGCCGTTCAGCCATGTTTGGGGATAGAGTCTTGTCTCCGTGTGCTCGAGTGCGATAGAACACAGCGCCGGCGTTGGGCGTCTGTCCGCACGGGGCGGACGACACCCATCGATTCTTCATGATCAAGGCCGGTCCCACGGGGGAGGTGGGTGTATTGACACGGGCACGTATGCCCCGCCCGCACGAAGTCGCCGCCGCGCGGCGCGACCCGCGACTGCTGCGGGCGTTGCGCGAACGGCGACAGGACGAGGCGTGGCGGACCAGAGGGACCTGCCAGAGCGTGGATCCGGAAACGTTCTTTCCGGCACCCAACGAGCCGGCCGACGCGGCCGTCGCGCTCTGCCGCAGTTGTGAAGTGCAGGGATCCTGCCTGGCCTGGGCGCTGGAGGTGGGTGACTGCCACGGCGTCTGGGGCGGCACCACGCCCCGCGAACGCCGGGCCATGCTCGTCGCCTGGCGCCAGGAGGTGCAGCCGGATCCGCACGCTCTCGACGAGGCCGGTCCGCCGGTCCGCGACCGCCTGCTCACCCTGGTGCCGCTGAGCTGACCGATGCCGCCGCCCGCGCTCCTGTCCAGGGGCCGCGGGCGGCGGCATTTCCCGGTACTGCCGGGTTGCGGTCGACGGGGGCCGGGCTTGCTGGTCGGTTGACGGGCTTGCGAGCCGGCTGGCGGCACCGCCGGGTCTGCCGGTCGGTGGACGGGGCGGTCCCGCGTTTCCCGGCACCGCCGGGTCTGCCGGTCGGTGGACGGAGCGGTCGCGCGTTTCCCGGCACCGCCGGGTCTGCCGGTCGGTGGACGGAGCGGTCCCGCGTTTCCCGGCACTGCGGGGTTCGCGGGTCGGCGGGGACGCAGAATGGGCCGGTGCCCCACGGCGACGAGATCGAGACACCGCGCGGCCCGGCCCGCGTCGACACCGACCTGCCCGGCGCGGCGTACTCCACCATGCTGGTGCTCGGTCACGGCGCCGGCGGCGACGTGGACGCCCCGGACCTGGTCGCCGTGCGGGACGCGTTGACCGAGGCCGGGCTGGGCGTGATCCGGGTGACCCAGCCCTACCGGGTCGCCGGCCGTCGGGCACCCGCCCCGGCCGGCCACCTCGACGAGGCCTGGCGAGCCGTACTGGCCGTGCTCCGGGAACGCCACCCCACGGTGTCCCGCTGGATCGTGGGCGGCCGGTCCAGTGGCGCCCGGGTGGCCTGCCGTACCGCTCGGGAGGTCGGTGCCGCCGGCGTGGTCGCGCTGGCGTTCCCCCTGCACCCACCGGGGCGTCCGGAGCGGTCCCGCGCCGACGAACTGGCCACCGGCCTGCCCACGCTGGTCGTCAACGGCGACCGCGACCCGTTCGGGGTTCCGGCACTGGGGCCGGGCGTCGAGGTGGTCCTCCGCCCCGGCGAGCGGCACGACCTGCGCGGCGACCCGCCAGGAACCGCCGCGGTGGTCCGCGACTGGCTGCGCGCACAGGGCTGGACGCCGGCCTGACCCGACCTCCTCCCATCCGCCAGTCCTCAAGCCCTCGACGCCCGCCGTCGGCTTGCTCGCCCGCCGTCGGCTTCTGCGCCCGGCGCTAGGCTTCTGCGCCCGCCGTCGGCTTGCGCGCCGGGCGTCGGCTTGCGCGCCCGCCGTCGGGCTCGGCGTCCGGGCTTCGGCATCGGCGTTCGGCGAGGGCGTTGGCGTTCGACCTCGGGCATCGGGCCTCGACGTCCAGTGGCCTCGGCGTTCGGCCTCGGGCCTCCCGCGTCCGGCGGCCTCGGCGTCCGGCTTCGGGCCTCCCGCGTCCGGCGGCATGGACGCCGGGCATCTGGGCGGTGGCTTCCGAGCGCTCCGGGCGCGTGTGTTTGTCGCCCGAGCCAACCGGAAGCCAGGCGAGTGGAACGCCATGGAGGTCAAAACGGGCCGTTGACCTCCATGGTGTTCCACCGAGGCGTGTCGGGGGCCGCGCCGCGCCCGCCGCGCCGCGAGTGGAACGCCATGGCGGTCAAAACGGGCCGTTGACCTCCATGGTGTTCCACCGAGGCCCGTCGGGGCCGCGCCGCGCCGCCGCGCGCCACCCGCCGGCTCACTCGTCGCTCGTCCGCCGGTCTGTTCGTCCGCCGGCCTCCCCGTCCGCCGGCCTCCCCGTCCGCCGGCCTCCCCGTCCGCCGGTCCGCTCGCCGCTCGCCGCCCGCCGCCCGCCCTGCCGTCCGCCCGTCCGCTCGCCGTCCGTTCGTCCGCCGGCCCGATCGCCGCCCGCGCCGTGTGGAGCTGACTGGTGTGCGTCGGACCGGGGCCGGACGGGGATCGGCTCGCGGGCCGCGCCGGCGGCTTCGCGGGTCACGGGACGGGCACGGCGTGCGTGGTCGGCGTGACCGAGGGTGGCGGCGGTCGTTGCATCGGATGGTGCCGGTCGCCCGGTTCGGGCTTCCGGGGCCACCTCCCAGGCCCTTCCTGGTCCCAGCGCCGGTCGCGGCCGGGGCCGGGACCAGGAACGGCGGGGGCGGTGGCGGAATGCGCCGGCCCACGACCCGCGTTACTACCTCCGGATGACATTTCCAGGCGAGGGGGGTGACCGGTGCCGACCGAGACACGGAGCCGGGAGCGGGACGAACGGGACGCGCGGCAGCTCAGGGAGTTGCTCGACGCGCCGGAGTGGCCCGCGGCGGCGTCGGCCGTGAGCACCAGCACACAGTCCGGAAGTGAATCTGCCGTCAGGCGGGTACGCGTATTCTCGGCGGGACAGCATCCGACGCGAGGGGATGTGCGGTTGACCACCGAGAAGACGGACGAGCGCAGGGCCCGTTTCGAACGGGACGCGATGCCCTTCGTCGATCAGCTCTACGCTGCCGGGCTACGCATGACGCGTAACCCGGCGGATGCCGAGGACCTGGTCCAGGAGACGTACCTGAAGGCGTACGCGGCCTTCCACCAGTTTGAGCAGGGCACGAACCTGAAGGCCTGGCTCTACCGGATCCTGACCAACACCTACATCAACTCCTACCGGAAGCGGCAGCGCCAGCCCGTGCAGGCGCCCACGGACGAGATCACCGACTGGCAGCTCGCCGAGGCGGAGTCGCACACCTCCAGCGGGTTGCGCTCGGCGGAGACCGAGGCGCTGGACCGGCTGCCGGACAGCGACGTCAAGGGGGCCCTCCAGCAGTTGCCGGAGGAGTTCCGCCTGGCGGTCTACCTGACCGACGTCGAGGGCTTCTCCTACAAGGAGGTCGCCGACATCATGGGCACCCCGATTGGCACCGTGATGTCCCGGCTGCACCGCGGTCGACGTAATCTGCGCAAGCTGCTTGAGGGATACGCCGCGGAGCGGGGCTTCAGCTCCGCGCCATCGAAGGGTTCGACCGCCGCCGCCGGCCGGGAGGTGTGACCGTGAGCTGTGGAGAGCCGCACGAGACGGACTGCCGTGAGGTGCTCGCCGAGGTCTACCTCTACCTCGATCTGGAGTGCGGTGAGGAGCGGCGCACCCTGATCCGGCACCACCTCGACGAGTGCGGGCCGTGCCTGCGCGAGTTCGGCATCGAGCAGGAGGTGAAGGCGCTGGTCGCCCGCTGCTGCGGCAACGAGACCGCGCCGGAGCAGTTGCGCGAGCGGCTGCGGGTACGCCTGACCGAGTTGGTGGTCTTCGAGACCACCGAGTCCCGCGAACTCGCCGACTGAGCGGGCGCGGCACGATCTGACGACAGCGGTGGCCCGGGTCCGTGCGGACCCGGGCCACCGCTGTGTCGCCCTCAGGAGTTGGGGCGCTTGCCGTGGTTCGCGCTGCTCTTCTTGCGGGCCTTCTTCTTACGGGCCTTCTTCGCCATGTTCTGCCTCCTTGTGCTGGTCACGGTCCGGCCGCGGCGAACGCGGCGAGGTCGCGTACCGGTGCTCCGGGAATGCCCGGGACCGACCCGCTGATGCTAGTGCCGCCGGGGCGGGCCGGGGGCCGCCGGGGCACGTTCGGGTGTGCCGGCGGTCAGGGGTCGGGACGTGACGGAAGCCATGATTGGATACCGTTCGCAGGCAGACCGGTGGAGAGGGAGGGCCTGGAGATGGCCGAGGAGATCCGCGCCGAGATGGTGGCGAACGTCTGGAAGGTCGTCGCGTCGGCCGGGGACACCGTGTCCGAGGGGGACACCCTGGTGATCCTGGAGTCGATGAAGATGGAGATCCCGGTGGTCGCCGAGTCCGACGGGGTGGTCCAGCAGCTCGCGGTCAACGAGGGCGACGTCGTGCAGGACGGTGACCTGATCGCGGTGATCGGTTGAGTGCCCTGGTCGTCCGCCGTGCGGAGCCGGCCGACCACCCGGCGGTGGCCCGGCTGACGGTCGCCGCGTACGAGGCGGACGGGCAGCTCAAGGGCGAGAACGGCTACGGCGCGGTGCTCGCCGACGTGGCCACCCGGGCGGAGACCGGCGAGGTGCTGGTCGCCGTGGACGAGGCCACCGGCGAGGTGTTGGGCGCGGTGACGTTCGTGCTGGCCGGCACCCCGTACGCGGAACTCTCCGGGCCTGGCGAGGCGGAGTTCCGGATGCTCGCGGTCGACCCGGCCGCGCAGGGTCGCGGCGCCGGCTCGGTCCTGGTCCGGGCCTGCGTGGCGCGGGCCACCGAGCTGGGCTGTTCGGCGGTGGTGATCTGCGTACGCAGCGGGATGGCCGCCGCGGCGCACCGCCTCTACGAGCGGCTCGGCTTCGTCCGGCTGCCCGAGAAGGACTGGTCCCCGCTGCCGGGGGTGGACCTGCTGGGCCTGCGCCTGGAGCTGCCGGCCCGCGCCTGACCCGGGACCCTCGGCGCGCCGGGCCGGTCGGGCGACGCGGGGTCGGTCCGGCGGCGCGGGACCCGTCGGGTTCGTCGGGTCGATCGGGCGGCGCCAGGCCGGTCCGGCGGCGCGGGGTCGGTCGGGCAGCGCGGGACCGGTCGGCGGCGCCAGGCCGGTCGGGTTCGCCGGGTGAGTCAGGCGGCGCGGGGCCGGTCAGGTTCGCCGGGTCGGTCGGGTGCGCTGGGCCGGTCGGGGTCGTCGGGTCCGGCGATCTTTGCCAGCAGCTCGTCGGCCACGTCCAGGGCGATCCTCTTGCGCTCGTCGGCGGTGATGTGCGGGGCGCGGATCGCGAACCAGCTGGTGTGCACCGCGAACAGGGTCAGCGCCGCGCGGAGCTGAGCCTCCGGCGAGTCGTCTCCCCGGCACAGCTCGTTGGCCAGCCGCATCATCCGGTCCCGCATCTGCATGCCGGCGCTGAGGCTCTTCAGCACGGTCTGGTTCTGCTCGAAGAAGCGCATCACCGACGGCAGGTCACCGCCGAACATGGTGTCCGCGTACCGGCCGATCAGGGTGCGCCGGGTGGCCAGGGTGGCGGGCTGGGCGGCCCCCCATTCGATGAGTTCGTCCATCCGGCGCAGCCGGTCCTCGACCAGGCTGTTGACGATCTCGTCCTTGCTCTTGAAGTGGTAGTAGAGGGCGGCCTTGGTCACCCCGAGACGCTCGGCGATCTCCCGGAGCGAGGTCTTCTCGTACCCCTGCTCGGTGAAGAGCTCCAGCGCGACGGCCTGGATCCGGTGCCGCGTGCCGCCTGTGCTCTCCCTCACCATTACCACCTAACTCGCTTGACGGGTTTCTGCTGTCCAACTTACCGTCCGGCTAGTAAGGTGACTAGCCGGACGGCAAGTAAGTAGGTCACAGATCTTCGGGGGAGCTTACCGATGAGTGAACAAGTCCAGGCGACAGTGCGACCCAACGTCCGGGTTGTCCTGTTCGGTCTGATGATCGCGATGATGCTCGCGATGCTCGACAACATGATCGTCAGCACCGCGCTGCCGCGGATCGTCGGCGACTTCGGCGGGGTCGACCACTTCACCTGGGTGGTCACCGCGTACGTCCTGGGCACCACCGTCTCCACCCCGATCTGGGGCAAGCTCGGTGACCTCTACGGGCGCAAGACGGTCTTCCTGACCGCCGTGGTCATCTTCCTGATCGGCTCGGCCCTCTGCGGCATGTCCGGTTCCAGCGTCTTCGGCGGCGTCGAGGACGGCATGGTCGAGCTGATCGCCTTCCGGGCCGTCCAGGGTCTCGGCGCCGGTGGCCTGATGGTCGGCGTCATGGCGATCATCGGCGACCTGGTGCCGCCCCGCGAGCGGGGCCGCTACCAGGGGATGATCGCCGGCATCATGGCCATCGCCATGGTGGCCGGCCCGCTGGTCGGCGGCTTCATCACCGACCACCTCTCGTGGCGCTGGGCGTTCTACGTCAACCTGCCGCTGGGCGGGGTGGCGCTGCTGGTCCTCGCCACCACCATGCACCTGCCGAAGTACCGTACCGAGCACAAGATCGACTGGTTGGGTGCCGCGCTGCTCTCCGTCGGCATCACCGCGATCGTGCTGATCACCACCTGGGGCGGCAACGAGTACGACTGGGTCTCCCCGCAGATCCTCGGCCTCGCGGCGCTGGCCGGGGTGGCCCTGGTGGTCTTCGGCTTCGTGGAGCGCCGGGCCGTCGAGCCGATTCTGCCGCTGCGCCTCTTCGCCAACCGCAACTTCGCCCTCATCTCGGT
This sequence comes from Micromonospora sp. NPDC049836, assembly GCF_044465125.1. Classification (NCBI taxonomy): domain Bacteria; kingdom Bacillati; phylum Actinomycetota; class Actinomycetes; order Micromonosporales; family Micromonosporaceae; genus Micromonospora; species Micromonospora sp. NPDC049836. Next base: position 21,363 of record NZ_JBITLH010000008.1, read on the forward strand.
GATCGGCTTCCTGCTCGGCTTCGCCATGTTCGGCGCGATGAACTTCCTGCCGATGTTCCAGCAGACCGTGCAGGGCGCCTCGGCCACCAACAGCGGCCTGCTGCTGCTTCCGCTGATGTTCGGCATGCTGGTGGTCTCGCTGGCCGTGGGCCGGACCATCACCAAGACCGGCCGCTACCGGATCTTCCCGATCGTCGGCGGCGTGGTGATGGCCGCCGGCATGGGCCTGCTGACCCTGCTCGACGTCGGCACCAGCAAGACCGAGTCGTCGCTCTACATGGTCGTACTCGGCGTCGGCATGGGCTTCCTCATGCAGACCTCGATGCTGATCGCGCAGAACAGCGTGGAGCAGAAGGACCTCGGCGCGGCGAGCGGCGCGGCCACCTTCTTCCGTTCCATCGGCGGCTCGTTCGGCATCTCGCTCTTCGGCGCGATCTTCGCCAACCGGCTCGCCGACTCGGCAGCGGGCGGCGCGTTCAACGGCGGCGGCGAGGGCGGCGGCATGGACCTGGAGAAGCTCAAGGACCTGCCGGCGCAGCTGCGGGAGGTCGTCCTGGGCGGCCTGGCCGACGCCATCTCGCACGTCTTCGTCTGGGCGATGCTGTTCACCGTGGCGGTGCCGGTGCTCGCCTGGTTCATCAAGGAGGTCCCGCTGCGCTCCTCGAACGACGCCCCGCCCGCCGGCGGCACCCCCGAGGAGCAGGCCGAGGCCGCTCTCGGCACGGCGCCCGTCGCCTGACCCACCCTCCGTCGCGGCCACGCCCACCCCACCAGGGGTACGGCGTGGCCGCGCCACTTTCCGGCCTGGCCGACCGGACGGGTCGCTCAACACCGCCGCCGAGGGCCACGAGCGTCGACGGCCCGTGCCTCGAGATGCGGCAAAGTGTTGCTTCCCGCAGGCGGGAAGGCCCGGATTGCCGCAACCGGAGTCGATCTTGCGCGACCGGCCGGCCCGGCCCGGCCCGGGGCCGACGCGGGCACGACCGGCCGGGGGCGTCGAGGCGCGACCGGTTCGGTCGGGGTCGGCCGGGCTGCCGGCGCCGGGCACGGTCGGCCGGGGTGGGCTGGTCAGGGGTGGGGGCGGAAGAGGTGGGTGAGGCGGTGCCAGAGGCGGCGTAGCGCCCCGGGCGGGGTGTCCCGGGCCGGGCCGCTGACCAGCTCGCCGGCCAGGTCGCGGGTGGCCGGGTCCAGGTCCGGGGTGGCCAGGGCCAGGTGGGCCAGGGACACCGCGATCGGCACCCGGCGCTCGCGGGCCACGGCGGCCGCGTCGGCGAGCCGCTCGGCCACCACCCGGGCCACGTCGGGGCGTACGCCGGGGTCGACCCAGGCGGCGGTGACCAGGGCGAAGAGCGCGGCCTCGGTGATCCAGTCCTCGACGCCCCAGACCAGTTCGAGGAGCACCCGGCGGCGGGTGGACTCGGCCCACGGCTCGTCGGTGCGGTGGTGCAGCAGGCCGAGGCAGGCCCAGACCTGCACGCAGCGGACCCAGAGCGAGGGGTCCTGGCCGGTGAGCACCTGGCCCAGCGCGGTGCCCGGCGCGTCGGGCGGGTGGACCAGCAGCCCGAGCAGGTCGTCGAGGTCCACGGTGGCCAGCGCCACCGCGGCGTCGTACGCGGCCGGCGGGTGGGGCCAGGCCGGGTGGGCGAGCTGCCGGATCCGCTCGGCGGCCTCGGCCGAGGGCGCCGGCAGGGTGGGCGCGGCGGTGGTGCCCTCGTAGCGCCAGAGCGGTCGGGTCGAGTCCCGGCGGGGTTCGCGCGGGTCCGGGTCGGCCACCGCGGCCACCTCGACGTCGAGGCCCGGCACGGCGGCCGCGGCGGTACGCATGGCGCTCGGCGGTTCCAGCGCGTCGAGGCGTACGGCGACGGGGGCGGCGCCCTCGGCCGCGAGGGCCTGGCGCAGCGCGTCCAGCACCGGCCCGGCCGCCGGGGTCACCTGCCCGAGCCAGGGCCGGCTGCGGCAGGACTCGGCCAGGTCGCCGTGCTCGTGGGTGTCGTCCGGGTGGTCACGGACGAAGTCGGCGAGGGCCACCAGGTGGACCACGTCCCCGTCGCGCTGGAAGCGCAGCCGGTGCGCGGTGTGCACGGCGCAGTCGAAGGTGGGGTCCTTGGCCAGCGCCCGGTCGATCCAGTCCAGCGCCTCGTCGAGCCGGCCGTTGTCGGCGAGGGTGCCGGCGATGTCGGCGTAGACGGCCAGGTCGTCGGGGTCGAGGTCGACGGCCCGGCCGAGCGCGGCGAGCGCGTCCCGGGTGCGGCCGGCGCTGCGGTAGGCGTATCCGAGCCAGACCTCGCCGAGTTTGCTGGGCTCGGCGCGTACCCCGCGGGCGGCCCAGGTGACGGCGAGGGCGACCTCGCCGAGCCGGCGGGCCAGCGCGGACGCCGCGCCGAGCAGCAGCGGGTGGCGGGGATGCACGGTGATCGCGTTGCGGGCCAGCGTCAGGTACGGGCGCAGCGGGTCGCGTCGGCGGCGCGGCACCGGGTCGGGCACCGCCGCGCAGATCTGCATGAGGATCCGGGCGGTGCGTTCGGGGTCGAGCCGTTCCGGCAGGCCGGGCGCGGTCACCCAGGGCACGCCGGCCCAGTCGGCGCCGGGCGCGTATCCGGTGGCCGCGGCGAGCAGGTCGAGCCCTTCGGCCGGTCGGCCGGCGGCGGCGAGCAGGTGGGCGCGGGCCACCACCGCGCCGACGAAGGCGTGCTGGCCGAGCGGGAAGAGGTCGAGGTCTCCGCCGCTGGCGGCGTTCAGCCGGGCGAGCGTCTCGTGCACCTCGGGGAGGGTGGGTGCCTGCACGAGGGCGGCGGCGACGTGGCCGGCGGCGTGCCGGAGGTCCCCCTCGCCCAGCGCCAGCCGGGCCAGCGCGAGCTCCTCCTGGGCGGAGAGCGCGGGGTCGTCGTCGGGCACGTCGTCCTCTCGATGATCGAGCAGTCAGCCGGGCCAGCGTAGGGGATCACTGGTCGAATTGGTGATCCACTGCGCACTACTGCTCGTTCGATTGCTCGTCGACGTTCAAAGGTGCAAGACTGAGCATGGATCGCGCGGGAAACGCGCAGAAGGGGGTCGTACGTGACGCGTCCAGGGGCCGGGATGGCCGCCGACATCGACGAGCAGCCGGCCGGCTACGACCGCCTGCTCTCCGCCGAACACGCCGGGGCGATCGCCCGGGTCGCGGCGGTGATCGCCGAGCGTCGGCCCCGCCACGTGGTCTTCACCGCCCGGGGCACCTCCGACCACGCGGCCCTCTACGCGGCGTACCTGACCGAGATCCGGCTCGGCCTGCCCGCCGGGCTCGCCTCGCCCAGCGCGGTCACCGTCTACGGCGCCCGGCCGGACCTCTCCGACGCCCTGGTCGTCGGGGTCAGCCAGAGCGGCGGCTCACCCGACCTGGCCGAGGTGCTGCGCACCGCCCGCGCCTCCGGCGCGCTGACCCTGGCGGTCACCAACAACCCCGGCTCGCCGCTGGCCGAGACCGCCGAGCTGAGCATCGACATCGCCGCCGGGCACGAGCGGGCGGTGGCCGCCACCAAGACCTACACCGCCGAGCTGCTCGCGCTGCTGATGCTGGTCGAGGGGGTACGCGCCGGCGCCGGCGAGCTGCCCGCCGAGGAGCGGGCCGCCCTGGCCCGCCTGCCCGAGCTGGCCGAACGCACCCTGTCCGACGACACCCCGGCCCGGCTCGCGCCGCGCTACCGGTTCGCCGCCCAGTTGGTCACCACCGGGCGCGGTTACGCGTACCCGACCGCCCGCGAGGCGGCGCTCAAGCTGATGGAGACCTCGTACCTGCCGGCGCTCGCCTTCTCCGGCGCCGACCTGCTGCACGGCCCGCTCGCGATGACCGACCCGGACGTGCCGGTGCTCGCCGTGGTCGGCTCGGGCCCCGGCGGGCGCTCGATGGGCGAGGTGCTGCCCCGGCTCGGCGAGCGCCGCGCCGACGTGGTGGTGGTCGGCTCCGCCGACGTCGGGGCGACCGCCCGGATGGCGGTTCCCGAGGTCGACGAGCGGTACGCCCCGTTGCTGGACATCCTGCCGTTGCAGCGGCTCGCCCTGGCCCTGGCGCTGGCCCGCGGCGAGGACCCGGACGCGCCGCGCGGGTTGAAGAAGGTCACCGCGACGATGTGAGCCCGGGCGTGGCACGCTGGTCAGCGTGTCCACCCTCCGTGACCTCGCCGAGGAGCACACCCAGCTCCGCCCGGCCGACATCGACCACCTGCACCGGGTCGCTGGCGACTGGCAGCTGCTGTCCGACCTGTCCTTCGCCGATCTGCTGCTCTGGGTGCCGGTGGACGCCGAGGGCACGTACCTCTGCGTGGCCCAGGTCCGCCCGACGACCGCGCCGACCGCGTACCTCGACGACCAGGTCGGCCGGATCGTCGGCGGGCCGGAGGTGGCGCACCTGGAGGTGGCCCACCGGCAGGGGCGGATCTGGCGGGAGGGCGACCCGGTCTGGTACGGCGACGTGCCGGCCCGGCACGAGGCCATCCCGGTCCGGTTGCGCGGCGGCGACGGGGAGGCCGGCGAGGTGATCGCGGTGGTCGGCCGGGACACCAACCTCTCCACCGCGCGCACCCCCAGCCAGCTCGAACTGAACTACCTGACCACCGCGGACGACCTGGCCCAGATGGTCGCCGACGGGACCTTCCCGCCGCCCCGGCACCCGGGGGAGACCACCTCGGCGCCCCGGGTCGGCGACGGCCTGGTCCGGCTGGACGCCAACGGCAAGGTCACCTACGCCAGCCCGAACGCGCAGTCCGCGTACCGCCGGCTGGGCTACGCCTCGCACCTGGTCGGGGAGGACCTGGCCGAGCTGCACCGCCGGCTGGCCGGTGATCCGCTGGAGGGCACCGACGCGGGCAACGCGGTGCTGGCCGCGCTGCGCGGCGAGGCCCCGCCCCGGCGCGAGATCGACGCCCGCGGCGCCACCATGCTGACCCGCGCGCTGCCGCTGATGCCGGCCGGCGTGCCGATCGGGGCGCTGGTGCTGGTCCGCGACATCACCGAGGTGCGCCGCCGGGACCGCGCCCTGATCACCAAGGACGCCACCATCCGGGAGATCCACCACCGGGTGAAGAACAACCTGCAGACCGTCGCGGCGCTGCTGCGGCTCCAGGCCCGCCGGGTGTCGATGCCCGAGGCCCGGGTCGCCCTGGAGGAGTCGGTACGCCGGGTCGCGTCCATCGCGCTGGTCCACGAGACGCTCTCCATGTCCAGCGACGAGGCGGTCGAGTTCGACGGCATCGTCGACCGGGTGGCCAGCGCCGCGACCGAGGTCGCGGCCACCGAGGTGTCCGTCGGGATGCGCCGCACCGGCAGCTTCGGCGTGCTGCCCGCCGAGATCGCCACCTCGCTGGTGATGGTCCTCAACGAGCTGCTGCTCAACGCCGTCGAGCACGGCTTCCCGCCGGCCGTCGAGCACGGCTTCCCGCCGACCGGCGAGCACGGCTTCCCGCCGGCCGGCGAGGACGGTGTGGCCGCTCCGGAGGGCGCGCCGGTGCCCGAGGTGGTGGTCTCCGCGCACCGGTTCCGCAAGCAGTTGCACGTCTCGGTGGCGGACAACGGCCGTGGCCTGCCCGGGGAGTTCGACGCCGAGCGGGGCGGCAACCTCGGTCTGCAGATCGTCCGGGCGCTGGTGACGGGGGAGCTGCGCGGCAGCATCGAGCTGCGCAACGGGGCGGCCGGTGGCACCGAGGCGGTGCTGGTCGTGCCCCTGGCGCGGGCCTGAACGGGCCGGCGACCTCGGACCTCCGGATGATCTTGGGTGTCGTTCGGATCGATGTGAGCAAGGCCTCTGGGCGGTTCGGGGTACGAAGCCGCTTTCGACGAATTTCAACGCATTGACACCTTGCGCGAAACTGAATAACTTTGTCGCGACCATCAAGCAGACACGGCCGATCTTGCCGTGCCCGGCTTCCTGGCTGCGTCAGGCGAAACACCCTCGCCCGCTCGACGGAGGAGGGAGTCGCTGCTTGACGACGGGGGGAGACGGGGATGACCTCACCACCTGCGATCGACCCGGCAACCGTGCCGGATCCGACCGCCGAGTTCCGCGTACCGAGCCAGTTCTCACGGTGGACCCCGCGCCGCGCCGACCAGGGTCCGACCCGGCCGGCGTACGCGGTGGTGCCGCTACCGCCCACCGACGAGGAACTGGTCTCCTACCGCAAGCGGCGGATGGCCGCGCTGATGCTCCCCTCGCTGGTGAGCTTCGGCTGCCTGATCACCAGCCAGGTGCTCTTCGTCCGGCTGACGCCGTGGCTGTGGCTGCTCGTGCCGCTGCTGGCGTTCACCGTCGTCTACTACCTCATCTCGCTGGCGGTGAACCTCTTCACGCCCGGCTTCGATATGGCCCGCCACCAGGAGCTGGTGCGCACCTGGCGGCCGGCGCGCTACCCGAGCGTCGACGTCTTCCTGCCGGTCTGCGGTGAGCCGCCGCACGTGCTGCGCAACACCTGGGAGCACGTACGGGCGATGAGCCGGCACTACCGGGGTGACGTCACGGTCTACATCCTCGACGACTCGCCGAACGAGGCGATGGAGCGCACCGCGCTCGCCTTCGGCTTCGTCTACCAGCGCCGGCCCAACCGCGGTTGGTTCAAGAAGGCCGGCAACATGCGGTACGCCTTCGAGCGCACCATGAGCGACTTCATCCTGGTGCTCGACGCCGACTTCGTGCCGCGCAAGGACATGCTGGACCAGATGCTGCCCTGGTTCGACGCCGAGCCCCGGGCCGGCATCGTGCAGTCGCCGCAGTACTTCCGGGTGCACCGGGGACAGACCTGGGTCGAGCGCGGCGCCGGTGCCGTGCAGGAGCTGTTCTACCGCTCGGTGCAGGTGTCCCGCCAGGCGCACGACTCGGCGATCTGCGTCGGCAGCTGCGCCATCTACCGGCGGGACGCGCTCTTCTCCATCGGCGGGTCCACCCTGATCGAGCACTCCGAGGACGTGCACACCGGCTTCGACCTGCGGATGAAGGGCTGGAACCTGCGCTACGTCCCGGTCGTGCTGGCCGCCGGCCTCTGCCCGTCGGACCTGGACTCGTTCTTCACCCAGCAGTACCGCTGGTGCGCCGGGTCGATGAGCCTGCTCGGCTCGAAGAAGTTCTGGCAGACCAGGCTGAAGCTGCGCGCCCGGCTGAGCTACATCTCCGGGTTCTGCTACTACCTGCACACCGGGCTGTTCACCTTCGTGGCGCCGATCATTCCGGTGCTCATGCTGACCGCGTTCGCGCACCAGATCGCCATCGCCAACTACGTGCTGATCCTGCCCAGCATCATCTACAACATGATCATTTTCCCGCTCTGGCACCGCAACCGGTACGGCCTGGAGAGCTGGACGGTCAAGATGATCTACGGCTGGGCGCACGCCTTCGCCATCTTCGACATCATCCGGGGCCGGCGGATGGGCTGGCAGCCCACCGGCGGCACCGCCAAGAAGAGCAAGACCAAGCGGCTCTGGACCGGCATGAAGGTGTGGACCGCGGGCACCGGCCTGGTCTGGGCCGGCCTCGCCGCCTGGCGGATGCTCACCGACCCGGAACCGTGGATCTTCGCGCCGGCCTTCCTCAGCGCCGTGTTCTACCTGACCGTTGTCGGGCAGGCGCTGCTGGTGAAGCCGGAGCAGGATGTCGAGGTCGTGCGGTGAGGACCAAGTACCTCGTCACGTTCGTGGCGGTGCTGGCGCTGGCGTTCACCGAGATCGCGGTGCTGCGGGCGGTGGACCTCAAGGTCACCCCGGGCGCGGCCGGCGGGCCCGCCGCCGTGGCCGGCGCCGCCGAGGAGCAGGTGCCGGCGTACGACGTGACGAAGCTGAAGTCGCCCCCGGGCAAGTACCTCGGGGTGACCGTGCAGGGCGGCGCCGAGATGGGCCGGGTGCGCGGCTTCGCCGACGAGATCGGCAAGGCCCCGAACCTGGTGGCCATCTTCGAGAGCTTCGACGACAAGTTCGCCGCCAGCGAGGTCCGCGAGCTGCACCAGTACGGCGCGCTCGCGGTCATCCGCTGGGAACCGCACGACGTGGCGCTGCGCGACATCGCCGACGGCAAGCACGACGCGTACGTGAAGGAGTTCGCCACCGCGGTGCGGACCCTGAACCTGCCGATCGCGCTCACCTTCGCGCACGAGATGAACGGCCACTGGTACTCGTGGGGCTACCGGGACACCAAGGCCGCCGAGTTCGTGGCCGCGTGGCGGCACCTGCACGAGATCTTCGAGCAGCAGGGTGCCACCAACGTCATCTGGACCTGGACCCCGAACGTCATCAACTATCTCCGCAAGATCAGCCTCAAGGCGCTCTACCCCGGTGACGGCTATGTCGACTGGGTCGGCATGGACGGCTACTACACGGTCCGCGGCCAGAAGACGTTCTCGGACCTCTTCGGCCCGACCATCAAGGCGGTACGCGGGTTCACCCGGCGGCCGCTGCTGATCGTGGAGACCGGCTGCGAGCCGGCCGCCGGGCGCGCCGCCCAGATCACCGACCTGCTGACCAACGTGTCCCGGCGCAAGGACGTGATCGGGGTGGCCTACTTCAACATCAACGGCTCGGGGAAGTGGAACATCGACCAGGACCGCCGCGCGCTGTCGTCGTTCAAACGGGCCGCCGCGAAGGACGCCTTCGGCTTCGACATCAGGACCGTCAAGTGACCGCGCCGGCGGTCCAGTGGACCGGGCGGCCCACCCCGGCGGAGGTCAGGGCGGTGGCCGCCGCGACGCCACCGGCACGGCCGCGGGCCCGGGGCGGGTGGTGGGCGCTGCTGCCCGCGCTCGCCGCCACCGCGCTGGCCTGGTGGGGGCTGGAGTCGCGGGACCTGTGGAACGACGAGTTGGTCACCTGGCACGCCACCTCGCTCTCCGCCGGCCAGTTCCGCATGATGATCGGCAACATCGACCTGGTGCACGCCTTCTACTACCTCATCATCTCGACGGTCACGGCGGTGGCCGGCGATTCGGTGACGGTGCTGCGGCTGCCCTCGGTGCTGGCCATCGGGGCCAGTGCCGGGCTGATCGGGCTGATCGGGCGGCGGCTCTTCGACACCCCGGTCGGCGTGCTCGCCGGTCTGCTGTTCGCCCTGCTCCCCGCCGTCTCCCGGTACGCCCAGGAGGCCCGGTCGTACGCGCTGGTCACGCTGGCCGCGGTGGCCGCCACCTGGCTCTTCCTCCGGGCGGTCGAGCGGCCGACCCGGGGGCGCTGGTGGGCGTACGGCGTCCTGCTGGTGATGGTCGGCTGGCTGCACTTCGTCGCGCTGCTCGTGGTGGCCGCGCACCTGCTCTACCTGTGGCGCGCCGTGCCCGGCGAGGAACCGCGGTGGCGCTGGTCGGCCACGGTCGGCATCGCCGGACTGTTCGTCCTGCCGCTGCTGCTGCTCGGCAGCCGGCAGTCGGGCCAGATCTCCTGGGTGAAGAACGACGGCGACGCGGTGCTCCGGTTCCTGGAGAACCTGACCGGCACGACGGCCGCCCTGGCGGTGGCCGGGCTGCTCGCGGTCCTCGCGGTGGCGGTGGCGGGCGCACCGCGCCGCCCGGCCGTCCTCATGCTGGTGGTCTGGGCCCTGCTGCCACCGCTCGTCGGCTACCTGACCTTCGCCTGGCTGCACCTCTTCCTGGCCCGGTACTTCCTCTTCACCGTGCCGGCCTGGACGCTGCTCGCGGCGTTCGGCGTGTGCCGGTCGCTGCGGCTGCTCACCCGGGACCGGCTGCCCGCGGTGTGGCTGGTCGGGGCGCTGCTGCTGCTGCCCGCACTGGCCTGGCAGACCCTGCCCGCCCAGGAGAAGGTGCGGTCCAACGAGGCGGACGGCCAGCCGCACTACCTGGACGCGGTCCGCTACCTCGGCCAGCAGGTGAAGCCGGGCGACGGCGTCGCGTTCAACGACGGCTTCGGCGGATCCAGCGACGTCGCGCGCAAGGCCGTCAACTACGGGTTGCGCGACCAACTCCAGCCCCGGGACGTCTTCGTCGCCGTCCCGGCCCGGGAGACCGGCTGGCTGACCGCGCGGGAGTGCAAGGTGCCGACCGTCTGCCTCGGTGACGCCAAGCGGCTCTGGCTGGTCGAGACCGGTCACCTCAACGACCCGCTGGCCGGGATGCCGCCGGCGCGGGAGGGGTTGCTGCGGCAGAAGTTCCTGGTCAAGCACGTCGAACGGTTTGACCGGGTCCGGGTGGTCCTGCTCGAACGCAAGCCGGCCTGACCCGCGCCGTGGCGCTGCTCAACCCCGCCGGGTGAGCAGCGCCACGGTCAGCCCGGGCCGGGGCGTGACCGTCGTGACCGCGAACCCGTCGCGCAGCGCCGCGCCCTTGGCGCCACCGACCGCGGCCAGCGGGTCGTCGCGGCGGCCGGACACCACCAGCCAGACCCGGCGCGCGCCGGCCAGGCACTCCGCCGGCCGGTCGCACTCGCTCGCCCAGAGGTCCGCGCGCTGCCGCTCGTCGCGGACCACCAGCACGTCACGCGGCTCCCGCGACCCCAGGTGGTACGCGATCCCGAGGTCGAGGAAGAGCCAGCTGCGCCGGGGCGAGAAGACGATCGCGTCACCGGGCCGGGCCTGGCCGGCGATCACCCGGGCCGCACCCGCGTAGTCGATCGGGGCGGTACGCGGCCATTCGTGGGTGCGGCGCAGCGCGGCCTGGTCGGGCAGGCCCAGCAGGCCGGCCAGGGTGACCACGGCGAGCGCCGGCGCCAGCCGTACCCCGGCCAGCGCGGCACCGGCCAGCAGGCAGGCGAACGGCACGGTGAAGACCAGGTACCGGGTCACCCAGAGGGGTTGCGCGGTGCCGGCGGCGTAGAGCAGCAGCACCGGCAGCAGGACGGCGGCGGCCGGCAGCAGCGCGCGCCGGCCGAGCCGGCCCACTCCCAGCGCGGCGAGGCCGACCAGCAGGCCGCCGACCACCCCGCTCTGTGCCACCCCGCCGGGCAGGGCCGACAGGTCGGGGAGGCGGGCCAGGTCCACCCAGTTCAGCTGCCGGGACCGCTGTCCCCGGGCGAGCAGCACCAGCGGGGCGACCAGCAGGACGGCCGGCAGCAGCGCGATCAGCCAGCGCCAGAGCAGGCCACGACCGCCGGGGCGCCGGCGTGCCCCTCCGGTCGGCGGGAGGCCGGCCGGGTCCGCCGGCTGCCGGGGGTCCGGCGGGGCGAGGCCGGCCGCCGCCGGTCCGCGGCCGGCGGCGAGCAGCACCACGAGTCCGTGCGCGGCGAGCAGGGTGAGGGCGATCAGGTGGGTCAGGCCGAGGGCGGCCACCGCGAGGGCGTACCCGGTGAACCACCGCCAGCCGGGCCGGCGCAGCGCCTCGACCAGCAGCAGCGTGGCCAGCACCGCCAGCAGGGTGGCCGCCGCGTACGGGCGGGCCTCCTGGCCGTACCGGGAGGTGCCGGGCAGGACGGCGAAGAGCAGCCCGGCCAGCAGTCCGGCCCGGTCGCCGACCAGCCGCGCGCCGAGCCGGGCGGTGAGCGCGGCGGCCCCGGCCATGGCCAGCGCGGACGGCAGCCGCAGCGCGGTCGGCGAGGTCCCGGCCAGCGCGGTCCAGGCGTGCATGAACAGGTAGTACGGCCCGGTGGCCGCGTCGATGGTGCCGGCCAGCCGGACCAGGTCGCGGACCGGGCGGGTGGCGGCGCTCCAGGTGGCCAGCTCGTCCCGCCAGAGCTGGGCCCGCCCGATCCCGGCGAGGGTGACCGCCAGCGTGCCCAGGCCGGGGACCGCCCACACCGGCCAGCCCCGGTGGGCACGGGGCGGGCGGGACGCTGCGGGCGCGGTCACATCCCGCAGCCTCACACGCCGGCGCGGCCCGCCGGGCCGGTCCGCCGATCCCGGCAGCCACGCCACCGGCCCCGGGACCGGATGAGGCACCGTGGCGCAGCCCACCGGCCCACGCATCCCGGCCGGCTGTCTGGTGGCGGGCGAGGGGTGCGGCAACCTATCACGGTCGATGCGGTGGCGGCGGCCCGTGATGTGGGATCACATCGGCGGCCGGTGGTCCGGGCCTGGCGGGTGTGGCAGCATGTTCCGCATGACCGCCGCTGTCATCCGCCGCTTCGTGGCTCGCCGCCACGTCGATTACGGCCGCGTCCGCAGCGCGATCTGTCCGGCCCACTGACGACGCCCGACCCATCCGTCTCGGGCGCGTTCCGCGCCGGCCGTCTTTGACATCGCCGTCCTCGGCCCCTACCCGGGCCGGCCGCCGCGTCCGCGCTTCCAGGCACACCAGACAACGGAGGACGCCGCGATGGCGGTCAGCAGCACCACCACGACCCGGCCCGACGCGCCGGCCGCCCGGGCTCCCCGCCGGCCCCGCGGCGAGGGGCAGTGGGCGCTCGGGCACCGCGAGCCGCTCAACCCCAACGAACGGATCAAGAAGGACGACGACCCGCTGAACGTGCGGGCCCGGATCGAGACCATCTACGCCCACCGGGGCTTCGCCTCGATCGACCCGCAGGACCTGCGCGGCAGGTTCCGCTGGTGGGGCCTCTACACCCAGCGCCGGGCCGGCATCGACGGCGGGCGCACCGCCGTGCTGGAGCCGCACGAGCTGGAGGACGAGTTCTTCATGCTCCGGGTGCGGGTGGACGGTGGTCAGCTCAACCTGGCCCAGCTCCGCGTCATCGCGGACATCTCCCGCGAGTTCGCCCGGGACACCGCCGACATCACCGACCGGCAGAACATCCAGTTCCACTGGATCCGGATCGAGGACATGCCGGAGATCTGGCGGCGGCTGGAGGAGGTCGGCCTGCAGACCACCGAGGCGTGCGGCGACTGCCCGCGGGTGGTCTGCGGCAGCCCGGTGGCCGGCGTGTCGGCGGCCGAGCTGCTCGACCCGACCCCGGCGCTCGACGAGATCGTCGACCGGCACATCGGCAGCAAGGAGTTCTCCAACCTGCCCCGCAAGTTCAAGACCTCCATCTCCTGGCTGGCCGACATCCCGTACGAGGCGAACGACGTCGCCTTCCTCGGCGTCGACCACCCGGAGCACGGCCCCGGCTTCGACGTCTGGGTGGGCGGCGGCCTCTCCACCAACCCGATGCTGGCCAAGCGGCTCGGCGTCTGGGTGCCGCTGGCCGAGGTGCCGGACGTCTGGGCCGGCGTGGTCGGCATCTTCCGCGACTACGGCTACCGCCGGCTGCGCAACCGGGCCCGGCTGAAGTTCCTGGTCGCCGACTGGGGCGTGGCCCGGTTCCGGGAGGTCCTGGAGAAGGAGTACCTGGGCCGGACCATGCTGGACGGCCCGGCGCCGCAGCTGCCCGACCGGCCGATCGACCACATCGGCGTGTACCGGCAGCGGGACGGCCGCAACTACGTCGGGGTGGCCCCGGTGGTGGGTCGGGTCGCCGGCCCGCAACTGGCCCGGCTCGCCGACGTGGTCGAGGCGCACGGCAGCGACCGGATCCGGCTCACCCCGTACCAGAAGCTGCTGGTGCTGGACGTGGCGCCGGAGCGGACCGACTCGCTGGTGGCGCGACTGCGGGAGATCGGCCTGGAGGCCCAGCCGTCGGCCTGGCGGCGCGGCACCATGGCCTGCACCGGGATCGAGTTCTGCAAGCTCGCCATCGTGGAGACCAAGCGGCGCGGCGAGGAGCTGGTGGCCCGGCTGGAGGAACGGCTGCGCGACTTCGACGCCGACATCTCGATCCACCTCAACGGCTGCCCGAACGCCTGCGCCCGTACCCAGGTGGCCGACATCGGCCTCAAGGGACAGCTCGTGGTGGGCCCGGACGGCCGGCAGGTGGAGGGCTTCCAGGTGCACCTGGGCGGTGGCCTCGGCATGGCCCAGGGGCAGACCGCCGGCTTCGGCCGCAAGCTGCGCGGCCTGAAGACCACCGCCGACGAGCTTCCGGAGTACGTGGAACGACTGGCCCGCCGCTACCTGGCCGGCCGGACCGAGGGCGAGACCTTCGCCAACTGGGTGATCAGGGTCGACGAGGAGGAACTCCGATGAGTGAAACCCGTTCCGTGCCGCTGTACTGCCCGTACTGCGGTGAGGAGGACCTGCGGCCGAGCGAGACCGGGCACGGCGCCTGGGAGTGCCACGCCTGCGCCCGGGTCTTCACCGTGCGGTTCACCGGTCTGCTCGCCGAGGCGGTGGCCCGATGAGTGGGGGCCTGCTCTCCGCCGCCGGTCTGGGCCTGGTCGGGCTGGGCGGCCCGGCGCCCGCCGACCCGGCGCGGCGCGACCCGGAGCAGCTGCGCGCGCTGGCCGAGGAGGCCGGCCGGGAGCTGGAGGGCGCGCCGGCCCTGGAGATCGCCCGGTGGGCCGCCGGGACCTTCGGCGACCGGTTCTGCGTGACCAGCTCGATGGCCGACGGGGTGCTGGCGCACCTGGTGTCCCGGGTCGCGCCCGGCGTCGACGTGGTCTTCCTGGACACCGGGCTGCACTTCCCGGAGACGCTCAAGGTCCGCGACGAGGTGGCCCGCCGGCTGCCGGTGACGGTGCGGTCCATCCGGCCCCGGATGACGGTGGGGCAGCAGGACGGCCAGTACGGCCCGCGGCTGTTCAACCGCTCCCCGGACGACTGCTGCCAGCTGCGCAAGGTGGAGCCGCTGGAGCGGGCGCTGACCGGGTACGACGCCTGGGCCGCCGGGCTGCGCCGGGACGAGTCGCCGACCCGGGCCAACACGCCGGTGGTCGCCTTCGACGCCCGGCGCGGCAAGGTCAAGGTGAACCCGATCGCCGCCTGGTCCCAGCGGGACGTGGACGCCTACATCGCCCGCTACGACATCCCGGTCAACGAGCTGTTCGCGCGGGGCTACGGGTCGATCGGCTGCTGGCCCTGCACCCGCCGCACCAAGGCCGGGGAGGACCCGCGGGCCGGCCGGTGGGCCATGTTCGAGAAGACCGAGTGCGGGCTGCACACCTGACCGCCCCGCCCGTGGTGCTGGTCGCGCACGGCAGTCGTGACCCGCGGGCGGCCGAGGCGACCCGGGCGCTGGCCCGGGCCGTGACGGCCGCCCGCCCCGGCGTCCCGGTGCTGCCGAGCTGGCTGGACCACACCGAGCCGGGTCCGGCGGTGGTGCTGCGCGAGCTGGCCGCCGCCGGCCGGCCGCGGGCGGTGCTGGTGCCGTTGCTGCTGACCGCCGCGTACCACCGGAAGGTGGACATCCCCGCGGCGGTGGCGGCCGTCGGCACCGGTGGCGCGTCGATCGACGTGCGGGTCACCGAGGTGCTGGGCCCGGCGGACGGGGTGGTCGACGCCCGGCTGCTGGGCGGGTTGCGCCGCCGGCTGGCCGAGGCGGGGCCCGGCGGGTACGACGCCCTGGTGCTGGCCGCCGCCGGCACCCGCGATCCCCGGGCCCGTGGCTCGGTGGGACGGGTCGCCGCGGCGCTCGGCGCCGAGTTGGGCGTGCGCTGCCGGGTGTCGTACGCCTCGGCGGCGCCCCCGGCGGCGAACGTCGCGGTGGCGAAGCTACGCGCGGGCGGGGCGGGCCGGGTGGCGGTGGCCGCGTACTTCCTGGCGCCGGGCCTGTTCCACGACGGGGTGGTGGCGGCGGCCGGCGGGGCCGGTGCGGTGGCGGTCGCCGATCCGCTCACCGACCTGCCGGAACTGGCCGAGCTGGTGCTGCGGCGGGTGGATGACGCCAGTGCCGGCTGGGCCGGGGCCGTGACGGACGTCGCCGCCGTCCGATGATCACGGACGGCGGCGACGGGGTAAGGGGAAGGCATGGGTCCGGACAGCAGAACGCCCCGGCGGGTGACCCGGCCGGGGCGTGCGGCTGTGGTGCGATCAGGCGGAGTGAGCGCGCAGCACCCGGAGACCGCCGCGGCGCTTCACCGCGCGGCGCTCCTCTTCGCTCATCCCGCCCCAGACGCCGGCGTCCTGACCGGACTCCAGCGCCCACTGCAGGCAATGGTCAGTCACCGGGCAACGCCGGCAGACGGCCTTGGCCTGTTCCACCTGCAGGAGGGCCGGACCGGACGTCCCGATCGGGAAGAACAGCTCCGGGTCCTCGTCGCGGCAGACGGCATCGTGGCGCCAGTCCATGGCGGCAACACTCCTCATTCTTAAGTGGGTGGCCAGATAAACGCTTCGTTGCTATTCCTATATGCGTCCGCATTGCCGATCGGTGACGGTCAGCATCCGTCAATTCGGCGCTGCGTGAGCAGGCTGTGGGCTCCGCGGACCTGCTGGAACAGCTCAACCTGCCGAGCATATCCAGGCAATGTCCCGGTAACACGAGTTCGCTTGTGAATACTTTCACGAACTGCCGCGATGTCAAGGGTGACGCTCGGAAAAACTCCGAACAGTGAGCGGGCTCACCACCCATTTGTCCGGGTTTCCGAGGGCTCTGGTTACCCGGCGTGCCACAGTCGAGAATCAATGTAGTACGGTCTGCGTGACGTTGCTGACATTTCCGGCACCTGTCCTTCGGGTGTCGCGGTCACCGCACGGCGTGCGGTAGGTCACCGCGTCAACCGACGGGAGTACCCGAGACCTAACAGATTACTCTCAGTGCCGCCGGTACGGAGGTGAATCTGACTTTCTCCCGCTCGCCCAGATAGTCGCCGTCCAGTTGGAACGGTTGCGGACGGGCCGAGAGCAGGGTGAACTCCGCCAGGTCGTGCAGCCGGAGCACCTGCTTGCCGTGCGGGTCGGGGCTGTGGGAGAAGAACTGGGTCACGGTGCGTGCGGTGCTGGCCACCTTCAGTTGCCGCATCGCCAGCACGTCCAGGCCGAGATCGAAGGACGCCTCCGGGTTCGGGTTGATCTCCCGCTCGCCCAGGTACGTCCACGGTGCGGTGTTCTGGATGATGACCGTCGCCAGATCCGCCTCGGCGGCCTCGCCCGGCCGTTCCAGGGTGACGGTCGGATGCCGCCGGTCCGAGCCGAGGAAGAACTGCGCCGCCGTGGAACGGAAGTAGAGCGCCGGAGTGGAGACCCGGCCCCGCTTGCGGGCCTGCTCCACCCGCTTGATCACCGCCGCGTCCAGCCCGAAGCCCGCGCAGAAGGTGAAGTAGCGGTCGTCCGCGCGGCCCAGCCCGATGGTCCGGGACCGGCCCAGCCGCAGCCCTTCGAGGATCATGCTGGTGCCGTCGGGCCACTCCCGGGGCAGCCCGAGCGCGCGGGCGAAGACGTTGGTCGAGCCACCCGGCACGGTGGCCAGCGCGGGCAGCCGCTCGGCCAGGCTGCCGCCGGTACGGAAGGTCGGCGGATCGGCGGCCATCAGGCCGTTCACCACCTCGTTGACCGTGCCGTCGCCGCCCAGCGTCACGACCAGGTCGACGCCCTCCTGGGCGGCCTCCCGCGCCAGGTCCACGGCGTGGCCACGGCGGCGGGTGTACCGCACTGACAGATCGACTTCGCTGCGCAGAGCCCGGACCAGGACGTCCCGGCTGCGCTCGCTGGTGGTGGTGGCCTTCGGGTTGACCACCAGGACGGCCCGCATGGGCGGCACTGTACCGCGCCTACCCACGGGTATCGTGTCGCGCGTGACGATCCACTCCGAGCCGGCACCCGCCCCGCTCCGCTGGGCGGTGCTCCTGCTGCGCGCCGAGGCGGTCGCCCTCGGCCTGGTCGCGGTGTGGCTGATCTGGTCCGACCTGACCGCGCGGACCACCCACCTCACCTCGGCGCTGCTGGTGACGGCGTTCGCGGCCGGCGGGGCGGCGGCGCTCTGGGCGCTGGGCGGCGGGCTGCTCCGCCGGCGGGCCGGCGCCCGGGCACCGGCCATCGTGCTCCAGCTGATGCTGCTGCCGATCGGCTGGTACATGATCCAGGGCGGGCTGGGCTGGCTCGGCCTGCCGCTGATGGCGCTCGGCCTCGGCGTCACCGGTCTGCTGGTGAGCGCGCCCACCAACCGGGCGCTCGGCGTCGACCGGCCGGCCGGCGGTCAGTAGCCGGAGGCGCGGCGGGTCAGCAGGGAGATGGTGGCCCGGCCGTCGACGGCGCGGGCGGCCGCCGAGGTGGTCAACGCGGTGAGCACCTTCCAGGCGAACGACGACTCCGACGGCAGCGCGGCGCCGCGCACGGTCGGCACGGTCACCTCGACCGTGAGCGCGTCCTCGGTGACCGCGAACCGGCACTCCAGCTCGGCGTTGCGGGTGGCGATGGCGAGCAGCATCGCGCAGGCCTCGTCGACCGCGATGCGCAGGTCCTCGATCTCGTCCAGGGCGAACTGGAGCCGGGCCGCGAGGCCGGCCGTGGCGGTGCGGAGCACGCCCAGGTAGCCGCCGTCCGCGGGCACGGTGAGGTGCACCACGTCGTCGTCGGTGGTCGGCTGGCCGGTCAGTTGAGTCACGCCTCATCCCCCCGGTGCGGGACTCTACCCGGTCAGGCCCCCGGACGGGTGGGCGCGGCCGACACCTGCGCGGCGAGGGCGTGCAGCGCCGGACCGGTCAGCCGGTACGGCACCCACTCGTCCATCGGGGTCGCCCCGATCGCGGCGTAGAAGCGCGCCGCCGGATTCCAATTGATCATCCACCAGTCGAGCCGGCGGTAACCCCGCTCGACGCAGATCGCGGCGAGGGTGGCCAGCAGCCGGCGACCGGCGCCGGTGCCCCGGGCGGCCGGCCGGACGTACAGGTCCTCCAGGTAGATGCCGTGCACGCCCGCCCAGGTGGAGAAGTTGAGGAACCAGAGGGCGAAGCCGATCGGCTGGTCCGCCGCGTCCACCGCGACGTGGCCGAAGAGCGCGGGCGCCGGCCCGAAGAGCGCGACGGTCAGCTGCTCCTCGGTGAGGTGGCACTGCTCCGGGGCGCGTTCGTAGTCGGCGAGTTCGTGCACCATCGCGACGACGGCCGGCACGTCCTCGGGACGCGCCGGCCGGATCGTCGGTGCCGGGTCGGGCAGGGTCACGCCTGCTTGGTCTCCCAGAAGATCTTGGCGATCTCGTCGATCTTCTGGAGCAGCTGGTCCGCGACCGCCGGGTCCATGCTGCCCTTGGCGCCCCCCGAACCGGCGAGCTTGGTGGTCTCGTTGAAGAGCTGGTGCAGGTGCGGGTACTTCTCGAAGTGCTGCGGCTTGAAGTAGTCGGTCCAGAGCACCCAGAGGTGGTGCTTGACCAGCTCGGCCCGCTGCTCCTTGATCAGGATCGCCCGGGTGCGGTACTCCGGGTCGGTGTTGGCCTGGTACTTCTCGCAGATCATTTTGACCGACTCGGCCTCGATCCGGGCCTGCGCCGGGTCGTACACGCCGCAAGGCAGGTCGCAGTGGGCGCTGGCGGTCACGCGGGGCGTGAGGAAGCTCCGAAGGCGCATCAGGGTCCTCCATGGGATGTTTGCGATGATCCGTGACGACACTACTCCTGGACATGCTCCCCGGCGGGCGGGAGGTGAAACCCCGGTGCCCACCCCGAACCGGTCCGGCCCGGCGCTGCCGCGCGGGCCGCTCGCCGCGGTGCTGGTCACCGGTCCGTCCATGGCCCCCACCCTGCGCCACGGCGACGCGGTGCTGGTGCGCACCGGGGGGCGGCCGGTGCGCCCGGGCGACGTGGTGGTCGCCGTCTTCCGCAGCCGCCCCGACCTGCTGGTGGTCAAGCGCGCGGTCCGCCCGCAGGACGGCGGCTGGTGGTTGCGCGGCGACAACGACCTGGTCACCGACGACTCCCGGGCCTACGGGGTGGCCGACGTGCGGGGCCGGGTGGTGGCCCGGTACTGGCCGCGGCCGGGCCGGATCCCTCCGCGACGGATATGACCCCGCTCACATCCCGGCGCGGGCCGCGTGACTATGCTCGGAAAGTGCCCGGGTGACCCCCCGCACCAGCCGCCCCGCTCGCCGCTGACACATGGCGCGCCGAGCCGGCCGGTCCGTCTGCTCGACAGATCCTGGAGTCACCATGCCTTCGTCCACCCCGGACCCCGCTGATCCCGTCTTCCGGCTGCACGTCGGCGGCAAGATGGCCGTCGCCTCGACCGTGCCGCTCACCAGCCGGGAGGACCTCTCCCTCGCGTACACCCCGGGTGTGGCCCGGGTCTGCGAGGCGATCGCCGCCGATCCCGACCTCGCCGACGACTACACCTGGGTGTCGCACACCGTCGCCGTGGTCACCGACGGCTCCGCCGTACTCGGGCTGGGCAACATCGGCCCGCGCGCCGCTTTGCCGGTGATGGAGGGCAAGGCGGTGCTGTTCAAGCAGTTCGGCGGCGTGGACGCGGTGCCGATCTGCCTGGACACCCAGGACGTCGACGAGATCGTGGCCACGGTGCGGGCGCTCGCCCCCTCGTTCGGCGGGATCAACCTGGAGGACATCAGCGCCCCCCGCTGCTTCGAGGTGGAGCGCCGGCTGGACGAGGCGCTGCCGATCCCGGTCTTCCACGACGACCAGCACGGCACGGCGATCGTGGTGCTGGCCGCGCTGCGCAACGCGGCCACCCTGCTCAACCGCAAGCTCGGCGACCTGCGGGTGACGGTCAGTGGGGCCGGCGCGGCCGGGGTGGCGGTCACCCACATGCTGGTCGCCGGGGGAGTGAACCCGGACCAGGTGGTGGTCTGCGACTCCCGGGGCATCATCGGCCGGCACCGGCCCGACCTGACCGAGACCAAGGCGTACCTGGCCGAGACGACCAACGCCGAGGGGCGCCAGGGCGACATCACCGAGGCGCTGCGCGGCGCGGACGTGCTGATCGGCGTCTCCGGCGGGCAGATCCCCGAGGAGGCGGTGGCCGGGATGGCCGCCGGTGGCATCGTCTTCGCGCTGGCCAACCCGACCCCGGAGGTGCACCCCGAGGTGGCCGCCCGGCACGTCGCGGTGGTGGCCACCGGGCGCAGCGACTACCCCAACCAGATCAACAACGTGCTCGCCTTCCCCGGCGTGTTCCGGGGCGCCCTGGACGCCCGGGCCACCCGGGTCACCGACGGGATGAAGGTGGCCGCCGCGGACGCCATCGCGAACGTGGTCGCCGAGTCGCTGACCGCCGACGCGATCGTGCCCTCGCCGCTGGACCCGCGGGTCGCCCCGGCGGTCGCCGAGGCCGTCGCCGAGGCGGCCCGCCGCGACGGCGTCGCCCGCCGCTGAGCAGTAGGGGAGGGGCCCCTCTTATCGCGTTATGCACAGGAAGGGCCCCTTCTTAACCGCCGCTCAGCTTGTTACCGTGCCGATCATGCGTGCCGCCTATGCCTCGGCCTTCGACGCCGACAACCCGCTCGCCGCGCTCACCGTCGGCGACCGTCCCGAGCCGACCCACCCGCAGGACGACTGGGTCACCGTGCAGGTACGGGCCAGCTCGCTCAACCACCACGACCTCTGGTCGCTGCGCGGCGTGGGCCTCACCGCCGACCAGCTCCCGATGATCCTCGGCTGCGACGCGGTCGGCACCGACCCGCACGGCAACGCCGTGGTCATCTACCCGGTGGTGCCCACCCCGGGCGACCCGCGCGGGGTCTCCATCCTCTCCGAGCACTTCCCCGGCACCTTCGCCGAGCGGGTGGCCGTACCCCGGATGAACCTGCTGCCGCTGCCCGACGGCCTCTCCGCGACCGACGCGGCGTGCCTGCCGACGGCCTGGCTCACCGCCTGGCGGATGCTCACCACCAAGGGCCGGGTGGACGAGGGCGAGTCGGTGCTGGTCCAGGGGGCCGGCGGGGGCGTGGCCACCGCGGCGGTCGCGCTCGGCGTCGCGCTCGGCAAGCGGGTCTACGCGACCAGCCGCAACGCCGAGAAGCGGGAGCGGATCAGCGAGCTGGGCGCGACCGCGCTGGAGCCCGGCGCCCGGCTGCCCGAGCGCGTCGACGTGGTGATCGAGACGGTCGGCGCGGCCACCTTCGAGCACTCGCTCAAGTCCGCCGCGCCGATGGCCCGGATCGTCGTCTCCGGCGCCACCGCCGGGCACGAGCCCAAGGTCAACCTGCGCCGGGTCTTCGCCATGCAGCTGGAGATCCTGGGCACCTCGATGGGCACCCCGGACGAACTCACCCAGCTGCTGGCGTTCTGCGCCGAGCACGTGGTGCGCCCGGTGGTGGACCGGGTGGTGCCGTTCAGCCGGATCGAGGAGGCGTTCGCCCGGCTGGACTCCGGCGAGGTCTTCGGCAAGCTGGTCGTCGACCACACCGCCTGACCCGCGCCGCCGCCCTGGACGGCCCGCTCAGAGGTGGTCGTCCAGGGTGGCCAGGCCGCCCCGGGTGGCGTCGGCGGGCAGCCGCTTCTTCGCCGTCGCGTCGCCGTACAGCGTCCAGCGGAGGAACTCGACCGTGGTGTCGGCGACCACCCGCAGCGCCGTGCCGTCGCTGAGCAGCGCCCGCCCGTGGTCGTCCTTGGGCAGGCTGAGCATCGCCTTCGGCCACGGCACCGCGTCGTAGACCGCCTTGCCGGCGGCGTAGCTCACCACCTCGTCGGCCTCGCCGTGCACGAAGAGCTGCGGCGCGGCCGCCCCGGCGAAGGCGGTGCCGACGCCCAGCGCCGTACCGGCGAAGACGATGCCCGCGTCGAGCCGGTCGTCCCGCCCGGCGGTGAAGAGCCCGATCGTGGTCACCCCGCCCGCGCTGTGCCCGGCCGCGGCGACCCGGTCCGGGTCCAGGTGCCCGCGCAGCGGGTCGCCGGCCTTCCGGTCCAGGGCGAGCACCCGGGTGAGCGCGTACGACACGTCGGCCGGTTGGTTGAGCACGTCCAGCGGGTTGCCGTCGCCACCGGCGCCGGTGTGCGGGAACGTCGGGGCGGCCACCACGAACCCGGCCGCCGCCCAGCGGCGCAGCAGCAGTTGGTAGTCCGCCGGCCGGCCGCCCAGCCCGTGGCTGAACATCACCACCGGGAACCGCCCGGCCGCGGCCGGCACCGACCGCTCCGGCGTGCCACCCGCCGCGCCCCGGGCCGGGTACCAGATGGTCACCGGCAGGGGGCGGTCGCCGTCGCGGTTGAGCTTCAGCTCGCGTACGCCGACCGCGAAGCTCGCCGTGGGCGCGTGCCCGGCCGGCACCCGGGGTGCCGGGGTGGTCGCCTTCGGCGGGTCCTCGGGTGCGGGCCGCGCGGTCGGGGCGGCGCCGCCGGAGCAGCCGGCCAGACCGGCGGCGACCAGCGCGGCGGCGACCAGGGCGGTACGGCGACGAAGCATGAAGACGATTGTGCCTCGCGGCCGGGGGCGGCCGGCCGGACATCGGCCGAGGGGGCGCGGATCGGCGCCCCGGACGGGGATGATCTCAGTGGGTCGGATGGCCGTCCCGGCTCGCCCGCAGGCGGGCCAGGTCCGCGGCGTCCTTGGCGCGACGGGGCCGCTCCGGCATCCACACCGGGTACATCTCCTTGAACTCGATCTGCGCCGCCAGGCTGATCACCGGTGCCCGGTGCGGGCCGATCCGCCCGGGCGGGCCGTCCAGCATGCCCTCGGGCAGCGGCGTGCCGGCCCACGGCCCGGCCCCCACCACCACCCGGCCCCGCGCGTCCCGGTCCAGGTACGCGAAGCTCACCTCCACGTCGTCGCGGAGCAGGTCCAGTTGCCGCTCGACCGGCAGCCGGGGGTCGGGCCGCCAGCCGTGCCGGTCGAGCAGGGCGGCCAGGCGGGCGGCGTCGGACCGCCAGCAGTACCAGTCGACGTCGACGTGCGGCCGGGTCACCTCGCCCAGGTGGAAGTCCATCGCCCAGCCGCCGCGCAGCCAGACCGGGATCCCGGCCGTCCCGGCCAGCTCCCGCACCTCGCGGATCGCGGTCAACTGCCGCTCGGGCAACCCGTCGTTCGCCACCGGACGACCCTAGCGGCAGCGGGCTCAGCCGGGCAGGGCGCGGGTGGTCAGGGTGGTGGTGCCGGCCAGCAGCGCGTCCGCCGGCAGCCGGCGCAGCGCGGCCGGGTCGTCGTAGAGGGTCCACCGGAGGAAGTCGGTGGTGGTGGCGAGGACCTGGGCGAAGCCGGGCCGGCCCGGGGTCAGGTACTCGCCGTGGCCCTGGCCGGGCAGGCTCAGGAAGACGGCCGGCCCGGGGCTGCGCTGGTAGGCGGCCCGGCCCACCGACTCCGGCACGATCGGGTCGGCGGCGCCGTGCACGAACAGCAGCGGCGCGGCCGGCCCGGCGAAGCTGCCGGCCAGCCCGCCCCCGGCGAGCACGATGCCGGAGCGCAGCCGCGCCGAGTGCCCGGAGGTGAACATGCCGGCCGTGGTGAAGCCGCCGGCCGAGTGGCCGGCCGCCGCGAACCGGGCGACGTCCAGGTGCCCGGCGAGCGGGTCCCCGCGACGGGTGTCCAGGCCCACCAGGTGGCGGATCAGCCGCCAGCCGTCGGCCGGCTGGTTGCGCACGTCGGCGCGGGTGAAGTCGCGGGCCCGCAGGTTGGTGCGGGGGAAGGTGGGCGCGGCCACCACGAACCCGGCGGCGGCCCAGCGGCTGGTCAGCGGCGCGTGCAGGTCGGGGAGGCTGCGCAGGCCGTGGCTGTAGACCACCACGGGGAACCGCCCGGCGGCCACCGGCGCCGCGGCGCGTACCACCGGCCCCGCGGGCCCGCCGACCGGGCCCCGGTCGGCCGGCCCGGCGGGATACCAGACGGTGACCGGCAGCGGCCGGGGGCCGTCCGGGTCGAGCACGAACTGCCGGATGCCCACCGGGTAGGACCGCGACGGGGCGTGCCGCGCGGCGGCCGGGCCCGACTCGCCGGTCGCGGCGGTGGCCGGGCCGCAGCCCGCCAGCAGCGCCGCCACCAGCGCGGCGATCAGCCGCTGCACGCTCATCCCCGCACGGTAGGCGGTCACCGCGCCGGGCCGGTCCCACCGTCCGGACCGGTCGCCGCCACCACCCGGTCGGCGCCCGCCTCCACCGGCCGGGTCGGCTTTCCGGCACCGGCCCGGCCGGGGACCATGCCGGTGGACGCGCTTCGCTAGGGTCACCCGCATGGCTGAGAACTACACCGACCCGAGCGGCAACACGGCGCAGTTCCGCGCCTTCGTCGATTCCCCCGAGGCGACCCCCGCCGCGGCCGCCCCGTCCCGGCTTCCGCTGGTCGCCGGCATCGTCGCCGCCGTCGTGGTGGTCGCCCTGGTGGCCTGGCTGGCGCTGGGCTGAGCCGGGTCGGCCGGTCCTGGCGCGGCGCCGGACGTGGACCCGGTGCGGCCCGGCCCGTCCGTCGTGGCGCGCCGGGTCAGCCCGCCGCGGCCAGCACCTCGCGGGTCTCCCGGGCGATCTCCCGCTCCTCGTCGGTGCCGATCACGCAGACCGCGACCTCGGCCCCGTCGGGGGAGATCACCCGGTCGCCGCTGCCGGCGTTGCGGGCCGGGTCGACGGCGATCCCGAGCCGCTCCAGGCCGGCCAGCGACGCCGCCCGTACCGGCGCGGCGTGCTCGCCCACCCCGGCCGTGAAGACCACCGCGTCGACCCGTCCGAGCAGCGCGTAGTACCCGCCCACGTAGCTGGTGATCCGCCGGCAGTAGACGTCGAAGGCGAGCGCGGCGGCGGCGTCCCCGGCGTCCCGGCGGGCCAGCACCTCGCGCATGTCGTTGACCCCGGTCAGGCCGAGCAGGCCGCTGCGGTGGTTGAGCAGGTCGTCGATCTCGTCGACGCCCAGCCCCGCCTCCCGCCGCAGGTGGAAGATCACGGTCGGGTCCAGGTCGCCGCTGCGGGTGCCCATCACCAGGCCCTCCAGCGGCGACATGCCCATCGAGGTGGCCACGCTCCGGCCGCCCTGGACGGCGCAGGCGCTCGCCCCGTTGCCCAGGTGCAGGGTGATCATGTTCGACTCGGCGTACGGCCGGCCCAGCAGGTCCGCCGCGCGGCGCGACACGTACGCGTGCGAGGTGCCGTGGAAGCCGTACCGGCGGATGCCGTACCGCTGCGCGACCTCCCGGTCGATCGCGTAGGTGGCGACGGCCTCGGGGAGGGTGTGGTGGAACGCGGTGTCGAAGATGGCCACCTGCGGGGTGTCCGGCAGCGCCTCCCGGGCCACCCGGATGCCGGCCAGGTTCGCCGGGTTGTGCAGCGGAGCGAGCGGGACCAGGTCCTCGATCGCCGCGAACACCGCGTCGTCGATCAGCACCGGTTCGCTGAACTTCCGGCCGCCGTGCACCACCCGGTGCCCGACGCCGGCCAGCCCGGTGAGGTCCAGCCGGTCGATGATCCCCCGGACCGCGCTTTCGTGGTCGGCCGGCCCGCCGCCGGGCTCACCGACCCGCTCGACGGTGCCCTTGTCGCGGACCTGGTCGCCGTCGTACAGCCGGTACTTCACCGAGGAGGACCCGCAGTTGAGGACGAGGATGCGACTCATCGTGACGCTCCGGCGGTGGCGGCCTGGATGGCGGTGATCGCCACCGTGTTGACGATGTCGGGCACGGTGGCACCCCGGGACAGGTCGTTGACCGGCTGGCGCAGGCCCTGCATGACCGGGCCGACCGCCACCGCGCCGGCCGAGCGCTGCACCGCCTTGTACGTGTTGTTGCCGGTGTTCAGGTCGGGGAAGATGAACACCGTGGCCCGCCCCGCGACCGGGCTCTCCGGCAGCTTGGTCGCCGCGACCTGCGGGTCGATCGCCGCGTCGTACTGGATCGGCCCCTCCACCAGCAGGTCCGGCCGGCGTTGCCGGACCAGCGCGGTGGCCGCCGCGACCTTCTCCACGTCCTCCCCGGCGCCCGAGCTGCCGGTCGAGTAGGACAGCATCGCCACCCGCGGCTCGATGCCGAACCGCGCCGCGGTCTCGGCCGACGAGATGGCGATGTCGGCGAGCTGGGCGGCGTCCGGGTCCCGGTTCACCGCGCAGTCGCCGTAGACCAGCACCCGGTCGGCGAGCAGCATGAAGAAGACGCTGGACGCGACCGAGACGTCGGGCAGCGTCCGGATGATCTCGAACGCCGGCCGGATGGTGGCCGCCGTGGTGTGGGTGGCCCCGGAGACCATGCCGTCGGCCCGGCCGGTCCCCACCATCATGGTGCCGAAGTAGTTCGGCTGCGCCACGATGTCGTGCGCCAGCTCGACGGTCATCCCGCGGTGCGCGCGCAGCTTCGCGTACTCGGCGGCGAACTCGTCCCGCCACTCGCTGCGCGCCGGGTCGACCACCTGCGCGTCGGTGATGTCGACGCCCAGCTCCCGGGTGCGCCGCGCGACGTCCTCGGGCCGGCCCAGCAGGGTCAGGTCGGCCACGCCCCGGCGCAGCAGGATCTCCGCGGCCCGCAGGATGCGTTCCTCGGTACCCTCCGGCAGCACCAGTCGGCGGCGCTGCGCGCGGGCCCGGTCGATCAGGTCGTTCTCGAACATCAACGGGGTGACCCGGGCGGACCGGCTGACCCGCAGCCGGCGGGCCAGGTCCACGGTGTCCACGCAGCGCTCGAAGGCGCCGAGGGCGGCCTCCACCTTGCGCGGGTTCGCGGTGCTGGGCCGTCCCTCGATCCGGCTCGACGCCGCCACCGTGTCGTAGCTGTCGCTTTTCACCGAGAGCACGGCCAGCCCGGTGTTGAGCCGCTCGACCAGCCGCATCGCCCGCGGGTCGGGTTGCTCGCCGAGGGTGAGCACCAGCCCGGCCACCGAGACCTGGCCGGCCACGTGCGCGGCGCTCGCCGCCACCAGCAGGTCGGCGCGGTCGCCCGGGGTGATCACCAGGGCCCCGTCGGTCAGGTGGTCCAGCAGGGTGGGCACGTGCGCGGCGCCGACCACGTAGTCGAGCACGTCCCGGTCGAGCGCCGTGTCGTCGCCGGCGAGCAGGGTGGCGCCGAGCGCCGCGGCCACCTCGGCCACCGTCGGCGCCGACACGGCGGGCACCTCCGGGATGGCGTACGCGGGGACCGGCAGGTCGGGCAGGGCCATCGGTTCGGGCACCCGGTTGGCGACCACCGCCACCACCGTCGCGCCCAAGTCGGCCAGGTCGTGGTACGCCCCGCGGACCGCCGCCGCGATCGCCTCCGGCTGCTGCCCGAACCCGTCGACCACGGGCACCACCACGCTGCCGAACTCGGTGGCCAGCCGGGCGTTGAAGGCCAGCTCGCGCGGCCCGGCCCCGTCCCCGTCGGCGAAGTCGCTGCCGACCACGACGACCGCCGGGCAACGCCGCTCGATCTCCCGGTAGCGGGCCACGATCCGGGAGATCAGCTCCTCCCGCCGGCCCTCCGCGACCAGCGCGGTGGCCTCGGCGTAGGTCGCGCCGTGCAGCTCGTCGACCGGCAGGTCCACCCGGTAGCGCTCGGTGAGCAGGGCGAGGATCTGGTCGGGCCCCCGGCCGGCGACCAGCGGCCGGAACGCGCCGATCCGCTCGACCTGACGGGACAGCAGCTCGGCCAGCCCGAGTGCGACCGTCGACTTGCCCCCACCCGATCCGACACTCGTCAGGTACACGCTGCGCGCCACGACCTCACGCTACAAGATCGCGGTACGCCCCGCCCGGGTCCTTCTTCCCGGGCCGGACGGCCCGGACCGGTCAGGAGGGCGTGGTCCGGGCCGCCCCGGGGGCGGTGCCGGCCGGCTCGGCGGCCCGGAGCAGCGCGTCGCTCTTGACCACCCACGCGGCGCCGAAGGCGAACACGGCGAGCGTCTCGCACCAGAGCACCGGCTTGAGCGTGTGCCGTACGTCCGCCGGGAGTTGCGTGCTGGCCAGCGCGAGCGCGATCGCCAGCACGATGAGCCCGCCGCAGAGCCGGTAGAACCGGACCGCCGAGCGGCGCGGTGGCACGCCGGCCCGGTCCGGGCGGGTGAAGAGGACGAGGCAGAAGACCGCGAGGAGCGCGAAGAGCGCCCCGGCGGCCACCTGGTGCACCGCGCCGACGAACCGGTCGCCGGGGCCGACGGTGCCGGCCGCCGCGCCGACGGTGGTGGGGAAGAGCGCCACCAGGATCGCCAGCCCGCCCGCTACCGTGCCGAGCAGGTCGTCGGGCCAGCGGTACCGGTAGCTGATCAGGAACACCCCGATGGCGCAGAGCGCGCCGACCAGGACGTCCCGCAGTTCGGTGTGGTAGTAGCCGCTGAGCGAATCGAGCAGGGTGAGCCGGCGGGTGACGAGCTGGTGGCCGACCACCAGCACCACCGGCAGTGCGATGCCGACCGATCCGACGCCGAGCCGCAGGTGGCGGACGGTCACGGCGTCCTGCGGTGGCTTGCGGGCCGCCTCCGGGTTCATCGCCGCCTCCCGGCCTCGGGCGGTGGCTGACCCGCCCGTGTCCTCGCGACGACTCCAGGTGACGCCGCGCCGACCCGGAGTTGTCTGTCCTCCAGTGGACGCGACGCGGGCTGTCCACGTCAACGGTCGGCTCGCCCGCTCGCGTCAGCCGCCGGCCGGCGCCAGTTCCCGTTCGTACACCTGCCCGGTCAGGTCCGCGCCGAAGCTGTGGTGCGGTTCCTCCCGCACCAGCCGGAAGCCGCGGGAGAGGTAGATCCGCCGGGCGGCGACCAGGGGATGGTTGGTCCAGAGCCGGATGCGGGGATAGCCCGCCCGCCGGGCGAAGGCGAGGCACTCGTCGACCAGCCGGCCGCCCAGGGACCGCCCCCGGGCCGCGGGATCGACCAGCAGGATCCGTAGCTGGGCCGTCTCGTCGTCGGCCGCGACGCAGAAGACGCAACCGACCCGCTCCCCGTCGACCTCGGCGATCCAGGCGGCCTCCCGGGCCGGGTCGTGGTCGACGGCGTAGTCGGCGACGATCCGGGCCACGAGCGCCTCGAAGCTGGCGTCCCAGCCGAACTCGGCGGCGTACGTCTCGCCGTGGGCCAGCACCACCCAGCCGAGGTCACCGGGCCGGCCCAGCGGACGAATGAGGACCTGCTCGCTCATCGACACCCCTCCACTACTGAAACAGTCGTTTCAGTGGCAGAGTAACGCTGTGCGCGACCACGAGCGACCCCCCAGCGCCCGCCGGGCCGAACTCCTCGAGCGGGCCTACCGGTACGTCCTGACGCACGGGCTGGCCGAGCTGTCGCTGCGCCCGCTCGCCGCCGCCATCGGCTCCAGCCCGCGCGTCCTGCTCTTCCTCTTCGGCTCCAAGGATCAGCTCATCCGTGACCTGCTCGGGCGGGCCCGGGTCGACGAACTGGCCGCGCTCCGGCGGGCCCGGGAAGCGGGCGGCGCCGACGACTTCGCCGCGGCGGTGCGGGCGACCTGGGGCTGGCTGGTGGACCCGGCACACCGTCCGATGCTGGTCCTCTGGGTCCAGGCGTACGCCCGCTCGCTGAGCGAGCCGGGCGGACCGTGGGCGGGGTTCGCCCGGCAGACGGTGGAGGACTGGCTCGGGCTGCTCGCCGAGATCGGCGGCGGGGCCGACGGCGGTGGCGCGGATCCCGCCCTCGGCCTGGCGCTGCTGCGCGGGGCGCTGCTCGACCTGCTGGCCACCGGCGACGCCGAACGGGCCACCGCGGTCGTCGAGCGCTACCTGGGCCTGCTCGCGGCGGCGGCCCGCTGAACCCGGGCCGGCGCCGGCCCGCTGAACCCGGCCCGGCGCCGGCCCGCTCTTCGTCGACGACCACGTCCGCGTACCCGGCGCCGAGGTATCACCAGGCTGCCCCTTGACCCGGCTAACGCTGTTCGCTAGCGTCTAGGCTAACAGCGTTAGCCAGAGAGGGCGTGCCGTGATGACCGCAGCGACGACCATGCAGACCCGACCGGTGACGACCGACGGCGGGCGCGTCCGGGACCGGGCCGGCCGGGTGCTGCTCTGGCTGTCCGCGGTCGGCGCGGTGGGGGCGGCAGCGGGTGCGTACGGCGCGGTCGCCGACGCCGAACCAGCCGTCACGGTGGTCGAGACGTGGCGGGCGTACGGCTTCGTGGTCTTCGCCGGGCTCTTCGCCCTGCTGGCCGTGCGTCCCCGGGGCTACCGCGGGGTATGGCCGCTGGTGATCTTCCACAAGGTGGCGATGACGGTGACCGCGCTGGTCTACGCGCGGAACGCCGCGATCGAGGGGACCGGCACCATCCTGGTCTGGGACGGCACCCTGTCGGTGCTGCTCGTGCTGGCCTTCGTGCTCTGCCGCGGGTGGGTGGCGGAGCCGCGCCGGTGAGCCGCCGCGAGGAAATCGTCGACGTCGCGGAACGCCTGCTGGAGCGCGCCGGGCCGGAGGCCGTCACGATGCGTCGGCTCGCCGACGAACTGGGCATCCAGGCGCCGTCGCTGTACAAGCACGTCGCGGGAAAGCCGGAGATCGAGGCGGCCCTCCAGCAGCGCGGGCTACAGCGGCTCGCCGCAGCCCTGGAGGCGGCGCCGGACCTGCCGTCCCTCGCCGCCGCGTACCGCGACTGGGCGCTCCGGCATCCCCGGCTGTACGAGATCGCCACCCGGCTGCCGCTGGCGCGCGAGCGCCTCGCGCCCGGCGTGGAGGCGGCCGCCGCGGCGCCGCTGCTCCGGGTGACCGGTGGTGACCTGACCGCGGCGCGCGCCCTCTGGGGCCTGGCACACGGGCTGGTCGACCTGGAACTGGCCGGCCGGTTTCCACCCGGGGCCGACCTCGATGCGGTCTGGGCGCACGCCATGGCCGAACGGGTCGTGGCCGGGCCCGGCTCGGGCGCCACGGGCTGAGCAGCCCGGCGGGTGGCTGGCGCGGCGCACCCGGCGTACCGGGTCAGCCGGTCACTCGTCGTCCTCGTCGTCCAGCCGGGCCAGCCAGGTGGCGAACCGCTCGATCGGCGTCTCGAACTCCGGGTTCAGGTCGACGAAGTCGCGCAGCCGCTCGCCGAGCCACTCCAGGCTGACCTGCTCGTCGCCCCGGCGCTCGACCAGTTCCTCGATGCCACGGTCGGTGAAGTACATCGGTTCGTCCTCTCGTCGTCGGCCGGCCGACGGCAGCGGCCCGCCCCGGCGTCGGGACGGGCCGCTGCCGATCGGGTCACGGGCGGGGCAGGGCCGCCTCGATCAGCGCGTTCTGCTCGACCTCGTGCATCTTCGCCGAGCCGACCGCCGGGGCGGCGGCGGCCGGGCGGGAGATGCGGCGCAGCCGGACCTCGGGCAGGTGCTCCAGCAGGTTGAGCGCGACGAACGACCAGGCGCCCTGGTTGGCCGGCTCCTCCTGGACCCAGGCGAAGTCCTCGGCGTTCGGGTAGCGGGACAGGGCGGCCCGGACCTCCTCGACGGGCAGCGGGTAGAGCTGCTCCATCCGGATGATCGTGGTGTCGGTGACGCCGCGCTCCTGGCGCGCCTGGAACAGGTCGTAGTAGACCTTGCCCGAGCAGAGCAGCACCCGCTTCACCTGCTCCGGGGCCGGGGCGGCGGTGTCGGCCAGGACCGGCTGGAAGGTGCCCGTGGTGAAGTCCTCCACCGGCGACACGCAGAGCTTGTGCCGCAGCAGCGACTTCGGCGTGAACACCACCAGCGGCTTGCGCTTCGGCGACAGGGCCTGGCGGCGCAGCAGGTGGAAGTAGTTCGCCGGGGTGGTCGGGATGGCCACCCGCATGTTGTCCTCCGCGCAGAGCTGGAGGAACCGCTCCGGGCGGCCGGAGGTGTGGTCCGGGCCCTGACCCTCGTGGCCGTGCGGCAGCAGCAGGGTGACCGCGGAGCGCTGGCCCCACTTCACCTCGCCGGAGGAGATGAACTCGTCGATCACCGACTGGGAGCCGTTGACGAAGTCACCGAACTGGGCCTCCCAGCAGACCAGCGCGTTGATGTTCTCCACCGAGTAGCCGTACTCGAAGCCCATGGCGGCGTACTCGGAGAGCAGCGAGTCGTGCACGAAGAAGCGTGACCGCTCGCCGTCGCCGGTGAGCGACTTCAGCGGCAGGTAGTCCTCGCCGGTCTTCGCGTCGACGATCGAGGCGTGCCGCTGGACGAAGGTGCCCCGGCGGGAGTCCTGCCCGGCGAGCCGGACGGTGACCCCGTCGTGCAGCAGCGAGCCGAACGCGATGATCTCGCCGTAGCCCCAGTCGATGTTGCCCTCGACGGACATCTTCGCCCGCCGGTCGAGCAGCTGCTGGATCCGCTTGTGCGGGGTGAAGCCCTCCGGCAGGTTGACGTGCGCCTCGCCGATCGCCTTCACCACGGCGGCGTCGGTGGCGGTCTCCACCTGCGGTTCCGGCTCCTCCTCGCGGCGTGGCCGGCTGAGCTGGCGCGGCGTGGTGGCCGCGTCCCGGGTGGCCTTGAAGACCCGCTCCAGCTGCGACTGGTAGTCGCGCAGCAGCTCCTCCGCGTCCTCCACGGTGATGTCACCCCGCCCGATGAGCTCCTCGGTGTAGAGCTTCCGGACCGACCGCTTCGAGTCGATGATCTTGTACATCTGCGGGTTGGACATCGACGGGTCGTCGCCCTCGTTGTGCCCGCGCCGGCGGTAGCAGACCATGTCGATCACGACGTCCTTGTTGAACGCCTGGCGGTACTCGAAGGCCAGCCGGGCGACCCGGACGACCGCCTCGGGGTCGTCGCCGTTGACGTGGAAGATCGGCGCCTGGATCATCCGGGCCACGTCGGTGCTGTAGAGGCTGGACCGGCTGTACTCCGGGGCGGTGGTGAAGCCGACCTGGTTGTTGACCACCACGTGCACCGTGCCGCCGGTGCGGTAGCCGCGCAGCTGGGACAGGTTGAGCGTCTCGGCGACCACGCCCTGGCCGGCGAAGGCGGCGTCACCGTGCACCGCCAGCGGCAGCACGGTGTAACCCTCCAGCTTGAGGTCGATCCGGTCCTGCTTGGCCCGGACGATGCCCTCCAGCACCGGGTCCACGGCCTCCAGGTGCGACGGGTTGGCCACCACCGACACCTTGACCGCGTGCGCGCCGTCCGGGGTGGTGAACTTGCCGTTCTGGCCGAGGTGGTACTTCACGTCGCCCGAGCCCTGGGTGGAGCGCGGGTCGAGGTGCCCCTCGAACTCGGAGAAGATCTTCTCGTACGGCTTGCCGACGATGTTGGCCAGCACGTTGAGCCGGCCCCGGTGGGCCATGCCGATGACGACCTCGTCCAGCCCGCCCTCGGCGGAGCACTCCAGGATCTCGCCGAGCAGCGGGATCAGCGACTCGCCGCCCTCCAGCGAGAAGCGCTTCTGGCCGACGTACTTGGTCTGCAGGAAGGTCTCGAACGCCTCGGCGGCGTTGAGCCGGTTGAGCACGTGCTTCTGCTCCTCCGGGCTCGGCTTCTCGTACTTGCGCTCGACCCGCTCCTGGATCCAGCGCCGCTCCTCCGGGTCCTGGATGTGCATGTACTCGATGCCGACCCGGCGGCAGTACGAGTCGCGCAGCACGCCGAGGATCGAGCGCAGCTTCAGCCGCTGCTTGCCGGCGAAGCCGTTGACCGGGAAGGTGCGGTCCAGGTCCCAGAGGGTCAGCCCGTGCTGGAGCACGTCCAGGTCGGGGTGCTTGCGGATGGTGAACTCGAGCGGGTCGGTGTCGGCCATCAGGTGCCCGCGCACCCGGTACGCGTGGATCAGCTCGTGCACCCGGGCGGTCTTGTTGATCTGGCCCTCGGAGTCGACCGCCACGTCCTGCACCCAACGCACCGGCTCGTAGGGCAGGCGCAGCGAGGTGAAGATCTGGTCGTAGAAGCCGCGCTCGCCGAGCAGCAGCTCGTGCATCACCTTGAGGAACTCGCCGGACTGCGCGCCCTGGATGATCCGGTGGTCGTACGTGCTGGTCAGCGTGATGACCTTGCTGACCGCCAGCTCGGCCAGGGTGGCCTCGCTCATGCCCTGGTACGGCGCCGGGTACTCCATGGCGCCGACGCCGATGATGGCGCTCTGGCCCTGCATCAGCCGGGGGATCGAGTGGACCGTGCCGATGCCGCCCGGGTTGGTCAGCGAGATGGTGGTGCCGGCGTAGTCGTCCATGGTCAGCTCGTTGCGGCGGGCGCGCCGGACCACGTCCTCGTACGCCTGCCAGAACTGCCGGAAGTCCATCTGCTCGCAGCCCTTGATGGAGGGCACCACCAGGTTGCGCGAGCCGTCCGGCTTGACCAGGTCGATCGCGATGCCCAGGTTGACGTGCTCCGGGCGGACCATCGCCGGCTTGCCGTCGACCTCGGCGTAGGAGTTGTTCATCTCCGGGTGCTCGACGATCGCCCGGATCAGCGCGTAGCCGATGAGGTGGGTGAAGCTGACCTTGCCACCACGGCCGCGGGCCAGGTGGTTGTTGATCACGATGCGGTTGTCGACCAGCAGCTTCGCCGGGACCGAGCGGACGCTCGTCGCGGTCGGCACGGAGAGCGAGGCGTCCATGTTCTGGACGATCTTGGCGGCGACGCCGCGCAGCGGGGTGGTGCCGGCGGCGCTCGCGGCCGGGGCCTTCGCGGCCGGCTTGGCCGGGGCGGCCTTCTTCGCCGGGGCCGGCTCCGCGGCCTTCGCCGCCGGCTTGGCGGCGGGCTCGGCGGCCGGCTTGGCCGGGGCCGGCGCGGCCTTGGCGGCCGGCTCCGGGCTGACCGTGGCGACCGGCTCCTGCTGCTCGGCCGGCTCCGGGCGGCCCGCCGGGGCGGCACCGTCCGAGCGCGGGGTGCCGGCGCCCGGCGCCGGTCGGTAGTCGGCGAAGAAGTCGTGCCAGGCCGAGTCGACGCTCGAGGGGTCGGCGAGATAGCGCTGGTACATCTCCTCGACGATCCACTCGTTCGGGCCGAAACCCGCCAGTGGGTTCTCCTGCGAAGTCTGCTGGGTCGACACGGCCGCTAATCGCCTCTTTCACGCGGTTGTGAATGTCACGCGGTGGCCCCCGGGCGCGCTGCACCGGCGCTCGGGAGACGGGTCCCAGGCTACGCCGTGCGGATGCCGCAGGCATTCTCGCCTCCGGCTGGTGGCCGGTTTCACAGAAGATGCCAGAAGTTCGGCAAACGCTGCGTGTCCCGTTCCGTCCTGCTAAGCGACGACGGCCCCGACCGGTGACGCACGGTCACCGGTCGGGGCCGGATGGTACGGGTGGTGCGGTCGCCGGCGGATCAGGAGATGTCGCGCCGGCGGATGGTCAGCACGCCGATCGCGCCGGCCAGCACCGCGTAACCGATCAGCACGGCGGCACCCGCCCAGCGGGGCGGGTTGCCGGGGATGTCGGTGCCGCTGACCATCAGCCCGGAGGCCAGCGAGGGCACCAGCAGCTGGAGCTGGTTGATCCAGTCGCCGAACTTCGCGGCCAGCAGCCCGATCGCGATGGCCGCGCCGATCGCGCCACCCAGGTAGAGCAGGATGCCGGTCACCGTGGCGCCGATCTGGCTGCGGATCAGCACGCCCAGGCCCACCCCCAGCACCGACCAGAGCAGGTAGGCCAGCCCGTTGAGGGCCACCGCCCGCCAGACCGCGCCGTCGCCGAGGTGCGTCCCGACGTCCGTGGCGTTGAGGATCAGCGGGCCGACGGCCAGGTTCAGCAGCGTGGTGCCGACCCAGAACAGCAGCGCGAGCACCCCCGCGGCGACCAGCTTGGCCATCATCACGGCGGTGCGGTGCGGCGCGGTGAGGAACGTGGTGGTCACCGTCTGGTGGAAGAACTCGCTGGTCACCACCACGATGCCGAGCAGCATCACGATGAGCAGGCCGAAGAACTGGCCGTTGGTGTAGATGTTGGCGGCCAGGTTGGCCACGTTACGGACCGCCTCCACCTGGTCGGCCTGATCGGCCGGCACGTCGCCGAGGTCGCCGCTGTTCAGCGCCTCGGTCTGCAACCAGTTGAAGGCCATCGCGAGGGCCCAGAGCGGCAGGGTGATCAGGGCGAAGATCCACCAGGTGCTGGTGGTACGGATCTTGAGCAGCTCGGAACGGACCAGGTTCATCGGATCTCCGCCTTTCCGGCCGTCAGCTCCAGGAAGACGCCTTCCAGGTCGGGGCGTTCCGTGGTCAGCTCGTGCAGCTCGATCTTGGCGGCCAGGGCCAGCCGGCCGACCGTCGGGGCGTCCACCCCGGTCACCAGCAGGCCGCCGTGGCCGTCGGCGTCGACCGTCGCCGACTGCTCGCGCAGCGCGGCGACCAGCTCGTCGGACTGCGGGGTACGCACCCGCACCCGGCCGCCGTGCGCCATCGAGCCGATCACCTGATCGACCGGCCCCTGCCGGATCAGCCGGCCGGCCGCGATGATCACCACGTCGTCGGCGAGCAGCTGCATCTCCGAGAGCAGGTGGCTGGAGACCAGCACGGTCCGCCCGTCGGCGGCCAGCCCCCGGAGGAAGCCGCGCATCCAGCGGATCCCCTCCGGGTCGAGGCCGTTGGCCGGCTCGTCCAGGATCAGCACCTGGGGGTCGCCGAGCATCGCGGCCGCGATCCCGAGCCGCTGCTTCATGCCCAGCGAGTAGCCCTTGAACTTGCGCTTCGCGGCCGGGGTCAGCCCGACCAGCGCGAGCGCCTCGTCGGCGCGCTGCCGGGGCAGGCCCGCGGCCGCGCAGATCACCCGGAGGTGGTTGATCCCGGTGCGGCCCTTGTGCGCGCTCGACGCCTCCAGCACGGCGCCGACCGAGTGCAGCGGGTCGGTCAGGTCGGCGTACCGCCGGCCGCCGATGGTGGCCGTCCCCGCGGTGGGGGTGACCAGGTTGAGCAGCATGCGCAGGGTGGTCGTCTTACCGGCGCCGTTGGGGCCGAGGAAGCCGGTCACCCGTCCTGGCTGGACCGTGAAGGACAGATTGTCTACCGCCCGGACATTCTTGTATTCCTTGGTCAGTCCGGACACCACGATCTGGCCGGTACCGGCGCTGGGGCTCCTTCGCCCGTCGGACATCGTTCTCCTCTCCTGCCACGGCGCGCGGGGCGCGCCGATGGGGACGCCGTTGCGGGGGCGCCGTGGCACAGCCTGGCAAGCCAGCGCAAGGGGGTCAATCAGGCGCGATGGGGATGTCCTCCTCCGGCTGGAGCAGGAGGTGATCGTCCTGAGGGAGGAGGGTCACGGCTGGGGCAGCGCGATCCAGGTGGCCCGGGCGTAGCCGAGCAGGTCACCGCCGGGGCCGTAGAGGCTGGCGTGCACCTCCGCCTTGCGCCCCGCGCCGCCGACCGTCGCGCCGGTCACCACGCACTCGTCACCCGGCCGCGGCAGCGCCCGGACCACCGCGGCGATCCGGCCCAGCACGTACGGGCGGCCCGGGGCGATCACCGCCCAGCCGCCGGGGCAGTCCAGCGCCGCCCAGACGGTGGCGGGCACCACCTCGGCCGGGGCGCGGAACGGCGCGGCGGTCCGCCCGTCCGGCAGCCGGCCCGGGAAGATCCGCAGGCCCGCCGGGTTCTCCGGCCCGCACACGTAACAGCCGGGGAAGGGATGCTCCACCAGCCCCGGGTACGCCTTCGCGGCGGCCTCGGCGGTGGGCCGGTCCACCGGCGGGACCACGGCGGTGAACTCCTCGACCCGGCGTACCTCGGCGATCACCTGGCCGGCCGGGTCGCGGACCTCGCCGTCGACCGCGGTCAGCGGGGTCTCCAGCGGGGGCGGCCGGCGGAGCGTGACCTCCACCGGTCCCCGGTCGCCGACGGCCGCCGCGAAGACTCCGGCGCTCCAGCCGCCGTTGCCGGAGCCGGCCGGCCCGTGGAACCGGGACTCGATGATCATGCCTGCCCTCCGGATGCGCTCGCCTGCCCCGGCAGCCTCGCACGCCCGCCCCGGCCCGCTCCAGCCGCCCGCCGCCGCCCGCCCCGACCGGCCGAGGCCGGGGCCCGCCCGCCGGTTGGCGTTCACCGGATCGACACCCTTCCCCACCGGGGGTGGCAACCCGGGCCACCTACACAGGTGCCATGGCCGTTCTGCATGCCGCTGGCGCACCCCTGACGACCAGCGGTTACACCCTCCTGATCGCCGACGACCCGACCCTGGTCGCGGCCGCCCAACGGCTGCGGCACGAGGTGTTCGCCGCCGAGTTGGGCGCCAGCCTGCCGCCGGGGGCGGCCGGCCTCGACACCGACGAGTTCGACGCCCACTGCGACCACCTCGTGGTGCTGCGCGAGGGCGCCGACGAGGTGGTCGGCACCTACCGGCTGCTGCCGCCCGGCCGGACCGACCGCCGCTACGCCGACGGCGAGTTCGACCTGTCCGCGCTCGCCCCGCTCCGGGACGACCTGGTCGAGGCGGGCCGCTCCTGCGTGCACCCGGACCACCGCTCCGGCGCCGTGATCAACCTGATGTGGGCGGGGATCACCCGCTACCTGCACCTGCGCGGCTCGCGCTGGCTCGGGGGCTGCGCCTCGGTGCCGGTGGCCGACGGCGGTGCCGCGGTGGCCGAGGTGTGGCGGCAGGTCACCGCCCGGCACCTGGCGCCGCCGCCGCTGCGGGTGAGCCCTCGCCGGCCCTGGTTCGCCGAGGCGCCGGCCGCCGGGCCGGCACCGGCGCCGGCCGGGCGCTCGCTGGTCCCGCCGCTGCTCCGCGGCTACCTGCGGCTGGGCGCGTGGGTCTGTGGCGAGCCGGCGTACGACCCGGACTTCGGCTGCGCCGACTTCTACGTGCTCCTCTCCCTGGACCGGTTGAACCCCCGCTACCTGCGGCACTTCCTCGGCGGGGCGGCGTCGTGACCGCCGGTGAGCTGTGGCGGCCGGCATCCGGCTGCGGTCCGGGGTGCCTGCCGGCCGCCACCGGGCCGGCCGTGCCGCCGGCGCGCCGGGCCGGCCGGCTGCTCGGCGTACTGGGAATGGTGTTGGCCGGGGTCGGGCTGGCCGCGCTGCTGCCGGTGCTGCCGGCGCGGGCCCGGCGGGCGGCGCTGCGCGGCTGGGCCCGGGGCGTCCTGCGCGCCCTCGGCGTGCGGCTGGACGTGCACGGCCGGCTGCCACGCCGGCCGGCGCTGCTGGTCGCCAACCACGTCTCCTGGCTGGACATCCTGGCGGTGCTGGCGGTCGCCCCGGCCCGGATGGTGGCCAAGCGCGAGGTCCGCGGCTGGCCGCTGGTGGGGCCACTGGCCGCCGCGGCCGGCACCGTCTTCGTGGACCGGTCGCGTCCGCGCGACCTGCCGGCGACGGTCGGCCGGGTGGCGGCGGCGCTGCGCGCCGGGCACCCGGTGGCGGTCTTCCCGGAGGGCACGACCTGGTGCGGCGCGGCGGCGGACTGCCGGCCGGCCCGGGGTTTCCGGCCGGCTCTCTTCCAGGCGGCGGTCGCGGCCGGCGCGCCGGTGGTGCCGCTGCGGCTTCGCTACCGGTCCGCCGGCGACGCCACCACGCTGGCCGCCTTCCTCGGCGAGGAGAGCCTGTGGCGGTCGGTACGCCGGGTGCTGGCCGCGCGCGGGCTGACCGTGTCGGTCGGGGTGGCCGCCGCGCTGCACCCCGCGCCGGACGCGGACCGGCGGGTGCTGGCCCGGGCCGCCGAGTCGGCGATCCACCTGACCCCCACCCGTCCGGCCCGGCGGCTCCGGCCGGCACTCGCGACAGTCTTGTTCAGTCGCGATGTATCGCGTTATGCTTCGTCCCGTCGCTCGACGCGCCTCCGGCGCGTCGCCGAGGGGAGGACACCATGGCCAGCTGGACCGTCGACAGCCCGCAGCAGCTCACCCTGGACGAACCGGTCACCCGGCTGGACGTCCGGCTGATCAGCGGCCGGCTCAACGTGGTCGGCACCGACGGCCCGGCCCGGGTCGACATCGCCCGGGTCAGCCGCCGGCCCATCCTCGTCGAGCTGCGCGACGGGCGGCTCACCGTCCGCCACCCGCGCCCGGCCCGCTGGCCCGGGGTGCTCTGGTGGCTGGGCCAGCTCGGCCGCCGGTTCCGGGCCGAGGTCTCCATCGCGGTACCGGCCGACGTGCTGGCCGACCTGCACCTGATCGACGGCTCGCTGGTCGCCTCCGGCCTGCGCCGGGACACCCGGGTCGATGTCGTCTCCGGCCAGGTCACCCTGATGGGGCTGCGCGGCCTGACCCAGGCGAAGGTCACCTCGGGGCCGGTGGAGGCGCTGGGCGTGGGCGGCGACCTCAACCTGGAGACCGTCTCCGGTGAGTTGATCCTCGCCGACAGCGCGCCCGAGCGGGTCCGCGCCCACGCGGTCTCCGGGTCGATCACCTGCGACCTCGACAACCCCCGCGGCAGCGAGATCCGGCTCAGCGCGATCTCCGGCAGCATCACCGTGCGGGTACGCGAGGACAGCGACCTCACCGTCCACCTGCACACCACCTCCGGCCGGATCACCAGCGGCTTCCCCCAGGTCTCCACCGGGCAGCACGGGTTCGGCGCGGTCAAGGACAGCCACGGGGTGCTCGGCGGCGGCGCCGGTAAGCTCTGGGCGTCCGCGATCTCCGGCAGCATCGCCCTGCTCGCCCGGCCCGTCGAGGGCACCGACGACCTCCAGGAGCTGCCGTGACCGCCGTCTTCAGCCACGGGCGGCTCCGGCTCTACCTGCTCAAGCTGCTCGACGACGGTCCCAAGCACGGCTACGAGCTGATCCGGCTGCTGGAGGAGCGCTTCCTCGGGCTCTACGCGCCGAGCGCCGGCACCATCTATCCCCGGCTGCAACGCCTCGAGGTCGAGGGACTGGTCACCCACACCGCCGCCGGCGGTCGCAAGGTGTACGAGATCACCGAGGCGGGCCGGGCCGAGCTGCGCCAGCGCGCCGACGAGCTGGCCACCCTGGAATCCGACATCACCGCCTCGGTGGCGGACCTCTCGGCGCTGGCCGGGGAGATCCGCACCGAGGTCCGCGGTTCGGTGCGGGACCTCAAGCGGGAGCTGCGCGAGGCGGCCCGGCAGACCCGGCAGGCGCGCTGGCAGCCCACCCCGCCGCCGTACCGGCCCGCCAACGGCGGCCCGGCCAACCCGGGGGAGTCGCCCCTGCTCGCCGAGTTCGACCAGCGCCTCGCCGCATTCACCGTCGAGGTCGGCGCGCTGGTCCGGGCCGGGCGGCTCACCGACACCCAGCTGCGGACCGCCATCCGGCTGCTCGACGGCGCGTTGGACGGGCTGCGCCGGCTGCTCCGCTGACACGCGGCCGGCTCACAGCGTGTTTGCAGGATCCACCCAGCGGGACCGCAGCCGGAGCGCGGATGATGGGTGCCATGGTGGCTACCCAGACCGAGGCCAGACTGCTCGTCGTCGAGGACGACCCGAACATCCTCGAACTGCTCTCCGCGAGCCTGCGCTTCGCCGGCTTCGACGTCGCCACCGCCACCAGCGGCAGCGCGGCGCTGAACGCCGCCAAGGACCACCGCCCCGACCTGGTCGTGCTCGACGTGATGCTCCCCGACCTGGACGGCTTCGAGGTCATCCGGATGCTCCGCGAGGGCGGCACGCGTACCCCGGTGGTCTTCCTGACCGCCCGGGACGCCACCGATGACAAGATCCGCGGGCTCACCCTGGGCGGCGACGACTACGTCACCAAGCCGTTCAGCCTGGAGGAGCTGACCGCGCGCATCCGGGCGGTGCTGCGCCGCACCGCCACCGGCGAGCACGCCCCCTCCCGGCTCACCTTCGCCGACCTGGAGCTGGACGAGGAGACCCACGAGGTGCACCGGGCCGGCCAGCGGGTGCAGCTCTCGCCGACCGAGTTCAAGCTGCTGCGCTACCTGATGCTCAACGCCAACCGGGTGCTCTCCAAGGCGCAGATCCTCGACCACGTCTGGAACTACGACTTCCGCGGTGACGACAACATCGTCGAGTCGTACATCTCCTACCTGCGGCGCAAGGTCGACAACACCCAGCCCCGGCTGATCCACACCCTGCGCGGGGTCGGATACGTGCTGCGCAAGCCGGCGGCGTGAACGCCCTCCACGACGCGAAGTCCCAGCTTCGGGGTATCCCGCTGCGGGTCAAGCTGGTCGCCGCGGTCCTCGCCCTGGTGGCGGTGGCGCTCGTCGTGATCAGCGCCCTCACCGCATATTTCCTGCACAACTACCTGATCGGGCAGGTGGACGGCGAGCTGCGGGCCGCCAGCGCATACCTCCGCAAGGTGGTGCCGGAACTGGAGGCAGGCACCGCACGGTCGGCCACCCTGCCCACCGATTACGTCGTCGCGCTCGCCGACGACGACCGGGCCGCCATCGTCGCGTATGACCCGAACCTGCGGGTGGAGGATCTGCCGCCGATCCCGCGGGACCTGACGGGTTTCCGGGAGCAGGAGGGCGCCCCCAGGACCGTCCGGGCCGAGGACGGCAGGCGATGGCGGGTGCTCTATCAGGAGCTGCCGGACGGCCGGGTGCTGGCGGTGGGGCAGCACATCACCGATGTCGATCAAGCGGTCCGGCAGCTGGTCTGGATCGACCTGCTGGTGGGCGGGGCGGTAATGATCATTCTCGCGTCGGTCGGTGCGGGCATCGTGCGTACCAGTCTCAAGCCGCTGGTGGAGATCGAGCGGACCGCGGCGGCCATCGCCGGCGGGGACCTGACCCGGCGGGTGCCCGACCCGGAGGAGGGACACGACTGCCCCACCTCGGAGCTGGGTCGGCTGTCGCGCGCCCTGAACGCGATGCTCGCCCAGATCGAGGCGGCCTTCACCGCCCGGGCGGCGTCCGAGGCGGCCGCCCGGACCGCGGAGGTGAGCGCCCGGGACGCCGCCGCGGCGGCCCAGGCGTCCGAGGCCCGGGCCCGCCGGTCGGAGGAGCGGATGCGGCAGTTCATCGCCGACGCCTCGCACGAGCTGCGTACCCCGCTGACCACCATCCGGGGTTTCGCGGAGCTGTACCGGCAGGGCGCGGCCCGGCAGCCGGAGCAGACCGCCGGCCTGCTGCGCCGGATCGAGGACGAGGCGGCCCGGATGGGGCTGCTGGTGGAGGACCTGCTGCTGCTGGCCCGGATGGACCGGGAACGCCCGATCACCCTGGCCCCGGTGGAGCTGCCGGTGCTGGCCACCGACGCCGTGCAGGCGGCCCGGGCGGTCGACCCGGACCGCCGGATCGAGCTGGACATCGAGCCGGGCGCGGGTTCGCTGGTGGTGCTGGGCGACGACGCCCGGCTGCGCCAGGTGATCGGCAACCTGATGACCAACGCGCTCACCCACACCTCCACGGAGGCTGCCGTGACCCTGCGGTTGCGGTCGGAGCCGGGCAACCTGGCCGTGGTGGAGGTGGCGGACACCGGCCCGGGGCTCACCCCGGAGCAGGCCGAACGGGTCTTCGAGCGGTTCTACCGGGTGGACGCGGCCCGAACCCGGCGGGCCGGCGGGCCGACCAGCACCGGGCTCGGGCTGGCCATCGTCGCGGCGCTGGTCTCCGCCCACCACGGCACCGTCGAGGTGGTCCAGACCCCGGGCGGCGGGGCCACCTTCCGGGTGAAGCTGCCGCTGCTGCCGGAGGCCGCCGAGTCCGGCGAGTGACTTTCAGAAAAGATTCAGCCAGGTTCCAGGCCGGTCGCAGTGCCGGCGGGAAAGGTGGAGGACATGACCGACCACGAGACCGACCCGCTGCGGTCGCCGGCTCCCGCCGACGCCGAGCCGTCGCACCCGACCGCCGAGCTGCCCCGCACCGGAAACGGGCAGTCGGACTCCACCGCCGAGCTGTCGGACGCCGGGCAGCGCCCCGCCGACCCGGCCGCGACGGTGGCTCCGGCCGACTCCCCGGCCGCCGGAACCGCCGCCCCGACCGCCGACCCCGGCCACCACCCGGCCCTCGAGGCCGACCGCGCCGCGGTGCCGGCCCAGCCCGCCAGCCCGTACGCGCCGCCGGTGGCGACCGCGTCCGCGCCGCCGTACCAGGCGCAACAGCACTGGTACGGGGCGCAGCAGAGCTGGTCGAACCAGGGCGGCTACCCGCCGCACGGCGCCGGTCCGGTGCCGCCGTACCAGCAGCACCAGGCGTACCCGGGCGGGCAGCCGCACCAGCCCGGCCAGCCGCTCCCGCCGTGGGGCGCGCAGCAGCAGCCGGCCCGGCCGAGCCGGGCGGGCAAGTTCGTCGGCGCCGGCGCCCTGGCGCTCGCCCTGATGCTCGGCTCCGGGGTGGCCGGCGGCGCCCTGGCGCTCGCCGTGGGCGGGCACACCACCGTGACCCGCAGCTACTCGGCCGCTCCGGTGATCAACAGCGCCGACCTGCCGAAGATCGCGGCTTCCGTCCAGGACAGCATCGTCACGATCATGACGGGCAGCGGTGAGGGCTCCGGGGTGATCCTCAGCGCCGACGGGTACGTGCTGACCAACAACCACGTGGTCGCCTCGGCCAGCGGCGACACGGTGAAGGTGGTCTTCGCCGACGGCAAGACCGCCCAGGCGAAGATCATCGGCACCGACCCGAAGACCGACCTCGCCGTGGTCCAGGCCAGCGGGGTGAGCGACCTGAAGGCGGCCAAGTTCGGCGACAGCGACGCCATGCAGGTCGGCGACCAGGTGCTCGCCCTGGGCAGCCCGCTCGGCCTGCAGGGCTCCGTCACCGCCGGCATCCTCAGCGCCCGCGACCGCACCATCGCCGCCGGTGAGGGCGGCCAACAGCAGAGCCCGCAGCAGGCCGCCAGCT
This sequence comes from Micromonospora sp. NPDC049836, assembly GCF_044465125.1. Taxonomy (NCBI): domain Bacteria; kingdom Bacillati; phylum Actinomycetota; class Actinomycetes; order Micromonosporales; family Micromonosporaceae; genus Micromonospora; species Micromonospora sp. NPDC049836. The sequence continues at coordinate 66,335 of NZ_JBITLH010000008.1, forward strand.
CGATCTCCGGGCTGCTGCAGACCGACGCGCCGATCAACCCGGGCAACTCCGGCGGCGCGCTGGTCAACACCCGGGGTGAGGTGATCGGCATCAACACCGCGATCGCCACCGCCGGGCAGGGCAGCAACGGCAACATCGGCGTCGGCTTCGCCATCCCGAGCAACAAGGCCAAGGACGTCGCCCAGAAGCTCCAGCGCGGCGAGAAGGTCAGCCACCCGTCCCTCGGCGTCAGCGTGACCGGCGCGGAGGACGGCGGCGCGCTGGTCTCCGACGTGGTCGCCGGCAGCGCCGCCGAGAAGGCCGGCCTCCAGCGCGGCGACGTGATCACCAAGTTCGGCGACAAGGCCATCAACGACTCCAACGACCTGGTCGGCGCCGTGCAGGCCGGCAAGGTCGGGGACCGGGTCGACGTGCAGTTCAAGCGAAACGGATCGACCCAGAACGCAACCGTGACGCTCGCCGAGACGTCGTAACACCAGGACCTGCCTCCTCCACACGGGCGGCGGGGTACGGAGCCAAGGGGGTTGGTTCCGTCCCCCGCCGCCCTTTTTCGCGCCGCCGGCTCGGCGAGCCCCCGCCCGGCCGGCCCGCTCACCCGGTCCGGGTGAGCCGCTCTCACCCGGACCGGCGGCACGGTGGCGGGACGCGCAACCGCACGGGAGGGGACGTCATGACCACCACTGCCGCCGTCCGTACCGACCCGGAGATCCAGCGCGACGTGCTCGCCGAGCTGGACTGGGACGCCCAGACCCGGCCGGCCGAGATCGGGGTGACCGTGGCCGACGGGGTGGTCACGCTGACCGGCCAGGTGGACAGCTACGCCCGCCGGTGGGCGGCCGAGCGCTGCGCGCACCGGGTACGCGGGGTCCGGGCCGTCGCCAGCGACCTGGCGGTGCGGCTGCCGGTCACCGAGGAGCGCACCGACGCGGACCTGGCCATCGCGGCGAGCCGGGCGCTGGAGTGGGACAGCTTCGTCCCCGCCGAGCGGCTGGACGTGACCGTGGCCGACGGCTGGGTGATGCTCCGCGGCGACGTGGAGTACGGCTTCCAGCGGCGCACCGCCGAGCGGGAGTTGCGCCGGCTGCGGGGCGTACGCGGGGTCACCAACCTGGTCGAGGTGCGCCCGCCCACCCCGCCCAGCGACGAGCAGAACCGGCGGGACCTGCAACGGGTGCTCTTCCGCCGGACCGGCACGGAACGGATCGAGGTGCGGGTCAGCGGCGACACGGTGGTGCTCGACGGGGTGGTCAGCGCCTGGTGGCAGCGGGAGGAGGCGGAGCGGGCCGCCTGGGCCACGCCGGGCGTACGCGAGGTCCACGACCGGATCGTGGTGGCCGGCTGAGCCACCGGGCGGGGCCGTTTACCGCTCGGCGGGTCGGGAAACCGTCGCCGATCACGCACGCCAGGGACCACCGGGGGAGGGCTCGTGGCCGTGAAGAACCCGTCGGCGGACCGGTCGGGAGGCCGTCCGTTGCGGATCGCCATGGTCGTCCCGCCGTGGCTGTCGGTGCCGCCACCCGGTTACGGCGGGTTGGAGCAGGTGGTGGCCGGCCTGGTCGACGCGCTCGTGGACCACGGTCACGCGGTGACCCTGTTCGGCGCCGGGCCGCAGCACGGCACCGCCGCCGACTACGTCGCCACCTGCCGCGACCTCCAGTACGACCGGCTGGGCGAGTCGCTGCCCGAGCTGGCCCACCTGGCCCAGGTCAACCACCTGATCGAGCCCGCGGACTTCGACATCGTCCACGACCACACCACCATCGGCCCGATGGTCGCCGGCCGGCGCGCCGTGCCCACCGTGGCCACCGTGCACGGCAATCCGGTGGGGGAGTACGGCACCGTGCTCAGCGACACCGACCGTGGGGTGGGCCTGATCGCGATCTCGCACGCCCAGCGCCGGGCCAACCCGGGACTGCCCTGGGTGGGCACGGTGCACAACGCCCTGCCGCTGCGGGACGTCCCGCGCAAGCGGGTGGCCGGCCGCGGCCCGGTGCTCTGGCTCGCCCGGTTCAGCCCCGACAAGGGGCCCGACCTGGCGATCCGCGCCTGCCGGGCGGCCGGGCTGCCGCTCACCCTGGCCGGCAAGTGCAACGAGCCGGCCGAGCGCCGCTACTTCGAGCAGGTGGTCGAGCCGATGCTCGGCGACGACGTGACGCTGGTGCTCAACGCCGACCGGGAGGCCACCCTGCGGCTGCTGCTCGACGCCCGCTGCCTGATCATGCCGATCCAGTGGGCCGAGCCGTTCGGCATGGTGATGGTGGAGGCGATGGCGACCGGGACGCCGGTGGTGGCGCTGCGCCGCGGCGCGGTGCCGGAACTGGTCCGTTCCGGGTTGACCGGGCTGGTCTGCGACCGGCCCGAGGACCTGCCGGCGGCGCTGCGCGACGCGGACCACCTCGACCCGGCCGACTGCGTGGCGCACGTGGCGCAGAACTTCTCGGTGGACCGGATGGCGTGGGACTACGAATCGGTCTACCGCAGCTTCCTGGCCAGCCGGGCGGTGCCGGCGGGCGGGCGGGCGACCGCGCGGGTCGCCGTCCGCTGACGGTCAGCTGCGGGCCGCGGCCAGCCCGGCGGCGGCGGCGTCGAGCTGACGGGCGTACTCCGGGCTGATGCTGCCCTCCCGCCGGCGGTCGTCGATCTTTTCGCGGAGCCGGTCCACCGCGACGGTCAGGTCGCCGGCGCCGGACGCCGCGGTCGCGTTGCGCAGCAGGTTCCGCAGGTCCACCCCGACGTCCCGGCGGATCTGGCCGGCGGCCAGCCCGGCGTCGATCAGCCCGTCCATCCGGTTGGCCGCCTCGGCCAGGCTGACCACCGGCGGCGGCGCGGGCGTGCCGCTGGTCGGGGGCGTCGACCGGGCCGGGTTGGACGGCGAGGGCGTGGGCGACGGCGGGCTCGGGTCGGCCGGCGTGGCGGAGGGGACCACCACCGGCCCGGCGGTCGGCAGCCCGGCGGGTGGCTGCGGCCGGTCCGGGAGCAGGGTGGGCACCAGCACCGCGGCGCCGGCCACCGCCACCACGGCGACGCCGACCACGAGCAGCGGGACGCGCCGCCGGGGCGGGGTCCCGGCCGCCGCCGCGTCGACCTCCGGCCCGGTGGGGACGGTCCGCGCCGAGCCCGGCTGGGTCCGCTGCTCGGCGGGGAGCGCCGGCAGGGTCACGGTCGGGGCCAGCATGGTCGCGGCCTGCGGGTCGGCGGGCAGCAACTGGTCCCGCAGGGTGCTCGCCACCTGGTGCGCGGTGGGCCGCCGCCGCGGTTCGCGGGCCAGGCAGCGCACGCAGATCTCCGCGACCGGCGCCGGCAGTCCGGGTACACCGGCCAGGCTGGGCGGCTCCTCCTCGGCCAGCGCCTCGGTCAGCTGCTCCCAGGTCTCCGCCGGGTACGGCACCTGCCCGGTCAGCGTCTCGAAGAGCAGCACGCCGAGGGAGTAGACGTCGGTGGCCGGCTGGGCGGGTGCCCCGTCCAGCCGCTCCGGCGCCACGTACGCGGGGGTGCCGAAGGTGCCGCCGTCCTCGTCCTCGTCCGGGGCGCCGACCCGGGTGGCGATGCCGAAGTCGAGCACCTTCGCGCCCACCCGGGTCATCATCACGTTCGCCGGCGTGATGTCCCGGTGCACGATGCCGAGCCGGTGCGCGGCGGCCAGCGCCTCGGCGACCTGGGCGGCGACCTCCACGGCCTCCGGCCAGGGCAGCGGCCCCTCGGTGAGCCGATACTCCAGTTCCTCGCCGGCGAGCAGCTCCATCACCACGAACGAGGTGATGCTGCCGTCCGGGGCCACCGTCTCGCCGTAGTCGTGCACGGCGGTGACGTGCGGGTGCACCAGTTGGGCGGCGGAGCGGGCCTCCTCGCGCACCATGTCCCGGAACCGCGCGTCGGCGGCGAGCGAGGGGGCGAGCACCTTGACGGCGACCACCCGGTCGAGGACCTCGTCCCGGGTACGCCAGATCACCGACATGCCGCCGGCCCCGATCTGGTCGATGAGCCGGTACCTGCGGGCCAGCAGCCTGCCGGCGTGCAGTGACGCCTTCACATCGCACCTGCCTGGGCTTGGGAGCGGTATCAGGTTGCGCGAATGTGTCCGACCTGTCAACGGTTGACTGATCAGCGGTCGACGATGCATACGCCGCCCGCGCCGGCGGGCTGTGGACGCCGTACGCGACGGCCGCGCCGGAGCCGCTACCGGTCGCGTGCCAGGATGAACGGCATGGCAGGCGGTCCGGTGGCGTTCGTGCTCGGCGGCGGCGGCGTGCTCGGCGCGGTCGAGGTGGGCATGCTGCGCGCGCTGTTCCGGGCCCGGATCCGGCCGGACATGGTGCTCGGCACCTCGATCGGGGCGGTCAACGGCGCTTTGGTGGCCGCCGACCCGACCGAGGCGGTCACCGACCGGCTGGTCCGGCTCTGGGCCTCGCCCGAGGCCAGCGAGGTCTACGGCGACTCGGTGGCCCGGCAGTTGCGCCGGTTCGCCGCCCGTACCCACCTGCACTCGCCCCGGCCGCTGCGCCGGCTGCTGGAGAGCGAGCTGGGTGAGGCGACCACCTTCGCGGATCTCAAGGTGCCGTTCCGCTGCTGCGCGGCGAACATCGAGCGGGCCGCCGAGTACTGGTTCCACAGCGGACCGCTGGTGCCGGCGGTGCTCGCCTCCGCCTCGGTGCCGGGGCTGCTGCCGCCCACCGAGATCAACGGCCAGCACTACATCGACGGCGGCGTGGTCAACTCGATCCCGGTCGGTGAGGCGGTCGCCGCGGGCGCCACCCGGATCTTTGTGCTCCAGGTGGGCCGGATCGAGCGTGAGCTGACCCCGCCCCGGCGGCCCTGGGAGATCGCCCAGGTGGCCTTCGAGATCGCCCGGCGGCACCGGTTCGCCCGGGAGATGGCGGCGCTGCCCGACGGGGTGGAGGTGCACGTGCTGCCCACCGGTGGTCCGGGGCCGCGCGAGGACAGCCCGTGGGCCTACCGGGACATGGCGGCGGTGGGCCGGCGGATCAGCCGCGCGTACACCGCCTCCCGCCGCTACCTGGACACCCACCTGGAGCGCTGATGCCGCTGCCGCCCCGATGGGTACGCCGACTGCTGCTGGCTCCCGGCGTCGTGCTGCTCGCCGTCGCCGTGGTGCTCACCCTGCCCGCCTGGGCGTTGCTGGCGCTGGCCGCGTCGCCGCTGGTGCCGGGGCGGCTGCGCCCGCTGCGGCTGCTCTGGATCGGCACGGTCTACCTGGTCTGGGACGCGGCCGCGCTGCTCGCCCTCTTCGCGCTCTGGCTGGCCTCCGGCTTCGGGGCACACAAGCGGTCGCCGGCCTTCCAGCGGGCGCACTACCTGCTCGCCGGGCGTTTCCTCCGGGTGCTCTTCTGGCAGGCCCGCTGGACGCTGCGGTTGTCCATCGACGTGGTCGGCACCGACCCCGACACGGCCCTGCCCGGCCGCCCCGAGCTGGTGCTCTGCCGGCACGCCGGGCCGGGCGACTCGTTCATCCTGATCCACGCGCTGGTGAACTGGTTCCACCGGGAGCCCCGGATCGTGCTCAAGGAGAGCCTGCAGTGGGACCCGGCGATCGACGTGCTGCTCAACCGGCTGCCCAACCGGTTCATCGCGCCGGGACCGGACGGCCGCGACTCGGCGATCCGGCAGATCGGGCACCTCGCCACCGACCTGGACGACGACGACGCGTTCGTGATCTTCCCGGAGGGCGGCAACTTCACCCCGAAGCGCCGGCTGCGGGCCATCGCCCGGCTGCGTGCCCTCGGGCTGGAACGGATGGCCCGGCGCGCCGAACGGATGCGCCACGTGCTCGCCCCGCAGCCCGGCGGGCTGCTCGCCGCCCTGGACTCCGCCCCGGACGCCGGGGTGATCTTCGTGGCGCACACCGGGCTGGACCAGATGCTCACCGTCACCGACGTGTGGCGGGAACTGCCGATGGACAAGCGGATCGTGATGCGCTTCTGGTCGGTGCCGCCGGAGGAGGTGCCGACCGGCCGGCAGGAACGCATCGACTGGCTCTTCGACTGGTGGGCACGGATCGACCGGTGGATCGCCGCAAACCGGGACGGGGCGGCCGCGCGCTGACCCAGCCGGGAGCCGCCTGGTTGCGTAGGGTGCCATCGTGGAGCAGATCTGCGTGGTGACGACGGTCGTGGATGCCCGCCGGGTGGCGGACGTCCTCGCCGCCGCGGCGGTCGCCGGTCGTGCGGCGGCGTGCGCCCAGGTCGGCGGGCAGGTGGACAGCACCTACTGGTGGCAGTCCGCGATCCAGACCAGCAGTGAGTGGTCGGTGCAGTTCAAGACCGCCCCGGACCGGGTGGACGCGCTCGTCGAGCAGATCCGGGCCAACCACCCGTACGAGGTCCCGGAGATCCTGGTGACCCGGGTGGAGAGCGGCAACCCCGACTACGCCGCCTGGGTGCACGACCAGACCCGACCCTAGGTACGCCTACTCTGTGCCGGCTTGCGGCCGGTGCCGATGCTGGTCCGGTGGAGAACACCGGCTATCCCTGCCCCGCCTGCGGCGGCCCCGCCGACCTGACGGCCGGCTGCCGCGGCTGCGGTCGCCCGCCGTACCCGCCCGCCGCCGAGGTGATCCGGCTGGACCGGGAGATCGCGGCGCTCACCCCGCAGGTGGAGCGGGCCCGGGCGGCGTACCAGGAGTTGGCGACCCGGCTCGGGACGGCCCGGCAGCGCCGGTCGGACCTGAGCGTCCGGATCCGCCGCGAGATCCCGCCACCGCGTCCGGTCGTCGCGACGCCGCCGGTCGGCCCGGTGTCGCCGGTCGGTCCGGTGTCGCCGGTCGGCCCGGTGTCGCCGGTCGGCCCGGTGTCGCCGGTCGGTCCGGTGGCGCCGGTGCGACCGGGCGGCGCGGAGGCCTCGACCCGGGCGGTGCAGGGGCTCCTCTTCGTCCTCGGTGGACTGCTGCTCGGCACCGCGGCGGTGGTCTTCACCGCGGTGGCCTGGGCCGCGTTCGGGGTGGCCGGGCGGGCGCTGATCCTGCTCGCGGTCACCGCGCTCACCCTGGCCGTACCGCTGGTGGCCCACCGGCGCGGGCTGCGCGGCACCGCCGAGACGTTCGCCGCGGTGGGGCTGCTCCTGGTGCTGCTCGACGGGTACGCCGCCTGGTCGGTGAACCTGTTCGGGGTGGCCGGCTGGCCGGGGAGCCGCTACGCGGCGCTGGTCGGCTGCGTGGGCACCGCGGTGGCGGCCGGGTACGCCCGGCTGAGCCGGCTCACCGGGCCGTGGTTCGCGGCGCTGCTCACCGCCCAGCCGGTGCTGCCGCTGGCCGCCGCGGCGGCCGCGCCGTCGACCGCCGGCTGGGCGCTGGTCCTCACCGGGCTCGCGTTGGGCGACCTCGTGGTGGTGGTCGTCCTGCGGAACCGGGCCACCTCACCGGCGCCCGCCGGAGCCGGGACGCCGGCGTCGCCGGTGAGTGGCGGGCCTGGCGGCGCCGGGGTGGTCGGCGGGGGGCCGGCCACCCCGGCGGTCCGGCACGGGGGGACGGCGGCCGGCGGGGGGCCGGCCGCCGCTCCGCCGGACCCGAACCGCGTCCACCCGCCGGCGCCCGCCGGTCCCGCTCCGATCGGCGCGCTCGCGCCGTGGGGTGCGGTCGCGACCCAGGGGCCGTCGGCCGCGGCGGTGGGGCAGGCGCTCGGCTGGCTCGGGTACGCCCTCGCGCTCGCCGTCGCGGCCGGCTGCGCGCTGGTCCCGCTGGCGCTGGGGCGGGCCGCCGGCACGCCGCTGCTGGCCGGCGGTCCGCTGCTGCTGGTGGTGCTGGCCCTCGGCGCGGGGGCGTACGCCGCCGGCAGCCGCGGGTACCGGGCCGCGGTCGCCGCGCTGCTGGTGCCGGTGCTGGCCGCCGCCCTGCTCCGGCCGGTGGCCGAGCTGCGCCCCGGGCTGCTGCTGGTGGCCGCCGGTCTGGTGGCGGCCGGACTGTCCGGGGTGGCGCGGGCGGTGCCGGCGCGGCTGCGCACCGGCCCCCGGGCGGGCGCGCTGGTCGTGGCGGCCGGGCTGGGGCCGGTCGTCACGCTGCTCACCTCGTTCGTCGCGGCGGCCGGCGTGGCCGCCGCGTACCCGGCCTGGACGGGGGCGGCGCCGGTGCCGGCGCCGGCCTGGGGCTGGCAGCTGCCGGTGGCCGTGCTGCTCACCGCCGGCGCGGTCGCGGCGCAGCTGCCCCGCCCCGCCCGGCCGCTGGCCTGGGTAATCGGCGGGGCGCTGGTGGTGCTGGCCGCGCCCGCCGTCGCCGACACCCCCTGGCCGCTGGTGGTGGCGCTGGACCTGGTCGCCGCCGGCGCGCTGCTGCTCGGCGCGGTGTTCCGCGCGCGTCCGGAACAGTCCACCGTGCTGGCGCCCGGCGGCGCCGCCGCCGTCCTCTTCGGACACGCCCTGCTGGTCGGTCGCGCCGACCCGGCCGGGGCCGGCGCCGGCCTCGCGGTCCTCGCCGCCGTGGGCCTGCTGACGGCGGCCCGGGGTCGCCGGGGCGCCGGTGCGCAGCCGGCCGTCGCCGGGGTGGCGCTGGGCGCCGCGCTGCTCGCCGTGCCGGCCGGCGTGGCGGTCGCGCTGCTCGGCCTCGGCGCACCGTCCTGGTGGCAACTGCGCGGCGCGGCCGTCGCCGTCGCGCTGCTGGTCGTGGCCACGCTCGCGGTCCGCCGGAGCTGGCCCGAGCTGCACGGGTACGCGGTGACCGGCTGGGCCGTGGCGCTGGCCGCGGTCGGCGTCGCGCCGCTGCTGCTCGGCAACGGTGAGCCGTTCTCCGGCTACGCCGCGGCGGGCGTGCTGCTGGCGGTGGCCACCGGTGGCCGGGCCCGGCCGGCGCGCGCCCCGCGGGTGGTCGGCGTCGCGCTGGCCGGCCTGGCGCTGCTGGCCAGCGCTCCGGTGGCCCTCGAGGTGCTCGGGGAACTGCCGGTACGTCCCTGGTCCGGGGCGCCCGAGGGCGGGCCGGTGCCGAGCGCCACCCGCGCCGGGCTGGCGCTGGTGCTGCTGGGCATCGCCGCGGCGGCGTACTTCCGTACCGCGCCAGGGTCGGCCGGCCGCCCGGCGGCGGTCCTGGCCTCCGCCGGTCCGGAGGACCGCCCGGCGGCGGATTCGCCGGACCCCGGCGGCGCGGCAGGCGGGAGTCGGCGGGGCGGGGGGTGGTGGCGCCCGGCGACGGCGGCGCTGCCGTTCGGCGCGGTGGCGCTGCCGGTGCTGCTGGCCGGGGCCGGCGCGCCCTGGCCGGTGGTGCCCGCCGTGGTCTTCGGCACCGGGCTGGCCGCGCTGCTGGTGGCCGCGCTCGCCGCGCCCCGACCGCGACTGCTGCCGGTGACCGTCCCGCTCGGGCTGCTGCTCACCCCGGTCGGGCTGGGCGGGCTCGCCGCCACCCGGGCCGGGACGCTGGCCGGGCTGGGCGCGGTGGTGGTCACGGCCGCCGTGGCGGGGGCGGCCGGCCGCTACGCCGGCACCCGGCTCGCCGGCTGGCTGGCGGCCGTGGCGGCGGCCACCGGGTTCGCGGTGACCGCGCCGCTGGCGGCCGGACTGCCGCTGCGGACGGCGGCCTTCGCGGTGCTGGCGGTGGCCGTGGCGGTGCTGCACGCGGTACCGCTGCTGCGCGCCACGACCGTCCGGGTGCCGCCGGCCGGCCCGGGCGCCGCGGTGCCGTCGACCGCCGCCGGCGCCGTTGGTCCGGTGCCGACGGACGGTGCCGGTCCGGTGCCGGCGGGCACCGGTGGTCCGGCGCCATCGACCGCCGCCGGTCCGGTGCCGGCGGGCACCGTTGGTCCGGCGCCGGCGGACGGCGCCGGTCGGGTGCGGGCCGGGGCGGCACGCACCGGGGTGGGGGATCCGGCGGTGGCGCTGGAGGCGGCCGCGCAGGCGGTGGCCCTGCTCGCGCTGCTGCTCACCATCGGCGCGTTGCGCCCGGCGTCGACGGTCTGCACCCTCTGGGGGGTTGCCGTGGCGCTGCGGGTGCCGCGCCGGGGCGAGTCGAGCGCGCGGCGGTGGGCCCTCGCCGGTGTGGCGGGCGGCAGCGTGCTGCTCGGCGGCTGGCTGCAACTGCTGGCCAGCCGGGTGACGCTGCTGGAGGCGTACACCGTGCCGGCGGCGGCGCTGGCCCTCGGCGTCGGCCTGGTGGCGCTGCGCAGCCGGCCCGGCCTGAACAGCTGGCTGGCGCTCGGCCCGGGGCTGGCGGCGGTGCTGCTGCCCGGCCTGGTGTCGGTGGTGGCGGCGCCGGAACCGCAGCCGTGGCGGCGGCTGGCGCTCGGCGTCGTCGCCCTCGGCGCGGTGCTCGGCGGCGCGGTCCGGCGCTGGCAGGCGCCCGTGGTGCTGGGCGCGGCCGCCCTGGTGCCGCTCGCGCTGCACGAGCTGGCCCGGGGTTGGGACCTGCTGCCCCGCTGGATCTTCCTGGGGCTGGGCGGGCTGGCGCTGATCGCGCTGGCCGCCACGTACGAGCGGCGGCGGCGGGACGTGGTCCGGCTGCGCGCCGCGGTCGGCGGCATGAGGTAGGGAAAACACCACCCCCGACTGGGGGGTTGTCAGGATTACCCAGCGCAACCGTCCCGACCAGACTCGATCACGGAAGGTCGCGCCGGCCCGGCGCGTGCCGCGGACGAGGAACGGGGATCGGATGACCTCATCGACGTTGACGGCGCCGGCACGGCGGGGCAGCGACTACGCGCGGCTGTCCCGCCGGGTCGCCGAGGCCGGCCTGTTCGCCCGCCGGCCGGCCCGGTACGCGCTGCGGATCGGCCTCACCCTGGGCGCCTTCCTGGCCGGCTGGGCGCTGGTGGTGGCGGTCGGCGACTCCTGGGCGCAACTGGCCCTGGCCGCCGTGCTGGCGGTGGCCACCACCCAGGTGTCGTTCCTCGGGCACGACGCCGGGCACCGGCAGATGTTCCGCCGACGCGGCCCGAGTGAGCTGGTCGGGCTGCTCGCCGGCAACCTCGCCGTCGGGCTGAGCTACGGCTGGTGGGTGGAGAAGCACAACCGCCACCACGCCAACCCGAACCACGCCGACGAGGACCCGGACGTCGGCGCGGGCGCGCTGGTCTGGACGCCCGAGCAGGCGGCCGCGACCCGGGGGTTCGGCCGCTGGCTGGCCCGCCGGCAGGCCTGGCTCTTCTTCCCGATGCTGCTGCTGGAGGGGTTGGCGCTGCACGTGGCGAGCGTGCGCGCGGTGACCGGCCGGGCGGACGGCCGCTGGCGTACCCCGGTCCGGCACCGGGCGGCCGAGGCGGTGCTGCTCGTCGCGCACGCCGCCGGATACCTGGGGCTGCTGTTCGCGGTGATGTCGCCGGCGAAGGCCCTGCTCTTCGTCGCCGTCCACCAGGGGCTGTGGGGGCTGTACATGGGCTGCGCGTTCGCCCCCAACCACAAGGGCATGCCGATGCCGAGCGCCGAGGACGACCTGGACTATCTGCGTAAGCAGGTGCTCACCTCGCGCAACGTCCGGGGCGGCCGGTTCGTGGACGTGGCGCTCGGCGCGCTCAACTACCAGATCGAGCACCACCTCTTCCCCAACATGCCCCGGGCCAACCTGCGCCGGGCCCGGCCGATCGTCCAGGCGTTCTGCGCCGAGCAGGGCCTCCCGTACGCGGAGACCGGGCTGATCGAGTCGTACCGGCAAGGGCTGGCGCACCTGCACGCGGTGGGCCGCCCGCTGCGGCGCGGATGACCCGGGCGGTCGGGAGCGTGCCGCGGCGGGGGTGGTCCGGGCCGCCCCGGTAGGGTCGGGGCCATGGCAGACGTGCTCACCGCCGAGGCGGTGCGGGACGAGCCGGGGCGGCCACGGCCGACCCGGCGGACCCGGAGCGCCCGATGAGATTCGAGATCAGCAAGGTGCTGGACGCCATCGAGGGTCGGGTCTGCACCGACCCGGCGCTGGCCCGCGCCGTGGTGGACCTGGCCGAGGTGATCCGCTGGCAGGACCTGGACGGCGGCCGGCCGGCCAGCCTGCTGCGGCTCGGCATGGTGATCGACGCCCTGTCCCGGCAGTTGGAGGAGGACAGCGTCCCGGTGTACGCGATCGTGCACCGGGCCCTGCTCTCCGACGCGGACCTCACCTCCAACGAGCGGATGGTGGTCCGGCGCTGGGCCGACGACGGCCTGGTCGAGGTCCTCGACCAGCCCGGCGACCGGGTGCTGGAGGTGGCCGACCTGCTCGGGCTGCCGGTGCTCAGCCGGGTCCGCTTCGACGGCCGGCAGGGGCGGTTCCCGTGGCTCGGGCAGGCCGGGCGGGTGCTCGCCCCGGTGCCCGGCGCCGGCGGCCCGGTCTTCATCGCCCACGTCGGCGGCGGGCAGCGCCCGGCGGCCGGCGGCCGCTCACCGGTCGGGGCGAAGCTGTTGGCCCGGCAGTGGCGCTGCCCGGAGCCGGGGTGCGCGCTCTTCGGCGGCGGTGGGGGCGGCGGCGCCTTCGCCGACCTGGCCCGGGTGGACCGGGCGCCGGCCGGCCAGCCGCCGCCCACGCTGCGCAACGGGGTGCCGACCTGTCCCCGGCACCGGGTCCGGCTCGGCGACGCCGGGCCGCGCCCGCGTACGGAGGTGCTGGCGGTGCGGATCGGTGGGCTGGTGCGCCGCCGGTTCGCGCTCACCGAGGCCCAGCCGGTGCTGGTCGGGCGGGCACCGGATCCGGATGGCGGGATCGTCCTCGGGCAGTGGCTCAACGACGAGGCGCGGCGCTGGATCAGCCGCAACCACGTCCGGTTCGAGCTGAGAGTGGGTGAGGTGATCGTGACCGACACCAGCACCAACGGCTCGGGCGTGCGGCCGGGCGGCTCGATGGCCGAGGCGGACCGGATCGCGCTGGCCCCGCAGCAGTCCCGGGTGCTGGCCGAGGGGGACGTGATCGAGCTCTACCCGGGTGTGCACCTGGGCCGCGCCGACGAGTTGCCCAGCGACGCGAAGTTCAGCCCCACCTCGGTGATGGCCGAGGCGCCCACCATGGCGATGCGGCTGCCGCGGGTCTGACCGCGCGGACGCGCGAAGGGCGCCGGGACCGTCGCGGTCCCGGCGCCCTTTCGGCTACGGGGTCAGCCGGCCAGCACGGCGGCGAGCTGGGCCACCGCGTGGTCGATCTCCTCTTCCGTGATCACCAGCGGCGGGGCGAGCCGGATGGTGGAGCCGTGGGTGTCCTTGGCCAGGACGCCCCGCTCCATCAGCCGCTCGCAGGCCTGCCGGCCGGTCATCAGCGCCGGGTCGATGTCCAGGCCGGCCCAGAGGCCCCGGCCCCGGACCGCGACCAGGCCCTTGCCGATCAGGCCGCGCAGCCCGGCGTGCAGCCGCTCGCCCAGCTCGGCGGAGCGCCGCTGGAACTCGCCGGTGGCCAGCAACCGCACCACCTCGGTGGCGACGGCGCAGGCCAGCGGGTTGCCGCCGAAGGTCGAGCCGTGCTGGCCCGGCTGGAGCACGCCGAGCACGTCGGCGTTCGCGGCCACCGCGGAGACCGGCACGATGCCGCCGCCGAGCGCCTTGCCCAGCAGGTACATGTCCGGGACGACGCCCTCCTGCTCGCAGGCGAAGGTGGCGCCGGTGCGGCCCAGGCCGGACTGGATCTCGTCGGCGATGAAGAGCACGTTCCGCTCGGTGCAGAGCCGGCGGACGCCCGGCAGGTAGCCCTCCGGCGGCACCACCACGCCCTGTTCGCCCTGGATCGGCTCCAGCAGCACGGCCACGGTGTTCTCGTCGATCGCGGCGGTCAGCGCGGCCAGGTCGCCGTAGGGGACGACCGTGAAGCCCGGGGTGTACGGCCCGAAGTCGGCGCGCGCGTCCTCGTCGGTGGAGAAGCTGACGATCGTGGTCGTACGCCCGTGGAAGTTGCCCTCCGCCACCACGATGTTGGCCTGGCCCGGCGTCACGCCCTTGACCTGGTAGCCCCACTTGCGGGCGACCTTGATGCCGGTCTCCACCGCCTCGGCGCCGGTGTTCATCGGCAGCACCAGGTCCTTGCCGCAGAGCGCGGCCAACTCCCGGCAGAAGTCGGCGAACTGGTCGTGGATGAACGCCCGGCTGGTGAGGGTGAGCCGGTCCAACTGGGCGTGCGCGGCCTCGATCAGCTTCGGGTGCCGGTGGCCGAAGTTCAGCGCCGAGTAGCCGGCCAGGCAGTCCAGGTAGCGGCGGCCGTCCACGTCGGTCAGCCAGGCGCCCTCGGCCGACGAGATCACCACGGGCAGCGGGTGGTAGTTGTGCGCCGTGTGCCGCTCCGCGTCCTGGACCGCGGACGGAGTCCGCAGCATGTCGTCGATGATCACTTGCTCGCCTTTCCCTGACGGAGTCGCAACGTGCAGCACTTCGGTCCGCCGCCGGCCTTGCGCAGCTCGGACAGGTCGATGCCGATGGTCTGGTAGCCCCGGTCGCGCAGCTTGGCGGCGAGGTCGGTGGCCTGCGCGGGCAGCACCACGTGCCGGCCGTCGCTGACCGCGTTCAGCCCCAGCACCTCGGCGTCGGCCATGGTCGCGTGGATGGCGTCCGGGAAGAGCCGGCGCAGCACCGCCCGGCTGCCCGGCGAGAACGCCTCCGGCAGGTACGCCACGGTCCGCTCGTCGAGCACGGTGAGCGCGGTGTCCAGGTGGTAGAAGCGCGGGTCGACCAGCTGCATGGTGATCACCGGGTAGCCGAAGACCTCCTGGAGCTGGGCGTGCGAGGCGTGCGCGGTGCGGAACCCGGTGCCGGCGAGCAGGTGGTCGCCGGCCAGCAGGACGTCGCCCTCACCCTCGTTGACGTGCTTCGGGTCGTACATCTCGAAGCCGGCGGCCTCGAACCAGGCGCGGTAGGCGGGGGCCTCGTCGGCCCGCTGCGGGTCGCGGAACTGCACCGCCATCGCCCTGCCGTCGATCACCGTGCCGCCGTTGGCGGCGAAGACCATGTCCGGCAGGCCGGCCACCGGGTCGATCAGCTCGACCTCGTGGCCCAGGTCGACGTACGTCCGGCGGAGCTGCTCCCACTGCCGGATCGCCAGGTCGGCGTCGACCGGGGCGGTGGGGTCCATCCACGGGTTGATCGCGTAGTCGACGGCGAAGTACGTCGGCCGGCACATCAGAAAGCGCTGGCGGGTCGCGTCCATCGTCATGTCCTGCTCCCAGGGTCGGGCGCGCCCGGCCACCGTGGCCCACGGGCTGGCGCCGTGGTCCAACGGTATGCGGCTCAGGCGGCGACATCCACCGTGAGAAGTTGCGTACGCCGTCGGATCGTTGCGTCTGGTCAACTTCGCACGGCGGATCGTTGCGTCGCCGGGTCAGTCGCGCTCCACCCCGAGGTGGCCGTGCCGCTGCCGGGGAGTGTCGATCTCGTCCAGCAGCGCGACCGCCAGATCGGCGTACGTGATCCGGCTCCCGGCCTCGGCCGGCGCGAACCGGTACCGGCCGGTGGGCGTGCCGCCGTGGTCGAAGTCGCCGGCCGGGCTGAGCACCAGCCAGTCGACGGCCGACCCCTCCCGCCGCAGCACCTCGGTCCCCGCCGCGTGCCCCAGGTAGAAGCCGCGGTACTCCTGCGGGTAACCGGGGGTGTCCATCAGCGGCACGCCACCGGCGGTCGGCAGCACCGACGCCAGCCCGACCACCAGCAGCCGGCCCACCCCGGCCCGGTCCAGCCCGGCCAGCATCGCCCGGGCCGCCGCCGGGAAGAACACGTCGGGCGCGGCACCGAGGTCGACCGCCGCGTGCACCGCCGCGTCGTGTCCGGCCGCCAGCTCGGCGACCCGCTCCGCATCGGTGACGTCGCCGGCGACCACCCGGACCTGTCCGGCGCCGGGCAGGTCGGGATGGCGGGCCGGGTCCCGCAGCACGGCCGTGACCCGGTGGCCCCGGTCGCGTGCCTCCCGTACCGCGGCGCGGCCGGCCCGGCCACCGGCGCCGAAGACGATGATCCTGCTCATCCGCGTACCCCTCGTCGTCGCGGGCCGGCGTGGTCGCCGGCCGCCCGCCGCGGACGCTATCCAGCGGGCCGGTTTCCACCCGGATACCGACTACGGTGAACGGATGGCCGCGCCGCTGGACCCGGAGATGTTCGACGAGCTCTGCCCGTCGGACCTGTCGCCGATCCGGTTCGGGGACAAGTGGGCCGGCATGGTGGTGCGCTGCCTCGAGGGCGGGCCGCGGCGCTTCTCCGAGCTGCGGGTGCCGCTGCGCGGCGTCACCGCCAAGGTGCTGACCCGGTCGCTGCGCCGGCTCGAAGCCGACGGGCTGGTCCGGCGGGCCGTCCTCGCCGGGCGGGTCGAGTACGCGCTCACCCCGCTGGGGCGCAGCCTGCTCGGCCCGATGGAGGTCGCCTGCGCCTGGGCCCGGGAGCACTGGGAGGAACTGCTCGACGCCCGCGAGGGCGTGACCGCGGCCGACTGACCCCGGGACGTGCTTCGGGGGCGGCGAATCGCCGCCCCCGAAGGAGGTGTGTGTCCGGCTGGTGAACCACCAGAGCTGATCGGACCGCCGGAGCTGCGCCGGCGAGCCGGACAGTGCCCGTCAGAACCAGTTGGCAAACTGTGAATCAAGCCACTCGCGGAACCGGCCCACCCAGTCGCCGTCGGTGGTCGGCCAGTCGAACTGGCCGGTCATCGCCACGATGCCGAGCACCACGGCGGCCACGCCGACGGCCACGCCGATCAGCGCGTCGGTCTTGCCGGCCACGTGCCGGCGGCGGGTGGCCATCAGGCCGAGCACCGCGAGCACCGCGCCGACCGCGCCGAGCCCGATGCCGTAACCGGCCAGGGTGCCGGTGAGCACGAAGAGCGCGCCGACCACCGAGACGATCAGGCCGAGGGTGGCGAGCAGGCTGGCCCGCGGCTTCTTCACGGGGATCGCCTGGTCCGCGACCCGCTCCCGGTCGGCCGGGCGGTCCGGCCGGCCGTCCCGGTCCAGGTCGACGGTGCGTTCCGGGGCCGGGTCCGGCCGCCGGTCGGTGCGGGTGACGTCGTCGTCGGCCACCCGGGTGTGGGCGTCGTCGGCCGGCGCCACGGTACGGACGGAGCCGTCGACCGGCGGCACGGTGCGGGTGGTGCCCGCGCCGAGCGGACGGCCGGTGGCGGCCCGCGCCGCCGCGGCCCGGTCGGCCGCCCGCCGCTCGGCGTCGGCGGTCCGGTCGCCGTCGCCGGCGGTGGCGCCGCTGCGGTACGTCGTCCGCTCGGCGTCCCGGTCGGTGACCACCGGTCCGCCGTCGCGCGCGGTGGCCTCGTCGCGGGCGGCGGCCTCGTCCCGAACGGCGACTCCGTCGCGGTCGACGGACTCCTCCCGGGCGGTGACTTCGTCGCGGGCGTCGACCACGCCGTCGCCATTCACGTCCTCATTGCGCGCCGGACCGTTCCGGCGGGACAGAATCTTCATCTCGACACCTCCTGATCTCCGGCGCGGCGGCCGCGGAAGCGTCCTACCGGCACACGCGTGACAAGGACGTACCCAGGCGAGCAGGCAATGACACCCGTCGACCGACGCGGCGTCACCGCCGGCCCCGGGCCGGCCGTATGCTGCGCGCGGTTGCCACGGTGTTCCGGGGGAGATGGGTATGCGACGCAGTATGACGATCCTGGCCGCCGTGGTCATGGCGGTGCTGGCCGGCTGCGCCGCGCCGGCCGGTACGGACGGCGACCTGACCGACGACTGGCGTCCGGTCGGCGCGGTCGAGCAGTTCAGCCCGAAGGTGGGCGACTGCCACCTGATCGGCGACCCGACCAGCTATCTGAGCAGCTACCAGCCGGTGGACTGCGCCCGGCCGCACCTCGCCGAGACGTTCCACGTCGGCCGGTTCAGCGACGCGCTGGCGGCCCGGCCCACCCCGCCGAAGGTGGGCTCGGCGGTGCTACGGCCGGCGTACGCCGAGTGCGACACCCGGGCCCGCGATTTCCTTGGCGGGGACTGGCACGGGGCGCGCCTGGTGGTGCAGGTCGCGCCGCCGTCGCCGAACGGCTGGGCCGGGGGCAGCCGCTGGTTCCGCTGCGATCTCTTCGAGGTCAGCGCGGTGACCGTCGGCGACGACGACCGGTCCGACTGGCCGGCCCAGCATGCCGGCACCCTCCGTGACGCGCTCCGGAACCCGGCGTCGCCGCTGGCGTACCGGTGCGTGGAGCAGGTGGTGGGCGGGCTGCTCCAGGTGCCGTGCGCGAGCGCGCACCGGATCGAGTACGCCGGCACGTGGACCGCCCCGGAGGTGCCCTTCGCCGCCCTGGCCGCCGACGAGGACCGGATCCACGCCGCCTGCCGCACGGTGATCGCCGGCTACGCGAAGCTGCCGGTCGACCGGCTGCTGCCGTACCGGACCAGCAGCCTGTACGGGCTGCCCTCGGCTGCCGCGTGGGCGCGCGGCGACCGGCAGGTCCGCTGCTTCGTCTGGTCGTACGACCTGTTGCGGCGAAGCGTGAAGGGTGGCGGACCGTCGGCGCTGCCGGTGCACTGATCCCGGCGGCCGGTGCGCCGCGATCCGCGGGCTAGTCGGGCGTGATGCCGTGGGCGCGGAGGATCTGGCGCACCCGCTCGCGGGTGTAGCCGGTGACCCGCACGATGTCGACCTGGCGCATTCCGTCCCGGGCGGCGGCCACGATGGCGGTGGCGAGCTGATCCCGGGCTTCGGTGACCTTCTCCCGATCCTCGGCTGCGCGCTGGGCGGAGGCAGCGGCGGTCGCCTGCGCCATGTGGAACGCACGCACAGCATCCGCTAGTCGGTTGGCCACATGACAGATGATCTCACTGGCCAACTAGGGCGGCAGGTTTGCGATCATCAGTTGGCCTAGTGGCAATGACGTTCTCTTGCTTTGGTAGGCCAACTGCGGTTTGCTGGATTGGCCACCAATCAGACGGCCCTCGGCCAGCGATGCACCGCCAACCGAGGGCCTTGATCGCCTGCAAGGAGGCGACCCGTGAGCACCCTACCGACGCTGCCTGTCTGCGGAGAACCCGCGACGGTCCGAATCGAGCTGTACACCGCCGACTCCCTGGACGGCTGCGCGTACACCTGCGCAGCGCACTCGGCCCAGGCCACCGCCGTGGTCGGCCGCGCCGGGCTGGACGCCCACCCGGTCGGCCTGGCGCCGGACGTGGATCGGCCCTGCGGCTACCTGCACGTCTACGCCACCGGAACGCTTGCCACCCGGGAGGGTCCGGGCCACCCGCGCTGGTGCGACCGGGACGGATGCGAGCGCCGGGGCCAGCACCGTTCCCGCGCCCGCCACGTGGGCACCAACCGCCCGGAGGCGTTCGTCGTTGACGTGCGCCTGGTGCGGGCGTTGCACCCAACCGCTGAGCCGATGGTGAACCTGACCAGCGTGGCCGGCGGCGCCGCCGCCAGCCTGGTGCTGTCGATCGGGCAGGCGCGGGTCCTGCGGTACCGGCTGGCCCACCTGCTCGATGAGGCCAAGGCTGCCCGCAACGGCGGCCGGTGGTCGTAGCGCGCCGCACATCAGCCGGGGCCGTCACCGGCACGGTGCGGGCCGAGGCCCGGTGGGTGACAGCGCGGTTCGACAGGTCACCCGGGAGACGCGAGAACGGCTGACTACCCTTGGATCCTGTGCCAGAGGGACACACGATCCATCGCCTGGCGGCCCGGCACGCCGAGCTCTTCGCCGGCGACAAGGTGCACGCCGCCAGCCCGCAGGGCCGCTTCGCCGAGGGCGCGGCCCGGCTCAGCGGCACCGTCCTCGACGGCACCGAGGCGTACGGCAAGCACCTGCTGCACCATTACGCCGGCGAGCTGACCCTGCACGTGCACCTCGGGCTCTACGGGAAGTTCGCGGACGGCCCGGGCCAGCCCTCGGCCCCGGTCGGGCAGGTGCGGCTACGGCTCACCAGCGACTCGCACTGGCTGGACCTGCGCGGCCCGACCGCCTGCGAGCTGCTCACCCCGGCCGAGGTGGCTGCGCTGCGGGCCCGGCTCGGCCCGGACCCGCTGCGCGCCGACGCCGACCCGGACCGGGCGTACGCCCGGATCCGGCGCAGCCCCACCCCGCTGGCCGCGCTGCTGCTGGACCAGTCGGTGGTGGCCGGCACCGGGTTGATCTTCGTGACCGAGGCGCTGTTCCGGGCCGGCCTGCCGCCCACGCTGCCCGGCCGGGCGCTGGACCGCGCGGGCTGGGATCGGATCTGGGCCGACCTGGTCGACCTGATGAGCCGCGCCGTCGCCGTGGGCCGCATCGACACCGTCCGCGACGAGCACCTGCCGGAGGCGATGGGCCGGCCACCGCGCGTCGACCGGCACGGCGGCGAGGTGTACGTCTACCGCCGCCCCGGCGCGCCCTGCCACATCTGCCGCACCGCGGTCAGCCGGGGCACGCTGGCCGGCCGCAACCTCTACTGGTGCGCCACCTGCCAGGCCGGCTGAACCGGCCCGGCACCGCCGGCCGGCCCGGCACCGCCGGCCGGCCCGATACCGCCGGGCCGAGTGGCCGGCCCGGTACCGCCGGGCGGAGCGGACGGCCGGTACCGCCCGGGCGGTGCGCTGGCGCCGGTCGGCCCGGCCGGCCGTGAGCGGCCGCCGGGCCGCCCGCGAGGCGGTCCCACCGACGGTTCACGCCTGGTCGAGCAGCCAGCGGACCGTCTCGACCTGCTGCGGGAAGACCTGGTCGTCGCCGAGGCTCCAGGCCAGGGTGTGCGCGACCGCCCAGCCGCGGACCCGCTCCCGGTCCAGCCCCAGCTCGGTGCTGAGCCGGTCCAGCCGGTGCCGGACCGCGGCGGGGGAGTGCCCCAGCTCCCGGCCGCGCACCATCGGCACCGCCGCGAACTCCCGCTCGCCGACCAGCGGCTTCGGGTCGATGACCAGCCACGGCTCGCGGCCGGCCGCCAGCACGTTGCCGGCGTGCAGGTCCTGATTGACCAGCACCTGTTCACCCTGGCTCGGCACCAGGTCGGCGAGCAGCCCGAGGGCGGCGTCCAGCAACCGCCGCTCGAACGGCCGGTTCAGCCGCTCCCACTTGGCCGGCATCCGCTCGGTCCAACCGGCGGCCTCCTCGGCGAGCGGGGTGAACGGCGGTCCGGCCGGCACGCTGAGCCGGGGCAGCAGCGCGACCGCCACGTCGAGGGCCGCCTCGGGCGGCAGCGCGTGCAGCGGGGTGCCGGGCAGGCAGCGCTCGACCAGCAGCGCGCGCCGCCCGGCGTCGTGGGCGAGCAGCCGGATCGCACCGCGCCCCGCCCACTGCGTCAGCGCGGTCGCCTCGTGCACGCTGTCCTCGTCCGGATACTGGAGCTTCAGCACCGCCAGGGTGCCGTCCGGCAGTTCCGCCGGCATCGCCAGCGACGCGAAGGCGGAGTGGAACGGCGGACCGACCCGTAGCTGCCAGCGCTCGACGCACTCGGCCAGCCGGTCCGGCAGGCCGGCGAGCCAGGCCCGGCCGGCCGG
The DNA here is from genome assembly GCF_044465125.1 of Micromonospora sp. NPDC049836. Taxonomy (NCBI): domain Bacteria; kingdom Bacillati; phylum Actinomycetota; class Actinomycetes; order Micromonosporales; family Micromonosporaceae; genus Micromonospora; species Micromonospora sp. NPDC049836. The sequence continues at coordinate 87,593 of NZ_JBITLH010000008.1, forward strand.
ATACCGTCCGGTCCAGCGCAGCCCTTCGGGGATCTCCAGAGACATCCGACCATCCTGAAGTCCGGTGGCGGTCGCGTACAACCGTTTCCGGCGCGGGCGGCGCGACAGGTGCCCCCGATGTGCGGTCCACCGAGGACTGCGGCGTCGAGGAGCGGGCCGTGCTGCGCGACGTCCGGGGGCGGTCCCGCACCGCCCCCGGACCGGAGTCGTTCAGCGCAGCCGGCGGATGTCCCCGTACGCCCGGTAGAAGCCGCCCCGGCCGGACTCCCGGACCTCGGTGACCAGGTAGCGCGCGCCCGGCTCGCGGATGCCCTTGGGGAACTGCACCGACCAGTCCCGCCGGTAGCCGTCGGAGAGCACATGGATGCGCATCCGGCCGCCCTGCTCGACGCACTGCACCACCACGCCGGAGCGGTCGTCGGTGGTCACCTCGACCGTGGTCCAGGCGGCCGGCTCGGGCATTCGGGCCGGCGCCTTGACGTCAACCACGTCGGGCACGGTGCCCGCCTCGGCCGCCCGGATCGCCGCCTCGCCGGCGTCGACGCAGGCCAGGTAGCCGCTGGTGGTCACCACGTAGAGCCGTTCCTGGTGGTACTGCATCGAGTAGGCCGAGCCGCAGCCGGTGCCGAGCTTCCACAGCCGGTTGCCGGCCGCGTCGAAGCAGTAGATCGAGGACTGGTTGTCGCCGGCGAAGACGTACCGGCCGTCCTCGGCGGTGGCGCAGGAGAAGACCGGGGCGTCGCAGCGGTACGTCCGGTCGGCCCGCCCGTCCTTGCGCAGCCGTACCACCTCGCGGGTGCCGGTGCCGGCGAACACCGCGTCGCGCTCCTGCCAGCCGAAGAGCACCGACCCGGTGCGGGTGTGCCACAACTCCCGCCCGCTGCGCCAGTCGTAGCCGGTGACCCCCTGCGAGTGGCCGTGGTAGAGGGCATCGCGGTCGCAGCGCACCATCCAGGCGGCCCGGCCCCGCCCCGGCCGGCGCCAGAGAAACTCGTCCTCGTGGTCGATCGCGGCGATCCCGCCGGCCGCGTCGGAGACCCCCAGCACGCCGTCGTGGATGTCCAGCCAGTAGATGTCGATCTCCGGGGCGATCGCGTACGCCACCCGGGGCACCTTGCCGGAGAGGTCGTAGACGTTGCCGTCGTCGCAGCCCGCGTAGATCCAGGCGTCGTCGGCGACGATGCACTTCACCCCGTCGGGGAGTCGGACCTGGTTCAGCACCAGGGCGTCGTGGTCCAGCGTGGTGATCACCCCGTGCTCGTTGCCGACCAGGCAGCTCTGACCGTCGATGAAGATGCCGAACGCGGGCGCGCCGGAGGCGTACCGCCAGAGCACCGGGGCAGTGCGGGCGGTGGAGCGGGTGCTGACGATCTGCCGGCGGGACACCGGGCGCTTCTGGCGTACGCCGGGCACCGCCGGGGCGTACCCCTTGCGGATCTTCTCGCCGATCTTCTTCGCCGCGGCGGCCCGGGCCCGGGTGTTGTCCGGGAAGGTGGTCGTCTTCACCTGGCCCTGGTCGCCGATCCGGCCGTAGCGCACGGTCAGCGCGGTGTCCTCCACCACCACCTCGTAGAACTTGTGCGCCGCACCGTCCACTTCGGACAGTTCGAGGTAGGTCGTCTCCTGCGACATGGGGATCCTCCGAGGGAAAGGGCCGGAACCGGCGACAGCGCGGACAAGGTAACCGCGCCCCCCGACAAAGAGGTGTGGGTGCGTTTGTTGTCGCCCCAGCGACAACAAACGCACCCACAACCGAGCTACGGCCGCCAGCCGGCCGCCGCCAGGGCGGCCCGGAGTTGGGCCACCACCTCGTCGGGGCGGTGCCGGACGTCGAACGCGGTGAACCGCAGGATCCGGTCGCCGGAGATCCACACGTCGTTCTGCCGGCGCAGGTCCGCCGCCCACTGCCGGACGTCCAGGTGGTGCGCGCCGTCCACCTCGACGTGCAGGCCCCAGCGCCGCCAGTACGCGTCCAGGTAGCGCACCCGGCCGCGCGCGTCACGCCGGCGTTCCTGACCGTCCGGGACCGGCAGGCCGTGGCGGCGGCAGAGCCGGACCAGGTCGATCTCGGAGAGGGCCTGGGCGCCACCGGCCACGTCCTGGAGCGTCTCCCGGATCAGACCCCTGCGCAGGGCGCGCGGCATCCGGTCCAGCACGGCGGTGACCTCGGCCGGGGTGACCCGCCGCTGCTGGCAGCCGGCCGCGAGGAGCTGCTGCGCCTCCTCGTCGGTACGCGCCCACTGGGCCGCGTCCACCAGGGACCGGGCCATGCTCGTCCGGTCCGGCCGGCCCCGCTGCCGGTCGGCGGCGGGCAGGGCACGGACCCGGCGCACCCGTACCGCGGGAAGGCCCACGGGCAGCCGGCGCAGCAGGTCGGCGGCGCGTCGCCGGTGCGGGACGAGGACGTCCACCGTCTCGTACCGCCAGCTGCCCCGCAGGCCGCCGGCCTGTGCGGCGGCCAGTCCGGCGAGCACGCCGCCCTGCCCTGCCGCGAGCACCGCGACCCACCATTGCTGGTCCCGGTCGAACGGCCCGTCCGGGGCGGCCCGCAGCAGCCCGCGGCACACCCGCTGCCAGCGGCCACTGGCCAGCAGGTGCCGGACCGTGGCCGGGGTCAGCTCGGCCGTCGCCTGCGCCCAGGTCAACACCCCCGACTGGGTGAAGAGCAGCCACTCCAGCCCTGACGCGTCGTCTCGCGGCATCCGCACCCGGAGGCGACAGCTAGCGGCCGGTGTGGGCGAGGGCGTCGACGGCCTCGCGGGCGGCGATCAGCACCGGATCCCAGACCGGGGCGTACGGCGGGGCGTAGCCCAGGTCGAGTGCGGTCATCTCGTCCACCGTCATGCCGTTCCAGAGCGCCACAGCAAGCGCGTCGATCCGCTTGGCCGCCTCGGACCAGCCGACGATCTGCGCCCCGAGCAGCCGGCCGCTGGGCCGCTCGGCGATCAGCTTCACGGTCATCGGCCGGGCGCCCGGGAAGTAGCCGGCCCGGTTGGTCGACTCGGCGAGCACGGTGACGAACTCGAAGCCGGCGGCGGTGGCGTCCCGCTCGCGCAGGCCGGTGCGCCCCACCTCCAGGTCGCAGACCTTGGTCACCGCGGTGCCGACCACCCCGGGGAAGGTGGCGTACCCGCCGCCGATGTTGATCCCGGCGACCCGGCCCTGCTTGTTGGCGTGGGTGCCGAGCGGGATGTGCACGGGCAGGCCGCTGACCCGGTGCAGGCTCTCCACGCAGTCGCCGGCCGCCCAGACCCCGGGCACCCCGGGCACCCGCATCCGCCGGTCGACGCGGACCGCGCCGCTCGGACCGATCGGCAGGCCGGCGGCCTCGGCGAGCGCGATGTTCGGGCGTACGCCGAGACCCAGCACCACCACGTCGGCCGGGATCGGACCCTCGGCCGTGACCACGGCGCTGACCCGGCCGTCCCGTTCCGCCAGGCCCTCGACCGGCAGCCCGGTGTGGATGCCGATGCCGGTCCGGCGCAGCGCCTCGGCGACCAGCTCGCCCATGTCCGGGTCCACGGTGGCCATCGGCTGGTCGGCCTGCTCGACGAGCTCGACCGTGAGCCCGCGGGACAGCAGCGCCTCGGCCATCTCCACGCCGATGTAGCCGCCACCGACCACCACGGCGCGGCGGGGCTGCGGCTCGCCGTTCAGCCAGTCGATCAGGGCGGTGCCGTCGTCGAGGGTCTGCATGCCGAACACGCCGGCCACCCCGCCGCCGGCCCAGGCGGGCACGACCGGGCTCGCGCCGGTGGCGTACACCAGGGTGTCGAAGCCGGCGCGGACCTCGCCGCCGCCGGCCAGGTCCCGGGCGACCACCTCGCGGCGGTCGAGGTCGATGGCGGTGACCTCGTGGCGCAGTTTGACCTCGATGTCGAACGTGTCGCGGAAGGTCGCCGGATCGCGCGCGATCAGCTGGTCCCGCTCCGTCACCTGCCCGCTCACCCAGTACGGGATGCCGCACGACGAGTAGGAGGTGAAGTGCCCCCGCTCGAAGGCGGTGATCTCCAGGTCGGCCCGGTCCCGGCGGCGGCGGGCCTGGGACGCCGCCGCCATCCCGGCGGCGTCCCCGCCGATGACGATCATCCGTTCGGCCACGAGCACCATCGTGTCACGGGTGTTGCCGCGGTGGGGCGCGCTCAGCCGCGCGTCTGCCGGGCCACGTCCTCGACCACGTCGAGCAGCTTGCCGGTCCGGGCGAACACGGCCCGCTGCCGCGCCGCGCCGCTGCCGTGCCGGCGCAGCCCGCCCAGCAGGTCGGTCACCTGGTCGAGGTCGCCGTGCCGGTCCAGTTCCGGGCGGAGGTGGTCGACCAGCCGGTCCAGCAGTTCCCAGGCCGGGCGCAGCTCACCGTCGGTCGGGTCGACGCCCTCGCCCTCCAGCCCGTCGTGGGCGGCCCGCCAGTGCGCGGCGACCAGCAGGTGATGGTCGGTGTCGAGCGCGGGGCGGCCCTCGGCGATGTCGGTCATCGCGGTCGCCACCAGGGCCCGGACCAGGGCGGCGACCAGCACCGCGTCATCCACCGAGGGGCAGACGTCACCGATCCGGATCTCCACGGTCGGGTACCGGGCGGAGAGCCGGGCGTACCAGTAGAGCATTCCCTCGTCGAGCATCACCCCGCTGGCGATGAGCTGCCGGATCAGCCGCTCGTAGTGCGCGTGGTCGTCGAGGTGGGGGGTGGGCGCGACCGATGGCCAGCGTTCCCACTCGACCGAGCGCCAACTGGCGTACCCGGTGTCCTCGCCCCGGGCGAACGGCGAGTTGGCGGTGACCGCGTGCAGCACCGGCAGCCACGGGCGGACGTGGTTGAGCACCCGCACCCCGGTGTCCGGGTCGGGGACCCCGACGTGCACGTGCATGCCGTTGTTGCCGGGGCCGGGCACGAGCAGCCGGAACCGCTCGATCATCCGGTCGAAGCGGGGCTTGTCCACCACCGGCGGCACCGGCCCGTCCACCGGCCCGGTGCCGATCGCCAACAGCCGTACGCCGGCGCGCTCGGCGGCGGCGGCCAGTTCGGTGCGGAGCACGCTCAGCGAGTGCCGGATGGCGGACAGCTCCAGCCCGGGCGGGGTGCCGATCTCGATCTGGCTGGTCTGGAACTCCCGCTCCACCTGGCCGCGCAGCTCGGCCGGCACCTGCTCCATGACCAGGTCGACGGCGGGTACGGCGACCCCCGTGTGCGGATCAACCAGCAGGAACTCCTCCTCGACACCGACCGTGCGGAGGTCGGTGCCGCCGGGCGCGGCGCTCCGTTCCCGTTCCGCCACTGAACCGCTCATCGGCCACCACCGTCCGTGAAGAATGCGTTGCGACGCCGTGCCGCGCCGTCGACGCCCTGTTACCCACCGTGTCGGGGCGGGGAAACGCCCCGGTGGGGGTGACAGCGGGTTCTAGGCTGGGCGCGTGCCGGGAGTGCTGGTGGCGGTGACGAGCGCGTGGGCGTACGCCCTCGCCCAGCTCACCCTGGTCGCCGACCGGCCGGCGGCGCTGCTCGCGGGCGCGGCGGTGGCCGCCGCGCTGCTGCTGACCGTGCTGCTCGCGGCGCGGGTGCGGGTGCTGCCGGAGCCGCCCGGCGGGCGGCACGGGATCGCGCTGCGCGCCCGGGCCCGCGGCCGGCGGGTGCCCCGGCAGGTCGATCCGGACGCTCCCGGCCGGCCCCGTCCCCGGGCTCCCGGGCTGCGCCCCTCGGCCGCGTAGCGCTGCGCGCTTCCCGGGCCCGGTCCGGGCCGTCCCTGCCGCCGCGCGGCCGATTCCGCCGTCAACCGTCCCGCGGGTGAATGCCCTCCCCGCCGGGGCTCCGGAATCGGACCGAGGGGTCTGTCATGTTCGCCTTCGCACCACTGCACTCCGCGGCCTCGGCCGCCGCCACCGTCGTCACCTGGCTGGCCGACGCGCTCGCCCCGCTGGCCGGCGGTGCGGCGACCGCCGCCGCGATCGTCCTGTTCACCATGGGGGTCCGGCTGTTGATCTCGCCGCTCACCCTGGCCCAGATCCGCGGCGAGCGCCGCCGCACGGCGCTCGCCCCGGAGGTCCGCGACCTCCAGCGGCGGCACGCCGACGACCCGGCCCGGCTGCAGAGCGAGCTCTTCGCGCTGTACCGGCGGGCCGGGGCGAGCCCGGTCGCGGGCTGCCTGCCGGCGCTGTTGCAGGCGCCGTTCTTCCTGGTCATGTACCGCCTCTTCGCCACCGGCGACGGCCATCCCGGGCTGCTGCGCGAGGAGCTTCTCGGCGTGCCGCTGGGCTGGCACCTCGGCGACGGCCTCTCCGGCCCGGTGCTGGCCGTCTTCGGGGTGCTGCTCGCCCTCCTGCTGGTGCTGGCCTGGTGGTCGTCGCGGCGGGCCCGGCGGGCCGCCGCGGCCACCGGCACGATCGCGGGTGCGCCGGCCGAGGGGCCGGGCGCGGCCGTGCTGGGCCGGCTGGTGCCGCTGCTGCCGTTCATCACGGTGCTGGTGGCGCTGGTGGTGCCGCTCGCGGCGGTGCTCTACCTGGTCACCACGACCGGCTGGACCGCGCTTGAGCAGGCCGTGCTGCGCCGTCCGCAGCCGGCAGCCATCGACGTGCATTGACAAATGCGGGGGCGGGCGCGTAGAAAACGCCTCAGAGAGCGCTCTCTCGCACCCGTCCCCGCAGAGAGGCACCCCGATGAACCCTGTCCCGGCGGCTCCGGCCGCCCCGTCCGCCGTGCGCCGATCGCGCCGGCGGCTCGCCCTGACGGCGGCCCTGCTCGCCGCCACCACCGCGCTGGCTACCGTCTCGATGACCGCCAACGCCGCCGTGCCGCCCGCCCCGTCCGGCTGGAGTCTGGTGTGGAGCGACGACTTCACCGGCCCGGCCGGCACGCTGCCCTCCTCCGCCAACTGGATCATCGACACCGGCACGAGCTACCCGGGCGGCCCGGCCAACTGGGGCACCGGCGAGATCCAGACGTACACCACCAGCACCGCCAACCTGGCCCAGGACGGCGGCGGCAACCTGCGGATCACCCCGGTCCGGGACGCCGCCGGGCGGTGGACCTCGGCCCGGATCGAGACGGTCCGCGCCAACTTCAAGCCGCCCGCCGGCGGCGTGCTCGCCCTGGAGGGGCGGATCCAGATGCCGAACGTCACCGGCGCGCAGGCGGCCGGCTACTGGCCGGCGTTCTGGGCGCTCGGGTCGCCGTACCGGGGCAACTACCAGAACTGGCCGGGCATCGGCGAGTTCGACGTGATGGAGAACGTCAACGGGATCAACTCGGTGTGGGGGGTGCTGCACTGCGGCGTCGCCCCGGGCGGCCCGTGCGACGAGTTCAACGGCATCGGCGCCTCCCGGGCCTGTCCCGGCAGCACCTGCCAGTCGGCGTTCCACACCTACCGGTTCGAGTGGGACGCCTCGGTCAGCCCGCAGCAGCTGCGCTGGTACGTCGACGGCCAGCTCTTCCACAGCGTCAGCCAGAGCCGGGTCGGCGACCCGTACTGGGGCCAGATGACCAGCCACTCGGGCTACTTCCTGCTGCTCAACGTCGCCATGGGCGGTGGGTTCCCGAACGGGGTGGCCGGCTCCGCCACGCCCACCGCCTCGACCGTCTCCGGCCGGCCCATGGTGGTCGACTACGTGGCCGCCTACACCCGGGGCGGTGGCGGCAACCCGTCGCCGACGCCGACCACCCCGCCGCCCGGCGGCACGGTGGACGCGTACTCGACCATCCAGGCCGAGGCGTTCAGCGGCCAGAGCGGCGTGCAGGTGGAGACGTGCGCCGAGGGTGGCCAGGACATCGGCTGGCTGGCCAACGGCGACTGGGCCCGCTACGACAACGTGGACTTCGGCGCCACCCCGCCGCGCGACTTCGTGGCCCGGGTCGCCTCCGGCGCCCCGTCCGGGGTGAGCGGCCTGGTCGAGGTGCGGGTGGACAGCCCGACGAGCCCGCCGATCGGCAGCTTCGCGCTCGCCAACACCGGCGGGTGGCAGAGCTGGCGCTCGGTGCCGGGCAACGTCTCGGCGGTGACCGGGCGGCACAGCGTCTACCTCACCTTCAGCAGCGGCCAGCCGGCCGACTTCGTCAACGTCAACTGGTTCACCTTCCGCCGCTGAGCGGGCCGGCCGGGGGTCCGCACCGGAGACCCCCGGCCTTCCCTCTGGACAGAAACAGTTAACAGTCTTAATAATGGGCGGCAACGTCGACGGTCGTGAATGCCTCTCCACCCCCAACGGTCCCCTGGAGGACGCCGTGAGACTCCGCCCCGCCCGCGCGGCGACATTCGCCACCGCGCTCGCCACCGCCCTGGTGGCGGCCACCGTGCTGGCCGCGCCACCGGCCTCCGCCGCCACCGCCGCCTTCGTCCGCACCACCACCTGGGACACCGGGTACGAGGGCAAGTTCACCGTCACCAACAACACCTCGAGCAGCATCTCCTCGTGGAACGTCCAGTTCGATCTGCCGTCCGGCAGCACCCTCGGCTCGTTCTGGGACGCCCGGCTGACCACCTCCGGCCAGCACGTCACCGCCGTCAACCAGTCCTGGAACGGCAGCCTCGCCCCGGGGGCCAGCACCACGTTCGGCTTCAACGTCAACGGCACCGGCAACCCGACCAACTGCACGGTCAACGGCGGCTCCTGCACCGGCGGGGGCGGCAACCCCTCCGCGCCGGCCACCCCGGGCGGCCTGCGGGTCACCGGCGCCACCAACAGTTCGATCTCGCTGGCCTGGAACGCCGTCTCCGGCACGGTCAGCGGCTACCGGGTGTACGAGGGCAGCACCGTGAAGGCCACCGTCACCGGCACCTCGACCACCGTCTCCGGGCTGAGCACGTGCAGCGGGCACAGCTACACGGTGACCGCGTACAACGCCAGTGGGGAGTCGGCGAAGTCGGCGGCGGTGTCCGGCAGCACCACCGGCTGCACCGGCGGTGGCGGCGGGGCGATGGCCGCCGCGCCCTACCTCTACCCGGGCTGGGGTGACCCGCCCGCGCCGTCGACCGTGATGAGCGCGACCGGGGTCAAGTGGTTCACCATCGCGTTCGTGCTCTCCGGCGGCGGCTGCACCCCGGCCTGGGACGGCAGCGGCCCGCTCACCGGCGGCGCGCACGCCAACACCATCGCGGCGATCCGGGCCGCCGGCGGCGACGTGATCCCCTCGTTCGGCGGCTGGAGCGGCAACAAGCTCGGCCCGAACTGCTCCTCCGCCAGCGCGCTGGCCGGCGCCTACCAGCAGGTCATCAACGCGTACGGGCTGAAGGCGATCGACATCGACATCGAGAACACCGACGAGTTCGAGAACGAGGTGGTCCAGGACCGCATCCTCGGCGCCCTCAAGATCGTCAAGCAGAACAACCCGGGGATCCGGACCATCGTCACCATCGGCACCTCGACCAGCGGCCCGTCCTGGTGGGGCACCCGGCTGATCAACCAGGCCGCGGCGCTCGGCGCCAACATCGACGTGTTCACCATCATGCCGTTCGACTTCGGCGGCGGCGCGAACATGTACCAGAGCACGGTGAACGCGGCCGAAGGGCTGAAGAACGCGCTCAAGACGGCGTTCGGCTGGTCCGACGCCACCGCGTACGCCCACATGGGCATCTCCGGCATGAACGGCCTCTCCGACCAGCAGGAACTGACCTCGCCGGCCACCTGGACCCAGATCCGCGACTGGGCCAAGGCCCGCGGGCTCGCCCGGTTCACCTTCTGGTCGGTCAACCGGGACCGGCCCTGCGCGGGCGGCGGGGTGGTCTCCAACTGCTCCGGCATCGCCCAGAACACCTGGGAGTTCACCTCGATCACCGCGGGGTTCTGAGGCGGCGACGCGGTCAGCGCCCGGCGGTCACCGACTGCCGGGCGCGCCGCCGGCGCAGCTTCCGGACCACCCAGCTCGCCGTCATCAGCACGAACGCCGCCAGGATCGCGTAGTTGAACCAGTGGCTGTACCGGTCGACCTCCTGCCAGCGGCTGCCGAGGGCGTAGCCGAGGCCGACGATCAGCGCGTTCCACACCCCGCTGCCGATCGTGGTGAGCAGCACGAACTCGCCGATCGGCAGGCGGTTGGCCCCGGCCGGCACGGAGACCAGGCTGCGGACCACCGGCACCAGCCGGCCGATCAGCACCGCCCACCGGCCGTGCCGCTCGAACCAGCGGTCGGCCTTCTCCAGGTCCTCCCGGTCCACCAGCGGGATGTGGTCCAGCCAGCGCTTCAGCCGCTCCTCGCCGAGCGCCGCGCCGAGCCAGTAGAGCACCAGCGCGCCGAGCAGCGAGCCGGCCGTCGCGGCCAGCACGATGAGCACCACCGGGAACCGGCCCTCGGCGGCGAGGTAGCCGGCCATGGCCAGCACCACCTCGCTGGGGATCGGCGGGATGATGCTCTCCAGGGCGACCAGCAGGGCCACCCCGACCGCGCCCAGCGAGCCGATGACGTCGGCCACCCAGCCGGTCAGCCCGGTGAACTGGTTCGGGTCGACGTTCTGGGCGTGCGCCATGGGCGTCCTTCCGTAACGCTGCTGCCGGGGATCCGGACCTGATACCCCCACGGCGGCCGGTCACACCTGCCGGGCTCGGCCTACGGGTGCAGCGCCGCGTCCGCCGGCCCCCGCCGCCACCCGGTGAAGCGGACCAGCAGCCCGCCCCGGCTCGGCGAGCAGCAGTACGGCCCGGCCGTCGCCACCGCCGCCGGATCCAGCGGGGCGACCCGGACCAGCCGCCACGGCTCGTCGTCCACCCGGGCCCGGACGGTCAGCGCGTCCCCCGCCCGGCTGACCCGCACGGTCACCTCGCGCCCCGACCACTCCGGCACCGGTGCCACCGACCAGTCCGACAGCTCGTCGGTGACCACCGCGCCGACCTGCGGCTCGCCGTCGCTGACCTCGACCCCGGCCTTGGTCCAGCGCCGCTCGTCCACCCGGACCAGCACGCCCGCCTGGTCGAACTGCGCCGTGTAGTCCAGCCGGAAGCTCACCTCCACGGCGCTGTCCGGCGGGAACGGGGCGAGCAGCGCCGACCCGTCGTCGTGCACGAAGCCGTAGCTGGTCCGCCGCCAGAAGTCGCTGCCGCCGCGCGGCTCGACCAGCAGCCCCGCACCGGCGGGCTCGGCCCGCTCCGGCGGGTTCAGCCAGGTGCCGGCGGACCAGTCGACGGGGTGACTGTCGGCGCTCATGCCCGGCACGGTACCGGTCGGACCGGTGGGTTTGCCGCCCGCCGGAACCGGAGAAGTAACCCGGGCATGGGTGACAGGTGGTATCAGGAGGCGGTCGTCTATTGCCTCGACGTGGACACGTTCGCCGACTCCAACGGCGACGGAACCGGTGACTTCCGTGGCCTGATCGGCCGGCTCGACTATCTCGCCCGGCTGGGCGTGACCTGCCTCTGGCTGCATCCGATCCATCCGTCGCCCAACCGCGACGACGGCTACGACGTGACCGACTTCTACAACGTGAGCCCGCGGCTGGGCACCCTCGGCGACTTCGCCGAGTTGCTGCACCAGGCGAAGAACAAGGGCATCCACGTGATCATCGACCTGGTGGTCAACCACACCTCGGACGAGCACCCCTGGTTCCAGTCCGCCCGCTCCTCGCCCGACTCGCCCTACCGCGACTGGTACGTGTGGAGCGAGGAGGCGCCGCCCGACCGCCACCAGGGCATGGTCTTCCCGGGCGAGCAGAACGAGACCTGGAGCTACGACCGCACCGCGAAGGCCTGGTACTACCACCGCTTCTACAAGTTCCAGCCCGACCTCAACGTGGCCAACCCCGAGGTCCGGGCCGAGATCAAGAAGATCATGTCGTTCTGGCTCCAGCTCGGCGTCTCCGGCTTCCGGATGGACGCGGTGCCGTTCATCATCGAGCGGACCGAGCCGGGCAACCCCGACTCGCCCAAGGACCTGGACTTCCTCACCGAGCTGCGCCAGCACGTGCAGTGGCGGCGCGGCGACGCGGTCCTGCTGGCCGAGGCGAATGTGGAGCCCGACCAGTTGCCGGTCTACTTCGGCGACAGCGGCGGCTCGGCCAACCGGATCCACATGCTCTTCGACTTCATGATGAACGGGCGGCTGATGCTGGCCCTGGCCCGGCAGGACCCGGAGCCGGTGATCGAGGCGCTGCGGGACACCCCGGCGTTGCCGGAGGGCGGGCAGTGGGCCACCTTCCTGCGCAACCACGACGAGATCGACCTGTCCCGGCTCACCGCCGAGCAGCGCAACCAGGTGTACGAGCAGTTCGGCCCCGACGAGAACATGCGCCTCTACGGCCGGGGCATCCGCCGCCGGCTGGCCCCGATGCTCGGCAACGACCGCCGGCGCATCGAGCTGGCGTACGCGCTGCAGTTCTCGCTGCGCGGCACGCCGGTGCTGCGCTACGGCGAGGAGATCGGGATGGGCGAGGACCTGTCGCTGCCCGGCCGGGAGGCGATCCGCACCCCGATGCAGTGGTCGTACAAGGAGAACGCCGGCTTCTCCACCGCCGACCCGGAGAAGCTGGTCCGCCCCGTCCTGGACAAGGGCGAGTACGGCTACCAGAACGTCAACGTGACCGCCCAGCGCCGGGATCCGCGCTCGCTGCTGGGCTGGTTCGAGCGGATGATCCGTACCCTCCGGGAGGCCCCGGAGATCGGCTCGGGCTCCACCAGCCACATCGACGTGCCGATGCCGCCCGGGGTGCTCGCGCACCGGGCCGACGGGGCGACCGGGACCATGGTCTTCCTGCACAACCTCGGCACCGAGGACGTGGAGATCGACCTGAGCATCCTGGCCCCGGAGGCCGACCTGCCGATCGACGTGTTCACCGACCGCAACTACGAGGAGGTCGGCAAGCTGGACCGGCTCAAGCTCTCCGGCTACGGCTACCGGTGGATCCGCATCTGTCGGGGCCACCGCCTCTGACGGCGCGATCGGGGATAAGCTCCTTCGATCGAGCTCAAGTTACCGGGAGGTAATCATGTCGGAGGAGCCCCGCGTCGCCATCGTGACCGGAGCCGCGCGCGGCATCGGCGCGGCCACCGCCCGCCGGCTGGCCGCCGACGGCATGGCCGTCGCCGTGGTCGACATCGAGGAGGCGGCCACCAAGGAGACCGTCGATGCCATCGCCGCGGCCGGCGGCCGGGCCCTCGGCGTGGGCGCCGATGTCGCCGACCGGGCCCAGGTGACGGCCGCCGTCGAGCGGGTCGCCGCCGAGCTGGGCGCGCCGACCGTGCTGGTCAACAACGCCGGCGTGCTCCGGGACAACCTGCTGTTCAAGATGACCGACGTCGACTGGGACACGGTCATGGGCGTGCACCTGCGCGGGGCGTTCCTGTTCAGCCAGGCCGCCCAACAGCACATGGTCGAGCGGAAGTGGGGCCGGATCGTCAACCTCTCCAGCACCTCCGCGCTGGGCAACCGGGGCCAGGCCAACTACTCCGCCGCCAAGGCCGGGCTGCAGGGCTTCACCAAGACCCTCGCCATCGAGCTGGGCCCGTTCGGGGTGACCGTCAACGCGGTCGCGCCGGGCTTCATCGTCACCGACATGACCGCCGCCACCGCGGCCCGGATGAAGGTCGACTTCGAGGCGCTCCAGCAGCACGCCGCCGCGGAGATCCCGGTGCGCCGCACCGGCCGGCCGGAGGACGTCGCGCACACCATCTCGTTCCTGGCCAGCGAGGGCGCGTCCTTCGTCTCCGGCCAGGTCATCTACGTGGCGGGCGGCCCCAAGGACTGACCGCGCGGCGCGTCCCGGCCCGCGCCGGGGCGCGCCGTCAGGCGTCGTGCCGGGTGCGCCAGAGCCAGAACAGGCCGAGCACCGGCAGGACCAGCGGGATGTAGCCGTAGCCGCTGCCGAACCCCGACCAGACCGTCTCGTCCGGGAAGAGCGCGCGGTCGGCCAGGCTCAGGATGCCGACCCCGATCACCCCGACCAGCTCCACGGAAATGCAGGCCAGCGCCACCCGGCGGCCGGTGTGCCCGGCCCGGGCCAGCCCGACCGCCGCCACGATGTAGATGAGCGCGGCCAGCGCGGAGAGCAGGTACGCCACCGGCGCCTCGTCGAACTTCGTGGCGATCTGCAGCCCGGCCCGCGAGGTCGCGGCGATCGCGAAGAGGATGTAGACCGCGATCAGCAGCCGGCCCGGCCCCTTGTTGGTGGCGGCCCGCTCGGGCGCCCGCGCGTCAACCACCGACGACCTCCCAGGTCTGTTGCAGGCGCACCACCACGACCGGGGTGACCAGGCAGACCGCGCAGACGATCGCCGAGCCCCAGCGGGTCGGCTCCATCCGGGCCAGCACCCAGGCCAGCGGCGGCAGGCAGACCAGCGTGAGCAGGTAGCCGAAGAAGGCCCCCGGCTCGCCCGGCCGCTCCCCGCCGCCGAGCGCGACCAGCGCCGCCACGGCGAGCCCGAGCAGGGCCAACTCCAGCACGGCCAGACCGGCGAACTGCGGCCGGTCCGGCGCCCGGTGGCGCAGCGCCGCCACCAGGGCCCAGCCGGCGAGTACGAGCGACAGCACGATCGCGGCCGTCGCGAGGATCCCGTCCACCGGCGAGCCGCCGGCCGCGGCACTGGTCATCGGCGCAGTCCCGTTCACCGGCACAGCCTACTAAGCGGCGTAGTAGGCATCGCCGGCCGGCTCGCCGACGGGGTCCGCGCGCACCGGCGCCGGCGGAGGACTAGCGTGGATCACGGCCACCGGCGTACGCCGTGGCGACGACGACGGCGGGGGGACGCGTGCTGCGGTTCGGCTTGTTCGGCACCGGTCACTGGGCGGCGGAGACGCACGCCGCGGCCATCGACGCCCACCCCGGGGCCACGCTGGCCGGGGTGTGGGGACGGGACCCGGCGAAGGCGGGCGCGCTGGCCGCGCGGCACGGCGTACCGGCCTTCGACGACGTGGACGCGCTGCTCGGCGCGTGCGACGCGATCGCCGTGGCGCTGCCGCCGGGCGTGCAGGCCGAGATCGCCGTCCGGGCCGCCGCCGCGGGCCGGCACCTGCTGCTGGACAAGCCGCTGGCGTTGAGCCTCGCCGAGGCCGACCGGGTGGTGGCCGCGGCGCAGGGCGCCGGGGTGGCCTCGGTGGTCTTCTTCACCCAGCGATTCCACCCGAACATCACCGGTTTCCTGGCCGCGACGGCCGCGGCCGGTGGCTGGCAGCACGCCCGGGGCACCATGTTCGCCTCGATCTACCAGCCCGGCAACCCGTACGGGGACTCCCAGTGGCGGCGGCAGCACGGCGCGCTGTGGGACATCGGCCCGCACGCGCTGTCGCTGATCCTGCCGGTGCTCGGCCGGGTCACCCGGGTGGCCGCGATGAACGGCCCGAGCGGGCTGGTGCACCTGCTGCTCACCCACGACGGCGGCGCCACCAGCAGCATCTCCCTCACCCTGGACGCGCCCGCCGAGGCGGTCACCCGGGACTTCGTCTTCTTCGGCGACAACGGCATCGAGTCCGTCCCGCCGGGCGACGGCAGCGTGCTCCAGGCGTTCGGCACGGCGATCGACCAGTTGCTGGAGGAGATCGAGGCGGGCACCCGGGACCACCGCTGCGACGTGCGGTTCGGCCGCGAGGTGGTGGCGGTGCTCGAGGCCGCCGAGACCGCCCGCGCCGAGGGGCGCACGGTCGAGCTGTAGGCGGACCACGGCGCCGGGGCGGAAATCCGTCGCGCCACGACCCGCCGATGGCTAACCTGTCCGGCATGTTCACGCACGCCCTGATCGACGTGGTCGGTACGCCGGCCACGCGAGGGCTCCTTCTGGTCGCCCGCCCGCGGGTCCGGCGTCCGGCCCTGGCCGGCCGGGACGCCCACCGCGCCTGACCTGACCGTCCGCGCCGCGCCCTGACCGGGCCCGGCCGCCGGCGGCTGCCGGTCGCGCTCCGCCGCCTGCCCTCCCGGCACGCGGCGGTTCGCCCGCGCCGATCCGCTCCGCCGCCCGCCGTGCGGGCTGTGCTGTCCGCTGTGCGGGCTGTGCTGTCCGCTGTGCGCCGGGACCGCCCGGTGCTGGGCGGGCGGCGTGCCGGGTCGCGTCTCCCGCCGATCTCCAGGGTCGTCCGAGTCCCATCCGCTCGGACAGGCCCGTACCCGCGCCTGTCCGGATCCGTCGCCGCCCGGCGACAGACAGGACGATTCCCGTGGCGCCCCGCCGATCCCGCACCACCGCCCGCGACCGGTCCCGTCGCGTGCTGTCCCAGAACTTCCTCGCCGACCCGGCCGCCGTCGCGCGGATGGTCCGGGCGGCCCGCCCCGACCCGGACGACCTGCTGCTGGAGGTGGGCGCCGGGCGCGGCCAACTGACCCGCCCGCTCGCCGACCGGTGCGGCCGGCTGATCGCGTACGAGGTCGACCCGGCCGTCCTGACCGAACTGACCGAGGTCTGCGCGGCGCTGCCGCGGGTCCGGGTCCGGCCGGCCGACTTCCTCGCCGCCACGCCGCCCGACGAGCCGTTCTCGGTGGTCGGCAACATCCCGTGGTCGCTCACCGCCGGCGTGGTCCGCTGGTGCCTCGCCGCGCCCCACCTGCGCTCCGCGACCCTGCTCACCCAGCTCGAGTACGCCCGCAAGCGCACCGGCGACCGGGGCCGGTGGAGCCGGCTCACCGTGCTCACCTGGCCCGAGCACCACTGGCGGCTGGCCGGCCGGGTGCCGCGTACCGCGTTCCGGCCGGTGCCGGCCGTCGACGGGGGCATCCTGCGGCTGGAACGGCGGGCCGAGCCGCTGCTGTCCCGGGCGGCGCTGCCCGCGTACCGGCGGATGGTGGAGCTGGGCTTCGGCGGGGTCGGCGGCTCGCTCGCGGCCTCGCTGCGCGCGGCCCACCCGGCCGCGCGGGTCGACGGGGCGTTGCGGGCCGCCCGGCTGGCCCCGGACACCCCGGTCGGGCTGGTCTGGCCCGAGCAGTGGCTGGTGCTGTTCCGGCTGCTGCACGCGGTGGACCCGGCCCGGCCGCGGCGGCGGCGTCGCGGGTGAGCCGGCCAGGCCGAGGCGGCGTCGCGGGTGAGCCGGCCCGGCGCGGGCCGGTCCCGGCCGGGTCAGGCGAGCGTGTTCAGCGCCTCGCCCAGCTCCGCGGGGCTGTCGAACTCCTCCACCGGCAGCCCCCGGAGCAGCTGAAGCATCTCGGTGCTGCCGCCGTTCTCCTGGCACCAGCGGACCAGGTCCTCGCGGGAGACCGGGTAGTCGAGCCCGGCCAGGTACTCCTGCAACTGCACGCCGCTGACCGTCATGCCGACCGGCTACCCGTTCCGGTCCCGGGCATGCCGGCCGGCGGGGCGGGGCGGCGGTTTGTGCGGGCGGGACCCGGGTAGCCGCGGGCATGCTGGTTCAGCGGCTCGGCGCGCCGAGCGATTTCGACCCGTTGCTGGAACGCGTCCGGGACGCCCGGATCGTCATGATCGGTGAGGCGACGCACGGCAGCTACGACTACTACCGGCTGCGTGAGCAACTGACCCGGCGGCTCATCGCCGAGCAGGGCTTCGACTTCGTGGCGGTGGAGGGGGACTGGCCGGACTGCGACCGGGTGAACTGCTCGGTGGTGGGTGCCCCGGGCGGGCTGGCCGATCCACGGATCGCGCTGGAACGGTTCGAACGCTGGCCGACCTGGATGTGGGCGAACGCCGAGGTGGCCCGCTTCTGCCGGTGGCTGCGCGCGTGGAACCTGGACCGGCCGGCGGGGGAGCGGGCCGGCTTCCACGGGCTGGACGTCTACAGCCTCTGGGAGTCCATGCAGGCCATCTTCGACTACCTGGGCGAGGAGGACCCGGCGTCGCTGGAGGCGGCCCAGGAGGCGTACCGCTGCTTCGAGCCGTACGGCCGACAGGTCGAGGAGTACGGCCTGGCAAGCCGGTTCGTCTCCGCCCGCTGCGAGGAGGAGGTGGTCCGGCTGTTGGCGCGTACCCGGGAACAGGCCGCCGCGGACGGCCCGGACCGCTTCTCGGCCTGGCAGAACGCGGAGGTGGTGGCCGGCGCGGAGCGCTACTACCGGGCGATGGTGGGCGGCGGGCCGGAGTCGTGGAACGTCCGGGACACCCACATGGCCGACACCCTGGACCGGCTGCTGGACCGGTACGGCCCGGGCTCCCGGGGCATCGTCTGGGCGCACAACACGCACGTGGGGGACGCCCGGGCCACCGACATGACGGCGGGCGGGATGGTGAACATCGGCCAGCTCGCCCGGGAGCGGCACGGCCGGGACGCGGTGGCGCTGGTGGGCTTCGGCAGCTACCGGGGCACGGTGGTGGCGGCGCCCCGCTGGGGCTCACCGGCCGAGGTGATGGTGGTGCCGCCGGCCCGGGACGGCTCGGTGGAGCGGCGGCTGCACGAGCTGCTGCCGGAGCGCGCGGTGCTGGTCTTCGGCGGGCCGGACCAGCCGGGGTGGGTGAGCGATGACGCCGACCACCGGGCCATCGGGGTGGTCTACGACCCGAGCCTGGAGTCCTGGGGCAACTACGTGCCGACCCGCCTCGGCGAGCGCTACGACGCCTTCATCTGGTGCGACGAGTCCACCGCCCTGCACCCCCTACCGGCCCTGCCCACCCCCGGCGAAATGGAAACCTACCCCGCCGGCGTCTAACCCCGCCCCTCCCGCCCCTCCCGCCCCGCCCTTCTTCCGCGTCGATCATGGAGTTGTGGCGCCTGCTCGGTCCGCTTACGCGGCTTTTGCTCGGTGCCACAACTCCTTGATCGACGAGCTGGGCGGGCGGGGCGGGGCGGGGCGGGGTGGGTGGGTGGGTGGGGACGGGGGTGGGGTTAGACGTGGGCGGGTTCTTGGTCGGCTAGGTGGGCGCGGAGGCCTTCGCCTTCGACGTCCACGTTGGGCAGGAGCTTGTTGAGCCAGCGGGGGAGCCACCAGGCGGCGTTGTTGAGCAGCGACATCACCGCGGGCACGATGGTCATCCGGACCACGAAGGCGTCGATGGCGACGCCGATCGCGAGCGCGAAGCCCATCGACTTGATGATCGGGTCTTCCAGGAACACGAAGCCGCCGAAGACCGAGATCATGATCAGCGCGGCGGCGGTGACCACCCGGGCGCCGTGCCCCATGCCGTTGATGGTGGCCTGCCGGGCGGTGTCGCCGTGCACGAAGTCCTCCCGCATCCGGGAGACCAGGAAGACCTCGTAATCCATGGCCAGGCCGAACAGGATGCCGATGAGCAGGATCGGCAGGAAGCTGACCAGCGGCGCGGGGGTGTCCAGCCCGACCAGATCGGCCAGGTGGCCCTGCTGGAAGACCGCCACCGTGATGCCGAAGGTGGCCGCCACGGTGAGCAGGAAGCCCAGCGCCGCCTTCACCGGCACCAGGATCGACCGGAACACCAGCATCAGCAGCAGCACGGACAGGCCCACCACCAGCAGCAGGTAGACCGGGAGGGCGTCGGAGAGCTTCTCCGACACGTCGATGCCGATGGCGGTGACGCCGGTGAGCATCACCTCCGCGTTCTGGATGCCGCCGACCTGCCGGCGGATGTCGTGCACCAGATCCTCGGTCTTCTCGTCGGTCGGGCCGGTCTTCGGGATCACCCCGAGCAGCGCGGTCCGGCCGCTCGGGTCGAGCTGCGGCGGGGCCACCGCGAGCACCCCGTCGGTCTTCTGGATCAGCGCGGTGACCTGCGGTACGGCGGCCTGGGTGGCCTGCGGCGAGTCGGCGGTGACGACCACCGCGAGCCGGCCGGTGAAGCCGGGACCGAAGCCCTCCCGGATCAGGTCGTTGCTGGCCCGGGCCGGGGTGCCCGCGGCGGCCGCGGAGGCGTCCGGCAGCGCCAGCCGCATGTCCTGGGCGGGCAGGGCGAGCAGGCCGAGGCCGAGCAGGCCGACCAGGATCACCGGGATGCGCAGCCGGGTCACCCAGTGCGCCCAGCGGAAGCCGAAGCCGGAGCGGTCCTCCGAGCCGGTCGCGGCCGAGTCGATCGCCGCCTGGTCGCGCCGCTTGCGCGGCAGCACCTTCCGGCCGGCGAAGCCGAGCAGGGCCGGGGCCAGGGTGATCGCGACCAGCACGGCCACGGTGACCGTGCCGGCGGCGGCCAGACCCATCACGGTGAGGAACGGGATGTCCACCACCGCGAGGCCGGCCAGCGCGATGACCACGGTGGCGCCGGCGAAGACCACGGCGGAGCCGGCGGTGCCGACCGCGCGGCCGACCGCCTCCTCGGGGGAGAGCCCGTCGAGCAGGTTCTGCCGGTGCCGGGAGGTGATGAAGAGCGAGTAGTCGATGCCGACCGCCAGGCCGAGCATCAGGGCCAGGATCGGCGCCGTGCTGGTCAGCTCGACCGCGCCACTGAGCGCGAAGAGGCCGGCCATGCCGACCCCGACGCCGATCAGCGCGTTCAGCATGGTCATCCCGGCCGCGACCAGCGAGCCGAAGGTGATGACCAGGACGATCGCGGCGACCAGCACGCCGAGCGCCTCCGTCGAGCCGACCTCCGGCTCGGCGTTGAGCACCTCACCGCCGGGGGCGATCTGCCAGCCCTGCGCCTCGGCCTGCGCGCCGACCTTCTCGTACGCGTCGCGCTGGGCGTCGGTGACGTCGTCGGCCCGGCCGGCGAACTGCACCTGGATCAGCGCGTACCGGCCGTCCTGGGTGAGCGCCTTCGCCTGGTACGGGTCGACCGCGCCGACCACCCCGGGCAGGGTGGCCGCCTCCTGGGTGACCTGCGCGACCACGGCCTGCCCCTGCGGGGTGAGGAGCTGACCGTCCTGGGGCGCCTTCACGGCGATGGTGCCGGTGGCCCCGCTGGCCGCCGGGAACCGGTCGGCGAGCAGGTCGATCGCGCGCTGCGACTCGGTGCCCGGCATGGAGAAGTTGCTCGCTGTCGGGCCCCTCAGGGTGGCCGCGGCGATGCCGAGGCCGACGAGTACGACGAGCCAGACGACGGCGACGAGTCGCCGTCGGCGCAACGATGCCCGGCCGAGCCGGTACAGCAGGGTCGCCATCAGGTTTCCTTGTCCTCGGATTGGGTTGCGGGATCAGGTGACGGGTTCGAGCGCCCGGCGGACCACGGCCAGCAGGGCGGGCCGCAGCTCGTCGTCGGGGATGTCGATGAACTCGGCGCAGGTCTCGGCGATGCCGGCGAGCACCACCAGCGCGGCGATCCGGGCCGAGGGGCGGTCGGGGCGGCCGGCCAGCGCGTCGATCAGCCGGTCGGAGATCTGCCGGATGTGCACGAAGGCCGGCTGCTGGAGCAGCTCGGTGAACTCGCCGCGGAGCAGGGCGATCTCCCGGCGGAAGCGGACCGCCAGGTCGACGAAGCCCTCCCCGGCGACCCGCTGCGCGTCGGCCCCGCGCTCCTGCTCGGCGATGCGGGCGTCGAGCCCCACCAGCACCGCGATGGCGGGTGCCATCAGCTCGGTGAGCAGCGCTTCCTTGCTGGCGAAGTGGTAGAGCACGGTCGCCTTCGAGCAGCCCACCTCGCCGGCGATGTCCTGCAGCGAGGTGCCCTTGTAGCCGGTGCTGGCGAAGCGACGGGCGGCCGCGAGCAGGATCTCGGCGTGCGTCTCCGGAACCGCTCGTGCCATGTCCTCCAGCATGCCTGACCGATCGGTCAGGTGCTGACCGAACGGTCAGCGGGATCCGGTGGTCTTCGCCACAGCGCCGGTCAGCCGGCCGCCGCCCCGTGCTCCCGGTCGTACGCCGCCCGGGCCGCCCCGATCGACTCCCGGTGCCGCTCGGCCCACGCGGTCAGCGCGACCAGCGACTCGTACAGCTCCAGCGCCACCGGGGTGGCGGTGTACTCGACCTTGGGCGGGACGGTCGGGTAGACGTGCCGGCGCAGCAGGCCGTCCCGCTCCAGGTTGCGCAGGGTCAGCGTGAGCATCCGCCGGCTGATCCCCTCGACCTGGCGCTCCAGCTCGGTGAAGCGGATCGGTCCCTGCGAGGCGGCGATCAGGATGCCGATGCTCCACTTGCCGCCGACCCGGTCCAGCGCCTCCCGGACGGTGCAGGCGCGGGCCTGGTTCGCCGTCACGGTGACACAGCTGTTCCCCTGGGACATCGAAGTGCCTCCTTCCGCTCTGCCTCATGGTCACAGACGATGTCCTCGGTAACAAACCGTGCACCAAGGAGGCATGTCCATGACGGGGACGAAACGCTGGCCGGCGCTGCTGGTGCTCTGCGCCGGCAGCTTGATGATCATCCTGGACGGCAGCATCGTGGCCGTGGCGCTGCCGGCCGTCCAGGCCGACCTCGGCTTCACCGCCACCGGGCTGGCCTGGGTGGTGAACGCGTACCTGGTGGCGTTCGGCGGCCTGCTCCTGCTCGCCGGCCGGCTCGGCGACCTGCTCGGCCGGCGGCAGGTCTTCCTGGCCGGCGTGGCCCTGTTCAGCGCCGCCTCGCTGCTCTGCGCCCTGGCCGAGGGACCGGGCACCCTGGTCGCCGCCCGGTTCGCCCAGGGCGTCGGCGGGGCGCTCACCACCGCGGTCAGCCTCGGCATGATCGTCCGGCTCTTCCCCGAGCCGGCCGAGCGGGCCCGGGCCATCGCCGTGTTCAGCTTCACCGGAGCGGCCGGCGCCTCGCTCGGCCTGCTGGTCGGCGGGATCCTCACCGACCTGGCCGGCTGGCGGTCGATCTTCCTGATCAACCTGCCGATCGGGGCGCTGATCGCGGCCGGCACCCGCCGACTCGTCGCGCCGGACCACGGCGCCGGCCTACGCGCCGGGCTGGACCTGCTCGGCGCGGTGCTGGCCACGGCCGGGCTGATGGCCGCCGTACTGGCCATCGTCGGCGCGGGGGAGCACGGCTGGGCCTCGCCGCGCACGCTCGGCGCCGGCGGGCTGGCCATGACGCTGCTCGCCGGATTCGCCGCCCGGCAGCGCCGCGCCGCCACCCCGCTGCTGCCGCCCCGGCTGCTGCGGGCGCCCGGCCTGGTCGCCGCCAACGCCACCCAGTTCCTCATGGTGGCCGCCTACTTCGGCTTCCAGTTCCTGCTCGCCCTGTACCTGCAACTCGTCCTCGGCCTGGACCCGGCGGCCACCGGCTTCGCCTTCCTGCCCACCCCGCTGGTGATCGGCGCCGTCTCGCTGGGCCTGGCCGGCCGGCTGGTGGACCGGTACGGCGCCCGCACCGTGCTGGTGGGCGGGCTGGCGCTCGCCGTGGTCGGCTTCCTGCTGCTGACCCGCCTCCCGGCGGACGCCCGGTATGCCTCCGACGTGCTGCCGGCCATGCTGGTCTTCGGCGTCGCGGGTGGCCTGACCCTGCCGGCGGTCACCACGCTCGCCATGGCCGGCGCCGACCCGGCCGACGCCGGGCTCGCCTCCGGGCTGGCCAACACCACCCAGCAGGTGGGCGGCGCGCTGGGGCTGGCCGTCCTCGCCACCCTCGCGGCGAGCCGCACCGGCACGCTGCGCGCCGCCGGCACCGAACCGGTCGCCGCCCTCGCCGCCGGGTACCGCTCGGCGTTCGCGGTGGCCGCCGCCCTGGTCACCGCGGCGCTCCTGGTCGCGCTCCGCACCGCCCGGCGGCCCCGCCGGCCCGACCCGGCGGCACCCGCCCTGATCTCCGCCGCCCCGGCCGGGCGCTCCGCACGCTGACGCCCATCGCCACCGTGGCGACCTCCGCTCGCCGGCCGACGACAGGTCACCACGATGGCGCGGGCGCCGGCCGGCGACCTCACCGCCGCCAGCCCGGGACGCCCTGCGCCGACCACCGATCTGATGTCGTCGGTGGAGCGGGGTGGGTCGGCCCGGGACCTGGCCGCCGGCCGGCGGCCGGCGCCAGGCGCGGGTCGGCGCCGAAATCGGCCCAGTCCAACGGCACCGGATTGGCGCTGAGGCCGGGCCGCCGGCCGGACGAGAATCCCGGTATGACCGAGCTGAGCCGCCGAGCGGCCGCGCTGCGCGCGCTGCACCGCCCCGGAAACCCGCTGATCCTGCCGAACGCCTGGGACGCCGGCTCCGCCCGCGCCGTGGTCGCGGCCGGCTTCCCGGCCGTCGCCACCAGCAGCGGCGCGGTCGCCGAGGCGCTCGGACACGCCGACGGCGAGGCCCTTCCGGTGGCGGAGATGTTCGCCGCGGTCGGCCGGATCGCCGCCGCTGTGCCGGTCCCGGTCACCGCCGACCTGGAGCGGGGGTACGGGCTACGCCCGGCCGAACTGGTCGAGCGGCTGCTCGCGGCGGGCGCGGTGGGCGCCAACCTGGAGGACTCCGACCCGCGCAGCAAGCGGCTGTCCGACGTCGAGGAGCAGGCCGACCTGCTCGCCGGCATCCGGGCGGCGGCCCGGCAGGCCGGCGTGGACCTGGTGCTCAACGCCCGGGTCGACGTGCACCTGCGGGCGTACGGGCCGGCGGAGGAGCGGCTCGCCGAGGCGGTCCGCCGGGCCCGGCGCTACCTGGCGGCCGGTGCGGACTGCGTCTACCCGATCATGCTGGCCGACCCGGCGTCGATCCGCGACTTCGTCGCCGAGCTGGCCGCCCCGGTGAACGTGCTGGCCCGGCCCAGCGCGCCCGGCCTCGCCGAGCTGGCCGCGCTCGGCGTGGCGCGGATCAGCTACGGCTCCGGGGTGTACGCGGCGGCCCGCGCCCGGGTCGCCGACCTGCTCGCGGCCATCCGCGCCGGCGGCGACCCGTTCGGCCCCTGACCTACCCACCGCCCGCCGCGTCGGGTTGCCTGGTGGCCGCGCGGGCGGCAGGGTGAGCGGATGGCTGCCGCTGACGAGACCCGGGACGGCGTGTCGCTGACCAACCTGGACCAGCCGCTCTTCGACGGGGCCGGGGCGACCAAGCGCGACCTGGTCGACTACCTCGACGCCGTGCACGAGTGGATGCTGCCGGGGCTGCGCGACCGGCCGCTGTCGGTGGTCCGGGTGCGGCCCGGCCAGGAGCCGTTCATGCAGAAGAACCTGCCGAAGTACACCCCGGACTGGGTGCGCCGCACCTCGGTCTGGGCCGAGGCGTCCCGCCGGAGCATCTCGTACGCCCTCTGCGACGACCGGCGCACCCTGCTCTGGTTCGCCAACCAGCGGGCCGTCGAGTATCACCCGACGTTGAGCCGGGCGGGCCAGCCGGAGCACCCCAGCCACCTGGTGCTGGACCTGGACCCGCCGGCCGGGGACTCGTTCGGCATGGCGGTCGGCGCAGCGCTGCTGGTCCGCCAGGCGCTCGCCGACGTCGGGCTGGCCGGGGCGGTCAAGACCAGTGGCGCGAAGGGGCTGCACGTGATCGTGCCGGTGGACCCGGTCACCACCGCCGAGGAGGCGGCCGCCGCGACCCGGGCCGTCGCGGCCCGCGCCGAGCGGCTGGACCCGGCGCTGGCCACCACCGCGTTCATCGTGGAGGACCGGGGCGGCCGGGTCTTCGTCGACTCCACCCGGGCGTACGGGGCGACCGTGGTGGCCGCGTACAGCCCGCGCATCCGGCCCGGGACGCCGGTGTCGTACCCGGTGGGCTGGGCCGACCTGGCCTCGGCGGCGCCCGCCGACTTCACCGTCCGGACGGTGCCGGCGCTGGTCGCCGACCGGGACCCGTGGGCCGAGGCGCTGCCGGCCCCGCAACGGCTGCCCGCGGACCTGGTGGCCGAGGGGCGGACCATCCCGGTGGCCCGGGTGCAGGCCATGCACGAGGGCAAGCGCCGGGCGAAGGCCCGCCGCGAGGCCGGCTGACCGGATCGGCGGGCCGGGTGGCCGGCCCCCGACCCGACCCTGCCCGCCAAATTCGCGGATGCCGATGCGGCCCGACGACTGACCGGGAGGAGTTCTGGATCGGCGCATCCGGGCGGTGCGACAGCGGCCTGCTCACGGGCCTTCGGCCGCAACGATGTCGACCTATACTCGCGCCGGATCATGAAACCGCGGAGATCGGACGGGTGGCGATGACGCAGGGATTGCTGTGGAAACGCGTGGCGGCGACGTCGGCGCTGTTGGCGGGTTTCGCGTTCGTACCGGCCCCGGCGCTCGGCTCCCCGACCACCCTGGTCGGGGACCGCACGCTGCGGGTCTACAACAACAACATCGAGAACCTGGTGCGGAACAACGCGGACGGCACCTGCACCCGCGTCTCCGGCCCCGACCACCTGACCTCGATGCTGGTCGACAGCGACGGCAGGACCGGCACGTCCGGGGTACAGGCGCCGGACCTGCTGATCGTGCAGCAGGTCCGCGGCACCGGGCAGGCGCAGGCGTACGCCGACCAGCTGTCGGCGAAGTTCGGCTACGCGGCCGGCGCCTACCGGGCGATCGTCGCCTGGGACAACCCCGAGGAGTGGGGCAGCACCCACCACTGCAGCCAGCAGTCGCTCGGTGACCTGAAGAAGCGGCAGACCAACGCCATCATCTACAACACCCGCCGACTCAGCCTGGCCAGCGGCGACGTGTCGAAGTACTGGAGCGCCGGCTGGCTCAAGCCGGGCACGGCGTACAACGGCGGGGCCGGCTGCACGCTGTACAAGCCCCCGAACAGCGACAGCGGCACGGTCAACGCGTACAAGTGGAAGCGCACCAGCGCCATCGCGGCGCGTTTCACCATCAAGGACACCGGCGTGACGGTGTTCGCCGCGACCATGCACCTGCCGCAGGAGAACCGCCAGAACGCCTGCGCCGGTGCCGGCGACACGGGCATCGGCGGCACCGGCATCCACCTCGGTGCCGACGCGACCAGCCTGCTCAACGCCTCGACGATCCGCATCGTCGGCATCGACGCCAACCGCACGGGCATCCCGGCGAGCACGCTGAGCGGGTACGGCATGACCGGCTACGGCACGAAGGCCACCTCCGGATCCAGCAAGATCGACTACCTGTTCGTCCGCGGTACCGTGCAGCCCTCCACGATCGGCCACACGGTGAGCAGCACCAAGTCCAACCACCTGGCGCTGTACGGCTTCATCGACTTCTGACCCCCGCCGCCCGGGCACCCCGTCGCACCACTGCGGCACCGGCACCCGCGAACGGCCCGTGACGGCTGCACACGCGATGAAGGCCGCCGACCTGGTTCTGCCTGGTCAGCGGCCTTTTCGTGTGGCTCGTGTCTGGTGCCCCCGGCAGGATTCGAACCTGCGCCCCCGCCTCCGGAGGGCGGTGCTCTATCCCCTGAGCTACGGGGGCTCAGCGACCCGAGAAGAGTAGCAAACGCCCTCCCGGATCGCCGAATCGGTGCCCGGCGTGCCGATCGTCGCCCGTCAGGCGGCGGCGACCGGGCGGCCGCAGCTGGGCAGCGGGTGCAGGACGATGCGGCGGGGAAGGCGGCGGGGCCACTCGTTGCGGGGCCACGAGCCGTCCACGATGAGGTGCACGGTGCGTTCCTCGGCGCCGCTGAGCCGCAGCACGAAGTCGCGGGGGAGCGGCGGGTCCACGGTCGGCGTGGTGATCATGAAGCGCACCCGCCCCCGGGACGAGACCGCGGAGATCACGTCGGCGGCCGGCATGGTGCCGCGCAGCCGGACCCGCCCGATCCAGTAGACCTCCGCGGCGTGCTCCTGGGCCGCCCGGGTGATCGCCGGGTACTCGCTGCGTACCCACCGCTCCACCGCGCCGACGCAGAGCCCGCAGGCGCGCTCGCGGGGCTCGCGCGGACCCAACCCCCAGGCCCGCAGGTACGCCCCGACCGTGCCGGCGTCCATCGCCAGGTCGAACCGGCGCTCGATGAGGGTGGTCAGGCTCTGGCGCGTCCAGAGCTCCTCGTCCAGGCCGAACTCGTCGGGGTGCACGCCCCGTAGCACGTCGATCAGTTCGAGTTCCTGTTCGCGGCTGAGCGTGCCCGACTCGCCCTGCCGCAGTCCGCGACGGACGGCTGCCACCGCCCCGTCACCGCCGATGGTGTGGCGTCGGCACCAGCTGGTCACCGACCGCCCTGCGTCTCTGAGTGCAACCCCCACGTCCTACGCAACGAGCCCGAATCGCAACCGGTCACGATATGTGTGGAGAAAAGTCTCCAAGACATCCAATGGGTCGGACTGCTCAAATCGTTATAAAGCGGCATAACGGACAAGGTGTGCCCGGGGACACGGAACGGGCCCGCGCCGACACCGGCGCGGGCCCGTTCGGGACGTGGTGTGCCTAGGACTGGCCGCCCAGCCGCTTCTGCGCCGCCACCAGGTTGGTCAGGTCGGTCTGCTGGGTGTTCTTCATGACCTGGGCGACCGCGAGCACGTCGTCGTCGTGCCCCTGCTCCAGCACGGCGTCGAGCATGTGCACCCCGCCGATGTGGTGCTTGATCATCATCTGCAGGAACAGCAGGTCGAACTCGCGCCCCTTGGCGGACCGCAGCTTCGCCATCTCCTCGGGCGTCGCCATCCCCGGCATCAGGCCGTTCTTCACCGACTGCGCGCCGTCCGGCATCCAGGCCATCGGCGCCTGGTCGCCGGTCGGGTCGAGCTTCCACGACCGCAGCCAGGTCTGCATCGTCCCGATCTCACCCTGCTGACCGGTGGCGATGTCGCCGCCGATCTGCCGTACCTCCGGGTCCTGACCCTGCTGGAAGGCCATCAACCCCATCTCCACCGCCTGGGCGTGGTGGGTGCTCATGTCCCGGGCGAAACCCGCCTCCGGCGAGCTCTCGCCCGGCCGGGTGATGGTCGGGGTGAGCAGGCCGCCCGCGTACCCGAGGAGCAGGCCGACCAGGACGGCGAGCGCCACGGCCAGCAGGCCGAAGCGGCGCGCGGCCGGACGACCGTCGTCGACGGGCGTCTCGTCCAGGTCGGTGTCCGTGGTCACGGGAACGGTCATCGCGGCGTCCTCACTGCGTCGGCTGTTCCATCTGGTTGCCCAGGTCACGCGGGGTGGTGCCGGTGGCGGTGACGCCCTGCGCGCAGTTGGCGTTCGGGCCCTCGACGGAGGCGTTCACCCGCAGCGTCTTGATGAACTCGTCGATCCGGCCGTCGTCGGCGTTGTCGACCTTGAGCTGGAAGCCCCAGGCCTGCAGGGAGATCGGCTTGTCCAGCCCCTCGAACGGGCTGAGCATCAGCTTCTCCTTGCCCTGCACCTTCTCCTTGAGCTTGGCGACCTGGTCGGCCGGCAGGTCCGGGCGGTAGGTGATCCAGACGGTGCCGTGCTCCAGGCTGTGCACCGCGTGCTCGTTGGCGATCGGTGCGTCGTACACGTCGCCCATGCAGTTCTGCCAGGCCGGGTTGTGCGGGCCGGCGACCGGCGGGAGGACGTCGTACTTGACCGAGCCCTGCTGGTGCTGACCGCCCTGGACCAGGTTCTTGTCCTTCTTGCGGAAGTCGACCACGCCGGAGATCGCGTCGGCCCGGTCCTGCCACGGCTGGGAGCCCTTGTAAACCGCCCAGGCGCCCCACCCCATGATGCCGACGGCCAGCACGCCGACGGCGACGAAGAGCGCGATCGGACCCCAGGCCCGGCCCTGGCTGACCTTCACCGGGGCGACCGGCTTGCGGCCCTTGCCACCGGTGGTCGGCCGCGGCGTGCCCTTGCCGGCGCCGGACTTGCCGCCGGCGGGCTTGTCGCCAGCGGCCGGTCGGCCGGCGGCCGGCTTCTTGCCGGTGCTGACCACGGTCGGGCGGCGTTCCGGGCCGCCCGGGGTGCTGATGCTCATCGTGCCTCGTCAGGTCGGTCGGTCAGGGGGAGCCGCGGAGCCTGTTCAGATGCTGGTCGCCGCCGCGGGGACCGAGTCTACCCCCGATAACATGGTTCGGTGACTCCCGCAGAACTCGCCGAGGTCGTCCTCGCCGCAGCCCATGCCGTCTTCGAAGACCGAGGGCTGGACCGCTCCGCGCTGCCCGCGCAGACCGCCGTCGAGCGGCCCCGTAACCCCGATCACGGCGACTACGCCTCGACGCTGGCGCTGCAGCTCAGCAAGAAGGTGGGGGTGCCCCCGCGCGAGCTGGCCACCGCCCTGGCCGAGCAGCTCGGCCGGGCGGCGGGGGTCAAGTCGGTGGAGATCGCCGGCCCGGGCTTCCTGAACATCCGGCTCGACGCCGCCGCCGCCGGGCAGCTCGCCAAGGTCATCGTCGAGGCCGGCCCGGAGTACGGCCGCGGTGACGCCCTCGCCGGCCAGAAGATCAACCTGGAGTTCGTCTCGGCGAACCCGACCGGGCCGGTGCACATCGGCGGGGTTCGCTGGGCCGCCGTCGGTGACGCGCTCAGCCGGCTGCTCCGCGCCACCGGCGCGGACGTCGGCACCGAGTACTACTTCAACGACGCGGGCTCCCAGATCGACCGGTTCGCCCGCTCCCTGCTCGCCGCGGCCAAGGGCGAGCCCGCGCCGGAGGACGGCTACGGCGGCGCGTACATCGCCGAGATCGCCACCGAGGTGGTGAAGCGCCGGCCCGAGGTGCGGGACCTCGCCGACGCCGAGGCCCAGGAGGTGTTCCGGGTCGAGGGCGTCCAGCTGATGTTCGCCGAGATCAAGTCGTCGCTGCGCGACTTCGGCGTCGAGTTCGACACCTACTTCAACGAGAAGGACCTGCACGAGCGGGGCGAGCTGGACCAGGCGCTGGAGCGGCTGCGCGGGCAGGGCCACCTCTACGAGTCCGAGGGCGCCACCTGGCTGCGCACCACCGACTTCGGCGACGACAAGGACCGGGTGCTGCGCAAGTCCAACGGGGAGTGGACCTACTTCGCCGCCGACTGCGCCTACTACCTGGACAAGCGGGAGCGCGGCTTCGAGCGCGTGGTGATCATGCTGGGCGCCGACCACCACGGCTACGTCGGCCGGATGAAGGCGATGGCGGCCTGCTTCGGTGACGATCCCGACCGCAACCTGGAGATCCTCATCGGCCAGCTGGTCAACCTGCTGCGCGACGGCGCCCCGGTGCGGATGAGCAAGCGGGCCGGCACCGTGGTCACGCTGGAGGACCTGGTCGACGCGATCGGCGTGGACGCCGCCCGGTACGCGCTGGCCCGCTACTCCAGCGACTCCCCGATCGACATCGACGTGGAGCTGTGGACCCGGGCCACCCGCGACAACCCGGTCTACTACGTGCAGTACGTCGCGGCCCGGACCGCCAGCGTCGGGCGCAACGCCGCCGAGGTCGGGCTGACCCGGGGCGACGCCGCCGGTTTCCATGCCGAGCTGCTCTCCCACGAGAAGGAGAACGAGCTGCTCAAGGAGCTGGCCGCGTTTCCCTCGGTGGTCGCCGCCGCGGCCGAGCTGCGCGCCCCGCACCGGCTCGCGCACTACCTGGAGGACCTGGCGCAGGCCTACCACCGGTTCTACGACAACTGCCGGATCCTGCCGCGCGGCGACGAGGAGGTCACCGACCTGCACCGGGCCCGGCTGTGGCTCAACGACGCCACCCGGGTGGTCATCGCCAACGGCCTGCGCCTGCTCGGCGTCTCGGCCCCGGAGCGGATGTAGATGCAAGCGCGAGGAGTGAGCATGCGAGCCCCGCAGTCGCGAAGCGGAGACAACTGATGCGCGCCCACGAGGCCGGGGCCCTGCACGGTGACCTCGGCAACCGCGGGCCGGCGTGGCTGCGTCCCCCGGTCGACGTCAACGCCCTGGTGCCGCAGCTGTGGCCGCGCAACGTGGCGCGCGCCGACGGTGGCGCGCTGACCGTCGCGGGCCTGGACATCCGCGACCTGGCCGCCGAGTACGGCACCCCGGCGTACGTGCTGGACGAGGACGACCTGCGCGAGCGCTGCCGCGGGTTCCGGGCGGCCTTCCCCGACGCCGACGTGTACTACGCCGGCAAGGCGTTCCTCTGCCGCGCGGTGGTCCGCATGATCGCCGAGGAGGGCCTGTTCCTCGACGTCTGCACCGGCGGCGAGCTGGCCACCGCGCTCTCGGCCGGGATGCCGGCCGAGCGGATCGGCTTCCACGGCAACAACAAGTCGGTGGCCGAGCTGACCCGGGCGGTGGACGCCGGGGTGGGCCGGATCATCGTGGACTCTTTCGCCGAGATCGACCGGCTCACCGCGCTGGCCCGCGAGCGGGGGGTACGCCCCCGGGTGCTGGTCCGGGTCACCGTCGGCGTGGAGGCGCACACCCACGAGTTCATCGCCACCGCGCACGAGGACCAGAAGTTCGGCTTCTCGCTGGCGGGCGGCGCGGCCGCCGCGGCCGCCTTCAAGATTCTCGACGAGGGCGTGCTGGAGCTGCGCGGCCTGCATTCGCACATCGGTTCGCAGATCTTCGACGCCAGCGGCTTCGAGGTCTCCGCCCGCCGGGTGCTCGCCCTGCAGGCGCAGATCCGCGACGCCCGCGGCGTGGAGCTGCCCGAGCTGGACCTGGGCGGCGGCTTCGGCATCGCGTACACCACCCAGGACGACCCGGCCGCGCCGCAGGAGCTGGCCAAGCGGCTGGTCAAGATCGTCGACGGGGAGTGCGCGGCGGAGCAGCTGCGGGTGCCGCACCTGTCCATCGAGCCCGGCCGGGCCATCGTCGGGCCGGCCGTGCTCACCCTCTACGAGGTGGGCACGGTCAAGGACGTGGATGGGATCCGGACGTACGTGAGCGTCGACGGCGGGATGAGCGACAACATCCGCACCGCGCTCTACGACGCGTCGTACTCGGCGACGGTGGCCAACCGCGCCTCCTCGGCGGAGCCGATGCTCGCCCGCGTGGTGGGAAAGCATTGTGAGTCCGGGGACATCGTGGTGAAGGATGAATTTCTGCCCGCCGACGTGCAGCCCGGAGATCTTGTCGCGGTGCCCGGCACCGGGGCCTACTGCCGGAGCATGGCCAGCAACTACAACCATGTCCCGCGGCCCCCGGTGGTCGCCGTCCGCGACGGTCGGGCGCGGCTGATCGTCCGCCGGGAGACCGAAGACGACCTGCTCGCATTGGATGTGGGATGACCTCACCGGTTCGTTTGGCGCTGCTCGGCTGTGGCACGGTCGGCAGCGACGTGGTGCGGCTGCTGCACGAGCAGTCGGCCGACCTCGCCGCCCGGATCGGCGCCCCGCTGGAGATCGCCGGCATCGCGGTACGCCGGCTCGGCCGGGACCGCGGCGACCTGCCGGTCGACCCGGCGCTGTTCACCACCGACGCGCTCGGGCTGATCAAACGCGACGACGTGGACGTGGTGGTCGAGGTGGTCGGCGGCATCGAGCCGGCCCGGAGCTGGCTGGTCGAGGCGCTGCGCGCCGGCAGGAGCGTGGTCACCGCCAACAAGGCGCTGCTCGCCGAGGACGGCGCCACGCTGCACGACGCCGCCGCCGAGGGCGGCGCCGACCTCTACTACGAGGCCAGCGTCGCCGGGGCCATCCCGCTGCTGCGCCCGCTGCGGGAGTCGCTGCACGGCGACCGGATCAACCGGGTCACCGGCATCGTCAACGGCACCACCAACTTCATCCTCTCCGCCATGGACGCCACCGGCGCCGGCTTCGCCGAGGCCCTGGAGGAGGCGACCGAGCTGGGCTACGCCGAGGCCGACCCGACCGCCGACGTGGAGGGCTTCGACGCCGCCGCGAAGGCCGCCATCCTGGCCTCGCTGGCGTTCCACACCCGGGTCACCGCCGCCGACGTGCACCGGGAGGGCATCACCGAGGTGAGCGCCGCCGACGTGGCCAGCGCCAAGGCGATGGGCTGCACCATCAAGCTGCTCTGCATCGCCGCCCGGGGCGCCGACGCGGCCGGCCGGGAGACGGTCAGCGTCCGGGTGCACCCGGCGATGATCCCGCTGACCCACCCGCTGGCCAGCGTCGGCGACGCGTTCAACGCGGTCTTCGTCGAGGCCGAGGCGGCCGGGCAGCTGATGTTCTACGGCCGTGGCGCCGGCGGCGCGCCGACCGCCAGCGCGGTCCTCGGCGACGTGGTGGCGGTGGCCCGCAACCGGCTCGCCGGGGTGCACGCGGCCAGCGAGTCCGCCTACGCCGACCTGCCGGTCCGGCCGATGGGGGAGGCGCTCACCCGCTACCACATCAGCCTCGACGTGGCGGACCGGCCGGGTGTGCTGGAGGCGGTGGCCGGGGTCTTCGCCCGGCACGAGGTCTCCATCGCCACCGTGCGGCAGGCCCCGGCCGGCGCGGGCCCGGGCGCGGAACTGGTCATCGTGACCCACGTGGCGCCGGACGCCGCGCTCGCCGCCACCGTGCGGGAGCTGCGCGGGTTGGCCATCGTCCGCTCGGTCACCAGCGTCCTCCGGGTGGAGGGTGGCGCGTAACTCCACCGTCCCGCCT
The DNA here is from genome assembly GCF_044465125.1 of Micromonospora sp. NPDC049836. Lineage (NCBI taxonomy): Bacteria > Bacillati > Actinomycetota > Actinomycetes > Micromonosporales > Micromonosporaceae > Micromonospora > Micromonospora sp. NPDC049836. The sequence continues at coordinate 121,505 of NZ_JBITLH010000008.1, forward strand.
GATGGTTAAGGGGAGGTGTGCCGGCGGCCCGTTCGGGAGGCTGGGCCACGCTGGTGAGGGCCCCGACACGGCCGGGGCGGGAGACGAGGAGAGCGACATGTGGCGGGGTCTGATCGAGACGTACCGGGACCGGCTGCCGGTCACCGACGCCACTCCCGTCGTCACCCTGCACGAGGGGAACACGCCGCTGCTGCCGGCGCCGGTGCTCTCCGCCCGCACCGGGGCCGACGTCTGGCTCAAGGTCGAGGGGGCCAACCCGACCGGCTCGTTCAAGGACCGGGGCATGACGGTCGCCGTCTCCAAGGCGGTCGGGGCCGGCGACAAGGCGATCATCTGCGCCTCCACCGGCAACACCAGCGCCTCCGCCGCGGCGTACGCGGCGCGCGCCGGGATCACCTGCGCGGTGCTGGTGCCGCAGGGCAAGATCGCGCTGGGCAAGCTGGCCCAGGCGCTCGTGCACGGCGCCAAGCTGCTCCAGGTGCAGGGCAACTTCGACGACTGCCTGGCGCTGGCCGGCAAGCTCGCCCAGGACTACCCGGTCGCCCTGGTCAACTCGGTCAACATCGACCGGCTGCACGGCCAGAAGACCGCGGCGTTCGAGATCGTCGAGGCGCTCGGCGACGCGCCGGACATCCACTGCCTGCCGGTCGGCAACGCCGGCAACATCTCCGCGTACTGGATGGGCTACTCCGAAGACCTGCGGGACGGCAACGCCACCAGGACCCCCCGGATGTACGGCTTCCAGGCGGCCGGCGCGGCGCCCATCGTCACCGGCCGGGTGGTGCCGGAGCCGTCCACCATCGCCACCGCGATCCGGATCGGCAACCCGGCGAGCTGGACGAAGGCGGTCGACGCCCGGGACGCCTCGGCGGGCCTGATCGCCGCGGTCACCGACCGGGAGATCCTGGCGGCGTACCGGCTGCTGGCCCGCGAGGTGGGCGTCTTCGTCGAGCTGGGCAGCGCGGCGAGCGTGGCCGGTCTGCTCCAGCAGGCCGCCGCGGGCGGCGTACCGGCCGGCGCCACAGTGGTCTGCACGGTCACCGGTCACGGCCTCAAGGACCCGGAGTGGGCCATCTCCACCGCCCCCGCCCCGATCACCATCGCCAACGACCCCCTGGCTGCCGCCCGCTCCCTGGACCTCGCCTGAGCCCGCACCCCACCCCCGGCCCCAGCCGAGCGCGGTTGATCAAGGGTTTCACGTCGGGACGGGTGTGAAGCCCGGCGCAAACTCCTTGATCAACAAGGTTGTCGGGTGGGGGTGGGGTGGTGCGGGAGGGCGTGATCGGATGGGGGAGACTCTGGGCACCCGCCGACCCCTTCAGGAGTGAGTAACGCAGATGTCGCTGCTCGCCAGATTCAGCCTCGCCAACCGCGGACTGATCGCCCTCATCGCCCTGGTGACCACGGCGTTCGGGGCGTTCGCCGTACCGTCGCTCAAGCAGCAGCTGCTGCCGTCGCTGGAGTTCCCCGCCGCCTTCATCGTGGCGCCGTACCCGGGCGCCGCGCCGGAGATCGTCGAGGCGCAGGTCGCCGAGCCGATCGAGAACAGCCTCCAGGGCATCCCCGGGCTGGAGAAGGTGACCTCCACCTCCCGCGAGGGCGCCGCCACCGTCCAGGTGCAGTACGCGTTCGGCACCGACCTGGACGACGTGGTCAACAAGATGCAGACCGCGCTGAGCCGGATCGACGCGCAGCTGCCCGAGGGCGTGGACCCGCAGGTCATCGCCGGCAGCACCGACGACCTGCCGGCCGTGGTGGTCGCCGCCAGCGGCGGCGGCGACGAGCAGGCCCTGGCCGAGAAGCTGCGCAGCACCGTCGTACCCGAGCTGGAGAGCCTGGACGGGGTCCGCACGGTCGACGTGACCGGCACCCGCGACCAGGTCGTGGTGGTCACCCCCGACCCGGCCAAGCTGGCCGCGGCCCGGCTGGCCCCCACCGCCGTCGCCACGGCGCTGCGGAACAACGGCGTGGCGCTGCCGGCCGGCGCGGTGGCCGACGGCAGCCGGTCGCTCCCGGTGCAGGTGGGCACCCCGATCCGCACCCTGGAGGACCTGCGCGGCATCGTGCTCGCCACCGCCCCCGCCACCCCGGTACGCCTCGGCGACGTGGCCCGGGTGGAGCAGCAGCTCGCCCCGGCCACCGCGATCACCCGCACCAACGGCAAGCCCAGCCTGGGTATCGCGGTCACCGCCAGCCCGGACGGCAACGCGGTGGGCATCTCGCACGACATCCGGGACCGGCTCGACGAGCTCGCGGCCGCCTCCGGCGCCGAGCTGACCGTGGTCTTCGACCAGGCGCCCTTCGTCGAGCGGTCCATCGAGAGCCTCACCACCGAGGGCCTGCTCGGCCTGCTGATGGCGGTCGTGGTGATCCTGGTCTTCCTGCTCTCGGTCCGCTCCACCGTGGTCACCGCGGTCTCCATCCCGCTGTCGGTGCTGGTCGCGCTGATCGTGCTCTGGGCCGGTGACTACTCGCTCAACCTGCTCACCCTGGGCGCGCTGACCATCGCCGTCGGCCGGGTGGTGGACGACTCCATCGTGGTGCTGGAGAACATCAAGCGGCACCTGGAATACGGCGAACCGAAGCGGGACGCCATCCTCGGCGCGGTCCGCGAGGTGGCCGGCGCGGTGACCGCCTCCACCCTCACCACGGTCGCCGTCTTCGCGCCGATCGCGCTGGTCGGCGGCTTCGTCGGCCAGCTCTTCGCGCCCTTCGCGATCACCGTGACGGTGGCCCTGCTCGCCTCGCTGCTGGTGTCGCTGACGGTGATCCCGGTGCTGGCGTACTGGTTCCTGAAGCCACGGCCGGCCGCCGACGGCGCGGTCCGGCGCAGCGCCGAGGAGAAGGAGCTGCGCAGCCCGTTGCAGCGGGCGTACCTGCCGGTGATCGGCTTCGCCACCCGGTCCCGGGGCACCCGCTGGGCCACCGTGGGGCTGGGCCTGCTGCTGCTGTTCGGCACCTTCGGCCTGGCGCAGAAGCTGGAGACCAACTTCCTCGACGACTCCGGCCAGGACACCCTCTCCATCACCCAGAAGCTGCCGGCGGGCACCGGTCTGGCCGGCACCGACCAGGCCGCCGCCCGGGTCGAGGAGATCCTCCGGCGTACGCCGGGGGTGAAGACGTACCAGGTCACGGCCGGCGGCAACGACAACCCATGGGCGGGCGGCGGCAACAACACCGCCTCCTTCGCGGTGGCGCTCGACGACGACACCGACGCCGCGGCGGTCCGCGAGACCCTGCGCAAGGACTTCGACGCGCTCGGCGCCGAGGCCGGCGAGCTGAGCTTCGGCGCGGGGCAGAACGCCGCCTCGGCCAGCCAGCTCGCGGTGGTCGTCCAGGCCGCCGACCAGGACACGCTGGCCCGGGCCGCCGAGGCCGCCCGGGGCGCGCTGGCCGACACGCCGGGCGTCGAGGACGTCACCACGAGCCTGGCCACCCAGGTGCCCCGGGTCGAGGTGACCGTCGACCGGGTCGCCGCGGCCCGGGCCGGCTTCACCGAGGCGGCCGTCGGGCAGTTCGTCGCGCAGGCGTACCGGGGCTCCCCGCTGGGCCGGGTCACCCTCGACGGCGGGCAGCAGGACGTGCTGCTCAGCACCGGCGTCCGGCCGCCGCTGACCGTGGACGAGCTGCGCGCCCTGCCGCTGGGCCGGGTCAAGCTGGACGACATCGCCGACGTCAACCAGGTCGACGGCCCGCAGCAGGTGACCCGGATCGACGGCGAGCGCAGCGTCTCGATCACCGGTACGGCCACCGGCTCGAACCTGGGCGCCACCACGCAGGAGTTGCAGCGGCGGCTGGACGCGCTGGACGTGCCGGGGGCGACGTTCGCCGTCGGTGGGGTCAGCGCCCAGCAGAAGGACGCCTTCGCCGACCTGGGGCTGGCCGTGCTGGCCGCGATCGCGATCGTCTTCCTGATCATGGTGGGTACGTTCCGCAGCCTGACCCAGGCGCTGATCCTGCTCATCTCGGTCCCGTTCGCGGCCACCGGCGCGATCGCGCTGCTGCTGGTCACCGGCACGCCGCTGGGCGTACCGGCGCTGATCGGCGTGCTCATGCTGGTCGGCATCGTGGTGACCAACGCGATCGTGCTGCTCGACCTGATCAACCAGTACCGGGGGCAGGGCATGGGCGTCGCCGAGGCGGTGGTCGAGGGTGGCCGGCGCCGGCTGCGGCCGATCCTGATGACCGCCGTGGCCACGATCTTCGCGCTGCTGCCGATGGCGTTCGGCCTGACCGGCGAGGGCGGTTTCATCTCCCGCCCGCTGGCGGTCGTGGTGATCGGCGGCCTGCTCAGCTCGACGCTGCTGACCCTGATCCTGGTGCCGACCCTCTACACCATGGTGGAGCGCACCAAGGAGGCGCTGCGCGAGCGGCGGGCCCGCCGCCGGGGCGTGCCGGAGCCGGTGTCGCCGGCGCCGGAGCAGGAGCCGGCGCCCGAGCCGGTCCCGGCCATGGTCGGGGCGGACGCTTCGCCGGCGGCGGCGACCGCCGATCCGCCCGCGCGGCGGGCCCCGTCGGCCGCGCTGCTCGACGGCACCGACCAGTTCGAGGTGCTCCGGCTGCCGAAGAGCCGCCGTTCCCCGCTGCCGCCCACGGAGTGACCCACCGCGCCCGTGCCGGGCGCACCGCACCGCCACGATGGCCGTCCCGCTCGGGGCGGCCATCGTGCCGTGTAGGCCCGGAAAGGGGGCGGTGCGCGGAACGCGCTGGTTGTACCGTGAGTGAGTTGCCACCTACTGTCTGTGCCGCGACGTCCCGGTTGCCGGGGTCGCGGACCGGACCGGGAGCGGGGTCATGGCGGACGGCACGGGCGCGGTGTGGGGCCGGCGCACCGTGCTGCGCCGCAGCGCCCTGCTGGCCGGCGGCGCCGCCCTGGGCGCCGCCGTCACCTCGCAGACCACCTGGATCGCCGACCGCCGGCTGCCGCTGGCCGGCGGCCCGGCCAGCGCCACCCTGGGCAGCCGCCACCAGCAGGTCGGCGCCGGCGTGGTCGAGGTCGCCTGGGGGGTGCCCACCGCCGAACGGCTGGTCGCGCTCACCTTCGACGACGGCCCGCAGCCCCGGTGGACGCCGATGGTGCTGGACACCCTGGAGCAGCACCGGGTGCCGGCCACCTTCTTCCTGGTCGGCGCGCGGGCCCGGCAGCACGCCGCGCTGGTGCGCGACCGGCTGGGCCGGCACGAGGTCGGCAACCACAGCTGGGGCCACCACGACCTGGCCCGGATGGACGCGCCCACCGCGTACGACGACCTACGGCGCAGCCACGACGCGATCGCCACGGCCACCGGCCAGGCCCCCCGGCTGCTCCGCCCGCCGTGGGGACACCTGGGCGGGGCGGTGCTGCACGCGGCCGCCCGGCTGAACTACCGGCTGGTGCTCTGGACCCTGCAGATGGTCGAGGGCGAGTTCCCGAACGACCCGGCGGGCCACGCCCGGCGCATCGTCGCCGACGTCCAGCCCGGCACGATCCTGCTCGGACACGACGTCGGCACCGACAAGCGCCTGGTGGCGCTCCGCGGCCTGCCCGACATCATCACCGGACTGCGCGACCGGGGGTACTCGTTCGTCACCGTCTCCCAGCTGCTCCGGCGCGCGCCCGCCGGCTGAGCGGGGGATAGGGTTCCCGGCGTGTCACCCACCCTCTCGGTCCTGGTCCGCAACCGCGACTTCCGCAACCTGTTCCTCGCCGAGCTGGTGGTGTTCGGCGCCGACTGGTTCGTCATGGTCCCGCTGCTGGTGCTCCTGCCGGAGCTGACCGGCAGCGGGGTGTGGGGGGCGCTGGTGCTCGCCGTGGACACCGGCACGACGGCGCTGCTGCTGCCGTACAGCGGGACCATCGCCGACCGGTTCGACCGGCGGAAGATCATGATGGCGGCGAACCTCGCCGCGCTCGCCGGCATCCTGCTGCTGCTCGGGGTCCGCGGCGCCGGCACCGCCTGGCTGGCCCTGGTGTCGATCGCGGCGGTGGCGGTGGCCAAGGCGTTCTACTCGCCGGCCGCCCAGGCCGCCCTGCCCAACGTGCTCGACCCGGCGGACCTGGCCGCGGGCAACGCGATCGCCGGTTCCGCCTGGGGCACCATGACGGTGGTCGGCGCCTCGCTCGGCGGCATGCTCAGCGCCGCCGCCGGCCCGTACGTCAGCTTCTGGGTGGCGGCGGGCGCCCTGGCGGGGGCCGCGGGCCTGGCCGCGCTGATCCGCCGGCCGTTGCAGGCCCCCCGGGACCCGGCGGTCGCCACTCCGCGCACCTGGCCGGCGATCCGCGAGGCGCTGCGCTACATCGCGCACCGGCCGCGGGTGCTCGCCCTGGTCACCGTGAAGTCGGCGGTCGGCCTGGGCAACGGCGTGCTGACCGTCTTCCCGCTGCTCGCCGGGGTGTACGGCGTCGGGTCGGTGGGCACCGGCCTGCTCTTCGCCAGCCGCGGCGCCGGCGCCCTGGTCGGCCCGATCCTGATGCGCCGGGTGCTCAGCAACCGGGCCTGGCTGCTCACCGGGCTGGCGCTCTCCATGTCCCTCTACGGCCTGGCCTATCTCGGCGCCTCGGTGGTCAGCTGGTTCCCGCTGGTGCTGGTGCTGGTCTTCCTGGCCCACCTGGGCGGCGGCAGCAACTGGGTGATGTCCAACTACGCCCTGCAGGGCGAGGTGCCGGACCGGCTGCGGGGCCGGGTGTTCGCCACCGACATGATGCTCGCGACGCTGGCCATCTCGATCAGCCAGCTGGTGGTGGCCCTGGTCGTGGACCGGGTGGACGAGCGGACCGTGCTGGCCGGCTGCGGCCTGGTGACCGTGGTCTACGCGGTGGGCTGGCGACTGGCCACCCGCCGGCTCTCGCTGACCGACCCGGCGGAGCAGCCGGAGGCGAGCCCGGCTTCCTGACCGGGTCAGGCCGGTTCGTGCGGCGGCGACGGCGGGTACGGGGCCGCGGCGGCGGGCGGGGTGGCCGGCGGGTACGGCCAGCCGGCCCACCCCGGGGGCGGGGCGTCCGGGCCGCTCGCGCGCCGGCCGGCCAGCGCCGCGGCGATCACCAGGGCCAGTCCGAGCGGGTGCAGCACGAGCTGGATCAGGCCGATCAGCATGCTGAGCCGGATCAGCTCGGTGCTGCTCCAGCCCGCGCCGAGGGAGCGGCTGATGGTCAGCGACCAGAGCAGGCCGACCGCGGCGCCGACCAGCAGCACCGCCACCCCGCCGAGCAGCAGCCCGCGCGGGCCGCGCGGCAGCCGCCGGTTGACCAGCGCCAGCACCAGCCCGACGGCCAGGACGAGGAGGGTCGGCAGCTGCGCGAGCACCTGCAGAGCGGTGTTCCCGAGGTAGCGCACGTCATCTCCCGATCTAGGCGGACCGGCGTCAGGCTAGTGGACGGGCGCCATTCCCACGGTCCGGGCGAACCGCCGCGCTGTCGGTGCGGGGCCCTAGCATGAGCCGGTGCCGATGACTTTCACCGCCGGTTCCGTACGGGTCCGAGTGCCCGCGACCAGCGCGAACCTGGGGCCCGGCTTCGACGCGCTCGGGCTGGCCCTGGGCCTGCACGACGACGTGGCGGCCGAGGTGACCACGGGCGGCGTCACGGTGACGGTGACCGGGGAGGGGGCCGGTGACCTGCCGGCGGACGACCGGCACCTGGTGGTCACCGCCATGCGGGCCGCCTTCGACGTGCTCGGCGGACAACCGCCGGGGCTGGCCCTGGAGTGCGTCAACCGGATCCCGCAGGCCCGGGGCCTGGGTTCCTCCTCGGCGGCCATCGTGGCCGGCGTGCTGCTGGCCCGCGCGCTGGTCGCCGACGGTGCCGAGCGGCTGGACGACGCCGCCGCGCTGCGGCTGGCCTCCGAGCTCGAGGGCCACCCGGACAATGTGGCGCCCTGCCTGCTCGGCGGCTTCACGATCGCCTGGACCGAGCCGTCCGGCGCCCGGGCGGTCTCGCTGCCCGTGGCGGAGGCGGTCCACCCGACCGTCTTCGTGCCCGCCGAGCGGGGCCTGACCGCCGAGGCGCGGGCCGCGCTGCCGGCCACCGTGCCGCATCCGGACGCGGCGCTGACCGCCGGGCGGGCGGCGCTGCTGGTGCACGCGCTGACCACCGAGCCGGCGCTGCTGCTGCCGGCCACCGTCGACCGGCTGCACCAGGACTACCGGGCTCCCGGCATGCCGGCGACGGCGGCCCTGGTCAGAGCGCTGCGTGCGGCGGGTGTGGCGGCCGTGGTCAGTGGGGCGGGCCCCACGGTTCTGGCGTTCACCGAGGTTCCTCCCGCCTTCCCGGGGGGAACAAACTGGCAACGCTGGGAGTTGCCGATAGACGTCAGCGGTGCCCGGGTCACCCGGGGTAGACTGGGACACGCCGAGCGGGACCCTGTTGCCGCAGGTCGGAAGAGTTGATTACGCTCTAGACTCAGCACAGCCGCGAAGCACGCGATCTCCCTGCGGGTCGGCGCACCCCCGAAGCTCTCGGCGGTCAGCCCGTCACCCCTGCCAAGGCCCACGCCGCACCGCAGTTTCCGCAGGTCGCCGCAGACGGCGAGACCTGCTCACCACGTCGGTGAGTCGGGAAACCGACCGGCTGCTGTGTCACAGACTCCCGCGCCGCGTCCGTGCGAAGCGGGTGCACCGAGGCCGCCCGGCCACCTGGTTCTCGACTCCGGGCAGTCCCGGCCTACCGAGGGAAGGAATCCATTGAGCGACACCACCGACGTGACGTCGGATGTTTCCAACGTCGCTGGCGATGCCACCACCACCGCCGCCCCCACGCGCCGTCGGCGCAGCGGTACCGGCCTGTCGGCGATGCTGCTGCCAGAGCTGCAGAGCCTCGCCGCGTCGCTCGGAATCTCCGGTACGGCTCGCATGCGTAAAGGCGAGCTGATCAGCGCGATCACCGAGCGGCAGGGCGGCGCCGCCGCCGGCACCCCTCGACCGCGGGCCGAGGTCGCGGCCGCGGCCGCTCCCGCCCGGGAGGAGGTCCACGCGGAGGTGCGCGAGGAGCGCGCCGAGACCGAGCGGCGCTCCGCCGAGCCGGCGCCGGCCGCCGAGGCGACCGAGGGCCGCACCCGGAGCCGCCGGGGTCGGACCGCCGGTGGTGAGGCACGGGCGGCGGAGACCCGCACCGAGGAGGCCACCGCCGAGACCGGCGAGCGGGCCGAGCGCGGCGAGGGCCGGGGCCGGGAGCGCGTCGAGCGCACCGGCGAGCGTGCCGAGCGCACCGGCGAGCGTGCCGAGCGCACCGGCGAGCGTGCCGAGCGCACCGGCGAGCGTGCCGAGCGCACCGGCGACCGTGGCGGCGACCGCGCCGAGCGCACCGGTGACCGTGGCGACCGTGCCGAGCGTGGCGACCGTGCCGAGCGTGGCGACCGTGCCGAGCGTGGCGACCGTGCCGAGCGTGGCGAGCGGACCGAGCGTGGCGACCGCGGCGAGCGGGCCGAGCGCGGGGACCGCAACGAGCGGGGCGACCGCAACGAGCGCGGTGACCGTGGCGACCGCAACGACCGCAACGACCGTGGCGACCGTGGCGACCGCAACGACCGTGGCCAGCGGGCCGAGCGTGACCACGACGACGACGACGGCGAGGGCGGCGGCCGGCGCGGCCGGCGCAGCCGGTTCCGCGACCGTCGGCGCGGCCGTGGCGAGCGGGGCGAGGGTGAGACCGGCGGCCGTGAGCCGCAGGTCGGCGAGGACGACGTGCTCGTCCCGGTCGCCGGCATCATCGACGTGCTCGACAACTACGCGTTCGTGCGGACCACCGGCTACCTGGCCGGCCCGAACGACGTGTACGTCTCGATGTCCCAGATCAAGAAGTACGGCCTGCGCCGCGGTGACGCGATCACCGGCGCCGTGCGGGCCGCCCGGGACGGCGAGCAGCGGCGCGACAAGTACAACCCGCTGGTCCGGCTGGACACCATCAACGGGATGGAGCCCGAGGAGGCCCGGCGCCGGCCGGAGTTCTACAAGCTCACCCCGCTGTACCCGCAGGAGCGGCTGCGGCTGGAGACCGAGCCGCACATCCTGACCACCCGGGTCATCGACCTGGTGATGCCGATCGGCAAGGGCCAGCGCGCCCTGATCGTCTCGCCGCCGAAGGCCGGTAAGACCATGGTGCTGCAGGCGATCGCGAACGCGATCACCCGCAACAACCCGGAGTGCCACCTGATGGTGGTGCTGGTCGACGAGCGGCCGGAAGAGGTCACCGACATGCAGCGGTCGGTGAAGGGCGAGGTCATCGCGGCCACGTTCGACCGTCCGCCGCAGGACCACACCACGGTGGCGGAGCTGGCGATCGAGCGGGCCAAGCGCCTGGTCGAGCTGGGCCACGACGTGGTCGTGCTGCTGGACTCGGTGACCCGGCTCGGCCGGTCGTACAACCTGGCGGCGCCGGCCAGCGGCCGGATCATGTCGGGTGGTATCGACTCCACCGCGCTCTACCCGCCGAAGCGCTTCCTGGGCGCGGCGCGGAACATCGAGAACGGCGGCTCGCTGACCATCCTCGCCACCGCGCTGGTGGAGACCGGTTCGATGGCGGACACGGTCATCTTCGAGGAGTTCAAGGGCACCGGCAACGCCGAGCTCAAGCTGGACCGGAAGATCGCCGACAAGCGGGTCTTCCCGGCGATCGACATCAACCCGTCCGGCACCCGCAAGGAGGAGGTCCTCCTCGCGCCGGAAGAGCTGGCGATCGTCCACAAGCTCCGGAAGGTGCTGCACTCGCTGGACTCGCAGGCGGCGCTCGACCTCCTGCTGGACCGGCTCAAGCAGTCCCGGACGAACATCGAGTTCCTGATGCAGATCGCGAAGTCCACTCCGGGCGAGTGAGCTGACGGAACGACGCGAGGGGCACGGCCTGCGGGCCGTGCCCCTCGTCGCGTCCCGGGATCGCCGCCGGACGACCGCCGACGGCGGGCACGCGACGCCGCCGGGCGAGCTGCCGTACCGGCCTCACGCTGCCGGATGGCCGCCGGCCCGATGCCGCCGACGGGTGAAGTTTTTCTTCGGTTAAGCCGAGAGCTATTGAAACTTCTGTTCAGTCTCGGTTGACTGTCGTCCATGCGTATCCGCAGTCGAACCGCCCGTCTCGCCGGCGTCCTGCTGCTGACGCCGGTGCTCACGCTGGCCGGACCCGTACCGGCCGGCGTCGCCGCGCCTCCGGTCGGCACCGCCACGTCGGCCGAGGACGCACCGGCCGCCTCCTCCCGACCCGACACCGCGGTCACCCTGGCCAGCCCGGCCGCCACCGCCACCGCCGGCGGCCTGGAGCCGGCCGGTGGCCTGGAGACCGCGAAGGCCACCCGCCCGGTCGCCCCCGGGCTCGAACTGACCTCCTTCGACCGGTACGACGCCGCCGGCTGGCTGCGCGCCGACGCGCTCACCGCCGACCTCTCCGGGGGCGTCACCGTCGACTACGTCAACTCCGGGGCGGTCACCCGGGACGAGCCGCTGCGGGCGGCGGTGGACCGCTCCCGGGCGGTCGCCGCGGTCAACGGCGACTTCTTCGACATCAACGCCTCCGGTGCGGCGCAGGGCATCGGTATCCAATCCGGCGAGCTGATCCAGTCGCCGGTCGCCGGGCATGCCAACGCCGCCGCGATCAGCGCGGAAGGGCTGGGCCGGATCGTCCAGGTCGGCTTCGAGGGCAGCGCCGCCCTGCCGGCCGGGCCGGTGCCGCTGACCCAGTTCAACAACATCGTGCAGCGCGACGGGGTGGGCGTCTTCACGCCGCTCTGGGGGACGTACTCCCGGGGGCGGGCGGTGGAGGGCGCGGCCCGGGTGGTCGAGGTGACGGTGACCGGCGGGCAGGTCGCGACCGTGGCCGCCACGGCCGGAACGGGGCCGATCCCGGCCGGCAGCACGGTGCTGCTCGGCCGGGAGGCGGGGGCGGACGCCCTGGCCGCGCTGCGCCCCGGCGACCCGGTGGACCTGACCTGGCGGCCGAAGGCCGCCGACGGCAGCAGCCCGCGCGCCGCGGTCGGCGGCGGCAGCGTGCTGGTCCGCGACGGGGTCGTGCAGGACGTCGCCGACCCCAGCCTGGCGCCGCGTACCTCGGTCGGCTTCTCCGCCGACGGACGCAAAATGATCATGCTGACGGTGGACGGCCGGCAGGTGGACAGCCGGGGCGTGACCCAGACCGAGATGGGCCGGATGATGCGCGAGCTCGGCGCGTGGAACGCGCTGAACCTCGACGGCGGCGGCTCCTCGACCCTGCTGGCCCGGGAGCCCGGCGCGGCCACGGTCCAGGTGGAGAACAGCCCGTCCGACGGCACCGAACGCCCGGTCCCGAACGGCCTGGCCATCTACGCGCCGCAGGGCAGCGGCCGGCTCACCGGCTTCTGGCTGGAGACCGCCAGCGACCCGACCGCCGCGCCGGGCGTCGCGCCGGTGCGCGGCGGCCGACCCGACCGGGTCTTCCCCGGCCTCACCCGCCGGCTCACCGCCGCCGGCTACGACGAGACGTACGGGCCGGCCGCCGGCACGCCGGACTGGCGGGCCACCCCGGCCGCCCAGGGCCGGGTGGACGACGCGGGGGTGTTCCGGGCCGGCCGGCCCGGCCACGCCACCGTCACCGCCTCTCGGGAGAAGGCGCGCGGCAGCATCGAGCTGACCGTGCTCGGCCCGCTGGAGCGGATCGACGCCACGGTGGACCGGCTCGGCCTGAACCAGGCCGGCGACAGCGGCCTGTTCGGCGTGGTCGGCTACGACGCCGAGGGCAACACCGCGCCGATCGAGCCGGCCGACCTGCGCCTGGCGTACGACCACGACCTGCTCGAGATCACCCCGCGACCGGACGGCAACCTCGACGTGCGGGCCCGTGTCGACAGCGGCTCCGCCCTGGTCACGGTCACCGTGGGCGGGACCACCACGGTGCTGCCGGTGACCGTCGGGCTGACCGACGTGCCGGTGGCCGGCTTCGACGACGCGGCCTCGTGGACGTTCAGCCAGGCCCGGGCCGCCGGCTCGGTCGCCCCGGCGGCCGGCCACACCGGCACCGGCCTGAAGATGTCGTACGACTTCAGCCAGTCCACCGGCACCCGGGCCGCGTACGCCGACCCGCCCGCCTGGATCGACGTGCCCGGCCAGCCGCAGGCGTTCGGCATGTGGATCAAGAGCAACGGCACGGGGGAGTGGCCCAGCCTGCACCTGCACGACGCCCAGGACACCCAGTTCGTGCTCCGCGGCCCGTACCTCACCTGGACCGGCTGGCGCTACGTCGAGTTCGCCGTCCCGGCCGGGGTGCAGTATCCGGTGCGGGTGCGCCGGTTCTACGTGGCCGAGACCGATCCGGCCAAGCAGTACCGCAGCGAGGTGGTCATCGACGACCTGGTGGCCCGGGTCCCGCCGACCCTCCAGGCCCCGGAGGAGGCGAACCGCACCGACCGGGTGGTGCTCCGCGACGGCACGGTGGACGGCGCGCCGTGGCGCTTCGCGGTGCTCTCCGACGCCCAGTTCGTGGCCGCCAACCCGGACAGCGACCTGGTCGCCCAGGCCCGCCGTACGCTCCGCGAGGTCAAGGCGGCGAAGCCCGACTTCCTGGTGATCGACGGGGACTTCGTGGACACCGCGTACCCGGCGGACTTCGCGCTGGCCAAGCGGATCCTCGACGAGGAACTGGGCGGGCAGCTGCCGTACTACTACGTGCCGGGCAACCACGAGATCATGGGCGCCCCGATCGGGAACTTCGCGGCCGTCTTCGGCGACACCTCCCGGGTCTTCGACCACCGGGGCACCCGGTTCGTCACGCTGAGCACGGCCACCGGCTCGCTCCGCGGCGGCGGCTTCGACCAGGTGGAACTGCTCCGGTCCACGCTCGACGCGGCGGCCGCCGACCCGGCCGTGGGCTCGGTGGCGGTGCTCTTCCACCACCCGCCCCGCGACCCCAGCCCGGCCAAGGCCAGTCAGCTCCTCGACCGCAAGGAGGCGGCCCTGGTGGAGCAGTGGCTGGCCGACTTCCAGCACCGCACCGGCAAGGGCGCGCTGATGGTCAACGGGCACGTCGGCACCTTCCACGCCGACCGGGTGGACGGCGTGCCGTACGTGATCAACGGCAACTCCGGCAAGGACCCGTCCACCCCGGCCCAGCTGGGCGGCTTCACCGGCTGGACGGAGTTCGGCGTCGACCCGGTGAGTCCGCAGGAGGCCGAGCGGGCCCGGCGCGACCCGCTGGCCGAGGGGCCGGAGTGGGTGGCGGCCGAGTTCCACGCCCACCTGGACCGGCTCGACCTGGCCGCGCCGGCCGAGGTCACGGTCGGCGCCCCGGCGCTGGTCACCGCGACGCTCACCCAGCCCAGCGGCCGGACCGTCCCGGTGGCCGCGCCGGTCAGCGCCGACTGGTCCGGCTCGCCCAACCTGCACATCGGCGGGTCCGGCGGGGTGAAGCCCTGGCACGTGGCCCGCTTCGACCCGGCCACCGGGCGGCTGACCGCGCTGCGGCCCGGCGCCCAGGTGCTGCTCGCGGTCACCGTCAACGGCGTCCGCGCCCAGGCGACGGTGACCCTGGCGGCGGCGGAGGCGCCCGCCGCCTGACGCCCGGCCCCGGCGACGCGGAGGGTGCCGCCCGCGTCCCCGGGGCCGGCCCGCCCGCCGGCGGGCTCCTCGACCTGGGGGAGGAGCCCGCCGGCGGGTGCACTCCGCCACCGGCGGCGGGCCCGGCCCGGCCCGCTCAGAAGTCGCCCTCGGCGACCTGGAAGACCGTCAGGCCGAGCGAGCGCCACATCCGGACCACCTGCTGCCGGTCGTCGAAGACCCCGACCACCCGGTACCGGTCGCGGATCTCCCGCTCGTAGATCTCCCGCTTGACCACGGCGTCCTTGCGGTGGTCGCCGACCGCGCGCAGGTGCAGCGCCAGGTACGGCACCCGGACGTGCCGGGCCAGCCAGGCCTCCGTGTCGGCCCGGGCCGAGGCGTCCCGGCCCGAGCAGAACACCACCCCGTGCCCGGCCGCGTGCATGGCCCGCACCGCCGCGATCACCGCCTCGTTCGGCGCGTCCTCGGCCACCCGGCTCATGTCGTACGGGCTGCGGGAGACGGCCAGCGCCACCGTGCCGTCGATGTCCACCAGCACGATCGGCGGCGGTTCGGGGCGCGGCGGGTGGACGGTCGCCGGGCCGCCCGTGCCGGCCGTCGGCACCGGCAGCGGCAGCGGGCGGTTGGCCAGGTAGCGCTCGTGCAGCCGGCGGATCGCCGCCGCGCCGACCCGGTCCGCCTCCGGGCGGGCCGCGTCCCGGCGCAGGCACTCGGCCAGCGGCACGTCGGTGAAGTCGTGCACCTCGAACGCCGCGCCGAACCGTTCGGCCAGTTCGGCCCAGTCCCGCAGGGTGCGCGAGCGCAGGTTGGTGTCGTCCACGCAGACGCTGACCCGGGCGGCCAGCAGCGCCTCCACCTGCGCCCGCTGGACCCGGGTGACCTGGCCCTCGGCCCACTGGGTGAAGAGCCGTTCGCCGTGCAGCATCCGGCGCAGGTCGTCCCGGTTGACCCGGACCACGCCGGGCTGGAGCCGCCGGGCGAAGGTGGTCTTGCCGGAGGCGGGCAGCCCCCGGGTCGCGATCAGACGGAACACGCCACACCTCCCGTTCGTCCCGTGCCGGGCACCCCGGGGGAGGAATGCCCGGGAGCCGGGCGGGAATGCGTGCCGGGAGGTGAGCGTTGCGCCTGCCGGACCTGCTGTGTGGGCCGCTCGTCGAGTCGACGGACGCCCGTGGCACACTGGTCAATCGGCCACCGGTTCCGGTTCACGCCCGAGTCCCGTCGCACCACGACGGGACGCCCGACGGCGACCCGGCGACCACCGACGAAAGGACCGAGGCGACATGAAGCCCAACATCCACCCGGAGTACGTGACCACCGAGGTCCGCTGCTCCTGCGGCAACTCCTTCACGACCCGCAGCACCGCCAAGGGCGGCGCCATCAGCGTCGAGACCTGCAGCGCCTGCCACCCGTTCTACACCGGTAAGCAGCGCGTGCTGGACACCGCCGGTCGGGTCGCGAAGTTCCAGCAGAAGTACGCCAAGGTTCAGGCCAAGAAGGCCAAGTAGCTCCGTCGACGACGCCCGTGTCCGGCTCCGTGCCGGACACGGGCGTTCGTCCGTTTCCGCCCGCCTGTTCCCGTCCACCGCCCGGCCGTCGCCGAAGGAGCACCCGCAGCATGAGCAGTGAGCGCCTGGCCGCCCTTCTCGACGAGTACGCCGAGCTGGAGCGGCGGCTGGCCGACCCGGCCATCCACGCCGACCAGGGCACCGCCCGGCGGGTGGGCCGGCGCTACGCCGAGCTGGTCCCGCTGCACAAGGCCGCCGACGAGCTGGAGCAGGCCCGCGCCGACCTGGCCGCGGCCCGCGAGCTGGCCGCCGAGGACCCGGCGTTCGCCGGCGAGGCGGAGGCGCTGGCGGCGTCCCTGCCGGCGCTGGAGGAGCGGCTGGCGGAGCTGCTGATCCCGCGCGACCCGCACGACGCCAAGGACGTCATCGTCGAGATCAAGGCCGGCGAGGGCGGCGAGGAGTCGGCGCTCTTCGCCGGCGACCTGCTTCGGATGTACACCCGGTACGCCGAGCGGCACGGCTGGGTCACCGAGGTGATCGACGCCCAGGACTCCGACCTCGGCGGCGTCAAGGACGTCTCCCTGGCGATCAAGACCAAGGGGGTGCCGGAGGCCGGCAACGGCGTCTGGTCCCGGCTGAAGTGGGAGGGCGGCGTGCACCGGGTGCAGCGCGTCCCGGTCACCGAGTCGCAGGGCCGGATCCACACCAGCGCCGCCGGCGTGCTGGTGCTGCCCGAGGCCGAGGACGTCGACGTCACCATCGACCCGAACGACCTGCGGATCGACGTGTTCCGCTCGTCCGGGCCCGGCGGGCAGTCGGTCAACACCACCGACTCGGCGGTCCGGATCACCCACGTGCCGACCGGGATCGTGGTCTCCTGCCAGAACGAGAAGTCCCAGCTGCAGAACCGCGAGCAGGCCATGCGGATCCTGCGTGCCCGGCTGCTCGCGGCGGCCCAGGAGCAGGCCGACGCGGCCGCCTCGGACGCCCGCAAGGCGCAGGTGCGCACGGTGGACCGGTCCGAGCGGATCCGCACCTACAACTTTCCGCAGAACCGGATCACCGATCACCGGATCGGCTACACCGCGTACAACCTGGATCTGGCCCTGGCCGGTGAGCTGGACGGCGTGCTCGACGCCCTGGCCGAGGCCGACCGCGCCGCCCGGCTGGCCGGCGAGACGGAGCTGAGCCGCCGCTGACCCGGGGCCGTCCCCCGGCCGGCGCGGACGCCCGGCCCCGCGCTCAGCTGGCGCGGAGGCGGTCCTTGGCCCGGAGCATCTCCCGGTCGGCCAGCTCGAACGCGGCGCCCAGCGCCTCCCGGACGCTCACCCCGGGGCCGCCGCTCACCTCGGCGAAGCCGATGCTCACCCCGACCGGGGTGCCGGGCACCAGCGACTCCCAGTCCTCGGTCCGCACCGCGGCCTGGATCCGGCGGGCCACCTCGGCCGCCTCCGTCATGCCCGTCTCGGGCAGCACCACCACGAACTCGTCCCCGCCGTAGCGGGCCACGAAGTCGCCGCGCCGCATCACCCGGTTGATCACCCCGGCGATCCGTTGCAGCACCAGGTCGCCGGAGTGGTGGCCGTGCCGGGTGTTGACCGCCTTGAAGCCGTCCAGGTCGCAGACGCCGATCACCACCCGGTCGCCGCGGGCCACCACCGCGCCGATGTAGCGCTCCAGCCGGCGCCGGTTGGGCAGCCCGGTGAGCGGGTCGGTCAGCGCCTCGCCCTCGTAGCGGGCGGCCTCCCGGCGCATCTCCTCGTGGCCGATCCGGGCGGCGATGCCGTCGATGTAGACGTCGCGCAGCCGGTCGTTGCGCTGGGCCGCCAGCCGGAACGCGTGCCGGTCGGCGGTGTGCGCGGCGGCGTGGTCGCCGGCCCGGGCCAGCGCGACGCTGCGCAGCCGGGGCACCTCGGCGGCGCCGAGCGTCTCGTCGGAGACCCGGATGGTGTCCAGCCGGGCGACCGCCTCGATCGGCCGTCCGTCCGCCACGGCCAGGCAGACCTGGCCGAGCTGGCGCAGGTCACGGGCGCGGGCGCTGTCGCCGCCGTGGGCCAGCAGCCGGGCCGGGTCGGCGTCGGTGCCGGACTCCGTCCGGTCGCCCAGCGCGGCCCGCCGGGACGCCGCGTACCCGTACGCGGCCAGGCTGCTGGGCCGCAGGTTGCCGGCCCGCCCGTCGCGCAGGAAGCGGCTCAGGTCGCCGGCCACGTCGCGCAGCACCCGCAGGCAGCCGTCGCTGTCGCCGTTGTGGTCCAGGGCGACCGCGTTGCGCAGCCGGATGCCCGGCGCGGCGAAGGTCTCCTCGGGTATGCCGGCGGTGAGCCCGACCTGGCGGGCCCGCTCGATCGCGCCGAGCGCGTGCCCGTGGAAGCTCAGGTAGGAGTAGGCCATCGCCAGGTCGTGCCAGCCCCAGGCGGTGTCCCGGTCCGGGTCGTCGTCGGCGGTGAGCGCCCGGGCCGCCTTGACCAGGTGGGTGACGCAGCGGTCGAGCGCCCCCTGGTGGTGCGCGGCGAGCGCGGCCAGCGCGTTGAGGTGCCCGTGCAGGTAGGGCTCGGACAGGTCCCGGACGGCGGCGGAGGCCTCCTCGATGGCCCGGGTGAACTCGGCCGTCCGACCGAGATTGATCAGGGCGGAGAGGCGCTGGACCAGCGCGTCGGCCCGGGCGCACGGGTCGGTGGTGGTGCGGATGACCCGGTCCAGCAGGACGCACGCCTCCGCGGAGCGGCTCGCCTCCTGCAGGGCGCGCGCCCGGCGGAGGGCGTCAACCTGGTCGGCGACCCGGTCGAGCCAGCCCACTCGCGACCTCCCTGTCGGTGTGCCTCCGGCCGCACCCGCTCGTGCTGTGACCCGCGACGTTTCATGATTATGTCGTGACCTCCCTCCCGCAACACCCGTCCAAAGGGACAGAAGGCGAGCGACCCTCACAGGTGGTCGCCCGGGCCGCCCGGGCACTCGCCGCCGCGGGCGTCGAGGCGCCCCGGGCCGAGGCCGAGCAGCTGGCCGCGTACGTGCTGGACGTGCCGCGCGGCCGGCTGGCGCTGGCCGACGCGTTCAGCCCGGCGCAGCGCGACCGGCTGGCCGCCCTGGTCGAGCGGCGGGCCGCCCGGGAACCCCTCCAGCACCTCACCGGCACGGCCGGTTTCCGGCATCTGGAGCTGGCCGTCGGGCCGGGGGTCTTCGTGCCCCGCCCGGAGACCGAGCTGCTCGCCGGCTGGGGGATCGAGCAGGCCCGGCCGCTGGCCGCGCCCCTGGTCGTGGACCTGTGCAGCGGCTCCGGCGCGATCGCCCTGGCCGTCGCCCAGGAGCTGCCGGCGGCGCGGGTGGTGGCGGTGGAGCGGTCCCCGGCGGCGCTGGACTGGCTGCGCCGCAACGCCGCCGACCGGGCCGCCGCGGGGGACACCCCGATCGAGGTGGTCGCGGCCGACGTCACCGACCCGGACCTGCTGGCCGACCTGGTCGGGCGGGTCGACGTGCTGCTCTGCAACCCGCCGTACGTGCCGCGCGCGGTGGCCGTCCCGCCCGAGGTGGCCCGGCACGACCCCGACGAGGCGGTCTTCGGCGGTGCGGACGGGCTGGCCGTGATCCGCCCGGTGCTGGCCCGGGCGGCGCAGCTGCTGCGCCCGGGCGGCGCCCTCGGCGTCGAGCACGACGACACGCACGGCGCGACGGTGCCCGCGCTGCTCGCCGCCGACGGCCGGTACGAGCGGGTCGAGGAGCATCGCGACCTGGCCGAGCGGGCCCGTTTCGCCACCGCGTCCCGCCGGGCGGACGGCCGGCACGCCGACCCCGCCCCGGCGTGGCAGACTGGCTCCTCGTGATGCTCTACGACTGTCGGTCCCTCGCCGACCGGGACCGCGGCATCGCCGCTGCGATCGAGGCGGTCAAGAACGGTGAGCTGGTCGTCCTGCCGACCGACACGGTCTACGGCATCGGCGCCGACGCCTTCACCCCGTACGCGGTGAAGGCGCTCGCGGACGCCAAGGGTGGCACCCGGCAGGCGCCCCCGGTGCTGATCGGGTCCCGGCACACCCTCGACGGCCTGGTCTTCTCGCTGCCCCGCTCGGCCCGTGAGCTGGTCGAGGCGTTCTGGCCGGGCGCGCTGACCATCGTGGTGGAGCACTCCCCGAGCCTGGCCTGGGACCTGGGCGACTCGTCCGGGACGGTGGCGGTCCGGATGCCGCTGCATCCGGTGGCGCTGGAGGTGCTCCGGGAGACCGGCCCGATGGCGGTGGCCTCGGCCAACAAGGTCGGCCAGCCGGCCGCGCTCACCGCCGAGGAGGCCCGCGACCAGCTCGGCTACGGCGTGCGGGCGTACCTGGAGGCCGGGCCGGCGCTGGATCCGGTGCCGAGCACCATCGTCGACCTCACCGGCGACGTGCCCCGGGTGCTGCGCCAGGGCGCGGTGTCGCTGGAGAAGCTGCGGGACGTGGTGCCGGACATCCTCGACGAGCGGGGGGTCTGAGTGCCGCCGTTCACCGTCCTGCACGTCTGCATGGGCAACATCTGCCGGTCCCCGATGGCCGAGCGGCTGCTGGTGCTCGCCGTGCGTGAGCGGCTGGGCCGGCTGGGGGTCGACGCGAGCGGCGCCGACGGGCTGGTGCACAGCCACAGCGCGGGCACCGGTGGCTGGCACGCCGGCGAGGAGATGAACCCGCCGGCGGCCCGGCAGGTCACCGCGCGCGGCGGCGACGTGGCCGGGTTCGCCGCCCGCAAGCTCCGGTCCGATCTGATCGACGCCGCCGACCTGGTCCTCACGGCGACCGCCGACCAACAGGAGTACGTGGTGGCGCTGCGCCCGGACGCCGCCGCCCGCACCTTCGTGCTCGGTGAGTTCGGCCGGCTGCTGGGCGCGCTGTCGACGGACGGGCTGCCGCCGGCGGAGGCGACCCCGGAGGGGGTGTACGCCCGCGGCGTGGCCCTGGTGGCGGCGGCGGACGCGGCCCGCGAGGGGGCCGGCACGCTGCCGACCGATGACCTGGACGATCCGTGGGGGCGGGGCGACCAGTGCTTCAGCCGGGTGGCCGACGAGATCGAGGAGACGGTCCAGCCGCTGGCCGCCGCCCTGTTGCCCTGACGTTCATCCTTTCTCGCGAACTTCCTGCGCATTTGGCGGCGAAAGCCCCCCTTGTGGTCATTCTGGACGGGTCCGTACGGCCGGCTCCTGCGGGGAGAGCTGATGAACCGGGCCCACCTGAACAAGCTGTTCACCGTTCTGCTCGCCGGCGTGCTCGCCGGCATGGCCCTCGCGGCGGCCGCCTTGCCGGCCGCGCTGGTCTTCGGGATCGGCTTCAAGAACCTGATGCCCTACGCCGCGCTGCCGGAGTCGCTGAAGACGCCGGAACCGGCCCAACGCTCCAACCTCTACGCCAGCGACGGCCGCACCCTGATCACCTCGTTCTACGTCGAGGACCGGGTGGACGTGCCGGTCGACGAGGTGGCGCCGGTGATGCGGCAGGCCATCGTGGCCGCCGAGGACGTCCGCTTCTACCAGCACCACGGCGTCGACGTGCGCGGCGTGGTGCGGGCCTTCACGGCCAACCGGCGGGAGGGCACCCGGCAGGGCGCCTCCACGCTGACCATGCAGTACGTCCGCAACGCGCTGGCCGGTGACCCCCGGCTGACCGAGGAGCAGCGGGCCCGGGCCACCGAGATCACCGCCGGCCGCAAGATCCGCGAGATGCGGTACGCGCTGGCCCTGGAACGCCGGCTCAGCAAGGACGAGATCCTCGGCCGCTACCTGAACATCGCCTACTTCGGCGCCGGGGCGTACGGCATCGCGGCGGCCAGCAAGCGCTACTTCTCCACCACGCCGGCCAAGCTCACGCTGGCCCAGGCGGCGCTGCTGGCCGGGCTGGTCCGCTCGCCCGACACCGACGACCCGATCAACGGCGACGCCGACGCGGCGCTGTCCCGCCGGGCGTACGTGCTGGACCGGATGGCGGAGACCGGGCAGGTGGACGCGGCCACCGTCGCCGCCGCGAAGGCCGAGCAGTTGCGGCTCACCCCGAGCGCCACGCCGAACGACTGCACCGCGGTGCCCGCCGCGCACAACGACTGGGGCTTCTTCTGCGACTGGTTCACCCAGTGGTGGAACGCCCAACCGGCGTTCGGCTCCTCGGTCGACGAGCGGCAGCGGACCCTGCGCCGGGGCGGCTGGAAGATCGTCTCCTCGCTCGACCCGGACGTGCAGGCCGAGGCGATCGATCAGGTGCTGCGGATCTACCCGAAGAGCAACGAGCGGGCCGCCCCGACCGCGGTGGTGCAGCCCGGCACCGGCCGGGTACTGGCCATGGCGGTGAACCGGAACTACAGCGTCGCGGCCAACCCGGCCGGGCAGCAGAACTACCCGAACACCGTCAACCAGCTGGTGGCCGGGGGCAACGGCATCGTCGGCTACCAGGCCGGGTCCACCTTCAAGCTCTTCGCCATGCTGGCCGCGCTGGAGTCCGGGCTGCCGCTGGCCACCGACTTCGACGCGCCGAGCGTCTACGTCACCCACTACCCGGTCGACGGCGGGCCGGCGAACTGCGGCGGCAACTGGTGTCCGGCCAACGCCAACCCCACCTGGATGGACGGGCGGCGCACCATGTGGAGCGCGTTCGGCCGGTCGGTGAACACCTACTTCGCCTGGCTCACCGAGCGGGTCGGCGCCGACCGGGTGGTGGAGATGGCCGAGCGGCTCGGCATCGTGCTGCGCTCTCCCGACGACGCCCGGCTGGCCCGCGACGGTGCGAAGAACTGGGGGGCGTTCACCCTGGGCGTCGCGGCCACCACCCCGCTGGACCTGGCCAACGCGTACGCCACCGTGGCGGCCGAGGGCACCTGGTGCCGGCCCACGCCGATCGCCTCGATCACCGACAGCTCGGGCCGGACGGTGGCCGCCGGCGGCCCGGACTGCCGCCAGGTGATCGACACCGACGTGGCCCGGGCGGCGGCCGACGCGGCCCGCTGCCCGGTGGGCGGGCAGTCGATGTACCGGGGCTGCGACGGCGGCACCGCCGAGGAACTGGCACCCGGGCTGCGCCGGCCGGTGGCCGGCAAGACGGGCAGCTCCGAGCGGAACGCCACCGAGACCGTGGTGGCCTTCACCCCGCAGCTCGCCGTCGCCACCATCGCCGCTAACCCGGACGACACCCGGGACGCGGTGGGCGGCGGCGTCCAGGTCCGGCAGATCGAGGCCGTCGGCCGCCTGCTCGCGTACGCCCTGCGCGACCAGCCGGCCCTGGACTTCGTCCCGCCCAGCCAGAGCGTGGCCCTGCGCCAGACCTCGCCCCGCACCGGCGACTGACCGCCCCGCCCTCGCCCCGCCGCCGGCCCGGCCCGGCTCCGCCGCCGGCCCGCCCGGCCCGGTCCGGCCGCTGGCCCGCCCGGCCGCCGGCCCGCCTGGCCCGGCCGTCCGACCGGTCCCCGCCCGCCGTCGAGCGCCCGTGACCCGGCACCGTGCCGGCCCGGACGCGGGCCGCGGCGGCGGGGGTCAGCGGGCGGGGTGGGTGGCGCCCTGGGCGATGTTGCGGGCCATGCCGCCGAAGACGACCGCGTGGAACGGGGCGACCGACTTCCAGTAGAGGTGGCCGGCCAGGCCGTGCGGGAGGAAGACGGCGCGCTGGATGTAGCGGCTGCTGCCGTCGCCGGCCGGCTCGGCCCGCATCTCCAGCCAGGCCCGGCCGGGCAGCCGCATCTCGGCGCGCAGCCGCAGCAGCTCACCGGGGACGATCTCCTCCACCCGCCAGAAGTCCAGCGCCTCGCCGACCTGGAGGCGGTGCGGGTCACGCCGGCCCCGGCGCAGCCCCACCCCGCCGACCAGCCGGTCCAGCCAGCCCCGCACCGACCAGGCCAGCGGGAACGAGTACCAGCCGTGCTCGCCGCCGACGCCCTCGATGACCCGCCAGAGCGCCGCGGCCGGTGCCGCCACCGTGCGCTCCCGCAGGTCGGTGTACGCGCTGCCGCCGGACCACGCGGGGTCGCTGGGCAGCGGCTCGGCCGGGGCGTCCGGCCCGCTCGCCGTCGACCAGCGGGTCTCCACCTCGGCGTCGCGCACCTTGGCCAGCGCCAGGGCGACGGCCTCGTCGAAGTCGGTCAGCCCGCCGGGCGGGTCCGGCACGTACCGGGCGATGTCGTGTTCGTGGGCGATCGCCTCGTGGACCAGGCTCTCCACCAGCGGCCGGGCGATCGCGTTGGGCACCGGGGTGACCAGCCCGACCCAGAGCGAGGAGAGCGACGGGGTCAGCGCCCGCACCGGCAGGATCATCCGCCGGGGGAGGCCGGCCACCCGCGCGTACCGCTGCATCATGTCGTGGAAGGTGAGCACGTCCGGCCCGCCGATGTCGAAGCCCCGGTTCACCTCGGGCGGCAGGTCCGCGCAGGCGACCAGGTAGCGCAGCACGTCGCGGACCGCGATCGGCTGGATCCGGTTGCGCACCCAGCGCGGGGTGACCATCGCCGGCAGCCGCTCGGTCAGGTAGCGCAGCATCTCGAACGAGGCGGAGCCGGACCCGATGATCACCGCGGCCCGGAGCACCGCGGTCGGCACCCCGCTGCCGAGCAGGATCCGGCCGACCTCGGCGCGCGAGCGCAGGTGCGGCGACGACACCTCGCGGTCCGCCGCCGGCTCCGGTCCGCCCAGGTAGACGATCCGGCGTACGCCCGCGGCGCGGGCGGCCGCCGCGAAGTTGGTCGCCGCCTCCCGGTCGGCCGCCTCGAAACCGGCCTGGCCGAGCGAGTGCACCAGGTAGTACGCCACGTCCACGTCGGCGAAGGCGGCCGGCAGCGTCGCCGGCTTCCGCAGGTCGCCCTCGGCGATCTCGGCCTGCCCCACCCATGGCACGTCCCGCAGCCGTCCCGCCTTGCGGGCCAGGCAGCGTACGGTGTGCCCCTCGGCGAGCAGTCGGGGCGCGAGCCGCCCGCCGATATAACCGGTGGCTCCGGTGACCAGGCATCTCACGGCCTCCAGTGTGCGGCTCCGTAGACTCCCTCGTTGTGGAGAACGCGAGGGAAACCTTCTGGGGGCCGGACTTCCAGCAGCTCAGCACCGTGGATCCGGAGATCGCCGGGGTGGTGCTGGGGGAGTTGGCGCGGTTGCGCGGCGGCCTGCAACTGATCGCCAGCGAGAACCTCACCTCGCCGGCGGTGCTGGCCGCGCTGGGCTCCACCCTGACCAACAAGTACGCCGAGGGCTACCCGGGCCGGCGCTACTACGGCGGCTGCGCCGAGGTGGACCGGGCCGAGGAGATCGGTATCGCCCGGGCGACGGAGCTCTTCGGCGCCGAGCACGCCAATCTCCAGCCGCACTCCGGGGCCAGCGCCAACCTGGCCGCGTACGCGGCCCTGGTGCAGCCGGGCGACACCGTGCTGGCGATGGACCTGCCGCACGGCGGTCACCTCACCCACGGCAGCCGGGTGAACTTCTCCGGCAAGTGGTTCCACCCGGTCGGCTACACGGTCCGCCGGGACACCGAGCTGATCGACTACGACGAGGTCCGGGACCTGGCCCGGGCGCACCGGCCGAAGATGATCATTTGTGGTGCGACGGCGTACCCGCGGCTGATCGACTTCGCCCGGTTCCGGGAGATCGCCGACGAGGTCGACGCGTACCTGATGGTGGACGCGGCGCACTTCATCGGGCTGGTCGCCGGCCGCGCCGTGCCCTCCCCGGTGCCGTACGCCGACGTGGTCACCTGCACCACCCACAAGGTGCTGCGCGGCCCGCGCGGCGGCATGATCCTCTGCCGGGAGTCGCTGGCGTCCCGGATCGACAAGGCGGTCTTCCCGTTCAGCCAGGGCGGCCCGCTGATGCACGCCGTGGCGGCCAAGGCGGTCGCCCTGCGCGAGGCCGCCCAGCCCGAGTTCCGGACGTACGCCGGCCAGGTGGTCAGCAACGCGCAGGCGCTGGCCGACGGGCTGGCCGAGGAGGGCATGCGGCCGGTCTCCGGCGGCACCGACACCCACCTGGCCCTGATCGACCTGCGCGAGCTGGGCGTGACCGGCGCGGCCGCCGAGGCGCGCTGCGACGCCGCCGGGATCACCCTCAACAAGAACGCCATCCCGTACGACCCGCAGCCGCCGATGGTCGCCTCCGGCCTCCGGGTGGGCACCCCGAGCGTCACCACCCAGGGCATGCGGGAGGGGGAGATGCGCCGGATCGCCGCGCTGATCGCCCGGGCGGTCCGGACCGATCCGGAATCCCCCGGCGGCGCCGACGAGCTGACCCGGGTCGCCGCCGACGTGACCGAGCTGGTCACCGCCTTCCCGGCGTACCCCCGTGGCTGAGCCGGGGACGCGTGCGGCGGAGGCGGCGGAGGCGGACCGTGGCTGGCGGCTGCGCCACCTGCCGGTGCTGCTGCTCGCCTCGGCGCTGATGGCCGCGGTGGCGGCGGTGGCCGGCGGGCTGGCCCGCGGCGCGGACGGCGCGCTCGGCGCGGCGGCCGGGGTGGCCGTCACCGCGGTCAGCTACACCCTCACCACGGTCGTGCTGGCCTGGGCGGACGCCCGGGACCCGCAGCTCGTGCTGCCGTTCGGGCTGGGCGTCTACATCGCCAAGATGACGCTGCTCGGCGGGTTGATGGTGCTGGTCGCCTCGACCGGCTGGCCGGGGCTGGTCCCGTTCGCCCTGGGCATCGCCACGGGTGTGGTGGTCTGGACCGGGGTGCACATCTGGTGGCTGGCCACGGTGCACGCCCGCAGGGTCCCGCGCTGACCACGGTGCACCCCCGCAGGGGCCCCACGCTGACCACGGCGAGCGGACGCCCGCGGGGGTCGACCGGGGGCGCTGTCCCACCTTCCGGACGGCACGCCGTGCTGTCTGCGATCGGTCATTCTCTCAGTGGCGGGAGAGGAGTAGCGTGCCTCGAGACGACTTCGCCCGCCCGTGTCCCACACAACCAGGTTGTGCGGGGGGTGAGGCACAGCCTCGTCTCCTCGACTGATATCGTTCGCCCCGTCATGGCCGGTGACCAGAAACCCCCCAACACTGGCGGCTCGGGCGACGTTCCGTCCGGTGCCGGTCAGGGTTGGACCGCGCTCTCGTATCTCATCGGGGGCATGCTCGTCTGGGGTTTCATCGGCTGGCTGGTCGACCGTTGGCTCGATACCGGCGGCATCGCCACCGGCATCGGGGTCGTGCTCGGCATGGCCGGGGGGATCATCCTGGTCGTCCGCCGACTGGGCACGCCTACTTAGGAAGGGACGCGGTGTTCGGACAGGCGAACGTCCTGGCAGCGGGCCAGGCGGAATTCCCACCCAGTGTGGAGGACTTCTACCTGCCCAGCATCCTGCCCTGGGGTGCGCACGACAACTACTGGTTCACCAAGATCACGGCCATGGTCTGGCTCGCCGTCGGCGTCCTGATCATCTTCTTCCTGGCCAGCTACCGGAACCCGAAGCTCGTCCCGACCAAGAAGCAGTGGTTCGCCGAGTCGATCTACGGCTTCGTGCGGAACAACATCGCGGTGGACATGATCGGGCACGCGGGGGTGCGGTTCGCGCCGTACTTCACCACACTCTTCTGCTTCGTCCTGCTGACGAACGCGTTCGCGATCATCCCGTTCTTCCAGATCTCGCCGAACTCGCACATCGCCTTTCCGGCCTTCCTCGCCGTGATCAGCTACGTGCTGTTCAACTGGATCGGCATCCGGCACCACGGCTTCGTGAAGTACTTCAAGAACTCTCTGGTCCCGCCGGCGCCCTGGTACATCCTGCCGCTGCTGATCCCGATCGAGTTCTTCTCGACGTTCCTGGTCCGGCCGTTCTCGCTGGCCGTCCGTCTCTTCGCGAACATGTTCGCCGGCCACATGCTCCTGCTGGTCTTCACGCTCGGCGGGTTCGCCATGCTCAGCGCCAACGCCTGGCTGGCCCCGGTCTCGGTGCTGTCCTGGGTGATGACGATCGCGCTGACCTTCCTCGAGTTCCTGGTGATCTGTCTGCAGGCGTACGTCTTCACGGTGCTGACCGCCAGCTACGTGCAGGGCGCGCTCGCCGAAGAGCACTGATCCACTCTTTCGCACCAACCGTTGTCGTCCCGCGTGACCGTCACGCGTGATAACCAGGAGGAACCGCAATGAGCATCCTTGCCGAGGTAACGGGCAGCACCGCTGCCATCGGTTACGGCCTGGCCGCCATCGGCCCGGGCATCGGCGTGGGCCTGGTGTTCTCGGCCTACATCCAGTCGACGGCCCGCCAGCCGGAGTCGTCGCGGATGACCCTTCCGTACGTCTGGATCGGCTTCGCCGTGATCGAGGCGCTCGCGCTGCTGGGCATCGCCTTCGGCTTCATCTGGGCCGGCTGATCCACCCCCTCTGACCGGGAGGTTTCCCCATGTACTTCCTCGCCGCTGAGGGTGGTGAAAAGGCCGCCCACAACCCGATCATTCCCGCCTGGCAGGAGATCGTGGTCGGTGGCATCGCCTTCATCGTGCTCTGCTACGTGCTGATGAAGTTCGTCTTCCCGCGCATGGAGCAGACGTTCCAGGCCCGGGTCGACGCGATCGAGGGCGGCATCAAGCGCGCCGAGGCCGCCCAGGCCGAGGCCAACCAGCTGCTCGAGCAGTACCGGGCGCAGCTCGCGGAGGCGCGTACCGACGCCGCCAAGATCCGCGACGACGCCCGCGCCGACGCCGAGGGCATCCGTCAGGACATCCTCGCCAAGGCGCGCGAGGAGTCCGACCGGATCATCGCGGCCGGCAAGGAGCAGCTCGCCGCCGAGCGGGCCACCATCGTGCGCGAGCTGCGCACTGAGGTCGGCACCATCGCGGTGGACCTGGCCAGCAAGATCGTCGGCGAGTCGCTCGCCGACGAGGCGCGGCGCAAGGGCACCGTGGACCGGTTCCTGAGCGGTCTCGAGAGCGCGGGGGCCCGCTGATGCAGGCCGCCAGCCGGGAGTCGTACAAGGTCGCGGCGGACCGCCTCGACGCGTACGCCCGCGGCGCGGAGCCGTCGGCGGTGTCCACCACCGCCGACGACATCCTCTCCGTCGCCGCCCTGCTGCGGCGCGAGCCGCGGCTGCGCCGGGCGCTCTCCGACCCGGCCCGATCCGGGTCGGATCGGGCCGGCCTGCTCAGCGAGATGCTGCGCGGCAAGATCGGCGCCGACGCGCTCGACCTGCTCGTCTCGCTGGTCTCCGGCCGCTGGTCGGCTCCGTCGGAACTGCTCGACGGCACCGAGCGGCTGGGCGTCGAGGCGCTCCTGGCCAGCGCCGACAAGGCCGGCGAGCTGGGCGAGGTGGAGGACGAGCTGTTCCGTTTCGGGCAGGTCGTCGCCGGCTCCCCGGAGCTGTCCAACGTGCTCTCCGACCAGATGGCGCCGGTCGCGCAGCGGGCCACCCTGGCCGACCAGCTGCTCGCCGACAAGGCCCGGCCGATCACCGGTTACCTCGTCGGGGTCGCGCTCGCCGGCTTCGGCGGGCGCTCCTTCACCGGAGCGCTCACCCGGCTGGTCGAGCTGGCCGCCGAGCGGCGGGACCGCCGGGTCGCGTACGTGACCGTGGCGGCTCCGCTGGATGACGCGGAGGAGCGACGCCTCGGTGCCCGCCTCTCGGAGATGTACGGTCGAGAGGTCTCCGTCAAGCAGACGGTGAACCCCGACGTGCTCGGCGGGGTGAGTGTCCGGGTCGGTTCCGACCTGTACGACGGCACCGTCCTGCGCCGCCTGAACGAGACCCGCAACGCGCTCGCGAAGCGCTGATCAGCGACTGAGCAGCCCTGATTCGATGCCATCGGACCGGTCGGTACTAGGTATCCCGGGCCCCTGATACTTAAGGAAGCAGAGGATGGCCGAGCTGACCATCTCGACGGAGGAGATCCGCGGCGCCCTGGAGCGCTACGTCTCCTCCTACACGGCCGACGTCTCCCGCGAGGAGGTCGGCACCGTCGCCGACACCGGTGACGGCATCGCCCACGTCGAGGGGCTGCCCTCGACCAAGACCAACGAGCTCCTGGAGTTCGAGGACGGCACGCTCGGCGTGGCGCTGAACCTCGACGTCCGGGAGATCGGTGTCGTCGTTCTCGGTGACTCCGCCAAGCTGGAGGAGGGGCAGCGGGTCAAGCGCACCGACCGGGTGCTCTCCGTGCCGGTCGGCGACGCGTTCCTCGGCCGCGTGGTCAACGCGCTCGGCCAGCCGATCGACGGCCTCGGCGACATCGCCGACGAGGGCTACCGCGAGCTGGAGCTCCAGGCTCCGAACGTGATGTCGCGGCAGTCGGTCTTCGAGCCGCTGCAGACCGGCATCAAGGCGATCGACGCCATGACGCCGATCGGCCGGGGCCAGCGGCAGCTGATCATCGGTGACCGGAAGACCGGCAAGACCACGGTCGCCCTGGACGCCATCCTCAACCAGCGGGACAACTGGCGCTCCGGCGACCCGAAGAAGCAGGTCCGCTGCATCTACGTCGCCATCGGCCAGAAGGCCTCCACGATCGCCTCGATCAAGGGCCAGCTGGAAGAGGCGGGCGCGATGGAGTACACCACCATCGTGGCCTCCCCGGCGTCCGACCCGGCCGGCTTCAAGTACATCGCCCCGTACACCGGCTCGTCCATCGGGCAGCACTGGATGTACGGCGGCAAGCACGTCCTGATCGTCTTCGACGACCTGAGCAAGCAGGCCGAGGCGTACCGGGCCGTGTCGCTGCTGCTGCGCCGCCCGCCGGGCCGCGAGGCCTACCCGGGTGACGTCTTCTACCTGCACTCCCGGCTGCTGGAGCGCTGCGCCAAGCTCTCCGACGAGCTGGGCGGCGGCTCGATGACCGGTCTGCCGATCATCGAGACGAAGGCGAACGACATCTCCGCCTTCATCCCGACCAACGTCATCTCCATCACCGACGGGCAGATCTTCCTCGAGACCGACCTGTTCAACCAGGGCGTCCGGCCGGCCATCAACGTCGGCACCTCGGTGTCCCGGGTCGGTGGCGCCGCGCAGGTCAAGCCGATGCGCAAGGTCGCCGGCTCGCTGCGGCTCAACCTGGCCCAGTACCGCGAGCTGGAGGCGTTCGCCGCCTTCGCCTCCGACCTGGACAAGGCCTCCCGGGCCCAGCTGGAGCGCGGCTCCCGCCTGGTCGAGCTGCTCAAGCAGCCGAACTACTCGCCGTACCCGGTGCAGGAGGAGGTCGTCTCGGTCTGGGCCGGCGTCGAGGGCAAGCTGGACGACATCCCGGTGGGCGAGGTCCGGCGCTTCGAGTCGGAGTTCCTCCAGTACCTGCGGCACAAGCACGAGGGTGTCCTGGCCGGGATCGCCGACAACAAGTGGGACGACGACATCATCGGCTCGCTGGACTCGGCCATCACCGAGTTCAAGAAGGTCTTCCTGGGCAAGGAGGACGAGACCCGGCTCAACGAGGCCCCGGCCGCGCCGCTCGAGGGCGAGGAGAACCGCGAGACGGTGACCCGCTTCCGGGACGGCTCGACCGACCGCCCGGCTGAGAGCTGACGATGGCCGCGCAGGTTCGCGTTCTTCGTCAACGGATCCGCTCGGCGAAGTCGATGAAGAAGATCACCAAGGCGATGGAGCTCGTCGCGACGAGCCGCATCGCCAAGGCCCAGGCCCGGGTGGAGGCGTCGCTTCCGTACGCCGAGGCCATCACCGGCGTGCTCACGGCGCTGGCGTCGAACGCGCGGATCGACCACCCGCTGCTCACCCCGCGCGAGCGGGTGCAGCGGGCGGGCGTCCTGCTCGTCACCGCCGACCGTGGCCTGGCCGGTGGTTACAGCACCAACGCCATCCGGACCGCCGAGTCGCTGATCGCCCGGCTGCAGGCCGACGGCAAGGAGCCGGTGCTCTACGTCATCGGCCGCAAGGGCGTGACGTACTACCGGTTCCGCAACCGGGAGATCGCGGCGAGCTGGACGGGCTTCTCCGAGCAGCCGGGCTTCTCCGACGCCCGCGAGGTGGGCGAGACGCTGATCAAGGCGTTCTCGGCCGGCGCGGACGACGTGGAGGGCACCGCCGGGGCGGACGGGGTGCTCGGGATCGACGAGCTGCACATCGTCTACACCGAGTTCAAGTCCCTGATGACGCAGACCCCGGTCGCGAAGATCATCGGCCCGATGCAGGTCGAGGACCGGCCGCGGTCCGAGGGCCTGCTGCCGGCGTACGAGTTCGAGCCGGAGGCCGAGGCGCTGCTCGACGCGCTGCTGCCGAAGTACATCAACACGCGGATCTACGCGGCGTTGCTCGAGTCGGCGGCCAGCGAGTCGGCGGCCCGGCGGCGTGCGATGAAGAGCGCCACCGACAACGCCGAAGAGATGATCGAGAAGTACACGCGTGAGATGAACACGGCCCGCCAGGCCGGGATCACCCAGGAGATCAGCGAGATCGTCGGCGGCGCGAACGCGCTCGCCGCGTCGGGAAGTGAAGTGTGATGACTGTATCGACTGCCGCTGGCGGACCAGCGGAGACCAAGACGGCCACCGGTCGCGTGGTCCGGGTCATCGGCCCGGTCGTCGACGCCGAGTTCCCGCGCGACGCCATGCCGGCCCTGTTCAACGCCCTGCACGTGGACGTGACGCTCTCCGGCGGCGAGAAGACGCTGACCCTCGAGGTCGCCCAGCACCTGGGTGACAACATGGTCCGCGCCATCTCGATGCAGCCGACCGACGGCCTGGTCCGCGGTGCCGAGGTCCGGGACACCGGCTCGCCGATCACCGTGCCGGTGGGCGACGCGGTCAAGGGCCACGTGTTCAACGCGATCGGCGAGGTGCTCAACCTCACCGAGGGTGAGACGCTCACGCCGGACGACCACTGGGGCATCCACCGCAAGGCCCCGGCCTTCGCGGACCTGGAGCCGAAGACCGAGATGCTGGAGACCGGCATCAAGGTGATCGACCTGCTCGCCCCGTACGTCAAGGGCGGCAAGATCGGTCTGTTCGGCGGCGCCGGCGTGGGCAAGACGGTGCTCATCCAGGAGATGATCACCCGGGTGGCCCGGAACTTCGGTGGTACCTCGGTCTTCGCCGGCGTGGGTGAGCGCACCCGTGAGGGCAACGACCTGATCGCCGAGATGACCGAGTCCGGCGTCATCGACAAGACCGCGCTGGTCTACGGCCAGATGGACGAGCCGCCGGGCACCCGGCTGCGGGTCGCCCTCTCCGCGCTGACCATGGCGGAGTACTTCCGCGACGTGAAGAAGCAGGAGGTGCTGCTCTTCATCGACAACATCTTCCGCTTCACCCAGGCCGGTTCCGAGGTCTCCACGCTGCTCGGCCGGATGCCGAGCGCCGTGGGTTACCAGCCGACCCTGGCCGACGAGATGGGCGAGCTCCAGGAGCGGATCACCTCCGTCCGGGGCCAGGCCATCACCTCGATGCAGGCGATCTACGTGCCCGCCGACGACTACACCGACCCGGCGCCGGCCACCACGTTCGCCCACCTGGACGCGACCACCAACCTGGAGCGGTCGATCTCCGACAAGGGCATCTACCCGGCCGTGGACCCGCTGGCGTCCTCGTCCCGGATCCTCGCCCCGGAGTTCGTCGGCCAGGAGCACTTCCAGGTGGCCACCGAGGTGAAGCGGATCCTGCAGCGCTACAAGGACCTGCAGGACATCATCGCCATCCTCGGCATCGAGGAGCTCTCCGAGGAGGACAAGGTCACGGTGGGCCGGGCCCGCCGGATCGAGCGCTTCCTCTCGCAGAACACCTACGCCGCCGAGCAGTTCACCGGCGTGCCGGGCTCGACGGTCCCGATCAAGGAGACCATCGAGGCGTTCAAGAAGATCAGCGAGGGCGAGTACGACCACTTCCCCGAGCAGGCGTTCTTCATGTGCGGTGGTCTCGAGGACCTCGAGAAGAAGGCGAAGGAGCTGATGGAGGGCTGAGTCCCCCGTCACACTCCCGGAGGCCGTCCCGACGAATGTCGGGGCGGCCTTCGCCCGTCTGGCCTCGTCATTAGCAGATGTCCGCTTCCTCGGCAAGCGGTTCGGCGAACTGCGCGGTACCGTTTTGTGACGGCGCGTTCACGTACTGGACGTCGATCTTGTGCAACGAAAGCGTTGCACGCGCCCGTCTACCAGTCGTGGGCGTGACGATGGGAGATGCTCGTGGCTAAGGCTGGCACCGACGGCGACAAGCGGTCCGTCTGGCGGGAAATCCCGCGCTGGGCGCGGCTGTGCACGATCTTCGGCGTCGTTTTCCTGGTGCTCAGCGGCGGCACCCTGGTGGGCTACCGCGCACTGGTGCACCGCTACGAGGGCGCGGTCGGCAAGGCCGACCTCTTCGGCGACCAGGCGGCCGGCGCCACCCAGAAGAAGAGCGACATCAAGGGCCCGCTGAACATCCTCCTGGTCGGCATCGACCCGCGGAAGCCGGAAACCCCGCCGCTCGCCGACTCGATCATGATCCTGCACGTGCCGGCCGGAATGGACCGCGGCTACCTCTTCTCGCTCCCCCGGGACCTGCGGGTGGAGATCCCCGCCTTCCCCAAGGCCCACTACGCCGGCGGCACCGACAAGCTCAACGCCGCCATGTCGTACGGCAGCCGGGTGCCCGGGCAGAACCCGGACGCCGCCCGCGGCTTCGAACTGCTCTCCAACACCGTGCGGCAGGTCACCGGCATCGAGCGCTTCGACGCCGGCGCGATCATCAACTTCACCGGTTTCAAGAAGATCGTCGACGCGATGGGCGGCGTCGACATGTACATCGAGCGGGACGTCCGGTCCGAGCACCTGCGGCCGGACGGCACCGCCCGCCAGCTGAAGCGCGGCGGCGGCGGCTACCTCGGCCCGCAGGCCGAGTACAAGAAGGGCAACGCCCACCTCAACGGCTGGCAGGCGCTGGACTACGTCCGGCAGCGCTACCCGCGCAACGGCGTGCCCGACGCCGACTACGGCCGGCAGCGGCACCAGCAGCAGTTCGTCAAGGCGATGGTGAGCCAGGCGTTCAGCGCCGACGTGGTGACCAACCCGATCAAGCTCGACAAGGTGCTGCGCGCCGCCGGACAGTCCCTGATCTTCAACGGTCGGGGCAACAGCGTGGTCGACTTCGCCCTCGCCCTGAAGAGCCTCCGCGCCAACTCGATCGAGACGATCAAGTTGCCGGGCGGGCCGATCGAGGTCAACGGGGCGTACAAGGGGGAGCGGCTGCAGCCGGCGGCGGAGGACTTCTTCACGGCGCTCCGCACCGAGCAGGTCGACGCCTTCATGCTGGAGCACCCCGACTTCAAGCAGAAGAACAGCTAGTCTGACCGCCAGCGGGCCCCGGCACGCGCCGGGGCCCTCGGCTGAGCGTGGCGCAGCTCTCGCCACCCGCCTTGGGTGGCCGTCCGGGCCACGACTAGACTTTCGGCAATCCGCCGCCGCAGCAAGGAGACAGCGTGGCACAGCAGCTTCACGTCGAGCTCGTAGCCGTCGAGGAGAAGGTCTGGTCCGGCGAGGCCGAGATGGTCGTCGCCCGGACGACCGAGGGCGAGCTGGGTGTGCTGCCGGGGCACGCGCCGCTGCTCGGCCAGCTCGCCGAGCCCAGCCAGGTCCGCATCAAGCAGGCCGGTGGCCAGCAGGTCGCGTACGACGTCGCCGGCGGGTTCCTGTCGGTCACCGGTGAGGGCGTCACGGTCCTCGCCGAGAGCGCCACCCCCGCCACTCCGGCGCGCTGAGCCGATCCGCCGATGGAGATCGTGGAAGGGATCGGAATCGGCATCGCGGTTGTCATCGCGGCGCTTCTGATCCTCTTCATCCGGCGGGCCCTGTTCACCCGCAGTGGCGGCATCATCCGGCTCAGCGTGCGGGTCTCCACGATGCTCGACGGCCGAGGCTGGTCACCCGGCTTCGGCCGTTTCGTCGGTGACGAACTCCGCTGGTACCGGATGTTCAGCTTCGCCCTGCGACCCAAGCGGGTGCTCTCCCGCAAGGTGCTCGCCGTGGAGCGGCGCCGGCTCCCCGAGGGCCAGGAACGCCTCTCCATGCCGGCCGACTGGGTGATCCTCCGCTGTACCAGCAACCACGCGCCGGTCGAGATCGCGATGGCACGATCCACGGTCACCGGCTTCCTGTCCTGGCTCGAAGCCGCCCCACCCGGGGCGGCTTCGCCGCGTCTGGCCTCCCAGGACTGGCCCGCCGCCTGATCCCCCGCCCGGTCCGGCCCGCTCCGGCCCGTCAGCTGTCGACGGACCCGACCAGTTCCACCTCGTACCCCTGCCCGTCGCTCAGGTAGGCGGCGTACGTCTGGGGGCCGCCGGCGTGCGGGTGGCGGTCCGGGAAGAGCAGTTCCCAGCCGTACGCCGGGGCGGTTTCGACAAGCCGGTCCACGGCGGCGGGCGGGCCGGCGTGGAAGGCCAGGTGGTTGAGGCCCGGGGCGAGCCGGTCGTGCACCCGCCCGCGCAGCGCCGGGGACTGCTCCAGCACCAGGTACGTCGGGCCGAGCCGCCAGGACCGGCCGGCGGGCCAGTCCTGGTACGGCGTCCAGCCGAGTTCGCCCAGGAGCCAGCCCCAACTGTGCCTGGCTGCCGCTAGGTCGGGTACCCAGACCTCCACGTGGTGCAGTGCTCCGACGGTCAGCGCTTCCCGCCCGGGACCCATAGCACATCCCCGTCCGGATTGGCCGTTCTTGACAGGATAAAGAGCAGATCGGAGAGCCGGTTGAGATACTTTGCCGGGAGGGTGCTGGTCCGCTCCGGGTCGTGCGTGACCAGGGCCCACGCCGCACGCTCGGCGCGCCGGGCGATCGTCCGTGCCACGTGCAGCAGTGCCGCGCCAGCGGTGCCGCCGGGGAGGATGAAGGAGTCGAGCTTGCTCAGGCGCGCGTTGTACTCGTCGCACCAGCCTTCAAGGCGCTCCACGTACTCCTCGGTCACCCGCAGCGGCGGGTACTTCGGGTCCGGCTCGACCGGGGTCGCCAGGTCCGCGCCGACGTCGAACATGTCGTTCTGGATCGACTGCAACACCGCCCGCAGCTCGTCGTCGAGCTGTCCGAGGGCGAGCGCGACGCCGATCGCCGCGTTGCACTCGTCGACGTCCGCGTACGCGGCGATCCGCGGGTCGGTCTTCGGGATCTGCTCGTTGTTGCTCAGCCTGGTCATGCCGGCGTCGCCGGCCTTGGTGTAGATGCGCGTGAGGTGGACGGCCATGACGCACAGCCTACGGATACCGGACCTGACCATCCCGGCGCGGCCGGGCCAGCCCGGCTGGTCGGCCGGTGTCGGGCCGGGCGACGCCGGTGATCCGGCGGTCAACGACGTCGACGTCATCCGGCTGCACGGCGAGGCCCGGCTGGCCGGGACCGTGCACGTGGTCGGCGCGAAGAACTCGGCGTTGAAACTGATGGCCGCCGCGCTGCTCGCGCCCGGCCGCAGCGTGATCACCAACGTGCCCCGGATCACCGACATCGCGATCATGGGGGAGGTGCTCCGGCGGCTGGGTTGCGGCGTACGCTTCGCCGCCGACGACCCGGTCGACCCGATGGTGGCCCGGGGCGGGGTGGAGCGCTCCCGCTCGGTGGCGATCGACGTGCCGGAGCGGCCCGGTGCGGAGGCCGACTACGACCTGGTCCGTCGGCTGCGCGCGTCGATCTGCGTGCTCGGTCCGCTGCTGGCCCGTCGCGGCTACGTGCGGGTGGCGCATCCCGGTGGGGACGCCATCGGCTCGCGCGGCCTGGACATGCACATCGCCGGCCTGACCCGGATGGGCGCGACCATCTCCGGTGAGCACGGGTTCGTCATCGCCGAGGCCCCGGACGGCCTGCGCGGCGCCGACATCGTGCTCGACTTCCCCAGCGTGGGCGCCACGGAAAATCTGGTGATGGCGGCGGTGCTGGCCCGGGGCACCACCACGATCGACAACGCGGCCCGGGAGCCGGAGATCGTGGACATCTGCACCATGCTGAGCCGGATGGGCGCCCGGATCGAGGGTGCCGGCACGTCCACCCTGCACATCGTCGGGGTGCCCGCGCTGTCGCCGGTGCGGCACGCCACGGTGGGGGACCGGATCGTCGCCGGGACCTGGGCGTTCGCCGCCGCGATGACCCGCGGCGACGTGACGGTGACCGGGGTCGAGCCGGCCTTCCTGGAGGTCGCGCTGGACAAGCTGGTCTCGGCCGGCGGCCTGGTGGAGACCCGGGCCGGTGCCTTCCGGGTACGGATGGACGACCGCCCCACCGCCGTCGACGTGGTGACCCTGCCGTTCCCGGGCTTCGCCACCGACCTGCTGCCGATGGCGATCGGCCTGGCCGCGGTGAGCGAGGGCGCTTCGCTGATCACCGAGAACATCTTCGACGGGCGGTTCATGTTCGCCAACGAGATGATGCGTCTCGGCGCGGACATCCGGACCGACGGTCACCACGCCCTGGTCTGTGGCCGCGAGCGGCTCTCCGGCGCCCCGGTACGCGCCACCGACATCCGGGCCGGCGCCGGCCTGATCATCGCCGGGCTCCGCGCGGACGGGGTGACCGAGGTGTCGCACGTGCACCACGTCGACCGCGGCTATCCGGACTTCGTCGCCGACCTGCGGGCCCTCGGCGTGGCGGTGGAGCGCGGCACCGCGCCGGAGGAGCCGGACCTCGCCATCTGACGGCCGGGGCTTATCCCTCGTTAAGTAGGGTTCTCCCAGACGTTGCAGAACACGGCGAGGGAGAAGCAGATGGCGGGTCGACTCGCGGTCGTCGGTGCCGGGCTGATGGGCTCGGGCATCGCCCAGGTGGCGGCGCAGGCGGGCTGGCAGGTGACGCTGCGCGACATCGACGACGCGGCCACCAGGCGGGGCGTGGACGGCATCCGGAAGTCGCTGACGAAGTTCGCCGAGAAGGGCAAGATCGAGACGGCGGACGTCGAGGCGACGCTGGGCCGGATCACCCCGACCACCGAGCTGGAGGCGGCGGCCGACGCGGACATCGTCGTCGAGGCGGTCTTCGAGAAGATCGAGATCAAGCACGAGGTGTTCCGCGCGCTGGACAAGATCTGCAAGTCCGACGCGGTGCTGGCCACCAACACCTCGGCCATCCCGGTCACCCAGATCGCCACCGCCACCGAGCGGCCGGAGTCGGTCGTCGGCACGCACTTCTTCTCGCCGGTGCCGATGATGAAGCTCTGCGAGCTGGTCCGCGGCTACAAGACCAGCGACGCCACGCTGGCCACCGCGAAGGCGTTCGCCGAGGAGATCGGCAAGACGGTGGTGGTGGTCAACCGGGACATCGCCGGTTTCGTCACCACCCGGCTGATCTGCGCGCTCGCCATGGAGGCGGTCAAGCTGGTCGAGGCCGGGGTGATCTCCGCCGAGGACCTGGACACCGCCTGCAAGCTGGGCTTCGGGCACGCCATGGGCCCGCTGGCCACGGTCGACCTGACCGGGGTGGACGTGCTGCTCAACGCCACCCGGAACATCTACACGGACACCGCGGACGAGAAGTTCTTCCCGCCGGAGCTGCTCCAGCGCATGGCCACCGCCGGCGACCTGGGCCGCAAGACCGGCCAGGGCTTCTACGCGTACTGAGCCGGACCACGGACGCCCCCGACCTGGGCGGTCGGGGGCGTCCGGTTCGTCGGGACGTCCTCGCGGACCGGGGCCCTCCGGTGTCAGCCGTCGCGCTTGGTGGTCCAGCGGAAGGTGGTCAGGCAGAGCACCAGGCCGATCACGCACCAGAGCCCGAGCACCAGGGCGACCTTGCCCAGCTCGAACGAGCCGCCGGGCTCCTGGGCCCCGAAGCTGTCCGGCAGGAAGACCGCGCGCAGTCCCTGGCACATCCACTTCAGCGGGAAGAGCGCGGCGACCTGCTGCATCCAGGTCGGCAGGCTGGTGAAGACGAAGAACACCCCGGAGATGAACTGGAGCACCAGCGAGACCGGGGTGACCACGGCGGAACCGCTGCGCGCGGTGCGGGCCAGCGAGGAGATGGCGATGCCGCACAGGGTGCAGGCGGTGACGCCGAGCGCGGCGACCCACCCGAAGGTCGCCCACTTCGCGGCGGTGCCCGGCAGCTTCAGGTCGAACAGCAGCACGGCCACGACGAGCAGCAGCGCGGTCTCCGCGATGCCGATCGCCACCACCATGATCACCTTGCCGGCGAACCAGACCCACTTCGGCATCGGGGTGCCCCGGTAGCGCTTGAGCACGCCCCGGTCCCGCTCGATCGGGATCCAGATGCCGAGGTTCTGGAAGCTCACCGTCATCAGGCCGGTCGCGATCATGCCGGTGATGAAGTACTGGGTGAACTTGACCCCGTTGCCGATCGTCCCGCCGAAGATCGACGCGAAGATCAGAATCATGATGATCGGGAAGCCCATCGTGAAGACGACGGACTCCCGGCTGCGCAGGAACTGGGTGATCTCCAACCGCCCCTGCCGCAGGGCCAGGGTGCCACTGCCGGGCCGCCGGCCCGGCGCGGCGTCGGCGACGGGCGTCGCCGGCTTCGTCGTGGTCGTCATGAGTGTCCGATCATCGTCAGGTAGACGTCTTCCAGGGTCGGCCGGGTCACGGTCAGGCCGGGCACCTCGCCGCCGAAGCGCGCGGCCAGTTCCGCCACGAGCGCCGTCGGCGTCGCGGTCTCCGCGCGCTCCGGCGTCCCGTCCGGGGTACGCCAGGAGACCGTCGCGAGCGACTCCTGCCGGTTGCCGAGCGCGCTGGGCGGCGCGACCTCGATCACCCGCCCGGCGGCGATCACGCCCACCCGGTCGGCGAGCGCCTCGGCCTCGTCCAGGTAGTGCGTGGTGAGCACGATGGTGGTGCCGGCGGCGGCCAGGTCCCGGATCAGCTCCCAGAACTCGCGCCGCGCCTCCGGGTCGAAGCCGGTGGTCGGCTCGTCGAGGAAGAGCAGCTCGGGACGGCCGATGATGCCCAGCGCCACGTCCAGCCGGCGCTTCTGCCCGCCGGAGAGGGTGTGCGTGCGGGCCTTCGCCTTGGCGCCGAGCCCGACCCGTTCGATGACCTTGTCCGGGTCGTCCGCGTCGGCGTAGAAGCCGGAGAAGTGCCGGACGACCTCGCCCACGGTCAGCTCGTCGAACTCCCCGGTGCCCTGGAGCACGATGCCGACCCGGGAGCGCCAGCCGGCGTCGGGGTGGGCCGGGTCGGCGCCGAGTACGCGTACCTCTCCGGCGTCGCGCTGGCGGTAGCCCTCCAGGATCTCCACCGTGGTGGTCTTGCCGGCGCCGTTCGGGCCGAGCAGGGCGAACACCTCGCCCCGGTGGACGTCCAGGTCCACCCCGGCCACGGCGACGTTGTCGCCGTACGCCTTGCGCAGCCCTCGCACGGAAATCGCGAGCTCGTTCTCCATGCCGTCAAGTGTGCGTCGTGCGGTCGCCAGGTCCACTGTCGGGTCAGCTATATACGCGAGGTATACACTCGGTGTAGTCTCTGCTCATGACGGTTCCCCTGACCCTGCTCGGGCTGCTCGAACGCGAACCGAGCCACGGCTACGACCTCAAGCGCGACTACGACACCTTCTTCGGGCGCGGCAAGCCGCTGCCGTACGGGCAGGTCTACTCGACGCTGAGCCGGCTGGCCCGGGACGGCAAGGTGGTGGTCGGCGACGTCGCGCCCGGCGCCGGACCGGACCGCAAGCGCTACGTCATCACCGACCTGGGCGCCACCGAGGTGGAGCACTGGCTGGCCGAGCCGGTCGAACCGGAGCCGCACCTGCAGACCCTGCTGTTCACCAAGGTCGTGCTGGCGCTGATGCTCGACCGCCCGGCCGCGGAGTACCTGGACAGCCAGCGCGCCGCCCACCTGCGCCGGATGCGCGAGCTCACCGAGATCAAGCGCACCGGCGAACTCGTCGACGTGATGCTCGCCGACCACGGTCTCTACCACCTGGAGGCGGACCTGCGGTGGATCGAGACGACCGACGCCCGACTGGACGCCCTGCGAAAGGCGGTACGGCCATGACCCCGATGATCGAGGCCCGCGATGTCACGTACGCGTTCGGCGAGACCCCCGCGCTGCGCGGCGCGAGCCTCGCCGTGGCGGCCGGCGAGATCGTCGCCGTGATGGGACCGAGCGGCTCGGGCAAGTCGACGTTGCTGCACTGCCTGGCCGGCATCCTGCGCCCCGACGACGGTGAGGTCCGGTTCGACGGCACGCGCATCGACACGCTCGGCGAGGCCGACCGCAGCGCGCTGCGCCGCGACCGCTTCGGCTTCGTCTTCCAGTTCGGCCAGCTCGTGCCGGAACTCACCGCGGCCGAGAACGTGGCGCTGCCGCTGCTGCTGCGCGGTGTCCGCCGCACGCCGGCGCTGCACACCGCGCGGGGCTGGTTCGAGCGGCTCGGCCTGGCCGGCCTGGAGCACCGCCGCTCCGGCGAACTGTCCGGCGGGCAGGCCCAGCGGGTCGCCCTCGCGCGCGGCCTGGTCGCCGAGCCGCGGGTGCTGTTCGCCGACGAGCCCACCGGCGCGCTCGACTCGCTCACCGGCGAGGAGGTGATGACGCTGCTGGTCGAGGCCGCCCGCGAGCGCGGCACCACAGTCGTCCTGGTGACCCACGAGGCGCGCATCGCCGCGTACGCCGACCGGGAGGTCATGGTGCGGGACGGCCGGGTCAGCGTCCCCGCCGGGGTGGCCTCGTGATCGGGCTCGCGCTCCGGCTCGCCGTCGCCGGCGGCCGGGAGGCGCTGGTCCGGCTGCTCGCCATCGCCGCCGCCGTCGCGGTCGGCACCGGGCTGCTGCTCACCACGCTCGCCGGTGTGCACGCCGCCGACACCCAGCTCACCCGCTACGCGTCGATGTACCCGCAGGAGACGGCGGGCGGGTCCGCCGACCCGCTGCTGTGGTCCACCCGGACCGACTACTTCCGGGGCGATCAGATCATCCGCGTCGACGTCGCCGCCACCGGCCCGGACGCGTCCACGCCGATCGGCGTGCCCCGCACGCCGGGGCCCGGCGAGTTCTACGCCTCCCCGGCGTTGCGGAAGCTGCTGGCCACCACGCCCGCCGACCAGCTCGCCGACCGCTACCCGGGCCGGGACCTCGGCGAGGTCGGACCGGCGGCGCTCACCTCGCCGGACACCCTGCTCGTCCTGGTGGGCGGCACCCCGGAGCAGGTCGGGAAGCTGGACCAGGTCAGGAAGGTCACCCGGCTCGACGACAACCGGGCTCCGCTGCCGAGGGCGGCGGTCGACCTCATCCTCGGCGTGGTCGCCGGCGGGCTGCTGTTTCCCGTCCTCGTCTTCATCGGCACGGCGACCCGGCTCGGCGCCGCCCGCCGGGAGCAACGGTTCGCGGCCATGCGGCTGGTCGGGGCCACGCCCCGGCAGATCTCGGCGGTCGCGGCGGTCGAGGCCGCGCTCGCGGCGGCGGCCGGCGCGGCGGCCGGCTTCGCGGGGTTCTTCGCGTTCCGTGGGCAGCTCGCCGGCATTCCGTTCACCGGCATGCCGTTCTTCCCCGGAGACATGACCCTCGGCGCGCCGGAGGTCCTCGTGGTGGCGCTCGGCGTGCCGGCGGGCGCGGCGGCCGCGGCCTGGATCGCCCTGCGCCGGGTCCGGATCTCCCCGCTCGGTGTCACCCGCCGGGTCACGCCGCGACCGCCCCGGGTGTACCGGCTGATCCCGCTCGCGCTCGGCCTGGCCGGGCTGGGCTTCGCCCTGGTGTACCGACCGCCCACGTCGGACGGCCAGACCGCGCTGTTCCTGCCCGCCCTGCTGCTGGTCATGGTCGGGCTGATCACCGGCGGCCCGTGGCTGACCATGGTCGGCGCCCGGGCGATGGCCGCCCGGGCCAGCCGGCCGGCCGCGCTGATCGCCGCGCGCCGGCTCGCCGACAACCCGGCCGCCGGGTTCCGGGCAGTGAGCGGGGTGATGCTGGCGCTGTTCGTCACGACGGTGGCCGTGGGCGTGATGGGGACGATCGCGCACGAGCGCGGTCCGGCGCCCCGAGGTTCCCTGGACGCCGGCCGGCTGTCGATGGTGCTGGCGGACGACCCGCCGGTGCCCGGCACGCTGCTGGCCGACCTGGCCGCGGTCCCCGGCGTGCGCCACCCGGTGCTCATCCGGGAGAACCCGGTACGCGCCAACGACCGCGACTCCGGAGTGATCGCCTGCGCGGACATCCCGCCCGCGTTCGGGCGGTGCGCCGCCGGGGCGCGCGTCGCGGAGGTGCCGCCGGACCTGGTCCCGTGGCGGGAGTCCGCCTCGGCCGACCGGGTCTGGCCGTCCTCCCCGGTGGACCCGGCCGACCTCGCGGGGCTGCCCGCCGGTTCGGTGCTGGTCGAGGCGGCGAACCCGGTTGCCGTGGAGCGGGCCCGGACGGTCCTCGAAGCCGCGTTCCCGGCCTTCTTCGTGGCGCCGAACGTGCCCGGCGACTTCGAGGCCGACTTCGCCGACACCATGCGGGGCTGGCAGCGGCTGGCCGACATCGTGGTGGTGGCCGGTCTCGCGCTCGCCGGATGCAGCCTGGCCGTGGCCGTGGCGGCCGGCCTCAGCGAACGCAGACGGCCGTTCAGCCTGCTCCGG
This sequence comes from Micromonospora sp. NPDC049836, assembly GCF_044465125.1. Taxonomy (NCBI): domain Bacteria; kingdom Bacillati; phylum Actinomycetota; class Actinomycetes; order Micromonosporales; family Micromonosporaceae; genus Micromonospora; species Micromonospora sp. NPDC049836. Next base: position 165,840 of record NZ_JBITLH010000008.1, read on the forward strand.
CTCAGCGGCGCCCCGATGCGGCTGCTGCGCCGGGTGGTGGCCCTGGAGAGCACGGTGCCGCTGCTGACCGTCACCGTGGTGGCGGTCGGGATGGGACTGCTCGCCGCGCAGCTGTTCCTGCGCGCGCAGATGGACTACGACCTGCGCGTACCGGGGATCGGGTTCGCCGGGGTGGTGGCCCTGGGCGTCCTGGGCTGCCTCGCGGTCATCGCCGCCACCCTGCCACTGCTGGAACGGATCACCGGCCCGGAGACCGCCCGCAGCGAGTGAGCCGTACGGTGGGCCGGCCGCACGCCGGCCCACCGGTGCGGACATCGGGTTGTGTGGTTTTCCACACTCTCTTTTACTGAACGGTAACTTAAACTCCGGCCATGGACGACGCGATGCCGGGACGACTGCCCGAGCGGGACCGCCCGTGGGTGATGCGCACGTACGCCGGGCACTCCTCCGCCGCGGCCACCAACGCGCTCTTCCGCCGCAACCTGGCGAAGGGACAGACCGGCCTGTCGGTCGCCTTCGACCTGCCCACCCAGACCGGGTACGACCCGGACCACGAACTCGCCGCCGGCGAGGTGGGCCGGGTGGGCGTGCCGGTGGCCCACCTCGGCGACATGCGGGCCCTCGTCGACGGCATCCCGCTCGCCGAGATGAACACCTCGATGACCATCAACGCGCCCGCCATGTGGCTGCTCGGCCTCTACGGCACGGTCGCCGCCGAGCAGGGTGCGGAGCTGAGCCGCTGCGCCGGCACCACGCAGAACGACATCATCAAGGAATACCTGTCCCGGGGGACGTACATCTTCCCGCCGGCCGCGTCGCTGCGGCTCACCGCCGACGTCATCGCGTACACGCTGCGCGAGATGCCGAGGTGGAACCCGGTCAACATCTGCTCGTACCACCTCCAGGAGGCCGGCGCCACGCCGGTGCAGGAGGTCGGCTTCGCCCTGGCCACTGCCGTCGCCGTGCTCGACGCGGTGCGCGACTCCGGCCAGGTGCCGGCCGAGCGGATGGGCGACGTGGTCCAGCGGATCTCCTTCTTCGTCAACGCCGGCGTGCGCTTCGTCGAGGAGATCGCCAAAATGCGCGCGTTCGGCGCGCTCTGGGACGAGATCACCCGCGACCGGTACGGCGTCGAGAACCCGAAGCAGCGCCGCTTCCGCTACGGCGTCCAGGTCAACTCGCTCGGCCTCACCGAGGCCCAGCCGGAGAACAACATCCAGCGCATCGTGCTGGAGATGCTCGGCGTCACGCTCTCCCGGGACGCCCGGGCCCGCGCCGTGCAGCTACCCGCCTGGAACGAGGCGCTCGGCCTGCCCCGCCCCTGGGACCAGCAGTGGTCGCTGCGCATGCAGCAGGTGCTCGCGTACGAGTCGGACCTGCTGGAATATCCGGACCTGTTCGAGGGCTCGCACGTGATGACCGCGCTGGTCGACGACATCGTGACCGGCGCCCGCGTCGAGCTGGACAAGGTGCTGGAGATGGGCGGCGTGGTGACCGCCGTGGAATCCGGCTACCTGAAGAGCGCGCTGGTCGCCTCGCTCGCCGAGCGGCGCCGGCGGATGGAGTCCGGTGCCGACGTGGTGATCGGCGTCAACCGGTTCACCGAGACCGAGCCGTCGCCGCTGACCACGGCCGGCGCCGAGGCCATCGAGCAGGTCGATCCCGCCGTCGAGGCGGCCGCCGCCACCGCCGTACGCGAGTGGCGGGCGGACCGGGACGCGGCGGCCGTGGACGCGGCACTGGCCCGGCTCCGCGCGGACGCCGCGACCACCACGAACCTGATGGCCGCCACGCTCGAATGCGTGCGGGCCGGGGTGACCACGGGGGAGTGGGCCGGCGCGCTGCGTCAGGTGTTCGGCGAGTACCGGGCCCCGACCGGCCTCTCCGGCGCGGCCGGTGCCGGCGGCGATGCCCGGCTCGCCTCGGTCCGGGAGCGGGTCGCCGCCACCGCCCGGGAACTGGGCAGCGGCCGGCTGCGGCTGCTCGTCGGCAAGCCCGGCCTGGACGGGCACTCCAACGGCGCCGAGCAGATCGCGGTACGCGCCCGCGACGCCGGCTTCGAGGTCGTCTACCAGGGCATCCGGCTCACCGCCGGGCAGATCGTGGCGGCCGCCGTCGAGGAGGACGTGGACCTGGTCGGCCTCTCCGTGCTCTCCGGCTCGCACCTGGCCGCCGTACCCGCCGTGCTGGACGGGCTGCGCGCCGCCGGGCGCGGCGACCTGCCGGTGGTGGTCGGCGGGATCATCCCCGCCGGGGACGCCGAGGTGCTGCGGACCGCCGGGGTGGCCCGGGTCTTCACCCCGAAGGACTTCGCGCTGACCGGCATCATCGACGAACTGGTCACCGTGATCCGCCAGGCCAACGCCCTGGAGTGAGGCACGTCCCCGCCCTGGGTCCTCGCCCGCCCTGCGTCCTTGCCCGGCCTGGCTCCGCCCGACCTGGCTCGGCCCGCTTGGCCTCCAGCGGAGGTCCCGGCCCGGTCCCCGGTCAGCGGCTCACGTACGTCTGGCAGTCCGCCAGGTCCATGTCCGGGCCGACCGTGATCGCCGGCGCGTGGCACTCCAGGTCCGAGTTGTGCTGGCAGTCGGCCCGCTGGCAGGCACCCACCTGGGCGACCATCTGCTCGACACCGCCGCGGATCGGCATCTCGATGAAGGTGTGGCAGTGGGCGTGGTCGCTGCTGCCGATCGTGATGGCGAACGCGTGGCAGTCGTTGGTGTGGTTGTAGGCGCAGGACCGGACGGCGCACTCCTGGACCCGGGGCATCTCCATCGACGCGGTCATCTCTCCGGCCCTCCTCTGGGATGTTTGCCACAAATCTAGGCCTTTTGTCCATAGCGGCGAGGGTCGTTCGGTCGGCGTCACGCGGTCGGGTGCCCTTGACTGGCGGGCGGCGCGCCCTGTCCCGTCTCGCGCCCCCATGGTGGCCCGCCCGGGCATGGCCTCTTCCGCCCGGAGCCCACCGGACCGACCCTTATATTCCGATTGCGGTGGTGTGTCCTGGGCTGGGGGCGCGGTGGCCATGCCGTGTGCCGGTTTCGGCGGGGAGGGGTGGTGTGCCAGACCGTGGACACGACACGATTGCCCTTGTGGCGGCCGTAAGGCCGGTGCTGTCTGGTCGCCGATGCGTGGCCTGTCCGGTTCCGGGGGTGTGGTCGGCGGCACCGTGGGGCCGGAATGGCTGGGGGCCGGGGGTCGTTGTATCCGGGTGAACGGCCGAGGAAGAGCACCCTTCACGGGTGTCGGGCCCCCGGGAATGATGGTGGGCCGGTGGTCGTTACACATGGTCCCGGCGCCGCGAAGAGGCCCCCGCCCCGCGGCTGGGATGATCCCCTAAGACTTTCCCCCTCCGTGGGTGCGCGCCTGCCGCGCGAGGATCCCGGAGATTTTCCCCCTGTGGGTGTGCGCGTGTATCGCGTCGCCTTCTTTGAGCGCCTGACGGTGCTTGCGCACGCCTCACCGGTCCCCCGCCGGTGTGTGCGCCGACCCCCGAATGGAGCTTTGTCATGAACACGATGCTGCGTAAGAGCGTGCTGGGTATTGCTGGTCTGGCGTTCACCGGTGGTGTGTTCGCCGGTCCGATCGCCGCCCACGCCGACACCCCGACCATGCAGGCGAAGCCGGTCGCGGCCGTGCAGGCCGACAAGCCCGGCGTCGACAAGGGCAAGCTGATTCCGCACGGTGTGCAGGGCGCCCAGTCGCGTATCGACCTGTCCGATGAGCAGACCGCCAACGCCAAGGCGATCATCGCCGCCACCAAGAAGGCGGGTCTGCCGGAGCGGGCCGCGGTGATCTCCATCGCCACGAGTCTGCAGGAGTCGAAGCTGGAGAACCTGGGCCACCTCGGCGACAAGAACGACCATGACTCGCTGGGCCTGTTCCAGCAGCGCCCGAGTTCGGGTTGGGGCACGCCGGAGCAGATCACGAACCCGGAGTACGCGACGCTGGCGTTCGAGAAGGGTCTGAAGCAGGTCGACGGCTGGCAGGACATGCCGCTGACCGAGGCCGCGCAGACCGTGCAGGTCTCGGCCTACCCGGATGCCTACGCCCAGTGGGAGCAGCAGGCCGCCGACATCGTCGCCCAGCACTGGAACAGCTGACCACAAGCACCAACCACCAAGCGCGGGAGCTGACAAGTTCAGGAACGTGACTGCCGCTGGCCGGCACCCCGAACCGGGTGCCGGCCAGCGGCGTCTTCACGTGCAGGGCCCGCTGCCGTAGTCAGCTGCCAACGGCAGGAGCCGATCAGCCCTCGAACCCTGCGGCCCGCGCAGTATTCAGCTGCCGGCGGCAGGGGCCGATCAGACCCGGAACCCTGCGGCCCGCGCCGCGGCGCGCTCGCGTCGCCGATCCCGGCGGCGGCGCAGGAACCAGAAGAGGAACCACACGAAGCCGAGCAGGAAGACCAGGACCAGCACCGGCAGCAGGATCGCCACCACGGACATCACCGCGCTGGTGGCGTCCTCGGCGGTGCTGGCGATCGGGGCGCCGAAGCCGGCGGTGGTCGCGTTGATGACCGGGCGGGCGGCGGCCTTGAGCAGGTGCACGCCGAGCGCGATCAGCACGCCGACCACGACCGGCACCCACTGGTGGGAGGAGAAGAAGGTGTCCGGGTCGCTGACCGTCACGGTCTCGGAGCTGGAGCCGGCGCCGAAGGCCAGACCGCCGGCGGTCGGCCGGACGAGGGTCTGCACCACGTCGTTGGCGTGGTCCAGGACCGGGACCTTGTCGGCGACCACCTCGACGGCGAGCAGCACGGCGAGGATCAGGACGACCCACCCGTTGCCCAGCCACTGCCAGCCGCTGGGCAGGTCGACCAGGTCGGTGTAGCGCGCCAGCAGACCCATCAGCAGCAGCGGGATGTAGGCGTTCAGGCCGGCGGAAGCGGCGAGACCGGAACCGGTGAGGACTTCGAGCACGATCTCAATATGGCACCGGTACGCCAGTGGCGCTCGTCGGCGGTGGTCGGGTGCTCGGCTACCCTCGTCGGGTGCGGTTGGTGATTGCGAAGTGCTCGGTGGACTACGTCGGACGGCTCTCGGCACACCTGCCGCTGGCCACTCGCCTGCTCATGGTGAAGGCGGACGGCTCGGTGTCGATCCACGCGGACGACCGGGCGTACAAGCCGTTGAACTGGATGAGCCCGCCGTGCCGGCTGGAGGAGGCCCCCGGGGTGTGGCGGGTGGTCAACAAGGCCGGCGAGGAGCTGCGGATCACCCTGGAGGAGATCTTCCAGGACACCTCGTACGAGCTGGGGGTGGACCCGGGCCTGCGCAAGGACGGCGTGGAGGCGCACCTGCAGGAGCTGCTGGCCGCCAACCCGCAGACGCTCGGTGAGGGCTTCACCCTGGTCCGGCGGGAGTACATGACCGCGATCGGGCCGGTGGACCTGCTCTGCCGGGACGCCAACCAGGGCGCGGTCGCGGTCGAGGTGAAGCGGCGCGGCGAGATCGACGGCGTGGAGCAGTTGACCCGCTACCTGGAGCTGATGAACCGGGATCCGCTGCTCGCCCCGGTCGCCGGCGTCTTCGCCGCGCAGGAGATCAAGCCGCAGGCGAGGGTGCTCGCCACGGACCGGGGCATCCGCTGCGTGGTGGTCGACTACGACAAGCTGCGCGGCATCGAGCGCGACGAGCTGACCCTCTTCTGAGCCCGCCAACGAGGGCGACGAACTGAGCCCGCCGTCGAGGGCGACGGGCTGAGCCGCGCGGCTGGCGGCGTCAGCGGCCCCGGCCGTACATCAGCTTGGCGACCTTGACCAGGCGGGCGACGTCCGTCGGGGTGCGCTCGAAGGTCATCGACGGCAGCAGCGAGCGGGCCCGGCGGCGGGTGACGGACTTGGCCCGGCCGAACTCGCGCAGCCCGTCCTCGCCGTGGATGCGGCCGAAGCCGGATTCGCCGACCCCGCCGAACGGCAGGGTGGACATCCCGGCGAAGGTGAGGGTCGAGTTGACCGCCGCCATCCCGGAGCGCAGCCGCCGCGCGACGGCCACCGCCCGCTTGCGGCCGAAGACCGAACCGCCCAGGCCGTACGGCAGCGCGTTGGCCCGTTCGACGGCCTCGTCCACGTCGCGGACCCGGTTGACGGTCACCGTCGGGCCGAAGGTCTCCTCCCGTACGGCGGCGGAGTCCTCCGGCACGTCGACGAGCACGGTCGGGTGGACGTACGGCGGCTGGACCGCGTCGGGGCCGCCGAGCACCGCCCGGCCGCCGCGGGCGACGGCGTCCTCGATGTGCCGGCGGATGACGTCGACCTGCGAGGGCATGGTGATCGGGCCGATGTCCGCGCCGTCGGGGCCCACGGTGAGCCGGCCGGCCTTCGTCACCACCCGGTCGACGAAGGCGTCGAAGACCTGGTCGACGGCGTAGACCCGCTCGATGCCGATGCAGGTCTGGCCGGCGTTGGTCAACGCCCCCCAGACGCACGCCTCGGCGGCGGCGTCCAGGTCGGCGTCGGCGTCGACGATCATCGCGTCCTTGCCGCCGGCCTCCAGCAGCACCGGCGTGAGCGTCTCGGCGCAGGCGGCCATGACCTTCCGGGCGGTGGCGGTGGAGCCGGTGAAGGCCAGCTTGGCCACCCCGGAGCGGCAGAGCGCGGCGCCCACGTCGCCGAGGCCGTGCACCGCCTGGAAGACCGGCTGCTCGGGCACCACCTCGGCGAAGCGGTCCACCAGCCACTGCCCGACGGCGGGGGTGTACTCGCTCGGCTTGAAGACCACGGCGTTGCCGGCGGCCAGGGCGTACGCGGCGGAGCCGATCGGGGTGAAGACGGGGTAGTTCCACGGCCCGATCACGCCGACCACCCCGTACGGCTGGTATTCGAGGTGGCCGGTGAACTCGGCGAGGATCAGCCGGGTGCGGACCCGGCGGGGCCCGAGCACGCGCCGGGCGTTGCGGGCGGCCCAGTCGATGTGTTCCAGGGCGGTGAGGATCTCGACGACGGCGTCCCCGACGGGCTTGCCGCCCTCGGTGTGCACCAGCTCGGCCAGCTCCTCGATCCGGCGGGCGAGCACACCCCGCCAGCGCAGCAGCCGCTCCCGGCGGCCGGTGAAGCCGAGCCCGGCCCACCACTCGCCGGCCGTCCGGGCGCGCTGCACCGCCTCGCGCACGTCCGCCTCGGTCGCCACCGGGAACCGGCCGGCCTCCGCGCCGGTCGCCGGGCTGGTGGAGATCAGGTCGCCGGCGGAGATGGTGGGGGCGCCCGGGACATGCACAGCCGTCATGGCCGAAGTCTAGACCTGAGCCCTACTCACCGGTAGGTGTCGGCGGCGCCGCCGGAGCCGGGGTCCGGGAGCGGGCCGGCGCACCGCGGGCGCCCGCCCGAACGGCGAACGGGAGGTGACTACCCGGGGTCATCGGCCTGACCGGGCGGCGGTGGAGACCGATACGGTGAGGTGGCACGCTGGCGCGAGGGCGATCGTGGGGGTGGAGGGCGAGAAGTCCATGGAGGAGCACCCGGAGTTGATGCCGCTGTTGACCGTGGCGGCGGGAGCGATGCGCGGGCTGAGCTTCCGGGTCCGGTGGGACCCGCAGGTGATCGGCCGCGCGCCGACCGTCGATATCGTGCTGGCCGACCCGCACCTCAGCCGCCGGCACGCCACGGTCCAGCTCACCGCCGAGGGGGTCGCGCTGACCGACCTCGGCTCCACCAACGGCAGCTGGCGCAACGACCAGCGGATCGCCGGCACGATCCACCTCGCCGACGGTGACCTGGTCCGGCTCGGCCGCACCGAGTTGCGCTTCTTCGACCCGGGGGTGGCCCGGACCGACCCGGTGGGGCTGCACTTCGGGCTGCCGCGCCGCGACCACCGGCCCACCCTGCCGCTGCCGGTGCCGGCACAGCGCCGGGCGGTGGAGGCGACCGAGCCGGTCGCGCCGCGCGGCGACGCCGTGCCGCTCGCGGCCGATCTCAACGGCTGACCGGGGCGGCGCGCCACACCCGCCGGCCGTCCGGGGTGGGGGTCCGGCACATGGCCGGGGCCGGGCCGGCGTGCCAGCATGCGCGGATGGAGAGCGCACGGCAGACGGTCCAGGCCAACGACATCACCCAGGCGGTCCGGGTGGCCGGCCGGCCGGACGGCGTGCCGGTGCTGCTCGTGCACGGCAACGTCTCGTCGTCGGCGTTCTGGGAGCCGCTGCTGTGCCGGCTGCCGGACACTCTCCGGGTGGTCGCGCCGGACCTGCGCGGGTACGGCGAGACCGACCGCGCCCCGGTGGACGCCACCCGCGGCCTGACCGACTTCGCCGACGACGTGGCCGCCCTGCTCGACGTACCCGGGCTGTTCCGGCCCGGCGCCCGGCCGGTGGTGGTGGGGCACTCGCTCGGCGGCGGCGTGGCCATGCGGCTGCTCGTCGACCAGCCGGAGCGGGTCGCCGGGCTGCTGCTGGAGGCGCCGGTCTCGCCGTACGGCTTCGGCGGCACCCGCGACCTCGACGGCACGCCGACCACGCCCGACTTCGCCGGCACCGGTGCGGGCGGCGCGAACGCGGACTTCGTGGCCCGCCTCGCCGCGCAGGACCGGGGCGTGGACGGCCCGACCAGCCCGCGGAACGTGCTGCGCTCGGCGTACGTGGCCGACCCGGCGTCGCTGGGCGCGGACGAGGACCTGCTGCTGGAGAGCATGCTGACCACCGCCACCGGGGACGACAACTACCCGGGCACGGCGGTCACCTCGGCGCACTGGCCGGGCACCGCGGCGGGGCGGCGCGGCGTGCTCAACGCGCTGGCCCCGGCCCACTTCCGGCTCGCCGACGAACTGGTCGCCGTCGCGGCCAAGCCGCCGGTGACCTGGGTACGCGGCGACGCCGACGTGATCGTCTCGGACACCTCGCTGTTCGACCTGGCGTACCTCGGTCAGCTCGGCGTGCTGCCCGGCTGGCCGGGCGCGCGGGAGTGCCCGCCGCAGCCGATGGTCGGGCAGACCCGGGCGGTGCTGGACCGGTACGCGGCGGCCGGCGGGACGTACCGGGAGGTGGTGCTGCCGGGCTGCGGGCACAGCCCGCACCTGGAGCGGCCGGCCGAGTTCGTCGCCGAGCTGCTGGCGCTGGCCGGGGAGAAGGCCGCCGGGTGAGGCGTGGTGCGTGAAATATCCCACCGCGTCTCGACAACACAGCGTCACGTGGCAGACTCCGGCGCATAACCTTAGCGGCCGTTCATGTCGACAGCGGCGGAGTCAACCAGGGGAGGCCGGTCGTGGCGCGCGAGTTCACCAGTGTGGGTGTGGTGGGTCTGGGCACCATGGGTGCCGGCATCGTCGAGGTGTTCGCCCGTAACGGCATCGACGTGGTGGCGGTGGAGATCTCCCCGACCGCCCTGGAGCGCGGCCGGGCCACCCTGACCGGCTCGACGGACCGCGCCGTGGCCAAGGGCAAGCTGGCCGAGGCGGACCGGGACGCGCTGCTGAGCCGGGTCGACTTCCAGGTCGGGCTGGACGCGCTGCACTCGGTGGACCTGGTCGTCGAGGCGGTCCCCGAGCACCTGGATCTGAAGCAGCGGATCTTCGCCGAGCTGGACCGGGTCTGCAAGCCCGAGGCGATCCTCGCCACCAACACCTCGTCCCTGAGCGTCACCGAGATCTCCGTGGCCACCACCCGCCCCAACCAGGTGATCGGCATCCACTTCTTCAACCCGGCGCCGGTGATGAAGCTGGTCGAGGTGGTCCGCACCGTGGTCACCTCGGCGGACGTGGTGGCCGACGTGGAGGCGCTCTGCGAGCGGCTCGGCAAGGTCGACGTGACCATCAGCGACCGGGCCGGCTTCATCGCCAACGCGCTGCTCTTCGGCTACCTGAACCACGCGGTGAGCATGTTCGAGGCGCGGTACGCCACCCGCGAGGACATCGACGCCGCCATGAAGCTGGGTTGTGGCCTGCCGATGGGCCCGCTCGCGCTGATGGACCTGATCGGCCTGGACACCGCGTACGAGATCCTGGACACCATGTACCGGCGCGGCGGCCGGGACCGCCGGCACGCCCCGGTGCCGCTGATCAAGCAGATGGTCACCGCCGGGCTGCTCGGCCGGAAGTCCGGCCGCGGCTTCTACACCTACGAGCGGCCGGGCTCCCCGGTGGTCGTACCCGACGAGCAGACGCCGGTGAGCACGGGCGCCGCGCTGGCCGACGGCGCCCGGGCCATCGCGAAGGTCGGCGTGGTCGGCTCCGGCACCATGGCCACCGGCATCATCGAGGTCTTCGCCAAGGCCGGGTACGAGGTCGTCTCGGTGACCCGGGGCGCGGAGAAGTCCGCGAAGGTCTGCGAGGCGGTGAAGACCTCGCTGAACAAGGGCGTGGTGCGGGGCAAGCTCAGCGAGGCGGACCGGGACGCGGCGCTGGGCCGGGTCACCTGGTCGGCGACCCTGGAGCACCTGGTCGACGTCGACCTCGTGGTGGAGGCGGTGGTCGAGGAGCTGAGCGTCAAGAAGGCCCTGTTCGCCAGCCTCGACGAGATCTGCAAGCCGGGCGTCGTGCTGGCCACCACCACCTCGTCGCTGCCGGTGATCGACGTGGCGATGGCCACCCACCGCCCGGCCGACGTGATCGGACTGCACTTCTTCAACCCGGCGCCGATCATGCCGCTGGTGGAGATCGTGCAGACCATCCGCACCTCGGCGGAGACCACGGCCACCGCCCGGGCGGTCTGCGCGGGTCTCGGCAAGACCGGCGTGGTCTGCGGCGACCGGTCCGGCTTCATCGTCAACGCGCTGCTCTTCCCGTACCTCAACGACGCGGTGAAGATGCTGGAGGCCAGCTACTCGACGGCCGACGACATCGACCACGCGATGAAGCTCGGCTGCGGCTACCCGATGGGCCCGTTCCAGCTGCTGGACGTGGTCGGGCTGGACGTCTCGCTGGCCATCCAGCGGGAGCTCTACCTGGAGCTGCGCGAGCCCGGGTTCGCCCCCGCGCCGCTGCTGGAGCACCTGGTCACCGCGGGTTACCTGGGCCGCAAGAGCGGCCGCGGGTTCCGCGACCACACCAATCGCTGATCCGGGTCAACACCGGCCTCCGGTGACCGCGTCTTGAGGGTGTGACCTTCGAGGAGTACGTCGGCAGCCGCGGCCCGGCCCTGTTGCGCCTGGCCCGGCTGCTGACCGGCGACGAGCACCGCGCCGAGGACCTGACCCAGGACGTGCTGGCCAGCGCGTACGTGCACTGGCGGAAGATCGTCCGGGCCGACCGGCCCGACGTGTACGTGCGCCGGATGCTGATCAACGCCAACCGGTCCTGGTGGCGGCGGCGGTCCAGCCGCGAGCTGGCCGTGGACAGCTTCGCCGAGCGGGCCCACCGGGGCGACCTCGGCAGGGAGGCGGCCGACCGGGACGCGATGTGGCGGCTGATCCTCGCGCTGCCCGACCGCCAGCGCGCCGTGCTGGTGCTGCGCTACTACGAGGACCTGGACGACGCCACCATCGCCCAGATCCTCGACTGCTCGCCGGTCACCGTCCGCACCCACGCGATGCGGGCGCTCGCCCACCTTCGGGAGCGCTGCGGCGTCCCGACGACCAACGGGAGCCGGCCGTGACCGACCTCGACCAGCGGATCACCTCGGTGCTGCGGGAGCACGCCGAGGGGGAGACCGACACCCACCGGCTGCTGAGGGCGTCCCGCACCCTCGGCCGGCGTCGGCAGGTACGCCGACGGGCCGCCACCGGCACCGCCCTGGCCCTGGTCGGGGTGCTCGGCTTCGTCGGGGTGACCAGTACGGACCTCGGTGGGCTGTCCGGGCGGCTGCCCTGGGTGGCGTCCACGCCGACCGTCGCCGCGCCGGTGCCGCCCCGCGCCGACGGGGTGCCCGGCGCGGCCGAGCGCCCCGACCTGGTCGGCTCCGACCCGTCGACACTGCACTTCGGGCTGGACCCCGGCCGGGCCCGGTACCTGCGCTGGGCGGTGTACGGAGCGCCCCAGGTCGAGTCGATCCGGTTCAGCGTCGGGGGCGGGCAGCCGATCCTGGTCGAGGTGTCCCACTCCGCCCAGGTGATCAAGGAAATGCCGATCGACGGTTTCCCCGCCCAGGCGGTGGCGACCGGGGCCGCCGTCGACGGCACCATACGGCCGGTCCCGGGCACCTCCGGCGGGCTGCTCAAGGCCTGGGAGCCCGTCCCCGGCCTGTACGCCCGGGCCAGCACGCTCGGCGGCGACCAGGGCGCGCTGTCCGCGGCCGTGGAGGCCGTCCGCTGGAACGAGGCACGCCGGTGTGCGGGTCCGCTGCGGCTGACGAAGCTGCCCGAGGGCACGAGGGTGGCCACCTGCTCCGTCGAGGTCACGGCGTTCCCGAAGGGCCTCAACGTCGAGCTGACCCTCGTCCGCGAGCCGTCGGCGACGATGTGGGTGCGGTTGGTCTACGGGTCGGAGATCGCGATCACGCGGGACCAGGGCAACCGCACCGTGGCCGGGCACCCCGCCTACCTGTACCCGGACGGGACGAAGCTGGACCGGCTCGACATCCCGCGGGCCCACCTGACCGCCGACTTCGGTTGGCCGTACCCCGGGACGGAACCGCCCGAGGGCCCCGGCTTCACCGAGGCCGAGGCGACGACCGTGCTGGCCGGGGCGCAGGTGCCGAAGGACCTGACCGACCCGGAGACCTGGCGGTGAGATCCGCCGGCCGGGCCGCCCGACCGGGGCCGGCCCGGCCGGCGGACCGTACGCTTGGTGACCGTGAGCCCCCGTCGCAACCGTCCCCGCCGGGACGAGACCAGCCAGCTGGACTCCGAGCGGGCCCGCCAGGGCGTGCCGACCGTCCAGCAGTGGCGCGACGGCGAGTGGCAGGTACGCGGGATCAGCGGCGGGGCGTCGGTCAAGACGTACCGCTGTCCCGGCTGTGACCAGGAGATCCGCCCAGGCGTGGCGCACGTGGTGGCGTGGCCGGCCGACGGGCAGGGCGACCTGACCGACCGGCGGCACTGGCACAGCGGCTGCTGGCGGGCCCGGGACCGGCGCGGGCCGAACCTGCAGCGCGGCCGCGGCGCCCCCCGCCACGGCTGAGCGATCTGGATCACCCTGTTTGCGCCCCGCCGGGCGGCGCGGGCGGCGGCGCGGGAGACTGGGGCGGTGAGCACCGCGATCCGTGCGTCGTCGATCCTGCCCGGCCGGCGGGAGGACATCGAGCTGCACACCGCCGACGGGCTGCGACTGGTCGGCGAGCTGGCCCGGCCGCTGGACCGGGAGCCGGTCGCGACCCTGGTCTGCCTGCACCCGCTGCCCACCCACGGCGGGATGATGGACAGCCACGTGTTCCGCAAGGCGGCGTGGCGGCTGCCCGCCCTGGCCGACCTCGCGGTGCTCCGGTTCAACACCCGGGGCACCAGCAGCGTCCGGGGCACCAGCGAGGGCGCGTTCGACAACGCGGTCGGCGAGCGCTTCGACGTGGCCGCCGCCATCGAGTACGCCGAGTTCCACGAGCTGCCGGACATCTGGCTGGTCGGTTGGTCGTTCGGCACCGACCTGGCGCTGAAGTACGGCTGCGATCCGGCGATCGCCGGGGCCATCCTGCTCTCCCCGCCGCTGCGCTTCTCCCAGCCCGAGGACCTGACCGTCTGGGCCGAGTCGGGCCGCCCGCTCACCGCCCTGGTGCCCGAGTTCGACGACTACCTGCGCCCCGAGGAGGCCCGGCGGCGCTTCGCGGCCGTGCCGCAGGCCGAGGTGGTCGGGGTGCCCGGCGCCAAGCACCTCTGGGTCGGTGACGCGGAGACCGCGCTGAACGAGATCGTCCGCCGGGTCAACCCGGCCGTGCCGCTGCCGCTGCCCACCACCTGGGACGGCCCGATGGAGACCGGCGACGTCAGCGCGTACGCCGACCGCACGGTGGCCGCCTTCTCGGACACCCCGGTCCCGGGGCCCGCCCAGCGCCGCGCGGAGTAGCGCCGATCCGTCCGGGGCGCGCTCGGCCGGCGGGCCGGTCAGCGGGACTCCTGCCGGGGCAGGACCACCTCGCGGAGGATGAGCTGGAGGGCCGCCACCATCGGGATGGCGAGCAGCGCGCCGACCACGCCGAGCAGCGACACCCCGAGCAGCGCGCCGAGCAGCGCCGCCACCTCGTTGACGGAGACCGCCCGGCGCATGATCTTCGGGTAGATCAGGTAGTTCTCCACCTGCTGGTAGACCAGGAAGAAGACCAGGCAGGCGATGCCGATCGGCAGGTCGGTGGCGAGGCCGACCAGGGTCACCACGACCGCGCCCAGGGTCGCCCCGATCTGCGGGATCAGGTCGGTCACCGCGACCACCACGGCCAGCGCGAACGGGTACGGCAGGCCGACGATCAGCGCGAAGACGAAGGTGCTCGCGCCGGCCAGCACCGCGATGGTCAGCGCACCCACCATGTAGGCGCCGACCCGGGTCAGGATCTCGTCGCCGATCAGCCGCACCCGCTCCCGCCGCGAGCGGGGCACCAGCGCGTACCCGAGGTCGCGCAGCTTGTTGAAGTAGGCCAGGAAGTAGATGGTCAGCACGAGCACGGTCAGCACCCGGAAGATGGTGCCGAAGATCAGCTGTGCGCCGCCCAGCACGCCGCCGAGCGCCCGGCCGACGGTGTCCGCGTTGGCCGCCGACTGGACCCGCTGCACCACGTCGTACCGCTCGACGAGGTCGTTGACGGTGGGGTTGCGGCGCAGGTCCTCGACGTACTCGGGCAGGTGCTGGATGAACTGCCCGGACTGAGTCACCACCGGCGGCACCAGCGCCAGCAGGCCGCCCACGATCAGCAGCACCACGGCGAGCGTCACCACGGCCACGGCCAGCCCGTGCGGCAGGCCCCAGCCGCGCAGCCGGACCACCGCCGGGTGCAGCCCGACGGCGAGGAAGAGCGCGATCACCACCAGCACCAGGATGCCGGCGGAGTTGCGGATGCCCAGGAAGAGCGCGTACGCCAGCAGCACGCCGAGCGCGCCGGTGAAGCCGACGAGGAAGCTGCTGCGGCGCAGCGGCTTGCCGGGCACGCCGAACCGGCCACTCGGCTCGAACTCGGTGGGCTCGGTCTCCGGCACCACGTCGGCCACCGCGCCCGCGCCGGCCGGTCCGGTGGCGCGGGTCGGCCCGGTGGCGTGGGTCGGTCCGGTGGCGCGGGGCGGCTCGGTGCCGTCTGCGGGGTCGGGGCGGGCCGCCCGGGACGGGTCGTCGTCGGCCGGGCCGGTGGACCCCTGCTGCGACACCCGCTTCCTCCCGGCTCCCGCTCCCGGCGGAGCGACCTGTGACGGACCGCGCGGTTTCGCGGCGCGATCCCTGCCCGCAGGTTAGCGGTCGGCCGGGCGGCCCGGCCATCCCCCGCCCGTGCTGTGTGCCGGGACCGGCGGGGTGCCGGCCGCGACGCCGGGTCGGCGGGCGGTCAGTCCTTGTCGACGGTGACGGTGCTCGGCTTGGCGCTGCGCTCGTCGGTGGTCGGCTTGCTCGGCCGCTTGCCGTTCTCGCCGGTGCTGGTGATCTTCGTGGGGGTGGCGCCCCGGCCGCCCTCGCCGGGCACCGCGGCCACGGTCGGCTCGCCGTCCACCCCGGCGCTGGCGGCGGTACCGTCCACGGTGGTGACCGGCTCGGCGACCGGGCGGGTCGTGCCGCCCTCCGCCGGCTTCCCCGACTCCGGGGCCGGGCGGCCGCCGTTGGGGGAGGTGGCCGCGCCACCCTTGGCCGCGCCGCCCTTGGCCGGGACGGTCGCGGCGGCCCGGTCGCCCGCCGGCGCGCCGCCGTCCTCGTCGCCGGTCGGGTCAGCGCCGGCGGCGGCCGCCAGCTCGTCCGGGTCGACCGGGGTGGTGGCGAGGCCGGCGGAGTCCGCCGACAGCCGCAGCTCGGCGAGGCGCCGCTGGAGGTCGTCGGACTCCTGCCGCAACGACCAGGTCTCGGTCCGCAGGTCGGCGAGCTCCTGCTGGGCGGTGGCGATCTCCAGCATCACCTCGGCGAGCTGTTGCCGGCCGGCGGCCACCTCCTGCTGGGTGGCGGCGAGGTGCTGCTGGGTGGTGGCCAGGTGCTGCTGCGTGGTGGCCGCGTACT
This sequence comes from Micromonospora sp. NPDC049836, assembly GCF_044465125.1. Taxonomy (NCBI): domain Bacteria; kingdom Bacillati; phylum Actinomycetota; class Actinomycetes; order Micromonosporales; family Micromonosporaceae; genus Micromonospora; species Micromonospora sp. NPDC049836. The sequence continues at coordinate 181,814 of NZ_JBITLH010000008.1, forward strand.
CCTCGAACTGGCGGCGCGAGGCGGCCACGTGCTCGTCGGCCTTGCGGCGCTTGTCGCCGGCCTCCTCCTCGGCCCGCCGCAGCAGCTCGGCGGCCTCCTCCTCGGCCCGCTGGCGCACGGTCAGCGCGTCCCGCTCGGCGGCCTCGCGCACGCCGGTCGCGGCCTGCTCGATCTCCTGGCGGCGGGCGGTGTACCCCTGCTCCAGCTCCTCGGTCCGCCGGCGGTGCTGCTTGTCCAGCTCGTCGCGGTGCTTGGCGTACTCCTGCTCGGCGGCGGCGCGGCGCTGGGCCAGCTCCTTGTCGGCGGCGTCCCGCCGGGCCTTGACCTCCTTCTCCACCCCGGCCCGCCAGGTGCCCAGCTCCTGCTGGGTCTGCGTCCGGGCCTGCTGGACGTACGCCTCGGTCTCGCTGCGCATCCGCTGCACGTACGCCTCGACCTCGGCGCGGTTGCGCTTGCCGGCCTCGGCGGCCTCGCTGGTGAGCCGGTTCGCCTCGGTGCGCGCCCGGCCGCGGGTCGCCTTCGCGGCCTCTTCCGCGTCGTCGACGATCTTCTTGGCGTCGGTGAGCGCCTTGGCGTGGGTGGCCCGGCCGGCCTCGGCCGCCGCCTCGGTGAGCCGCTTGGCCTCCTGCTGCGCCTTGGCGTGCACCTCCTTGGCCGCCTCGCGGAGCTGGTTGGCCTCCTGCTGGGCCTTGGCCACGGCCTCCTTGGCCGTCTCGCGCAGCCGGGTCGACTCCTGCTGGGCCCGGGTGTGGATCTCCTTGGCGGTGTCCCGGAGTTGGGTCGCCTCCTGCTGCGCCGTGGCGAGCGCCTCCTGCGCGGTACGGCGCAGCCGCTCGGCCTCGTCGGTGGCCGCCTTGAGCGCGGCCTCCGCCTCGGCCTTCCGGGCGGCGGTGTGCCGCTCCTCCTCGGCCCGCCGGGCGGCGAGGGCGATCTCGAAGTCCTTGAGCGCCTGGGCGGCCTGCTCCCGCGCCTCCTCGATGATGTGCTCGGCGGTCGCGCGCCGGGCCTCGATCTCCTCGTTGGCGGCGGCGAGGATCTCGTCGGCCTGTTCCTCGGCCATGGTGAGGATCTGCTCGACCCGGGGCCCCAGGTGCCGGAACGAGGCCCGGTCCACCACGCCCACCTGTTTGCGCACCTGGGCGAGGTCGCGTTGCAGCACCTCGACCTGGCCGGCCAACTTGTGGATCTGGGTGTACGCCTGCTCCCGTTCGCCCGTCAGCGCCGCGATCTCGTGCTCGGCACGAGCGACGTACCGGTCGACCTGTCGTTTGTCGTAACCCCGGAGCGCGGACTCGAAGCTGGGCTCCGTGGTCACGTCCCCGCCGAGAGCGAACAGTTCCTCGCCGTGCGACATACCCCCATCCTCACACGCATCCGGCTCTGCTGGGGCGATACGGACGCCCCTGTTGGGAGCTACTTCACTGACGTGGCGAAACGGGCGGGAAAGCATGACGGCGCGGGGCGCCACCGGTCACCCGGTGTCACCCCGCGCCGCGGTTCATGCCCCGATGCGGATGGTGCTCAGCTGGCCGACTCGGCCGTGACCTTCTTCTCGGAGCCCGCGTCCTTGGCCGCCTCCGGCTTGGCGCCGGCCGCCGGCACGCCCGGCACGATGCCGGCCAGGCCGGAGAGCATCTGGCCGAGCTGCGAGGTGACCGCGTCCTTCTGCCGGGTGAGGTCCTCGACCTCGCGGCGGGCCGCCTGCGTGGTCAGCTCCGCCTCGGTGCGGGCCTCGCTGAGCACCCGCTGCGCCTCGGCGCGCGCCTCGTTGAGCGTCTTGTCGGCCAGCGCCTTGGCCTTGTCGACGGTCTCGTTGGCGGTGCGCTCCGACTCGACCCGCCGGGCCTCGGCCCGCTGCTCGATCTCCTTGGCCCGCTCCTGGGCGGCCCGGGCCCGCTGCTCGGCCTCGCTGACCAGCTTCTGGGTCTGGGCGACCTGCGCGGCGTGCCGCTCCGACTCCTCGCGCTCCGCCTTCTCGCGCCGCTCGGCGAGCTGCAGCTCCAGCGCCTGGAGGTCCTTGTCGCGCTTGTCCCGCGCGTCGGTGAGCAGCTTGGTCGCCTCGGCCCGCTTCTCCTCGGCCTCCCGGGCGGCCTTCGCCCGCTGCTGGGTGATCTCCCGCTCGGCGGTGGCCCGCAGGGTGGCGACCTCGCGCTCGACGGTGGACTTCAGCTCGGCGACCTCGTGCGCGGTGACCGTACGCAGCTGCTTGGTCTCCCGGTCGGCGTCGGCGCGCAGGGTGTCGGCCTCGCGCCGGGCCTGCACCCGGACCTCGGCGGCCTCGCGCTCGGCAGCGGTGCGGACGTTGCCCGCCTCCCGCTCGGCGCTGGCCTTCATGGCGGCCGCCTCGGCGCGCGCCTTGTCGGTGATCTCCCGGGCCTCGAGGCGGGCGGCGGAGAGGATGCCCTCCGACTCGCGCTTGGCCTCGTTGCGGTGGTCGTTGGCCTGCTCCTCGGCCAGCCGGAGGATCTGCTCGACGCGGGTGCCCAGGCCGGAGAGGGTCGGCCGGCTGTTCTCCTCGAGCTGCTTGTTGGTCTCGGTGAGCTTCTGCTCCAGCGCGCTCTGGCGCTGCTCGGCCTGCCGGAGCCGGCGCTGGGCGTCGTTCATCCGCTGCTCGGCCTCGGCGCGGGCCTGCTCGGACTGGGTCAGGGCGGCGGTCAGCCGGCCGATGAAGTCGTCGACCTGCCCGGTGTTGTATCCACGCAGGCCAACGGTGAAATCGGGCTGTGAGTTCGCGTTATCGAAGAACGCAAGAGGGGAGGACTGCTGCTGGGGCATTGGGACATACTGGCAGACGCCCCAGGGTGCTCCGCAAGAGCGGTCCGCACCTTTCATGTCCTCATTACATGGTCAACTCGGGTGACCCGGTGGGACCGGACCAAACGGCGATCTTGGCAGGTCCCGGGCGGGTCGGGCGGCGGCCGAGGAGGGCCGGAAAAAGGGCCGCGGGTGGTCGCCCGCGGCCCTTTGTCGTACGGCAATCGAATGGTGTGCCCGGCGCTGGAAAGGCAAGCCCTCCTCCGCGCTTTGGTGCGGCCCGATCAGCCGAACGGGTCAGTGCCCGCGGAACCGGTTGATCGCCGTTTCGTGCCGGGCCCGCAGCGCGGTGTCGCGCACGCCCAGCCCGTCCGACGGCGCGAGGCAGCGCACCCCGACCTTGCCCTGGTGGGCGTTGCGGTGCACCTCGTACGCGGCCTGGCCGGTCTGCTCCAGCGGGTAGGTCTTCGACACGGTCGGGTGCACCTTGCCGAGCGCCACCAGCCGGTTGGCCTGCCAGGCCTCGTGGTAGTTGGCGAAGTGGCTGCCGACGATCCGCTTCAGGTGCATCCAGAGGTAGCGGTTGTCGTACTGGTGCAGGTAGCCGCTGGTGGAGGCGCAGGTGACGATGGTGCCGCCCTTCTTGGCGACGTAGACGCTGGCGCCGAAGGTCTCCCGGCCCGGGTGTTCGAAGACGATGTCCGGGTCCTCGCCGCCGGTCAGCTCGCGGATCCGCTCACCGAAGCGGCGCCACTCGTCCTGGTCCTGGGTCTGCTCGTCCTTCCAGAACCGGAAGCCCTCGGCGGTGCGGTCGATGACCAGTTCGGCGCCCATCTTCCGGCACAGCTCGGCCTTCTCCGGCGAGGAGACCACGCAGACCGGGATGGCGCCGCCGCCCAGCGCCATCTGGGTGGCGTACCCGCCGAGGCCGCCGGACGCGCCCCAGATCAGCACCACGTCGCCCTGCTTCATGTTCGCCCCGTGGTGCGAGACGAGCTGCCGGTACGCGGTGGAGTTGACCAGCCCGGGGCTGGCCGCCTCCTCCCAGCTCAGGTGGCGCGGCTTCGGCATCAGCTGGTTGGCCTTGACCACGGCCAGCTCGGCCAGGCCGCCGAAGTTGGTCTCGAAGCCCCAGATCCGTTGCTGCGGGTCGAGCATGGTGTCGTCGTGGCCGGCGGCGTCCTCCAGCTCCACCGACAGGCAGTGCGCGACCACCTCGTCGCCGGCCTTCCACTTGGTCACCCCCGGTCCGGTGCGCAGCACCACGCCGGCCGCGTCCGAGCCGACCACGTGGTACGGCAGGTCGTGCCGGCGGGTCAGCTCGGAGAGCCGGCCGTAGCGCTGGAGGAACTTGAAGGTGGGCAGCGGCTCGAAGATGCTGGTCCACACGGTGTTGTAGTTGATGGCGCTGGCCATCACGGCGACCAGCGCCTCGCCCGGGCCCAGCTCGGGGGTGGGCACCTCCTGGACGTGCAGCGCCTTGCGCGGGTCCTTGTCCCGGGTGGCCATGCCCTCGAACATCCGGGTGTCCTCGGCCCGCACCACCACACCCCGGTAGCTCTCCGGGACCGGCAGGCCGGCGAGGCCGGCGAGTTCCCGCTCCGGTTGCGCGGAGCCTTCCGCCGCCATGATCGCTTCAAGGATGTCCTGCACGGTGACCTCCCGTTCGTTGCGCACCCGCACCGGGCGGGCAGGGGTGCTGCCATCGTCGGCGCCGGTGCGACGGGACCGCCATGTCGGCAATCGACACATCCGGCACCGGTCGCACTCCTGTGCAGCCGGACGTTACTGAACGGTAGCTAGGGTCGGAAGTCCTGTGTGAAAAACTGCATCCACCGATGCGTGGAGGTGTCCGTGGGAACGCGCAACCGCGCACTGCCGCGCCTTGTCCCAGGGATCAGGACGGCTCCCGCCCGACCGGCGCCGGCCGGGCGGGAGCCGGTCCGGCCGGCTCAAACCGGGCGGGACCAGGTCCGGCCGGCTCAGGCCGGGCGGCGCCCGGTCCGGCCGGCTCAGGCTGGCTGGACGAGTTCGATCAGCACGCCGCCGGCGTCCTTCGGGTGCACGAAGTTCACCCGCGAGTCCGAGGTGCCCCGCCGCGGGGTCTCGTAGAGCAGCCGCACGCCGCGCTCGCGCAGCGCCGCGCAGGCCGCGTCGATGTCCGCCACGGTGTACGCGACCTGCTGGATCCCCGGACCGCGCCGGTCCAGGAACTTGCCGATCGTGGAGTCGGGCGACAGCGGCGCCAGCAGTTGCACCAGGCCGCCCTCGGCGTCCGGGCCGACCGCGAGCATGGCCTCGCGGACGCCCTGCTCCTCGTTCGTCTCGGTGTGCACGCAGCGCATGCCGAAGGTGCGCTGGTAGAAGTCGATCGCGGCGTCGAGGTCGGGCACGGCGATCCCGACATGGTCGATGCGGCGCAGGCCGATGTCGCTGACGTGGTCGGGAACGGATTCGACGGGGGAGTTCTCAGCCATGGCGCCAGTGTGACCGAACGATCGTTCGGGACGGTGACCCGGTCGGGCATCTCACTCCCCTGAACGGGTGACGCCCGGACGCCCGCGCCGGGCGGCTCGGTCGAACGGCCGACCCCGGCCGGGGCCGCCCGGACGACCTCGGCCGGACGCCCGAGCGTCGGGCCGCCCCGTGCCGTTCGTCCTGCTGGACGGGGGATGCCCCGCGACGCGGCGCGGGCGCACGATGCGAACCGGCACGTTCATCAGCACTGGTCGCCCCCGGCCGGCGCCGCGCGGGCCCGGCACGGGGGCCCGGATCGGACTCGGGAGGGCCTGGCCGTGGGTACGGCACCGAAGAAGCGCGGCAGCACACCGGACGTCACCCGCCGGTGGCGTGTCCCCGCCGGGCGGCGGGCCGCGGGGTGGTCGCGGTGACCCTGGAGCAGTGGGCGGCGGTCGGCGTGGTGTCGGGGTCCATCCTCAGCGCGCTGACCCTGGCCGTGGCGGTGAGCCGGCCGCTGCGCCGGCTGGCCCGGCAGAACGAGGAGTTCCGGCAGGACTGGTACGGGGCGCCCGCCCGACCGGGCCGGGAGGCCGTCCCGGGGGTGCCGGAGCGGCTGCGGCGGCTCGAGGTGGAGTTGCACCCGGACGGGCGCGGGACGTTGCGGGACGCGGTCAACGACGCGGAACGCCGGCTCAAGGGCGTGGAGAGCCGCCTCGACGAGCACCTTGGCGGGCGGCGTGGTCGGCCGGCGGGCGGCTGACCGGATGATCGGCGCGGCGGCCGGGCGCGCCCGATGGCCGGGGTGGCGGTCGCCCCACCGACCCGGGCGCGGACGAGCGGGTCCGCGCGCTGCGGTCGGGGCCCGAGTGTCCGGAGGCAATCCCGCCCATCGATCGTTCGGCATATGCGAACCCGGACGGCGGGAGGTTGATCTGCAACTTGCATCCGGAGAAGAGTACGGATGGTGAGTTCACTGTCACGCCCCGTTGCCGCCATCTGGATCCCGGTCCAGGTGGACCCCATCGAACCCCACCTGATGGCCTGCCTGGACCACGCCAGGCGATGCCGCTATGACCTGCTCGGGATCATCACCACGGCGCCGTGGGACGAGGTGCGGCAGATGATGCTCGACGGGAAGGTCGACGTGGTGGTGGTCGCGGAGTTCGACCATCTCCCGGCGGACCGGACCCCGCGGATCGAGGTGGCCGGCCGGCCGCCCCGGCCATCGGCCGCCTGCCCGAGGGGCCCGGTGCCGCCGCGCCGGGGCCGCCCGCGCCGGGCCTGAACCGCGGCGAGGCCGGGCCCCGGACGCCCGGGGCGCGCCGACCCGGGCCCGGTCGGACCGGGTCGGCCGTCGGGCGGCGGGGCCCGGGCGGACGAGCGGTGCGCCGAGCGGTCGGGCCCGGGCGGGCGGGCCGTACGCTGGGCGGCGCGGCCGGCCTGGTGCGGCGAACGTCCCATCGACGGTCGTAACCTGGAGCGGTGGTGAACGTGCGCGGGGTCACCGTGCTGCCGCTGGCGCCGGCAGATAAGGTGCGTCCTAACAATCGTTAAGGCGGACAGGTCGGCACCCCCTCGGAGGCAGGCAATGGCTTCGGTGATCGTCAGCGGCGCGCGGACCCCGATGGGGCGCCTGCTGGGCAACCTCAAGGACCTCCCGGCGACCAGGCTGGGCGGCATCGCGATCAAGGCCGCGCTGGAGCGCGCTGGCGTCGCCCCCGACCAGGTGCAGTACGTGATCATGGGGCAGGTGCTCCAGGCCGGCGCCGGCCAGATCCCGGCCCGGCAGGCCGCGGTCGAGGCGGGCATCCCGATGTCCACCCCGGCGCTGACCATCAACAAGGTCTGCCTCTCCGGCCTGGACGCGATCGCCCTGGCCGACCAGCTCATCCGGGCCGGCGAGTTCGACATCGTGGTGGCCGGCGGCATGGAGTCGATGACCAACGCCCCGCACCTGCTGCTGGGCCAGCGCTCCGGCTACAAGTACGGCGACGTCACGATCAAGGACCACATGGCCCTCGACGGCCTCACCGACGCCTGGGACTGCTGCTCGATGGGCGAGTCGACCGAGCGGCACGGGGCCCGGCACGGCATCACCCGCGCCGAGCAGGACGAGTTCGCCGCCGCGAGCCACCAGCGCGCGGCCGCCGCGCAGAAGAACGGCCACTTCGCCGACGAGATCACTCCGGTGATCATCCCGCAGCGCAAGGGCGACCCGCTGGTGATCAGCGAGGACGAGGGCATCCGGCCGGACACCACCGCCGAGTCGCTGGGCAAGCTCCGTCCGGCGTTCACCAAGGACGGGACCATCACCGCCGGCAGTTCCTCGCCGATCTCCGACGGCGCCGCCGCGGTGGTCGTGATGAGCATGGCCAAGGCCAAGGAGCTGGGGCTCACCTGGCTGGCCGAGATCGGCGCGCACGGCAACGTGGCGGGCCCGGACAACTCGCTGCACTCGCAGCCGTCCAACGCCATCAACCACGCCCTGAAGAAGGCCGGCCTGGCCGTCTCCGACCTCGACCTCATCGAGATCAACGAGGCGTTCGCCGCGGTCGGCATCCAGTCCACCCGGGACCTGGGGGTCAACCCGGACAAGGTCAACGTCAACGGCGGCGCCATCGCGCTCGGCCACCCGATCGGGATGTCCGGCGCCCGGCTGGTGCTCAGCCTGGCGATGGAGCTCAAGCGGCGGGGCGGCGGCACCGGCGCGGCCGCGCTCTGCGGCGGCGGCGGGCAGGGCGACGCCCTGATCATCCACGTGCCGACCGGGGGCGAGAGCTGACCGTGCGGGTGAGCGCGAGGAGCGAGCCGGGTCTGCGAGCCCCGCAGTCGCGAACGAAGGTGGCGCAGTGACCGTCGAGAACGCCCCGGCGGCGGCCACCGGCCCGGTGCGCCGCAGCCGGGACGTACCGATGCTGGTGCAGCGGGCCCGCGCGGGCGACCCCCGCGCGGTGGCCCGGCTGATCACTCTGGTCGAGTCCGGTGACGAGGTGCTGCCGCAGGTGGCGGCGGCCCTCGCGCCGTACGCCGGGCAGGCCCAGGTGGTCGGCCTGACCGGTTCGCCGGGGGTGGGCAAGTCGACCACCACCAACGAGCTGGTGCGGGCGCTGCGGGCCCGTGGCCACCGGGTCGGGGTGCTGGCCATCGACCCGTCCAGCCCGTTCACCGGCGGGGCGATCCTCGGCGACCGGGTCCGGATGCAGGACCATGCCACCGACCCCGGCGTCTACATCCGGTCCATGTCCAGCCGCGGCCACCTCGGCGGGCTCTCCGCGGCCACGCCACAGGCGGTCCGGGTGCTGGAGGGCGCCGGCTGCGACGTGGTGCTGGTGGAGACCGTCGGGGTCGGGCAGGCCGAGGTCGAGGTGGCCTCGCTGGCCGACACCACGCTGGTGCTGCTCGCCCCCGGCATGGGTGACGCGATCCAGGCGGTCAAGGCCGGCATCCTGGAGATCGCCGACGTCTTCGTGGTCAACAAGGCCGACCGGGACGGCGCCGACGCCACCGTGCGCGACATCCAGGGGATGATCGCGCTGGGCGAGCGCGGGCCGGGGGAGTGGCGACCGCAGGTGGTCCGGTCGATCGCCGCGCGCGGTGAGGGGATCGACGACATCGCCGCCGCGATCGACAAGCACCGCGGCTGGCTGGAGCAGCACGGTGAGCTGCGCCGCCGCCGGGAGGCGCGGGCCGCCGCCGAGATCGAGGCGATCGCGCTGGGCGTGCTGCGGGCCCGGATCGGCTCGCTGCGCGACGGTACGCAGCTGCCGACGCTCGCCGCCAAGGTGGCCGAGGGCGCCATCGACCCGTACGCCGCGGCGGACGAGCTGCTGGCGCAACTCGGTAGCTGAGCCCGCCGCCCGACGTGCCCCGTTCTGTCCGGTGGGGCGGCAGCCGGACAGGGCGCTTCCTACGCTGCTGACGCCCCGCCGGCGGAGCGGGGCGTCAGCGGGGGAGCAGTGGGATGCGGTGGTGGATGGCGGCGCTCGTGGTGGGCGCGCAGCTCGTCGTCGGCACGTTGGTCGGCCCGGACGCGGCGGCCGCGGCGGAGGTGACGACGCTGCGGGAGGCCGCCGCCGCGCGGGGCGTCCAGGTGGGCTCGGCCGTCTCCGCGAGCGCCCTCGAAACGGACCCGGCCTACCGCGACCGGGTGGCCGCCGAGTTCACCACCGTGACGACGGAGAACGAGTTCAAGTGGTCGGTCCTGGAACCGGTCCGGGGCCGGTACGACTTCAGCCGGGCGGACCGGATCGTCGACTTCGCCGCCGCGCACGGTCAGGCCGTCCGGGGCCACACGCTGGTCTGGCACTCCGCCCTGCCGGAGTGGCTGACGACCGGCACGTTCTCCCAGGCGGAGCTGCGTGACATCCTCAGGAACCACGTGCAGACGGTGGTGTCCCGCTACCGCGGCCGGGTCGCGGTCTGGGACGTGGTCAACGAGCCGCTCGCCGAGGACGGGACGCCGCGTGACGGCTTCTGGCTGAGCCGCCTCGGGCCCGGATACCTCGCCGACGCGTTCCACTGGGCGCGCGCCGTCGACCCGGCGGCCCAGCTCTACCTCAACGAGTACAGCACCGAGACGAACGCGGCGAAGGCGCGCGGTCTCTACGACCTGGTGCGGGACCTGCGGGCGCGCGGGGTGCCGGTCGACGGGGTGGGCTTCCAGACCCACAAGCTGCTGACCTCCCGACTGTCCGCCCTCGGTGACGTGCTGCGCCGCTTCGCCGACCTCGGCCTCGACGTGGCCGTCACCGAGCTGGACGTGCGGGTGCCGGTGCCGGCGGACGCCACGGAGCTGGCGCAGCAGGCCGAGGTGTACGCCTGGGCGGCGCAGGCTTGCCTGGCCGTGCCCCGGTGCCGGTCGATCACCACCTGGGGCTTCACCGACGCCCGGTCGTGGATCCCCGCCCAGTACCCGGGATGGGGCGCGGCCACCCTGCTCGACGAGTCCCTGGGCGCCAAGCCCGCGTACCGTCGCCTGCTCGCCGTACTGCGGGACTGGCAGCGCCCCGGCACCGGGCCGGTCGCGTGGTGGCGGCTCGACGACTGGGGCGGCACCACGGCCAGCGACGCCTCGGGCTCGGGCCACTCGGCCGCGGTGTCCGGCACCACGCTGGGCTGGTACGAACGGCAGCCGACCACGTTCGCCCTGCGGGGCGACGGCGCCGGCACCGGGGCGGTCACCGCGGGGCCGGTGGTCGACACCGCGCGGTCCTACACGGTCTCCGCGTGGGTGTCGCTGACCAGCAAGACCGCGCGACGGGTGGTGGCGAGCCAGGACGGCACGGCCCGGAGCGCCTTCACCCTCTCCTACGAGCCGTCGACGGACCGCTGGGTGTTCGCCGTGCCGCTGGCCGACTCGGCGCAGGCCGGCGTGCGGACCGTCTCGTCCACCAGCGTGCCGGCCGTCAACCGGTGGACGCAGCTGACCGCCGTCTGGAACGCGGGGTGGGGCCGGATGCAGCTCTACGTCGACGGCGTGCTGGAGATGACCGGGCCGCCGAGCGGCCAGCCGCCGGCGACCGGGTGGACGGGCCGGGGTCCGTTCCGGCTCGGGCGCTCGTCGGCCGGGGAGGCGTTCGCCGGGGGGATCAGCGACGTACGGGTCTTCGCCCGGGTGGTGGACGCGGCCGAGGCGGCGGCCCTCGCCGACGCGGCCGTCGGCCGCTGGACCTTCGACGGGCACACCGGGGACGAGTCGTGGTTCAGCCGGGACGGGTTCCCCCGGCCGGAGCAGGTGGGCTTCACCGCCGACCGGGCCGGGCGACCGGCCCGCGCGCTCCTGCTCACCGGCACCGAGGTGATCGACGTACGCGGTGGCATGACGCTGTGGACGGACCGGTCCTACACGGTCGCCGCCTGGGTGCGGCTGACCGACGCCAACCGCGACGGCCGCCCGGACGGCGCCGGCGACCAGGTGGTCGCCAGCCAGGACGGCCGGGAGCGGGGGACCTTCCAACTCCAGTACGAGTCCGACAACGGCCGGTGGGCGTACAAGGTCCCGGTGACCGACGCGGGGCCGACCGGCTGGCCGACGGTGGAGTCGCTCGCTCCGGCGGTGGCCGGCCGGTGGACGCACCTCGCGGCGGTCTGGAACGCCGGCTGGGGACGCTTCCAGCTGTACGTGGACGGCGTGCTGCAAGGCACCAGCGCCACCACCACCTCACCCCCGGCGACGGGCGGGCTGCACGTCGGCGTGTCGATGACCGGTGGCCGCCTCACCGGCGCCCTGGACGACGTCCAGGTCCACCAACGCGCCCTCCAACCCGCCGAAATCACCGCCCTAGCCACCCCCTAACCCACCCCACCCCCCCCACCTCGTCGATCATGGACTTGTGGTGCCTGGCGAAGGCCGCACAGCGGACATCCGCGGCACCGCGCCTCCACGATCGACGGTCGGGGGGTGTGGGTGGGGGTGGGGGCTTGTAGGCTGCCGGGGTCGGGGCGGGTGTCGGTGTCGGTGCGGTGGGGGAGAACGTGGACCACGAGGCTACGCAGGAGCTGTCGACGCGGCCGGACGCGACCGCGGGCGGTACGACGCACATCTCTGACGAGGTGGTGGAGAAGATCGCGGTGGCCGCCGCCAAGGCGGTGCCCGGGGTGGCCGAGCTGGGCGGCGACGTGGCCCGGTTCTTCAACGCGGTGCTGGACCGGGTCGGGCTGGACCAGGTCGGCGACGCCCGGCGCGGCTGCTCGGCGCACGTCACGAACGGGGCTGCGGTGATCAACCTGGTCATCGTGATCGACGGCGGCCGGCCGGTGCCCGAGGTGACCGACGCGGTCCGCTCGGCGGTGACCTCGGCGGTCGAGGCGTACGGGCTGCGGGTCGACGAGATCAACATCCGGGTCGACGACGTGGCTCTCGGTGGTCCGGCGGTGCCGTCGAGCTGAGTCAGGTTACCGGCCGGTACGCACATACTTAGCGATCGTTCAGGCCTCCGTTCTACACTCGGTCTTCAGTCGAGGACTCGAGGAGGAGCCCCGCGCATGAACGCCGACGAGATCGCCGCCGGACGGGCACGCTGGCAGGCCCGCTACGACGCCGCGCGCAAGCGGGACGCGGACTTCACCACGCTCTCGGGGATGACCGTGGACCCGGTGTACGGGCCGCCGGAGGGCGTGCCGTACCCGGGCTTCGAGCGGATCGGCTGGCCGGGCGAGTTCCCGTACACCCGGGGCCTCTACCCGACCGGCTACCGCGGGCGGACCTGGACGATCCGGCAGTTCGCCGGGTTCGGCAACGCCCAGCAGACCAACGAGCGCTACAAGATGATCCTCGGCGCCGGTGGCGGCGGGCTCTCCGTCGCCTTCGACATGCCGACCCTGATGGGGCGCGACTCCGACGACCCGCAGTCGCTCGGCGAGGTCGGCCACTGCGGCGTGGCCATCGACTCGGCCGCCGACATGGAGGTGCTCTTCGACGGCATCGACCTGGCCGGCGTCACCACGAGCATGACCATCTCCGGCCCGGCCGTGCCGGTCTTCTGCATGTACCTGGTCGCCGCCGAGCGGCAGGGCGCCGACCTGTCCCGGCTGGACGGCACGCTCCAGACGGACATCTTCAAGGAGTACATCGCGCAGAAGGAGTGGCTCTTCGACCCCGAGCCGCACCTGCGCCTGATCGGCGACCTGATGGAGTACTGCGCCCGGGAGATCCCGAAGTACAAGCCGCTCTCGGTCTCCGGCTACCACATCCGGGAGGCCGGGGCGACCGCCGCGCAGGAGTTGGCGTACACCCTCGCCGACGGGTTCGGCTACGTCGAGCTGGGCCTGAGCCGAGGCATGGACGTCAACGTCTTCGCCCCCGGCCTGAGCTTCTTCTTCGACTCGCACGTCGACTTCTTCGAGGAGATCGCGAAGTTCCGCGCGGCCCGCCGGATCTGGGCCCGCTGGCTGCGCGACGTCTACGGCGCCACCAGCGAGAAGGCGCTCTGGCTGAAGTTCCACACCCAGACCGCCGGGGTGTCGCTGACCGCCCAGCAGCCGGTCAACAACGTCGTGCGTACGGCCGTGGAGGCGCTCGCCGCGGTGCTCGGCGGCACCAACTCGCTGCACACCAACGCCCTCGACGAGACCCTCGCGCTGCCCACCGACGAGTCCGCCGAGATCGCCCTGCGGACCCAGCAGGTGCTGATGGAGGAGACCGGGGTGGTCAACGTCGCCGACCCGCTCGGCGGCTCCTGGTACGTCGAGGCGCTCACCGACCGGATCGAGGCCGAGGCGGAGGAGATCTTCGCCCGGATCCGCCAGCTCGGCGGCGAGGGCCCGCACCAGATCGGGCCGATGACCTCGGGCATCCTGCGCGGCATCGAGGACGGCTGGTTCACCGGCCACATCGCCGAGTCGGCCTTCGTCTACCAGCAGGCGCTGGAGAAGGGCGACAAGCGGATCGTCGGGGTCAACTGCCACACCGGCACGGTCGCCAAGGAGCTGGAGATCCTGCGCATCTCGCACGAGGTGGAGCTGGAGCAGCGCCGGGTCCTCGCCGAGCGCAAGACCGCCCGCGACGACGCCGCCGTGAAGGCCGCCGTGGCCCGGATGGTCGAGGTCGCCCGGACCGGCGAGAACATGATCCCGGCCATGCTGGACGCCGTCCGCGCCGAGGCCACCCTCGGCGAGATCTGCGACGCGCTCCGCGCCGAGTGGGGCGTCTACCGCGAGCCCGCCCGCTTCTGACCCGACCCGCCCGCTTCTGACCCGACCCGCCCGGCCCCGCCCCGACCTCGCACCGCCGGCCCCGCCGCGATCCCGCACCGCCGGGCCCGCCCGATCCCGCACCGCCGGCCCTCCCGGTGCGGCCGCCGCCGCGCTCGCCCGGGTGGGGCCGGGCCGGATCGCGCCCGGCGGGGCGGGCGGCCGGGCAGGGGTGGCGTGAGCAGCGTGAGAGTTGCAACTGTCGCCGTCGCGGTTGATCTGAGTTCAGCGGGACACGTGCGAGACTAGATAACCATGAGCGACCCACGGATCACCTCGTCGATCTTCACCCGCGGCGCGGTCGACCTCAGCGCGCTGCGCAGCACGGCACCGGCCGACACCCGCCCCGCCACACCGGCCCAGTCCGGCCCGCCGACAGGTCTGCCGGGCAGCCCCGTCGGTGGCTCGGCCGCCGTGATCGACGTGACCGAGGCGAACATCCAGACCGAGGTGCTGGAACGCTCGCTCACCACCCCCGTCGTGGTCTTCTTCGGCGCCGCGGGCTACCCGGAGAGCGACGAGTTCGCCCCGGTGCTGGAGCGGCTGGCGGCGGAGGGCGGCGGCGCCTGGCTGCTGGCCCGGGTCGACGTCCAGCAGCACCCCCGCATCGCCCAGATGTTCCAGCTCCAGGCGGTACCGACCGTCTACGCGATCGTCGGCGGCCGGCCCGTCGACGCCTTCCCCGGCGTCATCCCCGAGTCCCAGCTGCGGCAGTGGATCCAGGCCGTGCTCAAGGCCGGCGGCGTCAGCGTCGCCGAACCGGAGGACCCGCGGCTGGTCGAGGCCGACGACGCCCTGATGACCGGCGACCTGGACGCCGCCGAGGCGGCGTACAAGAAGATCCTGGCGGAGAGCCCGGCGGACGTCGCGGCCGAGGCCGGCCTGGCCCAGGTCGGGGTGGCCCGGCGGGTGGCCGGCGCCGACCCGCGGGCCGCGCTGGCCGCCGCCGAGCAGGCCCCCGACGACGTCGAGGCCCAGCTCCTCGCCGCCGACATCGAGGTGCTCAGCGGGCTGGCCGAGCAGGCCTACCGGCGCCTGGTGGACCTGGTCCGCCGGACCGCCGGCGACGACCGGGAGAAGACCCGGCAGCACCTGGTCTCGCTCTTCACCATCGCCGGTCCCGAGGACCCCGCCGTGGCCTCGGCCCGCCGGGCCCTGGCCAGCGCACTGTTCTGAGTTCGCAGCACGCCAGCGCGGGCCGGCGTACCGGCCGGCCCGCCCGACCATCGAGGACGGGAGCCCATGATGCGCCGGATCGCCGTCCTCGACGCGCCGACCAACCTGGGGCTGCGCCCGCCCACGTCCACCTCCGCCCCCGGCTGCGGCAAGGCGCCCGGCGCGCTGCGCGACCACGGCCTGCTCGCCCGGCTGCGGGCCCGCGACGCCGGTTGCCTCACCCCGCCCCGGTACGACCCGGGCGACTGGCGCCCCGGCGACGGCGTCTGCCACGCCCCCGAGATCTCGAACTACTCGGTGGCGCTGGCCGACCGGATCGGCGCGATCATCGACCGGGGTGAGTTCCCGCTGGTGCTCGGCGGTGACTGCTCGGTGCTGCTCGGCTCGGCGCTGGCCATGCACCGGCTCGGCGAGGCCGTCGGCGGGCGGATCGGCCTGGTCTTCGTCGACGGCCACTCGGACTTCCGGCACCCCGGCAACGCCTCGTATGTGGGCGCGGCGGCGGGGGAGGACCTGGCCCTGGTCACCGGCCGGGGGCAGGCCGACCTGGCCGCCATCGAGGGGCGGCGCCCCTACTTCCGGGACATCGACGTGGTGGTGCTCGGCATCCGGGCGCAGGACGAGTACCGGCTCGACCTGCAGGCCGCCGGGATCACCACCCGGCCGGTGCCCGCGCTGCGCGCCGAGGGGGCGGCCCGGACCGCCCAGTGGGCGCATGAGCAGCTGGCCGACTGCGCCGGCTACTGGGTGCACATCGACGTGGACGTGCTCGACCCGGCGGTGATGCCGGCGGTGGACGCGCCGGACCCGGGCGGGATCGCCTTCGCCGAGCTGGAGATCCTGCTCGCCGGGTTAGTGGATACCCCGCACTGCCTCGGCGTCGAGCTGACCGTCTTCGACCCCGACTACGACCCGGACGGCTCGTACGCCGCCGAGATCGTCAACACCGTGGTGGCCGGGCTCGCCCCGGTCTCCTCGCCGAGCGCGGTGCCGCCGCGGCTGCTGCCGCCCGGCCCGGTCGCGCCCGCGCCCCGGCCGGGCAACGGTCGGGCCGCCGAGCGGACCGTGCTGCCGGCCCCGGCGGCCGTCCCGGCACCCGCGGTGGCCGTGGAGCCGATCGGCCCCGCCTTGACCCCCGACGACGAGCACGAGGACGACCCGCGGCGGGCCGCCGGCGCGGCGGACGGCCCGGACGGGGCGGCACCGGCCGGTCCGCCCCCGTCGACCGGTCCGGGTCGGCTGCGCCGGGTCCCCGTGCCGGACGACGACCCGCCGGCCGAACCGGGCGAGGCCGGCCCGGCCGGGACCGGGCTCGACATCGCCTGACCCGCCCGGCGGCACGCCGTCCGGGTGGGTGGGTCAGCGGGCGGCCAGGCCACGCAGGAAGCGCTCGGCGATCGGGACGGCGCTGGCCGTGCTCGACCCGCCCTGCTCGACGAAGACGGCGAAGGCCACGTCGCCCTGCCAGCCGACGAACCAGGCGTGGGTGTGCGCCGGGTTGTTGTCGTACTCGGCGGTGCCGGTCTTGCCGTACACCGGCTGGCCCGGGACGTCCTTGAGGGCGCTGGCGGTGCCGCTGGTGACCACCGCGCGCATCATCGTCTTCAGCGCGGCCACGGAGTCGGCCTTCAGCGCCGCGCCGGCCGGGGCCGGCTTCGTCGGCGCGGGGTCGAGCAGCAGCTTCGGCTGCTCCCAGTGGCCGCGGGCGACCGCCGCGGTGGCGCCGGCCATGGCGAGCGGGCTGACCACCGTGGTGCCCTGGCCGATCGCGGCGGCGGCCTGCTCGGTCGGCGAACCGTTGGCCGAGACCTTGCCGGTGAAGACGTCGACGCCGAGGTCCCACTCGCTCTCCAGGCCGAGGGCACGCCCGGCCTGGGCCAGCCCGTCCGGGCCGAGTTTCGGCGCCAGGGCGGTGAACGCGGTGTTGCAGGACTTCGCGAAGTCGGTGCGGAACGGCACGTCACCGAGCGCGAAGTTGTCGGAGTTCTTGAACGACCGGCCGTCGACCTCGAACGTCTTCGGGCAACGCACCGTCGTCTCGGGCGTCACCGCGCCCCGGTCGAGCAGGGCGAGCGCACTGACCATCTTGAACGTCGAGCCGGGCGGCACCTGAGCGGTGAAGGCCAGGTTCTCCCCGGCCGGGCCGGGGCCGTTCGCGGCGGCCAGCACCGCGCCGTCGCTGACCCGGACGGCCACCAGCGCGGAGCGCCGGGCCTCACCGCGCAGCGCCGCGTCGGCGGCGTTCTGGGTTGCCAGGTCGAGGGTGGTCTTCACCGGCTGGCCGGGCTTCGGCTCGCTGTGGAAGAGTTCCGCGCCGGTGGTGACGCCGGGCTCGTCGGGCTTGGACCGTTGGCTGAGCACGGTCAGCCCCGGCGCGCCGCGCAGCCGGTCGTCGTACCGGGCCTGGAGGCCGCCGTGGCCGACCAGGTCGCCGGCGACGTACCGGTCGGGGTGCGCCTTGAGGTCGTCGGCCTGGGCCGGGTCGACCGTGCCGAGCAGCGCCCGGGCGAACTCCCGGGTCGGGGCGAGGTCGAGCTTGTCGGCCTGGAACTTGGTGCCGGGCAGGTCGTAGATGCGGGGCTTGATCTGCCGGTACGCCTCGTCGCGCAGGGTCACCACCTCGACGAGCGCGCCCGGCTCGGCCTCGGCGAGACGCTTGGGCAGATCGGTCAGGTCGACCGCCGGGACGAGCGCGGGACGGATCGCCTTGAACGCGGCGTCGAGCTGCCGGGACAGCGCCTTGACGTCCTTGACCTGGTTGGGTTGCACGCCCACCCGGACCACCGGCCGGGGCGCCACGAGCGGGGTGCCGGCGTTGTCGAGGACGCCGGCCCGGGTGGCCCGGTCGCGACGCAGCGCGAGCCGGTCGCCGTCCTCCAGCTGCTCCTGGACGACCTTCGGCTCCCAGATCACCTGCCACTGGTCGTCGTCGCCGTGCTTGAGGCGTACCCGGGTCTCGTAGGCCCAGCGGGTCCCGCCCGGCAGCGGCCAGCTGACCTGCACCCGGGCGGTGGCCACGTCGGCGGTGATCGGGATGTCGCCGGTCCGCTTCAGCTCCGGCGGGGTGGCGGCCAGCTCGCCGGAGAGCGCCTTGATCTGCTTGCTGACCTCGGCGGCCGGGACCCGGCCGCCGGTCGGCTCGACGAAGCCCACCGCCTGGAGATCGCCGGAGCGCCAGCCCTTCAGGAAGGCGTCGACGCTCCGCTCCGGCCCGTCCTCGCCCGAGCAGCCGGCGAGCCCGCCGGCCGCCAGCGCCGCCGCGGTCACCGCCGCGAGAACCGGTCGGCGAGGGGAGAGAAGGCGGTGGACGGGGTACGACAGGAGCATGAAGCGGTCCCTCCGGGATGAAGTTCCCCCGCACGCTAGTACGGCCGGCCGTCGCCCACCGTCCCGCACGGCCTTGGCGAGGGGAAAGACCCCGCTGGCACCGTGTGATGAACATCGCCAGTACGGGTACTCCGCGACCGGCCGACCACGCACCCGCAACAGGTGAATGGACAGAGTCCCGATCCGGACGTCCGGCCAGTGGTCCGCCGACGAAGGGGCAGAGCGGCAGGCCTAGGCTGGACGGCGAGTGACCCACAACGCGGTGGGTCGAGGGGAGTGGCACCGATGGACCGGCGTCCGGCGATCAAACCGGGACCCGACCTCCGGCAGGCTGACACCAGCCGGGACGATGACAGCTTCGATTCGGCGACCGACGGGGATGGTTTCAGCCGTCTCGACACGGGAGTGACCGGGATGACCGGTTCCAGCATCGACACCCTCTACGACCTGGGCCTGCCCGCGCCGGCCCTCGGCGACGAGGCCGACGACGCCGAGCTGGACGAGCCGGTACCCAACGCGGAGCGCCTGGTGGCGCAGGCCGTGGCGCTGGCCGGGGACGACCACGACGCGGCGACGCTGGTCGGCCGCTTCTGGCGGTTCGCGCCGGACGAGGAGCTGATCGGCTTCACCGCCGAGGAGATGCTCACCGCCGCCCGCGCGCACCGGGACCTGGCCCAGCAGCGCGTACCGGGCGAGCTGAAGCTGCGCATCCACGAGCCGGACGCCGACCAGCACCACACTGTCATCGAGATCGTCACCGACGACATGCCGTTCCTGGTCGACTCGGTGACCGCCCTGCTGAACTCGCACCACCTGGACGTGCACCTGCTGGTGCACCCGCTGGTGGTGGTCCGCCGGGAGCCGCTGGGCCGGCTCACCGAGGTCTCCGCGGACGTGGAGCCGGACGACGCGATCGCCGGTGACCTGGTCGAGAGCTGGATGCGAATCGAGATCGACCCGGTCCGTGACCCGGCCGACCGGGAGCGGCTGCGCCGGGAGCTGCAGCGGGTGCTCACCGACGTGCGGGAGGCCGTCGAGGACTGGCCGAAGATGCGCCAGCGGGCCCTCGCCCTCGCCGACGAGCTGGCCTCGGCCCGTACCTCGGACAACCGCCCGCCGGTGCCGGAGAAGGACATCACCGACTCCGTGGAGCTGCTGCGCTGGCTGGCGCACGACCACTTCACCTTCCTCGGCTACCGGGAATACCGGCTGGTCGACACCGAGGGCGCCGGCGGCGGCCAGGCCCTGGAGGCCGTCCTCGGCACCGGGCTGGGCATCCTGCGGTCCGACTCGCCGGAGGCCCGGTCGCTGAACTCGATGACGCCCGAGGCGCACGAGAAGGTGCTGGAGAAACGCCTGCTGATCATCACGAAGGCGAACTCCCGGGCCACCGTGCACCGCTCGGCCTACCTCGACTACATCGGCTTCAAGATCTTCAACGAGGCCGGCGACGTGGTCGGGGAGCGGCGTTTTCTGGGCCTGTTCTCCACGGCCGCCTACCGGACCAGCGTGCAGGAGCTGCCGGTGGTCCGCCGCAAGGTCGCCGAGGTGCTGGACCGCTCGGGCCTGAGCCTGCGCAGCCACTCCGGCAAGGACCTGCTGCAGATCCTGGAGACCTACCCGCGCGACGAGCTGTTCCAGATCAAGACCGACGACCTCTACCACGCGGTGATCGGCGTGCTGCGCATGGCCGGCCGCCGCCAGCTGCGGGTCTTCCTGCGCCGGGACGCGTACGGGCGGTTCATCTCCTGCCTGATCTACCTGCCCCGGGACCGGTTCACCACCCAGAACCGGCTGCGCATGCAGGACATCCTGCTGCGCGAGCTGAACGGCGTCGGGGTGGACTACACCACCCGGGTCACCGAGTCGATGCTCGCCCGGGTGCACTTCATCGTCCGGACCGACCCGAGCAACCCGCCCGGGCAGATCGACGCCGACCTGCTCGCCGAGGAACTGGCCGACGCCACCCGGCTCTGGGACGACGACTACCGGCTGGTGCTCGAGCGCAAGCTCGGCGACGAGCAGGCCAAGCACCTGTTCAGCCGGTACGCCGACGCGTTCCCGGAGGGCTACAAGGACGGGCACACGCCGTACGAGGCGATGAAGGACCTGGCCAAGCTGGAGCTGCTGGAGGAGCCCGGCCAGCTGGAGATGCACCTGTTCCGCAAGCAGGTCGCTCCGCGCGCCGCCGGGGTCGGCCGGGACGGCGAGGCCGACGAGGCCATGGACGTGCGGTTCAAGGTCTACCGGTACGGCGAGCCGATGATGCTCTCCGCGGTGCTGCCGGTGCTGCACTCGCTCGGCGTGAAGGTGGTCGACGAGCACCCGTACGAGGTGGAACGCGTCGACGGCCGGATCTGGCTCTACGACTTCGGCCTGCAACTGCCCGAGGCGCACCAGGAACTGGCCGAGGTGCGCCCGCACGTGGAGAACGCCTTCGCCGCCGCCTGGCGGGGCGAGGCCGAGGTGGACGGCTTCAACGAGCTGGTGCTCCGGGGCGGGCTCACCTGGCGGCAGGTGGTGGTGCTCCGGGCGTACGCGAAGTATCTGCGGCAGGCGGGCACCGTCTTCTCCCAGGAGTACATGGAGCAGACGTTCATCGCGTACCCGAAGATCGCCTCGCTGCTGGTGGAGCTCTTCGAGACCCGGTTCCGCCCGGGGGCGACCACGATGGACGAGCGGCGGCAGCGCAGCGGCGAGCTGGTCGGTGCGATCGGCGCGGCGCTGGATGACGTGGCCAGCCTCGACCAGGACCGGATCCTGCGGGCGTACCTGACGTTGATCCAGGCCACCCTGCGCACCAGCTTCTACCAGAAGCCGGTCGGCGGGCGGCCCAAGTCGTACGTGGCGTTCAAGCTGGACCCGCAGGCGATCCCGGACCTGCCGGCGCCGCGGCCGAAGTTCGAGATCTTCGTCTACTCGCCCCGGTTCGAGGGCGTGCACCTGCGGTTCGGGCCGGTGGCCCGGGGCGGCCTCCGCTGGTCGGACCGGCGGGAGGACTTCCGCACCGAGGTGCTCGGCCTGGTCAAGGCGCAGATGGTGAAGAACGCCGTGATCGTGCCGGTGGGTGCCAAGGGCGGCTTCGTGCTCAAGCAGAAGCCGGGCGACCGGGACGAGGCGGTGGCCTGCTACAAGGAGTTCGTCGGCGCGCTGCTCGACGTCACCGACAACATCCTCAGCGGTGAGATCGTGCCGCCCGACGACGTGGTCCGGCACGACGCGGACGACCCGTACCTGGTGGTGGCCGCGGACAAGGGCACCGCCACCTTCTCCGACATCGCCAACGAGATCTCCGAGGCGCACAACTTCTGGTTGGGCGACGCGTTCGCCTCCGGCGGCTCGGCCGGCTACGACCACAAGAAGATGGGCATCACCGCCCGGGGCGCCTGGGAGTCGGTGAAGCGGCACTTCCGGGAGCTGGGGCACGACACCCAGACCCAGGACTTCACCGTGGTCGGCGTCGGCGACATGTCCGGCGACGTGTTCGGCAACGGGATGCTGCTGTCGAAGCACATCCGGCTGGTGGCCGCCTTCGACCACCGGCACATCTTCCTGGATCCGGACCCGGACGCGGCGACCTCGTGGGACGAGCGGAAGCGGCTGTTCGACCTGCCCCGCTCCTCCTGGGAGGACTACAACCCGGAGCTGATCTCGGCCGGCGGCGGGATCCACCCCCGTACCGCCAAGTCGGTGCCGATCACGCCGCAGGTGCGCGCGGTGCTCGGCCTCGACGACGACGTCAGCCAGCTCAGCCCGCAGGAGCTGATGAAGGCCATCCTCACCGCGCCGGTGGACCTGTTCTGGAACGGCGGCATCGGCACCTACGTGAAGGCGTCGACGCAGACCAACGCCGAGGTCGGCGACAAGTCCAACGACGCCATCCGGGTGGACGGCAAGAGCCTGCGCTGCCGGGTGGTCGGCGAGGGCGGCAACCTGGGCTTCACCCAGCACGGCCGAATCGAGTACGCCTCGGGCGGCGGCCGGATCTACACCGACTTCATCGACAACGCGGCCGGGGTGGACTGCTCCGACCACGAGGTGAACATCAAGATCCTGCTCAACACGGCGGTCGCCGACGACGAGCTGGGCCGGCCGGAGCGCGACGAGCTGCTGGCCCAGATGACCGACGAGGTCGCGGAGCTGGTGCTGCGGGACAACTACGACCAGGCCCGGGCGCTGAACAACGCCGAGGCCCAGGCCGCCTCGCTGCTCCCGGTGCACCGCCGGATGATCAACGAGCTGGAGCGGTCGGGGGCGCTGGACCGGGCCCTGGAGGCGCTGCCGCCGGACGACGAGCTGGCGGTACGGACCGAGAACGGCCTGACCGCGCCGGAGTTCGCGGTGCTGCTGGCGTACGTGAAGATCGTGCTGGAGCGGGAGATCGTCAGCGAAGGGCTGGCCGACGAGGAGTGGACGACCGACATCCTGGTCAACTACTTCCCGACCCCGCTGCGCGAGCGCTTCGCCGACCGGATGGGCCGGCACCGGCTGCGCCGGGACATCGTCACCACCGTGCTGGTCAACGAGGCGATCAACCGGGGCGGCATCTCGTTCGTCTTCCGGGTCGTCGAGGAGACGGCCGCCTCCGCCGCGGACGTGCTGCGGGCGTACGTGGTGGTCCGCGAGGTGTTCGGGCTGCGCGAGCTGTGGGACGCGGTCGAGGCGCTGGACAACCAGGTCTCGCCCGAGTTGCAGACCAGCGTCTACCTGGACACCCGCCGGCTGCTCGACCGGGCGGTGCGCTGGCTGGTCACCAACCGGCGCTCGCCGCTGGACGTGCCGGCCGAGATCGCCCGGCTGCGGGACGGGGTGGCCCGGCTCCTGCCGGACCTGGAGCACCTCTTCTACGGCACCGAGCGGGAGGCGATCGCCGCCCACATCGACTCGCTGACCGGCAAGGGGCTGCCCCGCGAGCTGGCCGAGCAGGCGACCCGGCTGATGTACAGCTTCGGGCTGCTGGACGTGGTGGAGACCGCCCGGTCGACCAACCGGGAGGTGAGTGAGGTGGCCTCGGTCTACTTCGTCCTCTCCGACCGGTTCCGGGTGGACTCGCTGCTGTCGAAGATCTCGCTGCTGCCGCGGGAGGACCGCTGGCAGACCCTGGCCCGGATGGCGTTGCGCTACGACCTGTACGCCGCGCTGGCCGCGCTCACCGCCGAGGTCCTCGGCTCCACCCCGGACAGCCTGCCGCCGGTCGACCGGGTGCAGGAGTGGGAGCAGGCGAACGCCACCTCGATCCACCGGGCGCACCGGGCGATGGGGGAGTTCGACGAGTCCCGCGCCGACCTGTCCGCCCTGTCGGTGCTGCTGCGGCAGATCCGTACCCTGGTGCGGACGTCGGCGGCGGCCTGAGCGACACGGGCGCGGCCCGGTGGTCGGTCACCGACCACCGGGCCGCGCCCGTTCCGGGTCTCACCCGGTCATCGTCGCCAGGACGATGACGTTGTTGAGGTAGCTGCCGGCGCTGGAGTCGAAGACCCCGCCGCAGGTCACGACCCGCAGCCCGGGCTTGTCGCTGGGGCCGTAGACCAGGTCGGTGGGGAAGGACGCCTTCGGGTACGACGTCACCCCGTCGACCACGAAGGTGACGGTCGAGCCGTCCTCCCGGGCCACGCTGATCGTGTCGCCCTTGACCAGCGAGCCGAGGTTGAAGAAGACCGCCGGCCCGAGCTTGGCCGAGTCGACGTGGCCGACGACGACGGCGTTGCCGACCTCGCCCGGGCTGGCCCCCAACGAGTACCACCCCGCCTTCTGGGCCTCGGCCAGCGGGGGCACCTCGAGGGTGCCGTCGGGCTTCAGCCCGAGGGACATGATCGGGGCCCGCACCCCGATCCGGGGGATCGAGATCGTGGTCGGGACCGACCGGGGCAGCCCGGCGGCCGGCAGGTCGGGGTCCGGCAGGTCGGGGGCGGGCGTGACGCCGTCGACGGGGGCCCGGTCGGCGCCGGCGTCGGAGGTGGCGGGGGTCGAGGTGGGAGCGCCGGCCTGGGCGACCGGTTGGGGCGGGCGGGGCGGTGGGGTGGTCCGGAAGGACGCCCCGACCATGCCGGCGCCCAGCATGGCGAGCAGGACGACGATGACCGTGCCGGCGGCACGCCACGGGCTCCCGTGGCGGCCGCCGGCCGGTGTCGCCGTCTGGTCAGACCAGCTCATCGGCGCGGCGCCGACGCAGCAGGACCATGCCCCCGAGGGCGGCGGCGCTGATCACGCCCACCCCGCCGGCGGCCATGTTGCGGTCCAGGCTGGTGGTCGTCATGCCACCGTCGCCGCCGTCCACGTGCCCGCGCGGCACGCAGTCCGTGCGGTCGTGGTCCTTCCAGTCGTCCTTGCCGTGGTCGTCGCGGCCAGCCCAGTCGCCGTGCTCGTCCTTGGCGTCCTTGCCGTGCTCGTCCTTGCCGTCCTTGCCGTGCTCGTCCTTGCCGTGCTCGTCCTTGCCGTCCTTGCCGTGGTCGGCCTTCTCGTCCTTACGGTCCTTGTCCTGCTGGCCGTAGTCGGACTCCGCGTCCTGGCTGTACTCGTCGCCGCCCTGCCACTCCTTCTTGTCGGCGCCCTTCGGGTCCTTCCAGTCGCCCTGGTCGGGCTGGTCGGCGGCGACCATCCCGCCGCCCGCGCCGCCGGGGCCCGGCGGACGACCGCCGTCGTACTCCGGCTCGTCCTCGCCCCGGGCGTCCTTGCCGTGCTCGTCCTTGGCGTCCTTGCCGTGCTCGTCCTTCGCGTCCTTGCCGTGCTCGTCCTTGCCCTGCTCGTCACGACCGTGCCGGTCCTTGCCGTCGGGGCCCTGATCCGCGTCCTTGCGGTCCCAGTCCTGGTAGTCCGAGTCCGAGCGGTCCCAGTCCTTGCGGTCCCAGCTCTTCTGGCCCCAGTCGCCGTGGTCCCCGGGGCAGACGCCAAGAAGACTGACCTGCGGCTTGGCTGCGACGTTGCCCGTGCCCTGCGCGGCCGCGTTCGCCGTTCCCGGTGAGAACAGCAGCAGGGACGCGCCGCCCAGCGCAGCGCCCGCAACGAGCTTCCTGACCATCTTCGTTCCCATGACCCGCGTCACTCCATCCCTGTTTGTCCTGAGCCCGACATCGGTCGAGCTACGGCCGACGTTAGACCGTTTCGCGACTTATCCGAGGAAAGATTCACGTATAGGAGTTTGCGGGCGGTAGGTGGTATCGCGACGCCCGCTCGGCTCTTCGTGGTCGTCCGGGTCGGTCGCGGCCCGGTTGTGCCCGACCGGGCCTCGGGGAGATGATTCGGCCGGCGCCGGCCAACCATCGAGCCATTGCCATGGAAGCGCTCCCATGCAAGAATCGCTGCACGCGGTTCGGGGAGCCGCACCGCGAGCGCAGACGTCGAGGGCACCGGTTCGCCGGACGACGGCTGACTCCTCGACCGGCGTGCCGGTCGAGCGCACACCACCACCACGCCCGTCCGGGTCGGGCGCCCCCCGAAGACACCCGTGGCGCCGACGGCCGTCCGTGCGGACGTCCCGAGGGCCTTTCACCGGGCCGTACGCGGATCCGGTCTCGCCCAAGGAGATCAGTGGCATGAATCTGTGGAGAAGGCTGTCCGGCCGGAGCCGGGCGCTCGCGCTGACCAGCGCGGGCGTCCTGGTCGCCGGCGGACTGGTGACCCTCCCGGTCACCGCGGCGCAGGCCGCGACCCAGTGCAGCGTGGACTACACGACCAACGACTGGCCCGGCGGCTTCACCGCCAACGTGACGATCAAGAACCTCGGCGACCCGCTCAGTTCCTGGACGCTCGGGTTCACCTTCCCGAACAGCTCCCAGAAGGTCGTCCAGGGCTGGTCGGCCCGGTGGTCGCAGAGCGGCCAGAACGTGACCGCGCAGAACGAGTCGTACAACGGGTCGCTGGGCACGGGCGCCACCACCAGCCTCGGGTTCAACGGTTCGTGGAGCGGCAGCAACCCGAAGCCCGCCCAGTTCACCCTCAACGGCACGGTCTGCAACGGCGGCACGCCCACCACGCCGCCGCCCACCACCACGAACCCGACCACGCCGCCGCCCACCACGCCGCCGCCGACCACCCCGCCGCCCACCACGCCGCCGCCGACCACGCCGCCGCCCGGCCAGCGGGTCGACAACCCGTACTACGGGGTGAAGGGGTACGTGAACCCGGAGTGGAAGGCCAAGGCCGAGTCGGTCTCCGGCGGCAGCCGGGTGTCGAGCAACCCGACCGCGGTCTGGATCGACCGGATCGCCGCCATCAACGGCACGCCGGACAGCAGCTCCAACGGCGCGATGGGGGTCCGTGACCACCTGGACGCCGCGCTCGCCCAGGGCGCCGGCTACATCCAGTTCGTCATCTACAACCTGCCCGGCCGGGACTGCTCCGCGCTGGCCTCGAACGGCGAGCTGGGCCCGGACGAGCTGCCCCGCTACAAGTCCGAGTACATCGACCCGATCGCCGCGATCCAGGCCGACTCGAAGTACAAGAACCTGCGCATCGTCAACATCATCGAGATCGACTCGCTGCCCAACCTGGTGACCAACACCTCGGGTAACGCGGGCGGCACCGTGATGTGTGACACCGTGAAGGCCAACGGCGCGTACGTGAACGGTGTCGGCTACGCCCTGGCCAAGCTCGGCGCGATCGGCAACGTCTACAACTACATCGACGCCGCGCACCACGGCTGGATCGGCTGGGACAGCAACTTCGGCCCGGTCGCCGACCAGCTCAAGGCCGCCGCCGTCGCCTCCGGCAGCACGGTCAACAACGTCACCGGCTTCATCGTCAACACGGCGAACTACTCCGCGCTGAAGGAGCCGTACGTCAAGGTCACCGACTCGGTGAACGGCCAGACCGTACGCCAGTCCAAGTGGATCGACTGGAACCAGTACGTCGACGAGCTGTCGTTCGCCCAGGCGTTCCGGCAGAAGCTGGTCTCGGTCGGCTTCAACAGCAACATCGGCATGCTGATCGACACCTCCCGCAACGGTTGGGGCGGCTCCGCCCGGCCCACCGGCCCTGGCCCGACCACCAGCGTGGACGCCTACGTCGACGGTGGCCGGATCGACCGGCGCTACCACACCGGCAACTGGTGCAACCAGTCCGGCGCGGGCCTCGGCGAGCGGCCGCGGGCGAACCCCGAGACGGGTATCGACGCGTACGTCTGGGTGAAGCCTCCGGGCGAGTCGGACGGCTCCAGCACCGAGATCCCGAACAACGAGGGCAAGGGCTTCGACCGGATGTGCGACCCGACGTACACCGGCAACGCCCGCAACGGCAACAACATGTCCGGTGCCCTGCCGAACGCGCCGATCTCCGGTGCGTGGTTCCCGGCCCAGTTCCAGCAGCTGATGCAGAACGCCTACCCGCCGCTCTCCTGATCCGGCGGTCGGCCCACCCGCAGCGGCGGGAGTGAGGCACCGCCGCGCGGGTTCCCCGGGCCCCTGGTCGACGCCCCACGTCGGCCAGGGGCCCCCGGGCTGCCCGGACCGGCGCGCCCCGTCCCGCCACCCGGCCGGGCGGGGCGCGCCGGCTCAGGGAACCGTCCTCTCGATCGCCGCCCGGCCCAGCTCGGCCAGGTCCCGGCGGGCCTGCTCGAGGTTCTCCGGAGTGAGGTCCTGACCACGGGCCATCACCAGATCCTCCGGCTCCCACGGCTGCTCCGCGCCGGTACGGATGTTGTCCGGGGCCGCCCCGGTCCCGGTGCCGGTCGCCCCGGTGCCGGCCGCGTACGGGTCGCCGAGGATGTCCGGGGAGCCGGTGTCGGGCACCGCGCCGTCGGGCTCGGTGAAGACCGGGTTGTCCGGATCGGAGCCGCCGGCGCGGAGCTGCGGCACCGTGCTGTCGTCGTCCACCGCCGCGGCCACCTCGGGAGTCTCCTCCAGCGGCCGCTCGCCACCGCGGTCACGATCAGTCATGCTGCTGCCCTCCTGTCCCGTTCGGTGATCCCTGGCGTACCCCGTGACGGCCCGGCCATGCCGCGGCGCCCGCCCTCGTCGCGGGCCGGCTGCTCGGGCGGGTGAGCTGTCGTCGCGGGCCGGCTGCTCGGGCGGGTCAGCTGTCGTCGCGGGCCGGTCGTTCCGGCGGGTCAGCTGTCGTCGCGGGCCGGCTGCTCCGGCGCGTCCGCCGGCCGCAGCCGCTGCCAGGCGAGCATGAGCAGACCGAAGACGAGCATGACCAGGCCGGCCCAGAGGTTGATCCGGACGCCCTGCGCCTTCTCGACCTGCGCCGACGAGTCGAAGAGCCCCATCAGGGTCACGATCAGCCCGTAGACGACGAACAGGCCGCCGATCACCCGGCGGATGTCGAAGAGCCGGGCGGCCGCCGAACGCGCCTCCCGGGCGTCCTCGGTCTCGTCGACCAGCGGGTCGTGGGCCTCGCCGTGCTGGTAGTCGTCGGCCATGATGTGCGTCCCTTCCTCAGAAGACCGGGATGTAGAAGAGGGCGGCGAGGATCACCGCGACGACGCCGAGCAGCACCGGCGAGCGGTAC
Organism: Micromonospora sp. NPDC049836; assembly: GCF_044465125.1. NCBI lineage: Bacteria > Bacillati > Actinomycetota > Actinomycetes > Micromonosporales > Micromonosporaceae > Micromonospora > Micromonospora sp. NPDC049836. Next base: position 210,668 of record NZ_JBITLH010000008.1, read on the forward strand.
CAGGCGGCGTCGCCGGCCAGCGAGTCGTCGGCCAGCGTGGTGTCGGTCATGCCGTAGACCAGGCCGGTCAGCTCGTCGTCGCGCTTCGGCCGGGTCAGCGGGGTCAGGATCGCGGCGACCACCGCCACCGTGACGAAGGCGAGGCCGGCCCCCCAGAAGCTCTCCTCCAGGTCCGAGTTGAAGCTGAGCACGTCGGCCAGGTGGAGCAGGTACGTCGTGATGGCCACCACGGTGCCGGCGAGCAGCGACCAGAAGCCGGCGAGCGGGCTCATCCGCTTCCAGAACATGCCGATGATGAAGGTGCCGAAGAGCGGGGCGTTGAAGACCGAGAAGAGCGCCTGGATGTAGTTCATGATGTTGTTGAACCCGGCCGCGATGAACGCCGTGCCGATGCCGATCACCACGGCCACGACGGTGGCGATCCGGCCGATCCGCACGTAGTACTCGTCCGGCCGGTCCCGCCGGAAGTACGCCTGCCAGATGTCGTACGTGAACACCGTGTTGAAGCCGCTGACGTTGGCGGCCATGCCGGCCATGAACGACGCCACCAGGCCGGTCACCGCGACGCCGAGCACCCCGTTGGGCAGCAGGTCCCGCATGAGCAGCGGGATGGCGTTGTTGTAGACCAGATCGCCCTTCTCGGCGCCGAGGCCCTTCACGGTGACCAGGGCGATCAGGCCGGGAATCACGGTGACCAGCGGGATGAGCAGCTTCGGGTACGCGCCGATGATCGGCGTACGCCGGGCGGCGCTCATGTTGCGCGCGGAGAGCGCCCGCTGCACCTCGGCGAAGTTGGTCGTCCAGTAGCCGAACGAGAGCACGAACCCGAGCCCGAACACGATGCCCAGCCAGTGCGCGCCGAGCGGGTTGTCGGTGCTGCCGGTGCCCTGCCAGGCGTGCAGGCCGGCCTCGCCCAGCCTGGAGTCGCGGACCGCGTCCATCAGGCCGCCGACGCCGCCGACCTTGACCAGGCCGAGCACGGTGATCGGCACCAACCCGGCGATGATCACGAAGAACTGGAGCACCTCGTTGTAGATCGCACCGGAGAGGCCGCCGATGGTGATGTAGGTCAGCACGATGAACGCGCCGATCACGATCGCCACCCAGAGCGGCCAGCCGAGCAGCGCCTGCATGATCAGGGCGAGCGCGTAGAGGTTCACGCCGGCGATGAGGACCTGGGCGACCGCGAAGCTGATCGCGTTGAGCAGGTGGGTCGGCCGGTTGAAGCGCAGCCGCAGGTACTCGGGGACGCTGCGCACCTTCGAGCCGTAGTAGAAGGGCATCATCACGATGCCCAGGAAGACCATCGCCGGTACGGCGCCGATCCAGTAGTAGTGCACCGTCATCGCGCCGTACTGGGCGCCGTTGGCGGCCATCCCGATGATCTCCAGCGCGCCCAGGTTCGCCGAGACGAACGCCAGGCCGGTCACCCAGGCCGGCAGCGACCGCCCGGACAGGAAGAAGTCGACGCTGGTGCGGATGGCGCGACGGGCGGCGAAGCCGACCCCCAGCACCGTGACGAAATAGAGCGCCAGGATCAGGTAGTCCAGCGCGTTCATGTCCAACCGAAGGCCGCCACCCATGCCGCTGCTCCCTCCGTGACGCGGTGCTGCGCCCGCAGGTACCCCGATCGCGAACTTTCAATCCCGATGGGCGATCCGGACGTGCGGAGCCCCGGCCGCCGCGGCGGCCGGGGCTCGGATGGCGCCGGAAGGGGTGGGCTCAGCGGCCCAGGACACGGTCCAGGAAGTCCCGGTAACCGCGCACGGCCACCCGGAGCTGCTCGGTGTCCGCCGAGCCGGACTCCTGCCAGCCGCCCAGCCGGCTCTTCTGCTCGCGCAGCGCGGTGGCCAGCGCCTCCATCGCCTCGTCGACCAGGGCCTGGGCCTCGCCGACCGCGGCGCGCGGGTCGTCCACGAAGCGGAGCTGCACGTCCCGCCAGCGGTCCCGGAAGCCCTGCGCGGCCTCCGGGGCGAAGAGCGTGGCGGCGTCCGTCGGCACCGAGCCCGGGGTGGGCCGGTCCGCGGCCAGCGCGGCGCCCGCGCCGGCCCCGGCGGTGCCGCCGTCCGGGTCGACCATCGCCGGCTCGGCGCTGCCGTACCCGGCGGCCCCGGCGGCCGCCGCGTCGTCGGTGACCGCGGCGTGCTCGGCGTCCCACCGGTCCGGGTCGTGCAGCCGGTCCCCGGCCGTGGGGTCGGCGCGCTCGTCGTCGAAGGCGTCGGTGCGTCCCGGCGCGCCGTCGCCCGGCGCCGCGGTGTCCTCGTCGCGCGGGTCCCGCTCGTCCAGCGGCCGGCCGCTGGCCAGCGCGGAGGCGGCCACCGCGTCGCCCACCGTGGTCGCGCCCGCGAAGGACGTCGGCGCCGGCGCCGGGTCGTGGTACTCGGTCCGGTCGTCGGCGTCGGCGGCCTCGATCCGGTCGTCGTCGTCGATCCGGTCGTCGTTGGTCCGGTCGTCGGCGTAGGTCGCGTCCGCCCGGTCGTCGTCGGCGGCGGCCTCCGCGTCGTGGCTCTCCCGAGCGTCGTACGCCCGGGTCTCGTCGGGCTCCGCGTCGTCGGCCGCCCGGTCGTCGGCGATCGCCGGGTCGTCGAAGGTGCCCCGGTCGTCCAGGGCGTCCTCGGGTACGTCGGCGCGGGTGTCCGCGTCGGTCCGGTGCCCGTCGGCGTCACCCGGGACCGGCACCGGTGCGGACCGGACGGCCTCGGGGTGGTCCGGTGTGACCTGCTGCTCTTGCTGGCGCATGGTGGCGGCCTCCTCAGCGGCTCGGGACGTCGTGCTCGGGATCGGAGTGGCGCGGCTCCGGCGGCCGGTGGCCGACCGGCTCCTCGCCGAGCAGGTCGGCGAAGAGGGCCCGGTAGTGCACGAGCGCCTGCCGGAGATCCTCGGTGCCGGCCTCGCCGCGCTCGTTGCGCAGCCGGATCTCGTGGGCGTCGCGGTAGTGGGTGAGGGTGCGGGCGTGCTCGACGGAGAGGTGGGCGAGCTGCTCGGAGAAGTCGCCGGTGGGGTAGCCCCGCTCGGCGATCAACTGGCTGACCAGCTCGTCGGCCTCGCCGACGGTCTCGGCGGGGGAATCGACGAAGCGGACCTGGAGTTCCTCCCAGGCCGCGGCGTACCGGGCCCGGGACTCGGGGCTCAGCGGGGTGAGTTCCAGCTCGGCGTGGCGGCGCTCGCGCTCGCGCAGCTCCCGCTCGGCGGCGCTGCGGCTGTCCTGCTCCTCGACGGCCCGGTCGTACTCGGGGCCGAAGCGCTGCCGCAGCGCGCGCCGGCGGCTGGCGATCACGGCGACCGCGGCCAGCGCCGCGAGCACCAGAACGACGACGACTATGACGACTACCTGGGTGGACGACATGGCTCCTCCTTCGCCCGCTGGTATTCCCTGCGGGCAGTGATCGCCAATCCCGATCCGAGGCACTTTCCCGGGCGATTTCCGGTACCCGATCCGGCGGCGGCCACCCCGAAAGGTCTCAGGGCGGAACATCTCGGACGGTAGTGACGACCGAGACGGCCGGTAGTGCTTCGGGCGGCGATTACGTATCCTGCCCAGGGCGCCCGAGGCGGGGCCCGGCGTCCTGGCCGGATCGCTCCCGGCCACCGGGCCGCGCCACCCCTGCGACACCCTCCGGGCGAGGTTGGATGAACACCCGTGACTGGCCGATCCGCGCCAAGCTGACCGCGTTGGTCATCGGTCCGGTGACCGCGCTGCTGGCGCTCTGGATCTTCGCCACGACGCTGACCTTCGGGCCCGCCCTCGACCTGCTCGCCGCCCGCACCTACCTCTACGACCTGGGCCGCCCGGGCGAGGCCGTGGTCGCCGAGCTGCAACGGGAGCGCCGCCTGTCGGTGGTGCAGCTGGCCGGCGACGCCGCCCTGCCGGCGCTGGCCGAGCAGCGGGTCCGCACCGACCGGACGGTTGCCGAGCTGCGCCGCCGGGTCGACGGGGAGGCGCTGCGGGACGCCGCCGACGGGCTGCTCGACGCCCGCCTGGACCAGCTCGTCTCCGCGCTCGACGCACTGCCCGCCGGGCGCGGCTTCATCGACACCCGCAAGGTGGACCGGGCCGGCGCCATCGGCCTCTACAGCGGCATGATCAGCTCCGCCTTCCAGGCCTTCTCCGCGATGGCCGCGCTGCCCGACACGCAGCTCAACCGGGAGGCGCTGGCGCTCACCGCGCTGGGCCGGGCCCGGGAGCTGCTCGGCCAGACCGACGCCCTGCTGGCCGGCGCGATCACCGCCGGCCGGTACGCCGAGGGCGAGCACGCGCAGCTGGTCCGGACCATCGACAACGGGCGGTTCCTGGCCGAGGACGCGGTGGCCGACCTGCCCGCCGGGGAGCGCGCGGAGTACCAGCGGCTCACCGAGGCAGCGGACTTCGTCCGGCTGCGCGCCCTTGAGGACCTGCTGATCCGCAGCCCCGAGCTGCCCGCCCGGTTCGACGTGGCGGGCTGGGAGGCCAGCCAGACCGGCGTCTGGCGGAGCATGCGGGACTTCGAGCTGCGCGGCGCCGACGGGCTGGCCGAGCGGTCCGTGCCGATGGCCGTGGGCATCCTGGTCCGGCTCGGCGCCGCCGGCGTGCTCGGCCTGCTCGCCATCGTGTTCTGCGTGCTGGTGGCGCTGCGGGTCGGCCGCTCGCTGGCCCGCCGGCTCACCGGCGTACGCACCGCCGCCCTGGAGATGGCCGAGCACCGGCTGCCCGACGTGGTGACCCGGCTGCGCCGCGGCGAGGAGGTGGACGTCGCCGCCGAGGCGCCCGAGCTGGACCACGGCGGCGACGAGATCGGCGAGGTGGGGCGGGCCTTCAACGAGATGCGCCGGACCGCCCTGCAGTCCGCCGTCGACGAGGTGACCCTGCGCCGGGGGCTCAACGAGGTCTTCCTCAACATCGCCCGGCGCAGCCAGGGCCTGGTGCACCGGCAGCTCGCGCTGCTGGACCGGCTGGAACGGCAGACCGAGGACCCGGACGAGCTGGCCGGTCTCTTCCAGGTCGACCACCTGGCCACCCGGCTCCGCCGGCACGCCGAGGACCTGGTCATCCTCGCCGGCGCGGCGCCCGGCCGGGGCTGGCGCAACCCGGTCGCCGCCGTCGACGTGGTCCGCGGCGCGATCTCCGAGGTCGAGTCGTACGACCGGGTGGACGTGGGCGAGGTGCCGCCCGCCGGGGTGCTCGGCCGGGCCGTCGGCGACGTCATCCACCTCCTCGCCGAGCTGGTCGAGAACGCCACCACCTTCTCCCCGCCGGCCAGCCGGGTCGACGTCACCGGCCGGGCCACGCCCGACGGGTACGCCTTCGAGATCACCGATCACGGCCTGGGCATGTCGCCGCCGGCCCTGGCGGCCGCCAACCGCAAGCTGTCCCGGTCGCCGGAGTTCGACCCGGCGGACAGCGCCCGGCTGGGCCACTTCGTGGTGGCCCGGCTCGCCGCCCGGCACGGCGTCCGGGTCGAGCTGCGGCCGGGCACGCCCGGCGGGGTGACCGCCGTGGTGCATCTCCCGGCCGACCTGATCACCGACGAGCCGGCGCTGGGATCCACCGGTCCCGGCCCCCGGGGTGCGGCGTCCGACGGCCGGCGGATGGCGAAGGTGACCCGGCTGGGCGCGGCGCCCCGGACGCGCGCCGGCCGGGCCGGGCGGGAACGCGCCGACTCGGCGGTGGTGGCGCTGCCGGCGGCCCGTACCTCCTCCGGGGTCGAGCCGGCCGCGGACGGTGACGGCCTGCCGCGCCGGGTGCGCCGGCGCGGGACCGTCGCCCGCCCCCGGCCGGCCCCCGCGGACGCCCCGTCGTCCCGCACCCCCGACGAGGCCCGCCAGGCCATGTCCGCCCTGCAGGCCGGGACCGCCCGGGGCCGCCGGGACGGCGCCCGCGCCGCCGACGCGGCCACCGGGACCGTCCCCTCCCCGCCGGAGCCGGTGCGGGCTCCGCAACCCCCGACCGCAACTGAGAGGGACGCCTAGTGGTGCACACGACGCGGCAGAACGCCGATCTCGACTGGTTGCTCGACGACCTGGTGGAGCGGGTACCGGCCGCCCGCCAGGCGGTGGTGCTCTCGGCGGACGGGCTGCTGCTCGGCGGCTCCGCCGAGCTGAGCCGCACCGACGCGGAGCATCTCTGCGCCCTGGCCTCCGGCTTCTCCAGCCTGGCCAAGGGCGCCACCCGGCACCTCGACGGCGGGGCGGTCCGCCAGACGGTGGTGGAGATGGACTCCGCGTACCTGTTCGTGACGGCGGCCGGGCAGGGCGCCTGCCTGGCCGTGGTCAGCGACGCCGACGCCGACATCGGGCTGGTGGCGTACGAGATGGCCATGCTGGTGATCCGGGTCGGCGAGAACCTCAGCGCACCGGCCCGTACGGCCTCCGGGGCCGGCGATGCGGGCTGAGCCGCCGGGCCCGCAGCACGAGTGGCTGGACGCCGCGGCCGGCCCGGTGGTCCGCCCGTACACGCTGACCGGCGGCCGGGTGCGGCCGCCGGTGGACGGCTTCGACCTGGTGGCCTTCGTGTTCGCCACGCCGGCCCGGGGCGGGCCCGGCGGGCCCGGCCTGCAGCCGGAGCACCGGCGCCTGGTCGAGCTGGCCCGGCAACCGGTCGCGGTGGCCGACCTCGCCGCCGACCTGGACCTCGCCGTCGGCGTGGTCCGGGTGCTGCTCGGCGACCTGCTCGCCCGGGGGCTCGTCGCGGTGCACCAGCCGCCGCCCGCCGCGTATCTGCCCGACGACAACATCCTCAAGGCGGTGGTCAGTGGACTCCGTGCGCTTTGACCGGGACGCGGCCAGCCCGCCGGTCCCGCTGGCCCTCAAGATCCTCATCGCCGGTGGCTTCGGCGCCGGCAAGACGACGCTGGTGAGCGCGTTGAGCGAGGTCCGGCCGTTGCAGACCGAGGAGGTGCTGACCGGTGCCTCGATCGGCACCGACGACACCTCGGGTGTCGAGGAGAAGTCGACCACCACGGTGGCGATGGACTTCGGCCGGATCACCATCACCGACGACCTCCAGGTCTACCTGTTCGGCACCCCCGGGCAGGACCGGTTCTGGTTCCTCTGGGACGAGCTGGCCTTCGGCGCCCTGGGCGCGGTGGTGCTGGCCGACACCCGCCGGCTGGCCGACTGCTTCCCCTCGATCGACTACTTCGAGCAGCGCGGCATCCCGTTCGTGGTCGGGGTGAACTGTTTCGACGGGGCGCGGCGGTTCAGTCTGGAGGCGGTGCGCGACGCGTTGGACCTGGATCCGGAGGTGCCGCTGGTGCTCTGCGACGCCCGGGACCGGCAGTCCGGCAAGCTGGTGCTGATCTCCCTGGTCGAGCACGTCGCCCGGCAGCGGGGCGAGCCGGTGCCGGTGGGCTGACCGCCGCGGAGGCGGGTGGGGCCGGCGGGAAAGCCGGCCAACCGGCCGGCTGGTCCGGATGCCTCTGGTTGGATCGACGCAGGGACGGCGGAAGGTGGGAGCGGTGACCGGAACGGGCGCGATCGTCCATATCGGCGGCTACACGGCGGAGACGGGCGGGCGGGCCGAGGGCATCGTCGCGGCCCGCCGCGACCCGGTGACCGGCGCGCTGACCCCGCTCGGCACCGCGGCGGTCACCCCCGCGCCCTCGTTCCTGGTCCGGCACCCCACGCTGCCCGTCCTGTACGCGGTCAACGAGCTGGCCGACGGCCGGGTCAGCGCGTTCCGGGTCGCCGCGGACGGCGACCTCGCCCCGCTCGGCGTCCGTCCGACCGGTGGGGCCGAGCCCTGTCACCTCGCGGTCACCCCGGACGGCGGGTACCTCGTGGTGGCGAACTACGGCGGGGGCAGCCTGGCCGTCTTCCCGCTCGACGGCGACGGCGCGCCGGGGGAGCGCACCGACCTGGTCCGGCACGAGGGCCACGGGGCCGACCCGCAGCGGCAGGAGCGGGCGCACTGCCACATGGTCTCGCCCGGGCCGGCGGGCGGCCCGCTGCTCGCCGTGGACCTGGGCACCGACTCGGTCTACCGGTACGACCTCGACGCCGCCACCGGCCGGCTGGTGCCCCGGGCGCCCCGGCTGCGCACCCCGGCGGGCACCGGGCCGCGGCACCTGGCCCGGCATCCGGACGGGCGGCGCTGCTGGCTGGTCGGCGAGCTGGACGCCACGGTCACCGGGTACGAGCTGACCGACGACGGCGCCCTGCACCAGCGGGTCCGGGTGGACGCCAGCGAGCGGACCGGCCACGTCCAGCCCTCGGAGGTGGCGGTGGGCCCGGGGGGCCGCTTCCTCTACGTCGGCAACCGGGGGGTCGGCACGGTGGCGGTCTTCGCGCTGGCGGGCGTGGTGCCCGAGCTGGTCGCCGAGGTCGACACCGGCGGGGAGTGGCCGCGGCACTTCGCCCTCACCGGCGAGCACCTCTACGTGGCCGACGAGCGGGCCGACATGATCAGGATCTTCCGGGTGGACCCGGACACCGGGGTTCCGGAGCCGCTGGGCGAGCCGGTGCCGGTGCCGAGCCCGACCTGCGTGCTGCCGTGACGGACCGGCTCCGGAGCGCTGTCCATCATGGACGCCGGCCACGCCCGATGACTGACTGATCACTCAAAGTAGTTTTTTGTCGATCCACTATTGCTCCTGAGTAACTTTCGTCCGAACGGTTGTGGCAGTAACCCCACGAGATACGCAAGATGGTCACCGTGTCTGGCCGCCATCGCATGCGTTCAAGCCTCCGTGGAGCAGGTGCCGCCGCGGCGGCCACCGCGCTCGTCGTCGTCGTAGCCGGTTCCTGGTTCGGCTACCAGCAGCTGGCGGGTCCGTCCTGCTCCGGTCGGATCCAGCTGTCCGTGGCGGCCGCGCCGGAGATCGCCCCGGCGATCAAGGGGGCCGCCGACCAGTGGGTCAGCGACGGCGCGGCGGTCGGCGGGACGTGCATCGCGGTGAACGTGATCTCCTCCGACCCGGTGGACGTGGCGGCCACCGTGGCCAGCAAGCACGGTGCCACGCTGGCCGGCGTCGGGCAGGCCAACGGCACGGCGGTGACCCCGGACGTCTGGGTGCCCGACTCCTCGACCTGGCTGCTGCGGCTCAAGAGCGGCGGTGCGACCGCCTTCGCCCCGGCGAACGGGGTGTCCATCGCGCGCAGCCCGGTGGTGGTGGCCATGCCGGAGCCGCTGGCGTCCCGGATCGGCTGGCCGGACAAGCCCGTCACCTGGACCGACCTGCTGCGGCAGGTGACCACCGGCAAGCAGCCGCTGCGGGCGGGCATCGTCGAGCCGACCCAGGACGCCGCCGGGCTGTCCGGGCTGCTCTCGCTGACCGCCGCGGCGAGCGCCAGTGGCTCGGCCGGCTCGCCCCAGGCCAAGGAGGCCATGGTGGGGGCTCTGCGGGCGCTGGCCACCAACCGCTCCTCGCTCCGGCAGGACCTCCTCGCGCGCTTCCCGCGCTCGTCCGATCCGACGTCCGTCATCAACGGGCTGGGCGCCGCGGCGCTGTCGGAGGAGGACGTGATCGCGTACAACAACACCAAGCCGCCGATCCCGCTGGCCGCGCTCTACCCCCAGCCGTCACCGATGCCGCTGGACTACCCGTTCGCGGTGCTGCCCGGCATCGAGCCGGCCAAGGCGTCCGCGGCGCGGGTGCTCTTCGAGGTGCTGACCACCCCCAAGTTCAAGAACCGGCTGGCCGGGCAGGCGCTGCGCGCCCCGGATGGCAACTGGGGTGAGGGCTTCAAGGCGCCGCAGGGTGCCCCGAGCCCGGCCAACGGCGGCGCGAGCGCCGTCCCGCCGGTCGGCCAGGGCGGCGCGGCGGACCTCGACCCGATCGCCATCGCCAAGGCCACCACCACCTGGTCGGCGGCGACCCAGTCCGGCCGGATGCTCTGCGTCATCGACGTCTCCGGCTCGATGAAGAAGCCGGTGCCGACCGCAAATGGCGCCAGCCGGGAGCAGGTCACGGTGGCAGCCGCCACCGGTGGCCTGGACCTGTTCGACGACTCCTGGTCGATCGGCCTCTGGACCTTCTCCACCAACCTGCACGGGTCGCAGGACTGGAACGAGGTGGTGGGGATCAAGCCGCTGTCGAGTAACCGAGCTCCGATCCAGCGCGGACTGGCCTCGATCAAGCCCTCCAACGGCGACACCGGGCTCTACGACACGCTGCTGGCGGCCTACAAGGAGGTCCAGCGGGACTGGGAGCCGGGCAAGGTCAACTCGGTGGTGCTCTTCACCGACGGCAAGAACGACGACGCCAACGGCATCACCCGGGCCCAGCTCATCCAGCAGCTCAGGAAGATCAAGGACCCGGAGCAGCCGGTGCGGGCCATCGTCATCGGCATCGGCACCGAGGTCAACAAGGCGGAGTTGGACGCGATCGCGCACGAGGCCGACGGTGCGGCCTTCGTGGCCACCGACCCGACCAAGATCGGTGAGATCTTCCTCCAGGCGATCGCGCTGCGCCCCCAGGCGCCGCGCTGATCCGCCGGCCCGCGACAGGCGATCCGCCGTACCGGTGAACCGGTGCGGCGGAACGCTTTCCGGGCCGGGAAAAGTGACAGCAACACGTCGGTATCAATCATCATCAATAATTATCGAGGCAGGATGTCGGTGTGCTCCGGGTCGGCGACCGTCCGTCGGCGTCGCCCGCCGCGGAGCCGTCCAGCGCGAGGTGGGGAGGGCCGATGAGCGCGGCTACGCTGCTGACCCCCGCCACCACCTCGGCGCGGCCCGGTGGGGGCGGTCCCGGCTCCGCCACCCGCGCCGCCGAACGGGCGTACCTCCGGATCCTCGTGGTGCTGGACACCGCCGTGCTGGCCGTGGCGATCCTCGTCGGGTACGCCGGCCGGTTCGGCGACGACCGGCCGAGCGGCTCGGAGATCCCGTACGTGCTGTTCGCGCCCGGGCTCCTGGTGGTCTGGCTGATCTCGCTGCGCGCCATGGGCTGCTACGACGACCGGGTGCTCGGCTACGGCGCGGACGAGTACCGGCGGGTCAGCTCGGCGAGCCTGCGGCTGGCCGGCGGCATCGCGATCACCGGGTACATCGCCGACGTGGGGGTCTCCCGGGGCTTCCTGGCCATCTCCTTCGTGGTGGGCACCCTCGGCCTGGAGGTGGCCCGGTTCGGCGCCCGCAAGCGGCTGCACCGGGCCCGGTACCGGGGCCGGGGCTGGTCCCGCAAGGTGCTGGTGGTCGGCGACACCGCCCACGTGCTGGAGCTGGTGCACACCCTGCACCGCGAGCCGTACGCCGGCTACCGGGTGGTCGGCGCCTGCATCCCGGACGCGCTGCTCGCCCCGGTGCCGCAGCGGCTCGGCGACGTGCCGGTGGTCGGCTCGTTCCGCGGCATCCCCGAGGCGGCCACCGCCATCGGCGCGGACACCGTGGCGGTGACCGCCTCGGGTGAGCTGACCGCGACCCGGCTGCGTCGCCTCGGCTGGCAGCTCGAGGGCACCGGGGTCGACCTGGTCGTGGCACCGGCGCTGACCGACGTCGCCGGCCCGCGGATCCACACCCGCCCGGTCGCCGGCCTGCCGCTGATCCACGTCGAGGCGCCCGAGTTCCGGGGTGCCCGCAAGCTGGTCAAGGGCTTCGTGGACCGGTCGGTGTCGCTGGTCGCGCTGCTCCTGCTGCTGCCCGCGCTGCTGGTGATCGCGCTCGCCATCAAGCTGGACAGCCGCGGGCCGGTGCTGTTCCGGCAGGTCCGCGTCGGCCAGGGTGGCCGGGAGTTCGGCGTGTTCAAGTTCCGCACCATGGTGGTCAACGCCGACGCCCTGCTGGCCGAGCTGGCCGCGCGCAACGAGACCGACGGGTTGATGTTCAAGATGCGCGACGACCCCCGGGTGACCCGGGTCGGCCGGCTGCTGCGCAAATGGTCCCTGGACGAGCTGCCCCAGCTGGCCAACGTCCTGCTCGGCCAGATGAGCCTGGTCGGCCCCCGGCCGCCGCTGCCCTCCGAGGTGGCCCGCTACGACGGCGACGTCGCCCGTCGCCTGCTGGTCAAGCCCGGCATGACCGGCCTCTGGCAGGTCAGTGGCCGGTCCGACCTGAGCTGGGAGGACGGCATCCGGCTGGACCTCTACTACGTGGAGAACTGGTCGCTCGCCGCCGACCTGACCATCCTCTGGAAGACCTTCGGCGCGGTGCTGCGCAGCCGCGGCGCGTACTGAGCCGGCGGCCGGTCAGGGCTGCGGGCCGAACCAGTCCAGGCAGACCACCACGGCGTCGTCGACCAGGTCGCCGGCGACGAAGGCGCGCAGGTCGCCGATGAGCGAGCGGACCGCCTCCAGCGGCTCCATCGGCCCGGTCCGGCGCAGGAACCGGTCCAGCGCGGTCTCGCCGTACCGGACCTGCTCGGCGGTCGCGTCGATCACCCCGTCGCTGACCACGAAGAGCCGGTCGCCGGGGCGGAGCAGGAACCGCTGCTCCTGGTAGTCCGTGCCGTCGAACATGCCGAGCGGGAACTGCTTCGTCAGCACCTGCTCGCTCACCTCGGCGTCGCGCAGCCGCAGCAGGCGGGGCGAGCCGGCGTCGACCACGGTCATCGTCCCGGTGGCGAGGTCCAGCTCCAGCAGCAGCGCGGAGAGGTGCTGCCCGCCCCGGTGCAGCGCGTAGATCGCCTGGTCGGCCAGGGCGGCCTGGTCGGCCAGGGCCAGCTGGGCACGGCGGGCGTTGCGCAGCGCGTGGGTGGCCAGCGAGGTGAGCATCGACGCGGCCACCCCCTCGCCGGTGCCGTTGATCACCGAGAGCCAGAGCCGGGAGCCGTCGTCGGACCAGTCGAAGCCGTCGCCGCGCACCGCGTACGCGGGTTCGAGCTGGCCGGCGAGGCTGAACGAGGGCCGGACCCGGCTGCGGCCGGGCAGCAGCTCCCACTGCATCTCCGCGGCGAGCGTGAGCCGCCGGTCGCGCCGGGCGGTGAGGTAGATGTCGGTGGTGGCGGCCACTGCGGTCAGCTCGTGGCCGAGCGCGGTGGCGATCGCGTCCAGTTCGCGCAGGGCGTCCGGATCGCTCGGCACCGGCGAGACGTGCAGCACCCCGCGCCGCTCGCCGCGCATCCCCACCGGGAACCAGCCGGTGCCCGCCGCGACGATCGGCTCCTGGTGGTCGAAGCAGCGCCAGGCCGGGTGGCCCGGCCCGGAGACGGGCTCGCCCTCGCCGAGCGGCAGCAGTACGGCCAGCCGGTAGTCGACCTGGTAGAGCACCGTCCGGGTGATGCCGTACGACCGTTCCAGCTCGGCGCCGAGCCGGTCGACGAGCAGATCCGTCGGGGCCCCGGTGAGGGTCCGCCGCGCCCGATCCTCCGGTCCGCTCATCTTTGCTCCTTTGCACAGGTCGTCGGCCTGGTGGGGCGGGTAGTCTCGGGCCCACCATGGCCGAAGAACGCGGTCCGCACGGACCTGATGCGAGTATGGCCGCCGCGCTGGACGAGGCGGCGGCCACCCTGCTGGCTGTCTGGGAGGCCGCCCGGGAGCGGACCACGAGCCGGCTCTCCGGCGCCCAGCTACGCGCGGTCATGGTCGTGGAGCAGTACGACGGGATCAACCTGCGCCGGCTCGCCACGCTGACGGACATGCTGCTCTCCTCGGCCAGCCGGCTCTGCGACCGCCTGGTGGCCGCCGGGATGCTCGAGCGGGAGCCCGGCCGGTACGACCGGCGGGAGATCTCCCTGCACCTCACGCCGGCGGCGACCCGCCTCCTGGGCGAGCTGCGGGCCGACCGGCGGCAGCGGCTGGAGCGGATCCTGGCCGGGATGAGCGCGGAGGGCCGGGCCGCCCTGCTGCGCGGCATGCGGGAGTTCGACGAGGCCGCCCGGCGGGGCGAGGCCGCCGCCACGGAGGGGGTGGTGCTGCTCCAGCCGGCCGGCGAGCCGGTGGGGACCGCACCGGCCGGCGCCGCGCCGGGCGAGCAGGGCCCGTCGCAGACCGGCGAGCCACCCGTGGCCCGCACCGCCTGACCGCGGCCCCGTCCGGGCCCGGCGGTCCCTCGCCTGCTTCATCGACCGTCCGGCCCGGCACCCCCGGTCGGCCGGGCGGGTCAGGCCGGGGCCGGGGTCACGACCAGCATGGCGATGTCGTCGTGGGCCTGCCCGCCGAGCCACCCGTCCACCAGCCGGAGCAGCCGGTCCACCAGGTCGGCCGGCGGCCGGCCGGCGACGGGGGCCAGCGCCGCGCGCAGCCGCGGCTCGCCGAACATCTCCAGCCCGTCCGGGCCGCCGCGGGCCTCGGTCACCCCGTCGGTGTACGCCACCAGCAGGTCGCCCGGCGCGAGCCGTACCTCGGCCACGCCGAACCGGGCGGCGGCCAGCGCGCCGACCGGCATGCCGCCCACCCGCACCGGCTCGGTCCCGCCGCCGGCGCGGACCACCAGCGGGTCGGGGTGCCCGCCGCCGGCCAGCCGGACCCGCAGCCCGCCGTCCGGCTCGCGGGTCAGGGCGCCCAGCAGCAGGGTGGTGAACTGGGCCCGCCGGGCCGCGTCCGGCGGGTCGAGCAGTGCCCGGTTGAGCAGGCCCAGTAGCTCCCGCGGCCGCTGCTCGACCAGGCGCAGCGTGCGCAGGGACTGGCGTACCCGGCCGGTCAGCACGGCCGCCCCGACCCCCTTGCCGCACACGTCGCCGAGGGCGAAGAGCGCGCCCGCCCCGGTGGGGAAGAGGTCGTAGAAGTCGCCGCCGATGCGCAGGCCGTCGCCGGCCGCCCGGTAGCCGCCGGCCAGCGTCATGCCCGCCACCGGTGGCAGGTCCGGCGGGAGGAGGCTGTGCTGCAGGACGCGGGCCAGGTGGGCCTGCTCGCCGAAGAGCTGGGCGGCGGCCAGCGCGGCGCCGGCCCGGGCGGCGAACTCCCGGGCCAGGGTCAGCTCCCGCTGGTCGAACCCGGGCCGGTCGGGGCGGCGGACCAGGATCAGCGCGCCGGCCGGGCCGCCGGCGCCGCCCATCGGGCTGACCAGCACGGCGCCGGTCCGGCCGAAGCCGGCGGGCAGCACCCCGGTCAGCTCGGCCGCCCACCAGGGGCCCGGCTCCGATGCGTCGCCGTCGAGGGCCTCGACCAGCCCCGGTACGGCGTCGAGCAGGGCCGGGTCGCCGACGCCGGTGGCCGGACCGGGGTCCCCGGCGGCGTACCGGATCCAGTGCGGGACCGGCCCGGCGGGGGGTGGCGGGCGGTGCACGACCAGCGCCGCGTCGGCCAGGTAGGGCACCGGCAGGGTGACGGCGGCCCGCAGCGCCTGCTCCCGGTCCAGGGAGAGGCCGAGCCGGCTGCCGGCCTGGGCCAGGAACCGGGTGCGGGCGCGTTCGGCGAGCAGCGCCGCGGCGCGGGCCCGTTCCTCGGTGACGTCCCGCACGTACCAGGCGCTGCGCCCGCCGGGCAGCTCACGTCGCAGCCCGTGCAGGTGCCGGCCGCGGTGCTCGGCGGCGAAGCTGTCGGCGCCCGCGCGGACCGCGTCCGCCAGGCCGGGCAGCGCGCCACCGGCCAGGTCGGTGCCGGGGCGCAGCTCCGGGAAGAGCGCGCCGGCCAGCGCGTTGACCAGGGTCACCCGGCCGCCGTGGTCGGTGGTGACGACCGCCTCGGCGAGGCCGTCCAGCAGCTCCCGGGCGAGCTGCGGGTCGGCCGGCAGCGTGCTCCCGGCCACCGGGCGGACCTGGGACGGGGAGGCCTGACCGCCGCCGCTGACCGGCCCGGCGAGGCCACCCCGGGGTGCCGTCGTCACCGCCGCTCGCGGCGCGCCCCGGCCGGTGGACCTGTACGCATGCTGTCGGTACACCCCTCGGTTGCCGGTTCGGTTGCCTGCCGGCAAGCGTACCGAGGGGTGCCGGGGAGCCGCACCGAGCAGCGCCCCGGGTCAGCCGGACCGGGCCAGCCAGCCGACCGGCTGGTCGACGATGCGGCGGACCACCGAGGCGGCCCCGCCGACCGCGGCGGACTGGGCGCCGAGCGCCGCCGGGCGGATGGTGACCGGTGACCACGCGGCGGTGAGGACCCGCCGGGAGACCTCCGCGACCACCGGTGGGCGCAGCCAGGGGGCGAGCGGGGCGTATCCGCCGCCGAGCACCACGGTGTCCAGGTCCAGCAGGTTGACCACGCCCGCCACGGCCACCCCGAGCGCGGTGCCGGCGTCCGCCAGGGCGGCCAGGGTGGCCGGGTCGCCGGCCCCGGCCAGGTCCGCCAGCCGGGCGGCGGCGGTGTCGGCGGGCAGGTCGGCGCCGGCCAGCCCGGCGGCGGCCAGGATCGCCTCCTGGCCGGCGTACCGCTCCAGGCAGCCCTGGCCACCGCAGCGGCAGGGACGCCCGCGCGGGTCCACCGGGATGTGCCCGATCTCGCCGCTCCAGCCGCGGGCGCCCCGGTAGAGCGCCCCGTCGAGGACGATCCCGGCGCCGATGCCGATCTCACCGGAGACGTGCAGGAAGCTGGCCGGTCCGGGCGGTCCGGCGTGCAGTTCGCCGAGGGCGGCCAGGTTGGCCTCGTTCTCCACCAGCAGCGGCGGGATCCCGGCCACCGGCTCGACCAGCGGCCGGCCGGCGAGCAGCCCGGGGACGTCCACGTCCCGCCAGCCCAGGTTGGGCGCGAGCCGTACCCGCCCGCCCTCGCCGACCAGGCCGGGCACCGCCAGCGCCGCGCCGGCCAGGGTCAGCCCGTCGCGGACCGCCGCCGCCCGGGCCTCGGCGGCGAGCGCGGCCAGCCGGGCCAGCGCGTCGGCGGGGGAGACCGGGCGCAGGTCGGCCCGGCGCACCAGGTGGTGGCGGACCGTGCCGGTCAGGTCGACCACGCAGGCGGCCAGGTAGTCGACGTTGAGTTCCAGCCCGAGCCCGGCCGGGCCGTCGGCGGCCAGCACCAGCCCGCGGGCCGGCCGCCCGGCCCCGGTGCGGGGCGCGGGGTCCGCCTCGGCGACCAGCCGGCCGGCGATCAGGTCGTCGACGACGGCGGAGACGGTGGCCCGGGTCAGCCCGGTCGCGGTGGCGATCTCGGCGCGCGAGGGCGGGCGGTCGGCGGCCGCGATGCGCCGGAGCACCACCGCGAGGTTGAGCTCGCGCAGGCTGCCCTGCCGGACCGCCCCGGCGGTACTCGTGCTGGTCACCCCTTGACACTGCCACACCGCGGTCATTTAATTCAACCGTTGAACAAATTGGCGACAACACCACCGGAGGTCCGCCATGGCACCCCGTCCCACCCCTGCCGACAAGTTCTCCTTCGGGCTCTGGACGGTCGGCTGGCCGGCCCGCGACCCGTTCGGCGACGCGACCCGGCCCGACCTGGACCCGGTCGAGGCCGTCCACAAGCTGGCCGAGCTCGGCGCGTACGGGATCACCTTCCACGACGACGACCTGGTCCCGTTCGGGTCCGACGCGGCCACCCGGGACCAGCACATCGCCCGGTTCCGCAAGGCCCTCGAGGAGACCGGCCTGGTGGTGCCGATGGTCACCACCAACCTCTTCACCCACCCCGTCTTCAAGGACGGCGGCTTCACCAGCAACGACCGTGACGTGCGCCGGTACGCGCTGCGCAAGGTGCTGCGCAACGTCGACCTCGCCGCCGAGCTGGGCGCGAAGACGTTCGTCATGTGGGGCGGCCGGGAGGGCGCCGAGTACGACCTGGCCAAGGACGTCCGCTCGGCCCTGGACCGCTACCGCGAGGCCGTGGACCTGCTCTGCCAGTACGTCGTCGACCAGGGCTACGACCTGCGCTTCGCGCTCGAGCCGAAGCCGAACGAGCCGCGCGGCGACATCCTGCTGCCCACCGTCGGGCACGCGCTCGCCTTCATCTCCACCCTGGCCCGCCCGGAGCTGGTCGGGCTGAACCCGGAGGTCGGGCACGAGCAGATGGCCGGGCTGAACTTCGCCCACGGCATCGCCCAGGCGCTCTGGCAGGGCAAGCTGTTCCACATCGACCTCAACGGCCAGCGCGGCATCAAGTACGACCAGGACCTGGTCTTCGGCCACGGCGACCTGCTCAACGCGTTCGCCCTGGTCGACCTGCTGGAGAACGGCGGCCCGAACGGCGGCCCCGCGTACGACGGGCCCCGGCACTTCGACTACAAGCCGTCCCGGACCGAGGACATGACCGGGGTGTGGGCCTCGGCGGCCGCGAACATGCAGACCTACCTGCTGCTCAAGGAGCGGGCCGCGGCGTTCCGGGCCGACCCGGAGGTGGTCGAGGCGCTGGCCGCCAGCAAGGTCGGCGAGCTGGCCACGCCGACCCTGGGCGACGGCGAGGGCTACGCCGAGCTGCTCGCCGACCGCTCGGCGTTCGAGGAGTTCGACCCGGCGGCCGCCGGGGCGAAGGGCTTCGGTTTCGTGCGGCTCAACCAGCTCGCCGTCGAGCACCTGCTCGGCGCGCGCTGAGGCCGGCCGCCATGCCGCTCGTCGCGGGGGTGGACTCGTCCACCCAGTCCTGCAAGGTGGTCGTCCGGGACGCGGAGACCGGCGCGCTGGTCCGGCAGGGCCGCGCGCCGCACCCGGACGGCACCGAGGTCGACCCGCACGCCTGGTGGGACGCGCTGCTGGCGGCCGTCGGCCAGGCCGGCGGGCTGGCCGACGTGGCCGCCGTGGCGGTCGCCGGCCAGCAGCACGGCATGGTCTGCCTGGACGAGGCGGGCCAGGTGGTCCGGCCGGCGCTGCTCTGGAACGACACCCGGTCCGCCGACGCCGCCCGCGACCTGGTCGCCGAGGCCGGCGCCGGCGAGGCCGGCCGCCGGTTCTGGGCGGACGAGACCGGTTCCGTGCCGGTGGCCAGCTTCACCGCCACCAAGCTGCGCTGGCTGGCCCGGCACGAGCCGGCGAACGCCGAGCGGGTGGCGGCGGTCTGTCTGCCGCACGACTGGCTGACCTGGCGGCTCGCCGGCGCGCCCGGGCTGGACGCGCTGCGCACCGACCGGGGCGACGCCAGCGGCACCGGCTACTGGTCACCGCGGACCGGCGGATACCGGCTGGACCTGCTGGAGCGGGCCCTCGGGCGGCGGGTGCGGGTGCCCGAGGTGCTCGGCCCGGCGGAGCCGGCCGGCCGGCTCGACCCGGCGGTGCTGCCGGGATCCGACGGCGCGGCCGGACCCGTCCTGCTCGGCCCCGGCACCGGGGACAACGCCGCCGCCGCGCTC
Organism: Micromonospora sp. NPDC049836; assembly: GCF_044465125.1. Lineage (NCBI taxonomy): Bacteria > Bacillati > Actinomycetota > Actinomycetes > Micromonosporales > Micromonosporaceae > Micromonospora > Micromonospora sp. NPDC049836. Next base: position 229,671 of record NZ_JBITLH010000008.1, read on the forward strand.
GGCGTGGGGGCCGGGCCGGGCGACGTGGTCGTCTCGATCGGCACCTCGGGCACCGTGTTCGCGGTGGCCGACAAGCCCGCCGCCGACCCGGCCGGCGCGGTGGCCGGCTTCGCCGACGCCACCGGCCGGTTCCTGCCGCTGGTCTGCACGCTCAACGCGGCCCGGGTGCTGGACGCCGCCGCGACCCTGCTCGGGGTCGGCCACGACGAGCTGAGCGAGCTGGCCCTGGCCGCCCCGCCCGGCGCGGACGGGCTGGTCATGGTGCCGTACCTGGAGGGGGAGCGGACGCCGGACCGGCCCACCGCCACCGGCGCCCTGCACGGCCTCACCCTGGGCACGTCGAGCCCGGCCCACCTGGCCCGGGCCGCCGTCGAGGGCATGCTCTGCGCGCTCGCCGACGGCCTCGACGCGCTGACCGCGCAGGGGGCCCGCGCGGACCGGATCATCCTGGTCGGCGGCGGGGCCCGCTCCGCGGCCGTACGCCGGATCGCGCCCCAGGTCTTCGGCCGCCCCGTGGTGGTCCCGCCGCCCGGCGAGTACGTCGCCGACGGGGCCGCCCGCCAGGCCGCCTGGGTCGCCCTCGGCGGCGCGACGCCGCCGTCGTGGACCCTCGCCGACACCGAGGAGTACGCGGCGCAGCCGGTGCCCGCCATCCGGGAGCGCTACGCGCGCGCCCGGGACCTGGTCGTCGACCGGGTAGCGGGCTGAGTCGCGGGCGCCGCCGACGGTCCCGTACCGCCGGCGGCGCCCCGCCCGGCCCGGCCCCGGCGCGATGCCGGGCGAGTGGTCCGGCGATAGTCCGGGACGGGTGGCGGCCGGCGGCCGATCCTGGTTGGGTGCCAGGCATGACCTTGGGCACCGAGCGCACCGCCCGGGGCGGGGGAGCGACCCACCGCCTCTACAGCGTGGTCGTGTTCGTGCTGCTGGCCTCCCTGGACAACGTGGCGATCGGCCTGGTCCCCCCGCTGTACGGGCCGATCTCCGGCGCGCTCGGCGTGCCGCAGCGGCTGCTCGGGCTGGTCACCGCGGTGAGCTTCCTGGTCAGCGCGGTCGCCGCGGTCGGCTGGGCGTACGTGGGTGACCGGACCAACCGCAAGCCGCTGCTCATGGTGGGCACGCTGATCTGGGCGGCCGGCACCGGGGGCAGCGCGCTGGCCCAGCACTACCCGACGTTCCTGGCCGCGCAGCTGGTCGCGGCGGTCGGGCTGGGCGCGGTCGGCTCGGTCGGCTTCTCGGTGGTCACCGACCTGATCTCGCCCCGCCGCCGGGGCCTGGTGATGAGCTTCTGGGGGCTGTCGCAGGGGGTGGGCACGCTGGCCGGCACGCTGGCCGGCGGCATCCTCGGCGCCGTCGACTGGCGGCGCCCGTTCCTGGTGCTCACCGTGGTCGGGCTGGCCGCCACCATGGCGTACCTGTTCACCTACGACATCCGGCGCGGGCAGAGCGAGCCGGAGCTGGCCGCGGCGCTCGACGCGGGCGGCGAGTACGACTACCGGATCAGCCGCGCCGACCTGCCCCGGATCCTGGCCCGGCGGACCAACCGCTGGCTGATCCTGCAGGGGCTGACCGCCCAGGCCGCGTTCGGTTCGCTGGTCTGGCTGCCGGTGCTGTTCAGCCAGCGGGCCGAGGCGCAGGGCTACTCGGCGGCCACCGCCGTGGTGGTCGGCAGCGTCTTCGCCACCCTGTTCCAGCTCGGCGGGGTGCTGTCGATCGTGGGCGGGCTGGCCGGCGACGCGCTGCAACGGCGTACCCCGAGCGGGCGGGCCCTGGTCGCGGCCGTGGGCATCCTCGCGGCCGTGCCGTTCTACCTGGTCCTGTTCTTGGTGCCGATCCGGATCGACGTGCCGGACGGCGGCAGCTCCGGCGCGGTGATCGGCGCGGTGCTGCGCAGCGTGGTCACCGAGCCCACGGTCGGGCTGAGCCTGCTCACCGCCGTGCTCGCCCTGGCGCTGACCTCGGCCAACTCGCCGAACTGGTTCGCGTTGATCGCGGACGTCAACCCGCCCGAGCACCGGGGCACCGTCTACAGCCTCGGCAACCTGGTCAACGGGGTGGGCCGGGCGGCCGGCAACGGGCTGGTCGGGGTGGCGTTCGCCGGGCTGCGGGCGGCGTTCCCGCCGCCGCTGAACTACGCCGTCGGGCTGGCCGCGTTCCAGCTCTTCTTCATTCCCACCGGCGTCATGTACTGGCTGGCCGCCCGGACCTCACCGGGGGACATCGAGTCGGTCCACGACCTCCTGCACACCCGCGCCGACCGCCTGTGAGCAAAGGGCCCCCGGTCCACGCCACGCGGCGTGGACCGGGGGCCCGCCGCACACCTCAGCCGCGGTACCACACGGTGACGTCGGTGCCGACGGCGTCGCCCTCCAGCGGGGCGCTGGCCACCAGCACCTCGGCACCGGCCGGCAGCGGCACCGGCGCCGCGCCGAAGTTGGTCAGCACGGTGAGGTCGCGGTTGGTGAAGACGACCACCTCGTCGCCGGAGGAGAGCCAGCGCAGCGGACCGCGGCCCAGGCCGTGCTCGCGGCGCAGCCGCAGCGCCGTGCGGTACAGCTCGTAGGTCGAGCCGGGCACGCCCTGCTGCCGGTCGAGCGCGTACTCGGCCCAGCTCGGGGGCTGGGGGAGCCAGCTCGCGTCGGTCGGCCCGAAGCCGTACGACGGGGCGTCGGCCTCCCACGGGATCGGCACCCGGCAGCCGTCCCGGCCGCGCTGGGTGTGCAGGCTGCGCTCCCAGGTCGGGTCCTGCCGGGCCTCGTCCGGGAGCGTGGTGTGCTCCGGCAGCCCCAGCTCCTCACCCTGGTAGAGGTACGCCGAGCCGGGCAGGGCCAGCATCAGCAGGCTGGCCGCCCGGGCCCGGCGCAGGCCGAGCGCGGCGTCCGGCTGCGGGTCGCCGATGCCGATGCCGTTCGGCCGGCCACCGCCGACCGGCAGGCCGAGCCGGGACGCGTGCCGGACCACGTCGTGGTTGGAGAGCACCCAGGTGGTCGGCGCGCCGACCGAGTCGGTGGCCTCCAGCGAGCGGGTGATCACCGCGTACTGGGCCGGGGCGGTCCAGGAGGCGAGCAGGTACTCGAAGTTGAACGCCTGGTGCATCTCGTCGGGTCGGACGTAGCGGGCCAGCCGCTCGGCCGGCTCGACCCAGGCCTCGGCGACCAGGATCCGCTCGCCGTCGTAGCCGTCGAGCACCCGGCGCCACTCGCGGTAGATCTCGTGCACGCCGTCCTGGTCCCACATCGGCGGGCGCGGCTGGTCGACCTCCTGGCCGGAGAGGATCTCCTGCGGCTCTTGCCAGTCGGCCAGGTCGGCCTGCTTGATCAGGCCGTGCGCCACGTCCACCCGGAAGCCGTCCACCCCGCGGTCCAGCCAGAACCGGAGGATGTCCAGGAACTCGGCGCGTACCTCCGGGTTGTCCCAGTTCAGGTCCGGCTGGCCGGAGTCGAACAGGTGCAGGTACCACTGCCCGTCCGGCAACCGGGACCAGGCCGGGCCGCCGAAGACGCTCTGCCAGTCGTTGGGCGGCTGCGCGCCCTGCGGGCCCCGGCCGTCCCGGAAGACGTACCGCTGCCGCTCGGCGCTGCCGGGGGCGGCCGCGAGCGCGGCCTCGAACCAGCGGTGCCGGGACGAGGTGTGGTTGGGCACCAGGTCGACGATGACCCGCAGCCCGCGCGCCTTCGCCTCGGCGATCATCTTGTCGGCGTCGGCCAGCGTGCCGAAGAGCGGGTCGACGTCCCGGTAGTCGGCCACGTCGTACCCGGCGTCGGCCTGCGGCGACGGGTAGAACGGCGACAGCCACACCGCGTCGACCCCCAGCTCGGCGAGGTGACCGAGGCGGGCGGTGATGCCGGGGAGGTCACCGATGCCGTCGCCGTTGGAGTCGGCGAACGAACGCGGGTAGATCTGGTAGATGACGGCCTCGGTCCACCAGCCGGTGGCCGGTTCCTGCTGCGTCGCGTCGGTGTTCAGAGCGTTCTCCCTGTGTCGTGCGGTGACCGTTTCGGTCGTTCCCGGCCGTCGCGCGGGCGGCCGGATCCTTCAGTGTGCCCGGGGCGGCGCGGTCGATTCCCGCACCACCAGCCGGGTGGGCAGGATCACCGGGGGCGTCGGCGGGTCGCCGGTGGCCGCCGCGCCGCGCGGCGCGGGCACCAGCCCCGGGTACGGTTCGGCGGCGCCGACGCCGAGCGGATCGAGCAGGATCCGGGCGGCGAGCAGCCCCTGCTCGGCCGCCGGCTGGGCGATGGTGGTCAGCCCGAGCGCCGCCGCCACGTCGTGGTCGTCGACGCCGATCACGCTGACGTCCTGCGGCACCCGCAGCCCGGCGTCGCGCAGCGCGGTCATCGCGCCCATCGCCATCTCGTCGCAGGCGGCGAAGATCGCGGTGGGCGGCTCGCCCCGGGCCAGCAGCTCGGCGGTGGCCCGGCTGCCGCCGTCGATGGTGAACTGCGACTCGACGTCGAGGGTCGGGTCGGGCCGGATGCCGGCCGCGCGCAGCTCCGCCTGGTAGCCCCGCCGGCGGTCCAGGTGGGTGGTGAAGGCCAGCTCGTCGTCCGGGTCGCCGGAGATGTGCGCGATCCGGGTGTGGCCGAGGTCGAGCAGGTGCCGGGTGGCGGTCCGGGCGGCCGCCACGTCGTCGATGCGTACGCAGGGCCAGCCGGGCACCCCGCTGCCGGAGCTGACGGTCACCCCCGGCAGCTCCAGCTTGGTCAGCGCGGTCACGTCGGCGGGGCGCAGTGGGGTGGCCACCAGCACGATGGCGTCGACCCGCTTGTGCAGGCTGGCGGTGCGCAGCACCCGCCGCCGGGTCTGCTCCCGGCCGCCCAGGTTGTAGAGCAGCAGGTCGTAGCCGTTCTCGTGGAGGTGGGCCTCGACCGCCTCCACCACGGTGGCGAAGAACCAGCGGGTGATCCGGGGCACCACCACGGCGACGGTGCCGGTCTTCCCGCCGGCCAGCCGGGAGGCGCTCGGCGAGACCGCGTACTGGAGCTGCTCGGCGGCGGCGAGCACCCGGTGCCGGGTGGCGGCCGAGACCGTCGGTAGGCCCCGGAGCGCCCGGGAGACCGTGGCCGTGGAGACCCCGGCCAACCGGGCGACGTCGTCAATCTTGGTCATCGGTGTTCCCGCCTCCGGCCCGCGACCGCCGCCGCCGGAGGCCGGCGGCGGCGTCGCGGATCAACCCTTGACGCTGCCGGCGAGCAGACCTCGCACGAAGAAGCGCTGGAGGGACAGGAACACGATCAGCGGTACGACGATCGACACGAACGCGCCCGCGGTCAGCCGCTGCCACTCGTTGCCCCGGGTGCCGGCCAGCTCCGCCAGCCGCACGGTGAGCGGGGCGGTCTCGTTGCCGCCGCCCGCGAAGATGAGCGCCACCAGCAGGTCGTTCCAGACCCAGAGGAACTGGAAGATGCCGAACGCCGCCAGCGCGGGCGTGATCAGCGGCAGCACGATGGTGCGGAAGATCTTCGGGTGGGTGGCCCCGTCGACCCGGGCCGCCTCCATCAGGTCGCCGGGCAGCTGCGAGATGAAGTTGTGCAGCAGGAACACGGCGAACGGCAGCGCGAAGCAGGTGTGCGCGAACCACACCTGGGCGAACTTCTGCTCGTCGACCAGGTCCCAGGCCGGGAGGATCTGCACGCCGCCGAGGGTGACGCCGGTGGAGAAGAACCGCAGCAGCGGCACCAGGGCCATCTGCAGCGGCACGATCTGCAGCGCGAAGATCCCGATGTAGACCCAGTCCCGCCCCTTGAAGTTCATCCACGCCAGCGCGTACGCCGCGAGCGACGCGAACGCGAGCGGGAAGAGCACCGAGGGGATGGTGATCGCCAGCGAGTTGATGAAGTAGCTGGCCAGTTGCCCGGACGAGCCGGTGCTGAACAGCACCTCCTGGTAGTTCTCCAGGGTGACCTGCGGGTTGCTGAAGAACGTCCACCACCCGGTGGTCTTGATCTCGTCCTCCGGCCGGAGCGAGGAGATGAACAGGCCGAAGGTCGGGATGGTCCAGAGCACCGCGATGACGATCGACACCAGCGTGGCGGTGCGGCTGTTCAGGCGCTTGCGGACCCGGGCGGCCCGGGTGATCGGCTCGGTGGCCTGGGCGCCGACTCCGACGGTGGGCGTGGCGGTGGTCATCTCAGCCCTCCCGCTGCTTGCGCAGGTTGCGGATCTGGTAGATCACGATCGGGATCACCAGGACGAACAGGAACACCGCCAGGGCCGAGCCCTGCCCGTTCTCCTGGTAGCGGAACGCCTGGTTGTACATCTCGGTCGCGATGACGTTGGTGTCGTAGTTGCCGTTGGTGGCGGTCCGGACGATGTCGAAGACCTTGAGCGTGGCGATGGAGAGCGTGACCACCACGACGATCAGCGCCGGCCGGATGCTCGGCATGGTGATCTGCCAGAACATCTGCCACGGGCTGACCCCGTCCAGGCGGGCCGCCTCGACGATGTCGGCCGGGATGGCCTTGATGGCGGCCGACAGCACCACCATCGCGAAGCCGGCCTGGATCCAGACCATGATCACGATGAGCAGGAACGTGTTGAGCGGCGATTCGAGCAGCCACTGCTTCGGCTCGCCGCCGAGACTCACCACGATCTGGTTGAGCAGGCCGATCTGGTCGCCCTCGCCGCGGTAGGCGTAGACGAACCGCCAGATGATGGAGGCGCCGACGAACGAGATCGCCATCGGCAGGAAGATCAGGGACTTGGCGACCGCCTCGAACCGGGCCTTGTCCACCAGGACCGCGTAGATCAGGCCGAACCCGGTGGCCACCAGTGGCACCAGGATCACCCAGATCAGCGTGTTGATCAGGACCCGGACGATCGAGTCCTCGGAGAACATCCATTCGTAGTTCTGCGCGCCCACCCAGTTGGTGCTGCTGGAGTCCATGAAGGAGAGCAGCGTGGTGCGGATGGCCGGGACCACCAGCCCGATGGTCAGCAACAGCAGCGTCGGCAGCAGGAAGAAGAACGCGAACGCGCCCTCGCGCTGCTTGCGCCGGCGGGGCAGCGGCACGCCGCCCACCGAGGCGGCGACCAGCTGGGCCTCCCGGCGCCGGGCGAACCAGCTCGGCACCACGTCGAGGAGCAGGAGCAGTCCGCCCACCACCGCGACGAAAGCGATCAGCCCGTACATCAGCATGAGGAACTTCGGCTGTTCCGCCGCGAAGTCGAACTCCATCAACCCTCCTTCAAGGGTTCGGTTGTGAGCGGTGGCCCGGCCCGCGTCGCGGACCGGGCCACCTGCTCAGCTCACTTCCAGCTGCCCTCGATGTCGTTCAGGACGGTGGTGGTGTCCTTGCCGTTGATCCAGGCCACCATGCCCTTCCAGAAGGTGCCGGCGCCGACCGCGGCCGGCATCAGGTCCGAGCCGTCGAAGCGGAAGACCGTCTTCTCGTCCTGGAGGATGCCCACGGAGAGCTTGTCCACCGGGTTCGGGACGTTGTTCAGGTCCAGCTTCTTGTTCGCGGACACCCAGTCGCCGATCTTGGCGCGGCTGTTGGCGTACTCGCCGGAGGCCAGGTAGGTCTGCACCGCCTGGACCTCGGGCCGGTCGTTGAACGCGCCGACGAACTCGCCGCCGCCCAGCACCGGCTTGCCCTTGGCCGGGTCGATGGCCGGGAAGTAGAACGCGAAGACGTCGCCGTCCTCGGCCACCTTGGTGCCCTGCGGCCACTGGTTGGCGTAGAAGGACGCCTGCCGGTGCAGCGCGCACTTGCCGGTGGTGATCGGCGTGCCGCCCTCCTGGAACGCGGTGGTGGCGATGCTCTTCACGCCGCCGAAGCCACCGTTGACGTACTTCTCGTTCTTCAGGATGGTGCCGGCCCGGTTGACCGCGTCGACGACCTTCGGGTCGTTGAACGGAATCTGGTGGGTGGTCCACTGGTCGTAGACCTCGGGGCCGGCGGTGCGCAGCAGCACGTCCTCGATCCAGTCGGTGGCCGGCCAGCCGGTGGCGTCACCGGACTCGATGCCGGCGCACCACGGCTTGGTGCCGCTGGCCGCGATCTGGTCGGAGAGCTTGATCATGTCGTCCCACGAGGTGGGGACGGTCCAGCCCTTCTCCTTGAAGGTCTTCGGCGAGTACCACACGAAGGACTTCACGTTGGAGCCCAGCGGGGCGCCGTAGAGCTGGCCGTTGACGGTGCTGTACTTCAGCCAGTCGGGGGAGTAGTTCTGCTCCGCCATGGCCTTGGTGTCGGCGCCGACCGGCTTGAGCTTGCCCGCGTCGACGAACCGCTTCAGCAGGCCCGGCTGCGGGATGAAGGCGAGGTCGGGCGCGTTGCCGCCGTCGACCCGCACGGGGAGCTGCGCCTCGAACTCGGCGTTGCCCTCGTGGTCGATGTCGATGCCGGTGCACTCCTCGAATTCCTTCCAGGACTGGTTGAGGCGGTCGGCCTCGATGTCCCGGATCGACGAGTAGATGCTGACCTTCTTGCCGTCGTGGCCCTGGTACTTCTCGTATGCGGCGCACTCGGCGGAGCCCGCCTTGCTGCTCTTCTTGTCGTTGCCCGTGCCGCAGGCGGTGACGCCGAGCGCCAGGCCCAGCACGCCGGCGATCGCGAGAGCCTGGCGCGATCTGGCAAACGCCATGCCGATCTCCTTCCTAGCCGGCGCGTGGAGGGAGTCGAACCCGCGCCGGTCCGATGGTCGTCCCCACATGTAAGCGCTTGCATCCGCTCAGGTCCACCCCCTGGCGGACACGGCCCGGTAACAATCCCGAAACCCGCCCACCGGCAGTTGGACACGCTCCCACACTCCGCCCATCCCACCACCGCCGGCGGTCCCTTCCCATCGATGGAGGTTTCTGTCACCCTGTCCCTACCAATCGAAAGAATTCGACATAGGAGGCAGTGGATGCGCAAGCGGTGGTTCAGCCTCGCAACCGTGGGCGTGGTCCTCGCGGCCACGCTGGTGCCGGCGGCCCCGGCCATGGCGGCGCCGACCTTCAAGGTCCCGTTCCCGTGCAACCAGTCCTGGTCCGGGCAGACCCGGTCCGACCACAGCCCGGCGTACGCCGTCGACTTCAACCGCACCGACGACCTCGGTGACCCGGTGGTGGCCAGCGCCCCCGGCACCGTCGACCGGGTCACCGACCTCGGCGGCACCAGCTACGGCAAGTACGTCCGGGTCGACCACGGCAACGGCTACACCACCTACTACGCGCACCTGAGCAGCTTCAACGTCTCGGTCGGGCAGACCGTCGGCTACGGCCGGGTGATCGGGTACGTGGGCAGCACCGGCGGCTCCACCGGCCCGCACCTGCACTACGAGCAGCGGCTCAACGGCAGCGACATCCAGGTCCGGTTCAACGGGGCCCTGGCCCTCTACTGGGGCACCAAGACCTACACCAGCGACAACGGCTGCTCCGGCACGAACACCGGCGCGGGCACCGTGAACACGACCTCCGGCGTGGCGCTGACCGTCCGCTCGGGTCCGGGCACCGGCTACAGCGCGGTCGGCACGGTGGCCGACGGCGCGAACGTCACCATCTACTGCCAGACCAGCGGCACCTCGGTCAGCGGCACCTACGGCACCAGCACCATCTGGGACCGGATCGGCTCCGGTCGGTTCATCTCCGACGCCTACGTCTACACCGGCTACGACGGCTACATCCCGGGCGTGCCCCGCTGCTGACCCGGGCCGTGGGGCCCCGACCCGGGGCCCCACGGGCTCAGCTGTTCAGCCGCCAGATGGTGAAGTTGAGGGCGGCCGCGAAGGTGACCCAGGCCCAGTACGGGGCCAGCAGACCGGCCGCCGGCCGGGAGACCCGCCCGGACAGCGCCACGGTCGCCCCGACGGCCAGCCACATCAGCACGATCTCGGCGAACGCGAGGCCGTACCGACCGGCGGCGAAGAAGAGCGGGGTCCAGATCGCGTTCAGCGCCAGCTGGACCACCCAGGCCCAGAGCGCCGGGCCCCAACCGGCCCGCTGCCAGACCAGCCAGCCGGCGACCGCGATCAGGCCGTAGAGCACGGTCCAGACCGGGCCGAAGAGCCAGGACGGCGGCGCCCAGGACGGCTGCGCGAGGCCCGCGTACTCCTCGCTGGTGCCCCGCACGCCGAGCCCACCCACCGCCGCGGCCGCGGTCACCGCCGCGCCGAAGCCGAGCAGGGCCCACCACCGCCGCGCGCCGCGGCCGGCGCGCCGGATGCTCCCGGAGATCGTCATGCCCCCGGCATGCCCCGGCCGACCGGTCGGCAAACCGGGCCGGACACGCCGAACGCCGAGGTCGCCGGGACCGGAAGCTCCTGTCTGGGAGGACGGAGATCCGGGCCCGACGACCCCGGCGGGTCAGGGGTGGAAACGACCTGTCGGCTAATTGAAGATGCTGACGCCACCCGGGCCGACGAGCAGACCGACGATGATGAGGACGATGCCCCAGAGGATCTGCCGGCGGAACAGCGCGAGGATGCCGGCGACCACCAGTACGACTGCGAGAATCCAGAGAATCAGCTCCATGGCGGCTGAATACCCGGTGGTCCGATCCAGGAAACCTGCCGGTCAGTCCAGCTGATCTCCGAGGTGGAAGATGCTGTACGCCTGCTTGATCACCGGATGGGCGACGTTGCGGACCCGCACCCCGCCGGGGGTGGTGCCGCGCTCGCTGCCGTGGTGGGCGTGCCCGTGCAGGGCCAGCGCGGTGGGCGCCGAGTCGATCGCCTGGCCGAGCTGGTAGCAGCCGAGGAACGGATAGATCTCCAGCGGTTCGCCGGCCAGCGTGTCCGGCACCGGCGAGTAGTGGGTCAACGCGACCAGCCGGTCGCAGTCGAGCCCGAGCAGCGCCGCCGCGAGCGCGTCGGCGCTCTCCCGGGTGGTCCGCACGAACGCCTTCATCTCCGGCTCGCCGAAGTCGCTGGCGCAGCGGCCGGCGAAACCGCCGCCGAAGCCCTTCACCCCGGCCACGCCGAGCCGCCCGCCGGCGCAGTCGAGGACGATCCCGGTCCCCTCCAGCACGGTGATCCCGACGTCCTCCAGCACCTTCACCACCTGTGGCACCTGGTCGCACTGGTGGTCGTGGTTGCCGAGCACGGTGATCACCGGCACCCCGAGGTTGCCGAACTCCTGCGCCACGCAGCGTGCCTCGGCCTCGGTGCCGTGCCGGGTCAGGTCCCCGGCCAGCAGCAGCACGTCCGCGCAGTCGGGCAGCTCCTCCAGTGCCGGCCGGAACCGGCCCACCACGTCCTCGTCCAGGTGCACGTCCCCGACGGCGGCGATCCGGATCACCATCGAACCTCCCTCACGGCAGCTCCTCGACCTGGCTGGGCGCCTGGGTGCGGATCACCCCGATGTCGCTGGTGATCGGCACGTGGGGGAAGCGCTCGGCGACCCGGCGCAGGATCTCCTCCCGTCGGTGCGGGCTCTCCACCTCGCCGTAGATCACCAGCCCGCGCTCGCGGTGCACCACGGTGATGCCCTGTTCGGCGACGGACGGGTCCTCGGCGAGCATGCTCTGGATCTCCGCCTCGAGGTACTCGTCGGGCGGGGCGTCGCCGTGCGGTCCGGTCACGGGGTCTCCCTTCCTGCGGACGCGCCGGGCAGCACGTCCAGCCGGTCGAGCAGCACCAGGAACGCCTCGGCGTACGGCGAGTGCTGCGTCTCCTTCCGTACCCGGTCCCAGTCGATCTGTTCCCGCAGCGAGCGGGCCAGTGGCAGGGCGCGGGCGAAGTCGCAGTAGTGCTGCGAGAAGCTGAGCAGCTTGTGCACCATGAGCTGGCTGGCCGAGAGGACCGGCATGTGGATGGCGTCCACCGGCCGCACGATGGTGTCGGCGAAGGTCTCCTCGGTCACCGGGGTCTCGATCGGGCGGTGGATCAGGTCGACCATCCGCCCCTCGTCATAGACCTTGACCAGCCAGTCCTCCGGCGGGCGCTCGGCGGTGAAACCGGCCGCCACCAGGGCCTCCAGCGCCTGGTCGACGTCCTGCTCCCGGATCAGGAAGTCGACGTCGTGGTCGCTGGAGTGGCCGCCGTGGGCGTACACGGCGAAGCTGCCGCCGAGCGCGAACGGGATGTCGGTCTGCTTGAGCACGGCGGCGACCTTCTTCAAGGTGTGCACCAGGGTCTCGTCCCCGCGCTCGGCCATGTCTGGTTCTCCCGTCGTCGTGGGTGGCGGTGGGAATGAACTTGCGTACCCGGCGTACCGGTCGGTCACACCTGTCCCCGCCCCGCAGGTGCGGCAGCGGGACAGCAGCGGACAAATCGGCGATGTGGTGTGCGGGTCGGATAACCTCGGGGAGGTGGCCAGGTCACTGCGGGTGCGGCGCGGCACGGCCCGACTGCGCGCCGTCGCCCTGATCGGCATCGACGGTTCGGGCAAGACCACCCAGGCGCACCGGCTCGCCGCGGCGCTCTCCGCCGCCGGCCACCCCGCCACCTACCACCGCAACGCGGGCGGCCGCCGCTGGCTCGGCCGGCTCGCCCACCGCCTCGGCCGGCCGGACGCGCAACGCCTCGTCGGGCGGGACGGCCTGCTCGCCGTCGAGTCCGTGCTGCGCTGGCTCGCCATCGCGCTGGCCCTGCTGAGCTGCCTGGTGACCGGCCGCACCGCGGTGATGGACCGCTACGCGGCCTGCCAGTACGCCAGCATCCGGGCGCACGGCGGGCAGCGCTGGGAGCGGCTGGCCCGGGCCGGCTACCGGTTCTTCCCGGCGCCCCAGGTCACCTTCCTGCTCGCCGTCGATCCGGTCGAGGCGTACCGGCGGATCGAACGGCGCGGCACGGACCACGAGAGCATGCGCTGGCTCACCGCCGCCGCGACCGCCTACCGGACCCTGCCGGAGTACGCCAGCTTCGTGGTGGTCGACGCCAACGGCAGCCCGGAGGAGGTCTCCCACCGGATCCGCGCCCACCTCACCGAGTGGTTCCCCGGCGACCCACCCGCGTCGCCCGGCCGGTCGCCCGGCGGCACCCGGCCGCCGGGGGGTGGCGCGGACCGGGGCGGCCCGGTGCCGGCTCAGGCCCGGCCGTAGACCGGGATGCTCGCCCCGCTGGTCGGCGCGGAGTCGTCGGAGGCCAGGAAGCGGATCACCGCGGCGATCTCGGCGGGCGGGACCCAGCGCCGGTGGTCGGCGTCCGGCTGGGCGGCCCGGTTGGCCGGGGTGTCGATGACGCTGGGCAGCACCGTGTTGCACCGCACGCCGCGCTGCCGGTACTCCACCGCCACCGCGTTGGCGAAGGCGAGCACGGCGGCCTTGGCGGTGACGTAGCCGGCCGCGCCGGGGAACGGCGCCACCGCGGCCCGGGCCGAGACGCAGACCACCGCGCCGCCGCCGGCCGCCACCAGGTGCGGCAGCGCGGCCTGGGTGACCAGGTACGTCGGGCGCAGGTTGAGCCGCAGCATCCGGTCGAACTCGTCGACCGGGGTCTCGTGCACCAGCCCGCCGCTGGCGTACCCGCCGACGAGGTTGACCACCGCGCGCAGCGGCGCCGCGGGGTCGGCGGTGGCCGCCTCGACCGCCCGGGCCGCCCCGGCGGGTTCCAGCAGGTCCGCGGTGACCCGGACGGGCGCGGTGCCGGCCGGCGCCGTCCCCGCACTCTCCCGGTCCGGTACGACCACCCGCCAGCCGGCCGTCAGGAAGGCCGCGGTGACCGCACCGCCCAGCCCGCCCGTGCCTCCGGTCACCAGCACCGTGCGTTCCGCCATGGGGCCCACGCTAGCGGCCGGCCCGGACCCCGGGGTGCGCGGGGCGGGATTTGCGCTGATCGATGGGGTTGGCGGGGTGCCGGCTAGTCCGCCCACGCCGTCCGGTGACCCGGACCCGACCGTCCGGTCGGTGTCGCGTGCACGACAGCCGAGCCGCAGGTGGGCCGGGGCGGTCGAGTCCACCGGTCCGGAGGAGGCGGCCGGGCTGCGGGAATGGGACCCTTGCCGGGCGGGCCGCGTGCGGAAGGCGGTACTTTTCCCGATACGCGGCGTCATGGTTGACGGTCCGCGCTCGTGAAAGTAAGTTTCATCCGTGGCGAAGAGTCCGAAGATTTCTGCGAGTCACGAGCCCGGTGGACTGATCGTCCACATCAGCGGGCTGCTCCCCTCGCTGTCCCCGGCCGAGCAGCGGGTGGCCCGGCTGGTCGTCTCCGATCCGGCCGACGCCGCCCGGCGCACCATCACAGACCTCGCCACCGCCGCCGAGACATCCGAGGCCACCGTCATCCGGTTCTGCCGCTCGGTCGGCATGGACGGCTACCCGCAACTCCGGATCCGGCTCGCCGCCGAGGCCGCCCGCCGGATCGAGCCGCCGGACGCCCGGGTGGTCGGCGGTGACATCCCGCCCGGCGCCGACCTCGCCCAGATCATCGCGACCATCGCCTTCAACGACGCGCGCGCCGTCGAGGAGACCGCGGAGCAACTCGACCCGGCGGTCTGCGAGCAGGTGGTCGAGGCGATCGTCGCGGCCGGACGGATCGACGTCTACGGCGCCGGCGCCAGCGGTTTCGTCGCCTCCGACTTCCAGCAGAAGCTGCACCGCATCGGCCGGACCGCCTTCTACTTCCCCGACGTGCACACGGCGTTGACCTCGGCCGCGCTGCTCGGCCGCGGCGACGTGGCGGTCGGCATCTCGCACACCGGCACCACCTCCGACGTGATCGAGGTGCTGGAGCAGGCCCGGGCGCGGGGCGCCACCACGGTGGCGCTGACCAACTTCCCGCGCTCGCCGATCACCGAGGTCACCGACTTCGTGCTCACCACCGCCGCCCGGGAGACCACCTACCGCTCCGGCGCGATGGCCAGCCGGCTGGCCCAGTTGACCGTGGTCGACTGCCTCTTCGTCGGGGTGGCCGCCCGCAACCGGGCCAAGGCCCGCAAGGCCCTGGAGGCGACGGCCGAAGCCGTCCGGTCGCACCGGGTGGGCGCCGGGCGGAGGCGGGCATGACGGCGGGTCGGGTGGAGCCGGACGAGGTGGCCATGGTGCGGCCCGTGGTGCGCGTCGGCGCCCCCACCGAACGGCGTAACCCGCACAGCGTCGATCTCGACCTGATGTCGACCCGGGACGTGCTCACCGTGATCAACGACGCGGACCGGCGGGTGCCGGCCGCGGTGGCCGCCGTGCTCGACGAGATCGCCGAGACCGTCGACCTGGCGGTGGCGGCGCTGCGCGGCGGTGGCCGGGTGCACTACTTCGGCGCCGGCACGTCCGGCCGGCTGGGCGTGCTCGACGCCGCCGAACTGGCCCCCACCTTCAACTCGCCGCGGCACTGGTTCTGCGCCCACCTGGCCGGCGGTCCCGAGGCGATGTGGCACGCCGTGGAGGACGCCGAGGACGCCGAGGGCGGCGGCGCCACCGAGGCCGCCGAGTGCGTCGGCGCCGGCGACCTGGTCGTCGGCCTGGCGGCCAGCGGGCGCACCCCGTACGTCCTCGGGGCGCTCGCCGCGTCCCGGGCGCAGGGCGCCTCGACGGTGCTGCTCTGCGCCAATCCGGAGGCCGAGGCCGCCTCGTCGGTCGACGTCTTCATCGGGGTGGACACCGGGCCCGAGGTGGTCACCGGTTCGACCCGGATGAAGGCGGGCACCGCGCAGAAGCTGGTGCTCAACACGTTCTCCACGGCCGTCATGGTGCGACTCGGCCGGGTCTACTCGAACCTGATGATCGACATGGTGGCCACCAACGCCAAACTCCGTGGCCGCATGATCTCGATCCTGATGGAGGCCACCGGCTGCGCCGAGGAGGTCTGCCAGGCGGCCCTGCACGAGGCCGACGGCGACCTCAAGACCGCGCTGGTCGCGCTCGTCTCCGGCGCGGAGATCTCCGCTGCCCGGGCCGCCCTGGCCCGCTCCGCCGACCAGGTCCGCGGCGCGCTCGCCCTGCTCGCCTCCTGAGCCGCCCCGGCCCGCCGGGCCGCCCGCGGTGCGGTCGCGTCGCCAGGTGCGACGCGGATCACTCGTACGGGGGGACGCCGGCAGCCCTGCGGATTGTTCAACCAGGCGTGGGGTAATCCTCACCCGAGGCTGAACCGACCGGTCCGCGGACGCGTATCACGCAGTGACCAGGATCGCAGTGCCCGGTGACGCGGGTCGGGCGGGCCCAGGGATCTCGCAATGGTGCGGTTCCATGGGTAAACGACGATTCCGCAGCTCCGACACCCGGTTCGGCGGGGTGCAGCGAGTCGTCCGAGCAGGGGTCCTGACAGGGAACATGGATCGGGCTCTCAGCTACTACTCAGGCATTCGTGACAGTTTCGACTCACGACATGGAATCCCCGACGCGTCTCATCTGTTGTGTAGGTGTCAGCACCTACGGGCACAGCGGAGGTTACGGGGAGGGCTGATGAACGTGGGGATGGCAAGGAACCGGGCAACCGGCGCGAGCGAGGGGACCGTGGCAATCGTGGACAAGAACATCGGCATGCGTACCGACGAGGTCGCCGAGGAGCGGGACCTGGTCGGCGTCTACCTGCACGAGATCTCCCGGACGCCGCTGCTGGACGCCGCCAAGGAGGTCGAACTCTCCAAGGCGATCGAGGCCGGCCTCTACGCCGAGCACCTGCTCGGCGAGGACCGGGTGCCCGCCGGCGTCGGCCGGGACGAGCTGGAGCGGCTGGTCGTCGAGGGGGAGCGCGCGAAGGACCTGTTCATCCGCGCCAACCTGCGACTGGTCGTGTCGATCGCCCGCCGCTACGTGCGCTCGGGCATGCCCATGCTGGACCTGATCCAGGAGGGCAACACCGGCCTGGTCCGGGCGGTCGAGAAGTTCGACTACGAGCGTGGCTACAAGTTCTCCACCTACGCCACCTGGTGGATCCGCCAGGCGATCAGCCGGGCGATCGCCCAGCAGGAGCGGACCGTGCGGTTGCCGGTCCACCTGGTGGAGGACGTCAACCGGATGCGCAACGTCGCCCGTCAGCTCACCCGTGAGCTGGGCAGCGACCCGGAGCCGGAGCAGATCGCGGCCGCGCTCGGCGTCACCGTCGAGCGGGTCAACGAGCTGCGTCGCTGGTCGCAGGACACCGTCTCGCTGGACACCCCGGTGGGCGACGACGGCGACACCAACCTCGGCGACCTGGTGGCCGACAGCGACGCCCCGTCGCCGGAGGAGATCGTCCTCACCGGCCTGGAGCGGCAGCGGATCGAGGGTCTGCTCAACCACCTCGACGACCGGTCCGCCGGCATCATGCGGGCCCGCTACGGCCTGGAGGACGGCCGGGAGCACTCGCTCACCGAGGTCGCCTCGCGGTTCTCGCTCTCCCGGGAGCGGATCCGCCAGCTGGAGATCCAGGCCCTCGGCCGGCTCCGCGAGCTGGCCCGGGCCGAGGGACTGCAGGCGGCCTGACCAGGGAACAATGGCAACACGAACGGCCGGCGTCCGATAGGGGGACGCCGGCCGTTCGCCGTATCTGGAGACGATCAGCGGACCCGGCCGTAGCCGGCGATCGGCATGATGCCCATGCCGCGCTTGCTGACGTTGCGGCCCGCGCTGGGCGCGTCGATGATCTGGCCGCTGCCCACGTAGATCGCCACGTGCCCGAGGCCCGAATAGAAGACCAGGTCGCCGGGGCGCAGCGAGCTGCGGCTGATCCGGACCGTGGCGTCCCACTGCATGGCGGCGTTGTGCGGCAGCGACTTGCCGGCGGCTCGCCACGCGGCCAGGGTCAGCCCCGAGCAGTCGTAGCCGCCGGGGCCGTCCGCCCCGTAGACGTACGGCTTGCCGACCGCGCCGTACGCGTACCGCACCGCCGTGCCGGCGGAGCCGGAGATGGCCGGCGGGCTGCCGGCCGAGCCCGCGCTGGACGGCGCCTCGGTGGCCCGCCCGTACGCCTGGCGGCGGAGCTGGTAGAGGCGGGCGAGATCCGCCTCGATCTTCTTCTTGCCCGCGGTGAGCTGCTTGGCCTGCGCGGCCTGCCGGGCCAGCGTGGTGTCCAGCTGGCTCTTCTGATCGATGAGCTTTCGCTGGTCGGTGGTGAAACCGTCGATGGTCTGCTGCCGCTGCCGGCTCAACTGGTCCAGTGCGCCGAGCCGCTCCGGCAGCGAGGTCGACCCGCCCGGCTCCAGCAGCGCCTGGGCGGTGCGCATCCCACCGGTCTTGTACGCGGTGGCGGCGAGCAGGCCCACGTCGGCCCGGCTCCGCTCGGCCTGCGCCTGCAACGGGCCGATCCGGGCCTGCAACGAGGCCGCGGTGGCCTTGTTCGCCTTGATCTGCTCGTTGAGCTTGTTGTAGGACTCGACGATTCGCTCCAGCTCAGTCGAGGACTTCTCGATCTGCTTCGTCAGCTCGGCGGGGGTGGGCTCGGCCCGAGCCACCGACGCCGGGGCGAGCAGCACAGCCGAGAGGCCGGCCACCGCGAGGCTGCGCAGCAGGATCCGTAGTGACGACAAGAGCGGAAAGCTCCTCTCCCACGGTCGCCCGGGCCGCGCTGAGCCGCCCGGCGACACCGCCCGGGGCCATCCCGGTGGATGGCGGTGGACCGGACCGGCTCGCCCAACCTAACCCGGGACGCGTGGGGGCGGGAGTGGAAGCAGGGGCGAATGTTGGCAAAGTGTCAGGAAGTGCAGGCGGTGCCGGTGACGTCCGGTGACCGTTTGCCGGGCGGACGGTACGGGCGCTGGTGCCGGTTGGGTGAATAGCGCGGGTGGCCCGATTCGTCGTTCTGGACGGATGTCGCCAGGCCTCGCGCCGCAAAATATCGACAAAGCGGTAAATGGGCGCTGGTAACCGTGCGAGGCGGCCGGGCGGCGCACCGGTGAGCAGGGGAAACGACCGGCCCGGGTGGCGCGCCGGCAACACAATGAAGCGCGGAGCCGGGAATCCCGCCACCGGCGTCGGCGCAGCTCGTCGGTGGTGGGGGAGCCCGGCGCGCGAGCCCTGGGAGGACGCCGTGCAGACCGATGGCTCCACCACCCGCCCACCCCGGTCGACCCGACCGGCCGCACCGACCCTGCTGTACGCCCGGCCGGGCATCGTGGTGACCGCCGAACGCTTCAGCGTGGGCCGGGCCAGCTGGCCGGTCGCCGAACTCACCCAGGTCTGGACCACCCGCGGGCCGCACGACCGGCTGGCCCTGCGGGCCGTCACGATCTCCGCCGCCCTGATCGGCGGGGTCGGGGTGCTGCTCGGCTTCACCGGCGGGCTGCAACGGCTCACCGCCACCGCGTACCTGATGCTCGGCGCGGTGGGGCTGCTGCCGCTGCTGCTGGTGGTCGCCGGCGACCGCTGGCGGCCGCCGGCGTACGAGCTGTGGGGCCGGCACCGCGACGCCGAGGTGCTGCTGTTCAGCAGCGACGACGAGCGGCAGTTCGGTCAGGTCACCCGGGCCCTGCAACGGGCCCGGGAGGGGGCGCGGCTGGGCGGCGGCTGGACCGACCCGGTGGCCTCGTCCGGCGTGTGGCGGCCGAACCGCTGAGCCGGCCGGCTCAGCCGGCGACCGGCTCCGGGGCCGGCGCCGGGTCGTCCGCGGCCAGCCAGCGGCTCACCCGGCGCTCGGCGTAGAACGACACGAACGGCACCGTGCCGGCCAACATGACGAGCAGCATCCGCCGCAACGGCCACTCCACCCGGCGGGACAGGTCGAAGGTCAGCGCCAGATAGATCATGTAGAGCCAGCCGTGCGCGGTGCCGACCACCGCCACCACGGTCGGGTCGTCGAAGAAGTACTTCAGCGGCATGCCGATCAGGACCAGCACCACCAGCGCCACGCCCACGATCCAGGCGATCACGCGGTACCGGGTAAGGGCTCCGCCCACCGTCGTCCGTCCTTCCGAAGCCGGCCTCAGCCGGGATAGTCACCGGGCCTCGCGCCCGGGTTGGCGTTCAACCATGACAGGTAGCGGTTGTACTCGGCGAGGTCGCCGTCCTCCGCGCCGCCGACCGGGGCGGACGGCGTCCGGCCGACCCGCACCGGCCGGCGTACCGCCGGGGTGGTGGCGGGCGGCTCGGACCCGGCGGCCGCCGGCGGCGCCGGGGTGGCCGCCGCGTCGGGCGTGCCGCGCAGCGCGTGCCGGACCTCACGCCACCAGACGAAGACCACGAAACCGGCGAAGACCGGCCACTCGATCGCGTACCCGAAGCTCAGCGAGTTGCCCTCGGCGGCCCGGGTGACCTGCCACCACCCGAGCCCGAGGAAGCCCACGACCAGCACGACCATGGCCACGTGGCGGGCGACCCACGCCGGTGTCCAGAGCCGTTTCATGCCATCGAGGGTACCGGGGCCCGCGGCCGTCTCCGACGCGGTGTCGTAGCTGGCGGGGTTTGGCCACACCGCGGGTGGGCATCCGTTTAGACGCCAGCCCGAACGAGACGAGGGGGCCGACGATGACCGAATCCGTACGCCGTGCCGGCGACGCCAGCCCGGAGCAGCGGCTGCCCGAGTGGGACGGCGACCACGCCCGCACCGACACCGTGACCGCCGACGTCGACGGCGAGCTGCTCGGCATCGACCCGGCGGAGCTCGGCGACGAGGACCTGATCCGGGAGATGCAGAGCCTGCACCGGACCCGGCTGGACACGCTGCGGCACGCCACCGACTCGGCGCTCGCCAACCACCTGCGCCGCACCGCCGAGTTGGAGACCGAGTACCTGGCCCGGCACCCGGGCCGGGAGGTCGACCCGAGCCGGCTGCGGGACGCCTGATGGCCAACCACGCCGAGCGCGGCATGTCCGCGCCGCCCGAGGTGGTGTTCAACACCGCCACCGACCCCGACCGGTCGGCCGCCTGGCTGCCGGAGGAGCTGCGGCGCGCGGGCACGCACCGGGTGGAGGTCGTCGACGCCGAGGACATGCGGGCCCGGTGGAGCTCCGAGGCCGCCGGCTGGTCGGCGGACATCGACGTCGAGCCGGCCGACGCCGGCGGCGCCCGGGTCCGGCTCGACCTCTCCGGCACCGACCACGGCATGGCCGACGAGATCCTGGCCAGCCTGGCCCGCGAGGTGGCCGACAACCTGACGGCCGGCTGAGCCGGCGCCACGACGACCGACCCTGACGGCCGGCTGAGCCGGCGTCGGCACGACGACCAACGAGGAGGCCGGGTGACCGGGAGTGGCCTGAAGCAGAAGGTGGCGCGCCTGCGCCAGGCGTACGCGCCGCACGAGCAGCGACCGCTGGGCGGCTATCTGGTGGCCATGGGCACGTACGCGACGGTGACCGCGTCCCTGGTGGGGTTGGTGAAGGCGACCGGGCGACCGGTGCCGGAGCGGCCCAGCCCGGCCGACGTGGTGCTGCTCTCGGTGGCGACGCACAAGCTCAGCCGGCTGCTGTCCAAGGACGCGATCACCAGCCCGCTGCGCGCGCCGTTCACCCGCTACGACCACCCGATCGGCAGCGGGGAGGTGATGGAGCAGGTCCGGGACCAGGGCAGCCCCACCCGGCACGCCCTCGGCGAGCTGGTCAGCTGCCCGTTCTGCCTGGCCGTCTGGGTGGCCACCGGGCTCACCGGTGGGCTGGTGCTCGCGCCCCGGCTCACCCGGCTGATCGCCACGGCCCTCACCGCGGTCGCGGCCTCCGACTTCCTCCAGATGGGCTACGCCGTCGCCCAGCAGGCGGCCGAGGGCGGCCACCACGAGAAGTGACCCACGAACGACACCAGGGGCCGGCGCGAGCGAACGCGCCGGCCCCTGGTCGTACCGGTCCTGGTCCGGACGGTGCGCGGGCGGCCCGGGTGCGCCGGCGGGCACCGGACCGGCGGCGTACCGGCTCAGGTGGGGGTGGTGCCGTGGTCCTCGCCGGCCCAGCCGCGCGACGCCTCCGGCTCCCGCTCGTCCTCGTCCGCCCCGGTGATCACCTCGCGGTCCACCGCGGTGCGGTCGTGCTCGTTGGCGAAGTCCGGTTCCGGCAGCGTGTCCCTGCCCTCCGGTGGCTGGCCGAGCGCCTCGATGTGGTGCCGCGGTGCGTCGTCGCTGTCGGTCATCCCACTGTCCTCTCCGTGGTCCGGTCGGGGGCTGCCGGGGTCTCAGGCCACCGTCCCGCCGAGCAGGTCGGCCGCCTCGTCGACGGCGTACTCGCCCTCGGGGAGCGCGGCGATCCGGGCGAGCAGCTCGGCGGGGAGTTCGGCGGCGACCGCCCGGCGGTAGATCATCGCCTGGGTGATCCGTTCCTGACCCCGGTAGAGGTCGTCGAGCAGTTCGTCGAGCTGCCGGGTGTCCGGTTGCTCGGTCACGGGCGCGTCGTCGGTCACGCCGATCAGCTACCCGGGCCCGAATCGGTCAAACGTCGCCGCCGTGCCCGGTCAGCGGGTCCCGCCAGGAGTGACGGCCGGCACAGCACCGGCCGGAACACCGGACCCGGTACCGCCGTTGTGCAGAGCGTCGGTGTGTCCAGTGTCCCCGGGCCTCACCTAATTTGCCTTCGCGGAATACCGTCCGGCTGGAGCCGCGTCGCGCCACTCGCCGAGAGGCGACCTGCACACCGACACCCAGCGCCGCCCGGCCCCCCCAGGGGCCGGGCGGCGCTGTGCGTCGGGGAGCTGGCGCGGTCAGGCGGGGGTGGGCAGGGTGGCGCGGCGGGCGCGGACGGCGGTGGCGAGGTGGTCGAGGACGTCGGCGGTGGTGTCCCAGCCGATGCAGGCGTCCGTGACCGACTTGCCGTACTCCAGCTCCCGGGTGGGGTCGAGATCCTGGCGGCCGGGCTGGAGGAAGCTCTCCAGCATGATGCCCACGACGCCGCGCTGGCCGGCCTCGAGCTGGGCGGCCACGTCGGCGGCGACCCGCGGCTGGTTGCGGTGGTCCTTGCCGCTGTTGGCGTGGCTCGCGTCGATCACCACGCGCTCCGGCAGCCCGGCGGCGCGCAGCAGGTCCAGCGCCCCGGCCACCGACTCGGCGTCGTAGTTGGGCCGGCCGCCCCCGCCGCGCAGCACCAGGTGCCCGTCGGCGTTGCCCCGGGTGTGCATGATCGCCGGGGTGCCGGAGACGTCGATGCCGGGGAACACGTGCGGCACCCCCGCCGCGCGGATCGCGTCCACCGCCGTGGAGATGCTGCCGTCCGGACGGTTCTTCATGCCGATCGGCATGGACAGGCCGGAGGCGAGCTGCCGGTGCACCTGGCTCTCCACGGTCCGCGCGCCGATCGCGCCCCAGGCCACGGTGTCCGCGATGTACTGCGGGGTGATCGGGTCGAGGAACTCGCAACCCACCGGCAGGCCCAGCCGCAGCACGTCGAGCAGGAGCGCCCGGGCGGTCCGCAGACCGCCGTTGACGTCCCCGGAGCCGTCCAGCCCCGGGTCGTTGATCAGCCCCTTCCAGCCCACGGTCGAGCGCGGCTTCTCGAAGTAGACGCGCATCACCACCAGCAGGTCGTCGGCGAGCCGGTCGGCGGCCGCGCGGAGCCGGCCCGCGTACTCGAGGGCGGCGGCCGGGTCGTGCACCGAACAGGGGCCGACCACCACCAGCAGCCGGTCGTCGGCGCGGTCCAGCACGCCGCCGACGGCACGCCGGCCGGCCAGCACCGCGTCGGCGAGCGCCGGGTCCAGGGGCAGCTCGTGCAGCAGCAGGGCCGGGGTGGTCAGCGGCACGACACGGTCGATCCGCTGGTCGATGACCCGATGGGCGTCCGGGGTCGTCACGGTGGGGTTCCTTCCGCCGACCGTGCCCCGGGGCCGGCGCCCGAGGTCGAGCCGGCTGCTCGTACGCGAAAGGGCAGGGA
This sequence comes from Micromonospora sp. NPDC049836, assembly GCF_044465125.1. Lineage (NCBI taxonomy): Bacteria > Bacillati > Actinomycetota > Actinomycetes > Micromonosporales > Micromonosporaceae > Micromonospora > Micromonospora sp. NPDC049836. Next base: position 253,229 of record NZ_JBITLH010000008.1, read on the forward strand.
ATGATCCCTGCCCGGCCGGCTCGAAGAGGAAGTGACGTCAGTTCATGGTCGAGTCACCGGCTCCTCCAGCCGGCTGCCTAAACCATCGATACGACCGCGTCACGGGGGCCAGCGTACCCGACGCGACGGCCCTGCTCACCCCGTCGCGGCCACACCGGCCACCCGTATCGGATGCTGGGACGCGGGCCCGGCGCGGCCCTCGCGCCGCCCGGGTCGTTCCGGGTCGGGCCGGCGGGGGTATGGGGAACGGCATGACGCACGAGCAGAGCGACCAGGAGCGCATCGAGTCCCGCGCCCACCTGCTGCCCGAGGAGGCGGCGGCGGGCAGCGACGATCCCGAGGCCCAGGCCGACGCGATCCTCACCGAATCGGACATCCGGGAGGAGGACCGCAACGCCGCGCCCGACACGGTGCTGGAGCACCGCACCTCCGATCAGACCGTGACCCCCGTCGAGCCGCCCGACTGAGCGCTCGCGCCCCGGGCCCGCCGCGAGCCCCGGTAGCTGGTGTCCCGCAGCCAGCCCAGCAGGCCCCGGACGCGCAGCCCCGGAGGCGCGTTACCGATCGGATCGAAGGCCAGCGCGGCGTCCTCCCGGGCGCCGCGCCGGCGGTCCAGGCGTACCTCGCCGAAGGGCCGCCAGGGTCCGGCCGCCGAGGCCACCGCGAGCACCAGCCGGGGCTGGTCGGTGGCGACCGTCGCGGCGACGCCGGCGAGGTCGCGGCCCAGCTCCGGCGACTCCGGGTCGGCCAGCGCGGCCAGGTAGAGCCGCCGCCGGCCGGCCCGGAACGACATGATCGAGGTGTACGTCCCGGTGAAGCGGCGCCGGGGCAGCGGCAGGTGGCGCAGCACCGGCGCCGCGCCGCTGGAGCTGACCAGCAGGTCCACCGGCGGCTCCGGGTCCCGGTGCAGCCGCACCGCCAGGCCGAGCACGTCGGGCCAGCTCCCCGGGGTGGGCACTCCCTTGGACAGCCGTACGGTGGCCGGCCAGCGGCCGGGCCGGTCGAGCAGGTCGATCCCGGTGGGCGGGCCGGGCGTACCCCAGACGAGGACCTCGGCGGCGAACGTGCGGCCGGCCGGATGCAGCAGCCGGGCGTGCCGGCGGCGGGCCAGTGCGGCGGCCGCCCGCTCGACGGCCGCGCCGGCCCGGCGGCGCACCGCGGCCCGCAGCGGCCGGGCGGGGGAGGTGGGGGTGGGCATGCTGGGCGGGTACCCCGGCGCGGGCCGACGATGCTCCCACGTGTCCCCTTTCCGCCCGCGAGATCGGATAGCGTCGGTGCCATGCCCGACAGCGGTTACCCCTGGCCGATCGAGACCACCCGACTGGACAACGGCCTGCGGGTGGTGGTGAGCGAGGACCGCACCGCGCCGGCGGTCGCGGTCAACCTCTGGTATGACGTGGGTTCCCGGCACGAACCCGACGGACAGACCGGTTTCGCCCACCTCTTCGAGCACCTGATGTTCGAAGGTTCGGTGAACGTCGCGAAGACCGAGCACATGAAGCTGATCCAGGGCTCCGGCGGCTCGCTGAACGCCACCACCAACCCGGACCGGACCAACTACTTCGAGACGGTCCCGGCCGAGCACCTGGAGCTGGCGCTCTGGCTGGAGGCCGACCGGATGGGCGGCCTGGTGCCGGCGCTGACCCAGGAGACGCTGGACAACCAGCGCGACGTGGTGAAGAACGAGCGCCGCCAACGCTACGAGAACGTCCCGTACGGCGACGCCTGGCTGCGGCTGCTCCCGCTGCTCTACCCGCCCGGCCACCCCTACCATCACGCCACCATCGGCTCGATGGCCGACCTGAACGCCGCCGACCTGGCCACCTTCCAGGCCTTCCACACCACCTACTACGCGCCGAACAACGCGGTGCTCACCGTCGTCGGCGACGCCCCGGCGGCCGAGGTGTTCGCGCTCGCCGAGAAGTACTTCGGGGCCATCCCGGCGCGCCCGGAGATCCCCGCCGCGCCGGACGGGCGCAGCGTGCCGCCGACCGGGCAACCCGCCACGGAGACCGTCGTCGCCGACGTGCCCGCGCCCCGCGTGTACATCGCGCACCGCACCCACCCCTACGGCACCCCGGGGTACGACGTGACCACCGTGCTCGCCACCGTCCTGGGCACCGGCCGGGGCAGCCGCCTCTACCAGCGGCTCGCCGACGGCGAACGGATCGCCCAGCCGGACCTGGTCGGGGCGTACGGGGTGGACCTGGCGTACGCGCCGGCCCCGCTGATCGCCACCGCGACCGCCCGCCCCGGGGTGGACGCCGAACGGCTGCGCGCCGGGCTGGCCGAGGTCGTCGACGAGTTGACCACCGTGCCGGTGACCGCCGCCGAGCTGGACCGGGCCAAGGCGCTGCTGAGCACCCAGTGGTGGCGGCACATGTCCACGGTGGACGGCCGCGCCGACGTGCTCGGCCGGTACGCCACCCAGTTCGGTGACCCGGCGAAGATCGGTGAGCGGCTGCCCGGCTGGCTCGCGGTCACCGCCGAGCAGATCGCCGAGCAGGCCGCCGAGCTGCTCGGCGCGGCCGACCGGGCGACCCTGACCTACCTGCCCGAGGAGAACCGGTGAGCGCGGGCGCCGAGCGACGCGCCCCGGCGACGCGACGCGGCCCGCAGGCGAGCCCGGCGGCCGCGAACGAGAGGAAGCCCCGATGACGTTGATCGCCACCCGCCCCGGCCCGGGCCCGGCCCGACCGTACCGGTTCCCGCAGGTCGTCCGCCGCAGCGCGGCCGGCGGCCAGGTCGTCGCCGCGCACCTGCCCGGGCAGAACCTGGCCGTCGCGCTGCTGCTCCTCGACGCCGGCGCCGGGCGGGAGCCGGTCGGCAAGGAGGGGCTCGGCGGGGTGCTCGCCAAGGCCCTGGAGGAGGGCACCGCGCAGCGGGACGGCACCGCGTACGCGCTGGCCATCGAGGCGCTCGGCACCGAGCTGGTGACCGGGCTGGACTGGGACTCGTTCCAGATCAGCGTGCAGGTCCCGGTGGACCGGCTGGGCGCCGCGGTCGCGCTGCTCGCCGAGGCCGTCCGGACGCCCCGGCTCGACCCGGCCGACGTGCTGCGGGTCCGCGACGACGAGGCCACCGCGCTGCGGATGGACTGGGCCAACCCGGGCCCCCGGGCCGACGCGGTGCTCCGGGCCGACCTGTTCGGCGCGGACAACCGCTGGGGCCGGCCGATGTACGGCGACCCGGAGAGCGTCGCGGCCCTGGACGTGGACGACGTGACCGTCTTCCACTCCGAGTGGTTCATCCGGCCGGGCACCCTGATCGTCGCCGGCGACCTGGACCGGATCGACCTGGACGCGCTCGCCGCCACGGTGTTCGCGGGCAGCGGCGGCGGTCCGGTGGTGAAGGGCGAGCCGATCGAGGTGCCGCTCGCCGGCCAGCGCAAGGTCATCCTGGTCGACCGGCCCGGCTCGGTGCAGTCCACGCTCCGGCTCGGCCACCCGTCGCCGCACCGCGCCCACCCGGACCACGTGCCGATGACGCTCGCCGGGACGGTGCTCGGTGGGGCGTTCACCTCCCGGCTCAACCACCTGATCCGGGAGGTGCGCGGCTACACGTACGGCATTCGGGGCGACTTCGCCTCGTCCCGCCGGTTCGGGCGGTTCGGGATCAGCTCGGGGGTGCAGACCGCGGTGACCGCGCCGGCGCTGGTCGAGGCGGTCGGCGAGGTGTCGCGTACCCAGTTGACCGGGGTGACCGAGGACGAGCTGGCGGTGGCCCGGTCCTGGCGGGCCGGCCAGCTCTCGGTCGAGCTGCAGAGCCCGCGGGCGATCGCGTCGGCGTTGACCACGCTGGTGGTGCACGACCTGCCGGACGACTACCACGCCCGGCTGCGGGAGGCGCTGCTCGCCGCGACCGTCGAGGAGGTGTCCGCGGCGGCCGCGGCGCACCTGCGCCCGGACTCGCTCACCCTGGTGGTCGAGGGCGACGCGGCGGTCATCCGCGACGAGTTGGTCGCCGCCGGGCTCGGCGAGGTGATCGACCACACCGCCTGACGTGTGATCCTGGTCGCGTCGGCCGGTCGCCGCCGGCCGGTCGCGGCCGTGGATGCTGCGGCCGGACCGGCCGGCGGCGGGCGATCTTCCGGGCGCCGCGCTCCGGCCGCCCGATCGTTGCCGGTGCCGCGCCCGGCCGGCGCCGGCCCCGGACGCGCGCCGCGCGGCCCGCGCGGTGGGAAAGCGTTCCCGGTCCGGCCGCCGCGCTGGGTAGCCTCGCGGGCATGAGGATCGGCATTGTGGGGGCCACCGGCCAGGTCGGTGGCGTGATGCGGCAGGTGCTGGCGGAGCGCGGCTTCCCGGTGGAGGAGCTGCGGCTGTTCGCCTCGGCCCGGTCGGCCGGGCGCACGCTGCCCTGGCGCGACGGCGAGGTCACCGTCGAGGACGCGGCCACCGCGGACTACCGCGGCCTGGACATCGCGCTCTTCTCGGCCGGTAAGGGCACCGCCCGGGAGCTGGCCCCGCGGGTCGCCGAGGCCGGCGCGGTCGTCATCGACAACTCGTCGGCGTTCCGGATGGACCCCGCGGTGCCGCTGGTGGTCGCCGAGGTCAACCCGCACGCCATCGCCGAGCGCCCCAGGGGCATCGTGGCCAACCCCAACTGCACCACCATGGCCGCGATGCCGGTGCTGCGCCCGCTGCACCGGGAGGCCGGGCTGGTCGGCCTCGTGGTCGCCACCTACCAGGCGGTCTCCGGCGCCGGCCTGGCCGGGGTGGCCGAGTTGGACGAGCAGGTCCGCAAGGTGGCCGAGCACGCCACCGGGCTCGCCTTCGACGGGTCGGCCGTGGAGTTCCCCGCGCCGCGCTCCTTCGCCCGGCCGATCGCCTTCAACGTGCTCCCGCTCGCCGGTTCGATCGTGGACGACGGCTCCTTCGAGACCGACGAGGAGCAGAAGCTGCGCAACGAGAGCCGCAAGATCCTCGAGATCCCGGACCTCAAGGTCTCCGGCACCTGCGTGCGGGTGCCGGTCTTCACCGGCCACTCGCTGCAGATCAACGCGCGTTTCGCCCGGCCGATCAGCCCCGAGCGGGCCCGCGAGCTGCTCGACGGCGCGCCCGGCGTGGCGCTCTCCGACGTGCCGACCCCGCTGCAGGCCGCCGGCCAGGACCCGACGTACGTCGGGCGGATCCGGGCCGACGAGACCGCCGAGCACGGCCTGGCCCTGTTCTGCGCCAACGACAACCTGCGCAAGGGTGCCGCGCTCAACGCCGTGCAGCTCGCCGAACTGGTCGCCGCCGAGCGCCGCTGACCCCGCCCGGCGTCGGCGCGCCTCCGCGCGGCCCGCGCCCGCGGTGAGCGCGGGACGGTTACCCCGCCCCGGGCGGCGGGTAGACGGCGGTGCCGACACCGAGAGGGGAGCACCATGACAACGGTCGGAGAATTCATGACGACCCGGCTGGTGACGATGGACGGCAACGACACCCTGACCGCCGCGGCGCAGGAGATGCGCGACAGCGCCATCGGCGACGTGGTGGTGACCGACGGCGACAACGTGGTCGGCATCGTCACGGACCGGGACATCACGGTACGGGGCGTCGCCGAGAGCCTGGACCCGAACACCACCCGGCTCAACGAGATCACCAGCAAGGACGTGGTGACGGTCAGCCAGTACGACGACGCGGTGGCCGCCGCCGACCTGATGCGGACGTACGCGGTCCGCCGGCTGCCGGTGGTCGACGACGGCCGGCTGATCGGGCTGGTCTCGGTGGGCGACCTGGCCGTGGAGCGGGAGCCCCAGTCGGTGCTGGCCGACATCAGCGCCGACGATCCGAACAACTGAGCTGATCCGCCGCGACGACGCCGGCCCCCGGTTCGGGGGCCGGCGTTCGCGTGCCGTCCGCCCGGCTGGGGCGGCCCGGCGGCCAACCCTCAGCGGCCCACCCCAACCGGCTCACCCGAACCGGCTCACCCCAACCGGGCGAGGTTGACGCCGGGCCCGGCGGGGACCCCTTCTCCGACGTCGAACGCCGCGGATCGCGGGAGGAGTGGACCCGATGGTGGACGCGACCACGAGGTTCTTCGAGGAGATGGACCGGCGCGGGTACGAGCCCCTGCTGGCGAAGACCGCCGGCACCCTGCGGTTCGACCTGCACGAGGGGGCGCACACGACGCACTGGCTGCTGGAGATCGATCGGGGCAGGCTCCGGGTCCGGCAGCAGGACCAGGAGGCGGACACGGTGGTCGGCGCCGATCCGCGGCTCTTCGGCGAACTGGTCACCGGCGAGGAGAACGCCATCGCCGCGCTGCTGCGCGGGGACATGACCGTCACCGGCGACCTGCGCCTGGTGCTCCAGGTCGAGCGGCTCTTTCCCGGCCCGCCGAACTCCCGGGGTCCGCACCACGCGTTCCGAGAGGAGGCCCGCTGATGGCGGACACGAACACGATCCGGATCCTCGACGGCAACACCTTCGTGGTGTCCGAGGACACCGGCGACATCGAGGCCACCCCCACCGAGCCGACCGGGCTCTTCTCCATCGACACCCGCTTCCTGTCCAAGTGGGTGCTCACGGTCAACGGTGAGCGGCTCAACGCCCTCTCCTACGACGACCTCCAGTACTACGAGGCGCGCTTCTTCCTGGTACCCGGCATGGCCACCCACTACGTGGACGCCAAGCTGTCGATCATCCGGGAGCGGGCCGTCGGCGGCAGCTTCCGGGAGCGGCTGACCATCCTCAACCACGACGAGAAGCCGGTCGAGCTGGAGATCCGGATGGACGCCGCCTCCGACTTCGCCGACCTCTTCCAGGTCAAGGACGAGATCCTCAACAAGAAGGGCGAGATCTACAGCCAGGCCGAGCCGGACAAGCTGCGGCTGGGCTACCGGCGCGGCAACTTCAAGCGGGAAACCGTCATCTCGTCCTCCGAGCCGGCCCGGTACGACCGCAACGGCTTCGCGTACAGCATTCGGCTGGAGCCCAACGAGCAGTGGGACACCGCCATCGACGTGCAGACGTTCGCCGTCGGACCGGGCGGCCGGGACCTGCGGATGGGACTGCGGGCGCACGGCGGCGAGCGGTCGGCGCTCCAGCACGACCTGGAGGAGTGGATCCGCCGGGCGCCGAAGGTGAACACCGAGCACATCGAGCTGGGCTCGACGTACCGGCGCAGCCTGATCGACCTGGCGGCGCTGCGCTTCTCGCCGCTCTCCCTCGGCGGCCAGACCCTCCCCGCCGCCGGCCTGCCCTGGTTCATGACCATGTTCGGCCGGGACAGCATCCTCACCTGCCTGCAGGTGCTGCCGTTCACGCCCGACCTGTCCAAGACCACGCTGCGCGTCCTCGGCGCCCTCCAGGGCACCCGGTTCGACGACTTCCGGGAGGAGGACCCCGGCCGGATCCTGCACGAGATGCGCTACGGAGAGACGGCCGCCTTCGAGGAACAGCCGCACTCGCCGTACTACGGCTCGGTGGACGCCACGCCGCTGTTCGTGGTGCTGCTCGACGAGTACGAGAAGTGGACCGGGGACGTCGCGCTGGTCAAGGAGTTGGAGCAGGAGTGCCGGGCCGCGCTGCGCTGGGTGGACACCTACGCCGACCTGCTCGGCAACGGCTACATCTGGTACGAGCGCCGCAACACCGACACCGGCCTGGAGAACCAGTGCTGGAAGGACTCCTGGGACTCGATCTCGTACGCCGACGGCACGCTGCCGCCGTTCCCGCGCGCCACCTGCGAGGTGCAGGGGTACGCGTACGACGCGAAGATGCGCGCCGCCCGGCTGGCCCGGGAGTTCTGGGACGACCCGGCGTACGCCGAGCAGTTGGAGCGGGAGGCGGCGGCGCTCAAGGAACGGTTCAACCGCGACTGGTGGGTCGCCGACCGCGGCTACTACGCCCTGGCGCTGGACCCGGACGGCCGGCAGTGCGACGTGCTCAGCTCCAACATCGGGCACCTGCTCTGGAGCGGGATCGTGGCCGACGACCGGGCCGCCCAGATCGCCGAGCACCTGGTCGGGCCCCGGCTCTGGTCCGGCTGGGGGGTACGGACGCTGGCCGAGGGCGAGATCCGCTACAACCCGATCGGCTACCACAACGGCACGATCTGGCCGTTCGACAACTCCTTCATCGCCTGGGGGCTGCGTCGGTACGGCTTCGCCGAGGAGGCCGCCCAGGTCGCCAGCGGCATCCTGGACGCGGCGCGGTACTTCGACGGCCGGCTGCCGGAGGCGTTCGGCGGCTACCAGCGGGAGCTGACGAAGTTCCCCGTCGAGTACCCGACGGCGTGCAGCCCGCAGGCCTGGTCGACGGGGACGCCGCTGCTGCTGCTGCGGACCATGCTGGGGCTGGAGCCGCACGAGGGGCACCTGGCCGTCGACCCGCGGCTGCCCATCGGCATGGGACGGATCGAGGTGCTGGACATCCCGGGCCGGTGGGGCCGGGTGGACGCCTTCGCGCGGGGCCGGCTGGACCTGAACAAGCTCGACGGCTGACCCGGCCGCCGGTCCTGGGGCGCCGTCGGTCGTGGGGCGCCGTCGGTCGTGGGGTGCGCGCGGTCGTGGGGTGCCGCCGGTCCGGTGGCGCACCGGACCGTCAGTCCACCGGTCGTGGGTCGGCCTCGTTGCGCGGGATCAGGCAGAACTCGTTGCCCTCCGGGTCGGCCAGCACGGTCCAGCGGGGCAACTCGCGGACCACCGTAGCGCCCGCCTCCAGCACGGCGGCCCGCTCCTCCGCGTCGCCGACCAGGTCGAGGTGGATCCGGCCCGGGCCGGGCAGCGGCGCGGCGGGCGTGAGCCAGACGTCCGGGCGGCGCCCGCCGGGGTCGCGCAGCAGCACCGCCTCGTCCGGGTCGAGGGAACGCTCGGCGAGCTTCACCCGGTCCTCCTCGACCACGGGCAGGCCGGTAACCACGCTCCAGAACGGGGCGAGCAGGTAGGGATCGCGGCAGTGGATCACGATCGAGGCGAGCTCGGGCATGCCTTGCACCGTAGTCGGCCCCGCCGGCCGGCAGGACGGTGTCGAGGAACGCAGCTCGCCCCTACGGTCCCGTAACCTACTCGGGGTAAAGTTGGTGAATGTCGGAACTCGTGTACCCGCCCGTGATCACCGCCGCCAAGACGATGTTCCGGATCCTCGACCTGCGCCTCGACGTGCGGGGCAGCCACCACGTGCCGCGCACCGGCGGCGCCGTGCTGGCCAGCAACCACGTCAGCTACCTGGACTTCATCTTCTGCGGGTACGGCGCTCACGAGTCCCGCCGGCTGGTCCGCTTCATGGCCAAGGACGCCGTCTTCCGGCACAAGATCTCCGGCCCGCTGATGCGCGGCATGAAGCACATCCCGGTGAACCGGTCGGCCGGCGCCGGCTCGTACGCCACGGCGGTCAGCGCGCTGCGCCGGGGCGAGGTGGTCGGCGTGTTCCCCGAGGCGACCATCAGCCGCTCCTTCACCGTCAAGGACCTCAAGAACGGGGCGGCCCGGATGGCCCAGGAGGCCGGCGTGCCGCTGCTGCCGGTCGCGCTCTGGGGCACCCAGCGCCTCTGGACCAAGGGCCGCCCGCGCACCCTGACCCGGCGGCACACCCCGATCACCATCCTGGTCGGCGAGCCGATGGACCCGGCCGAGCACCCGGACGCGAACGCCATGACCGCCGCGCTGCGCAGCCGGCTCACCGCGCTCGTCGACCAGGCGCAGCGGGACTACCCGGAGCAGCCGGCCGGCCCGGACGACGCCTGGTGGCAGCCGGCCCACCTGGGCGGCAGCGCGCCCACCCCCGAGCAGGCCGCCGAGCTGGACCGGGCGGGCCGGCGCACCTCCAGCGCCTCCTGACCGCCGACCCCGGCCCCGGACCTGACCGGTCGGGGCGGGGTCAGCAGGACGAACCTGGCCGGGCCGGGGCGGTCGGGGCGGCGTCAGCAGGGCGAACGGGCCGGGCCGGTCGGGGCGGGGTCAGCAGGCCGAACCGGGATGGTCCCGGGCCGGGAACTCCGGGCCGGCCCAGGCCGGCGACTCCTGCGCCGCCGGGCGGTAGTAGTCGTCCCGGGACAGGAACTCCACCGGCAGCGCGCCGGGCAGGGTCACCGCGCCGCGGGCCGGCCCGGCCGCGTCGACCCGGCTCAGCAGGGCGTCCCGCTCCGGCGGGGAGAGGTCCACCAGCTCGGCGTGCACCAGCCGGAACGTGGCCACCGCGCGGCGTACCTGCCGGAAGAGCGGGCCGATCTGGGCCACCGGCCCGGTGAGCGCCAGCGCCGGTTGCCGGATCGTCCGCAGCGCGTCGCAGACCACCAGCAGCTCGACCCCGCCGTCCGGGCCGTCGACCAGCTCCAGCCGGGACGGCCACTGCCAGCGGATCTGCCCGCTGACCAGACGGGACAGCCGGGCCGGGCGCCGGTGCCGGGCCCCCGTCCGGCCGCCCCGCCCGGGGACCAGGGACAGCTCCGACCCGGAGCAGACGTACGCGAGGCGCCGATCGGTCACGGTGACCGTGGCCGGCGAGGGGAGTCGCCAGACACGGGTGCGCTCGGTCGGCCCGAGCAGGTGCCCGGTCACCCGCAGCTGGTGCTGCCCCAGCACCCGTTCGCCCGGCTCGGGGACCAGCGTGTAGCGCCGGTCGAGCACGGGACGGGCCGGCTCGTCGTCCGCGTCGAAGCGGTGCGGGCCGATGAAGAAGGGAGCGGCGTCCTCCAGCACGGTCACGACCTCCCCGGAGTCTGTCGGCGGTACGTCGAGCGTCGCCCACCCGACAGCGGCTGTCATGACAGCCGTTAGGGGGTCGGCCGGTCGGTCTGCGCGTGTGACCGGTAGATGCCGATCTCCTCCGGCCGGACGAGCCCGTCCTCGATCGCCCGGGCGAGCAGGGCGGCCTTCGTGGCGGCCGGTCGACCCGCCCGGGTGTACTTGATCCGCGCCCGGTCGACGTACTGCTTCACGGTGTGCTCGCTGATCCGCATCCGGCGCGCCACCGACGCCTTCGACATCGACTGGAACCAGAGCAGCAGGGCCTCGCGTTCCTTGTCGGACAGAGCCGGCCGGTCCGGACGGGGGTCGCCGACCATCGCTCCGGCCAGCGTCGGCGGCACGTACGGGCGGTCGGTCGCGGCGGCCAGCACGGTCGCCACGCAGTGCTCGCGCCCCTCGTGCTTGGCCAGGAAGGCGGCCGCGCCGGCGTCCAGCGCGGCGAGCATCGTCTGCGGGTCGCCGTGTTCGGAGTAGACCACCACCCGCCGCCCGGCGGCGCTCAGCTCGGCCAGCTTGTCGAGCACCATCCGCCCGTGCAGCCGCAGGTCGAGCAGGACCACGTCGGCCTCCGGGGCGGCCCGCAGCACCACGTCCGGATCGTCGCCGGTGGCCAGCACCCGCAGCCGCGGCTCGCTCGCCAGCCAGGCCCGCACCCCGTCGATCACCACCGGATGGTCGTCCACGATGGCCACCCCGATCGGCCGTCCGCCGGTCACGTCCTCCGCCACCGCGTCTGCGTCCATCTGATCTCCCCGTCCCGCTCGTGCACGTGTTCCACCGGAGCGCCGCCGCCCGGTTCGGGTGGGCCGTCGGCCGTGACCCGGCCGCCGGGCCGGCGGGCGGCGCTCGGGACCGGTTGCCGGCCGTCGGCCGGTGGGTCGTCCCGCCGGCAGGTGGCGTCCCGGGGCGGATCGAGCCCGATCGGGTCGGGGCCGTCGTGGTCGGGGGTGACCAGGCTGACCACCACCTCGTCCGGGCCGGCCAGCACGGTTATCCGGGCCCAGTCCCGCGCGGCGGCCAGCGCCGCGGTGAGCGGGTCGGCCAGCCGCCGGCGTACCTCGACGGGCAGCTCGGGCGGGGTGCCGACGGCGACCAGCTCGATCGGCAGGCCGTTGCGTTCGGCCAGGTCGGCGGCGGCCCGCAACTCGTGCAGCAGCGGGTCCGGCACGTCGTCCGCCTCGGCGATCAGCCGGCGCAGCCGGGCCGCGGCCAGCACGCACCGGCGGCGTACCTCCGGGTCGGCCGGGTCGGCGTCGCCGGCCGCGAGGGCGGCCAGCACCTCCTCGGCGGTGCCGCTGACCAGGGCGAGCCGGGCCTGCCGCTCCTGGCGGGCCTGTTCCGCCGCGACCCGTTCCGCCGCCACCGCGCCGGCCGCCGCCGCGGTACGGGTCCGGTCCCGGGCCAGCGCGGCGAGCACCGCCGCGCCGGCGAAGACCGCCACCGGCAGCGAGGAGGTGCCGTAGACGTACATGGCGTAGCGGGTGAGGTCGGCCGGGGCGGTGGCGCCGTGCGCGAGCACCGCGCCGAGGGCGATCGCCGCGTGCGCGCCGAGCAGCATGAGCAGCCACCCCACCGGCCGCCGCCAGAGCACCAGCAGGAAGAACCAGGCGAGCCCGCTCCACACCCAGTTCGCCGAGGTGAACAGGACGCCCTCGCCGGCCGCCGCGAAGACCGCGGCGTCGACCACCAGCAGCACCACGGCGAGCCGCCGGGCCGGGGGTGGGCCGCCGCGCAGCAGGCGTACGCCGGTCGCCACGCCGACCGCGGCGGTGACCAGCCAGCCGGCCCCGACCACCGCCGGGGCGGCCAGCCGCGGCCACGCGCCGAGCACCCCGGGCAGGCTGATGGCCAGGTGCCAGGCCAGCGCGATGGTGACCGCGGCGATCCGGGCGCCCCGATCGGAGGCGTCGGCGGCGGCGCTGGCCACCGTCGCGGCCTCGGGCCGGGCGGCCGGCACCGTGCCCGGCGCGGACCCCCAGGGCCGCAGGACGCCCCGGCGGGCCGCACCGGCGGGTACGGCCGGGGTCAGCGCCGTGCCGGAATCAGTCGCCACCGGACCACTCCAGCCGGATCCGGGTGCCGGCGCCAGGGGCGGAAGTCACCACGACGCGGCCACCCACCGTGGACATCCGGCCGTGGATCGACTCGCGAAGGCCGTACCGGTGGGCGGGGACGGTGGCCGGGTCGAAGCCCGGCCCGTCGTCGACCACCTCGACCACGACGGTCCCGGCGACCCGGTCCAGGCGCAGCACGGCGGGCGCGCCCGCCGCGTGCCGCGCCACGTTGGCGAGGGCGGCGGCCGCGCTCTCGGCGAGCGCGTCGGCGACCACGCCGGGCACCGTGCACGGTGCCAGCGTCGCGGTGACCGGCAGCTCGGGCAACCGGGCCAGGACCGCGCGCAGCCGCTCGTCCAGGGCCGTCGCGCCGCCGGTCGGCGCGGACCGGGCCTCGGCCAGGGCGGTGAGGCTGCGCAGGTCGGCGGCGCACCGCTCGCGCAGCCCGGCCGACGGGCCGGCCACCGCGCCGAGCCCGACCATGGTCAGCGTGCTGAGCACCGTGTCGTGCAGGTCCCGGTTCTGTCGCCGCTCCGCCTCCCGGGCGGTGCGGGCCACCACCGCGTCGCGGGCCAGCCGCTGGTAGTCGGCGAACGCGGCGTCGGCGCGGCCGAGCCGGCGCCGCATCACCGCGGTCATCACGGCCGTGCAGGCGGTCTGCACCAGCAGGGTGGCCGCGTGCGCGCGGGCCTCCGCCGGGTTGCCGGCGGCGGTCGCGCCGGTGACGTAACCGGCGGTCACCAGCAGCCCGGCCGGCACCGACCAGCGGGCGGGCGCGGTGGCCTGGGCGTTGATCACCGTGGTGCTGGCCAGCACCGCGATCCAGCTTCCCTCGCCGGGCAGCACCTCCGGCGCGACCAGCCACGGCATCGCCAACCCGGCCGCGGTGGTGAGCGCGACGTCCCCGGCCACCAGCGCGCCACCGATGCCGTGCCGGAACGCGCGGGCCGCGTACCAGACGGACCAGGCGGTCAGCGCGGCGACCGCCGGGACCAGCAGCGCGACCCGGACCGGCGGGCTGCTCACCGCGAGGGCCGCCACCCCGCAGGCCGGCCCGCAGGTCAGCCGCAGCAGCGCCGGCAGGGTGGTGAAGATCAGCGTGAACGCGCCGCCGGCCGGCCGGTCCAGCGGAGTCGGCGGCGAGGTCGTGGCGGCAACGACCGGCATCGGGGGAGCGTCCTTCCGGCAGCGACCCGGTCGGGTCCGCACGGCCTAGATCGACGACGGAGAATAGCATGTCGACCGACAACCGGTCACCCACCGTACGCGGCGCGTCGCTGTGCCGATCCGCCGCCGGTCAGCTGAACGCCACCCCGAGCAGGTGCGCGCTGGTCCCGAGCACCGCCGCCACCGCGTAGCGCCGGGTCAGCACCGCCAGGCGCGCGGTCCGAGGTTCTGCCGCCCGGCGCCGTCGTCGCTGCGGGCCTGACCGACCACCAGCCCGGTGTCGGACACCGCGACCGCGACCGCCCGCTGCCCGCTCGGCACGTCGAGCCCGACGGGCCCACCCGCGCTCACGAGCGAACCCTGCGCCACCACCCAGCCGGCCGCGTTGACCGCGTCGCCCGGCCCCGCCGTCTTCAGCTGGTCGACCTTGCCGGTGCGGAGATCCCACCGTGCGGCGGTCTGCGACGGCCACAGGCCGCCCGTGGCCCAGCCGCCCCGCGCCGCGTAGGCGGCCGCCTTCTCGCCCGCCGGCGCCGCCAGCTTCCGGCCCTTGCCGCGCTGGTCCCAGGCGTACCCGGCCACGGCCGTGCCGTCGCGGTACATCGCGCCGACGATCGTGCCGTCGTCGGTGACGGCGAAGGCGTTGGCGCCCTGGGGCAGGGGGAGCTTCCGCGCCGCCGTCGAGCCCGCCCGCCACAGCAGCACGATGCTGCCCTTGCCGCCCACGTTCCCGCTCGGCTCCGCGTTGATCACGATGTCGCCGGCCTCGTTGATCGCCGGGCTCGGGTACACGTGCCAGTTGCCCGCCGGGGTGCGCAGCCGCGTGTACCGGCCCTTCTCGTAGCGGAAGACGTACTCCACCGGCCCGTCCTGGACGAGACCGACCACCACCCCGGCCGGGTTGACGGCGGTCGCCTGGACCGACTCGGCGGTCACCGGCAACGCCCGCGGCTGCCCGTCGGTCCAGAGCACCGGCCGGAAGTTCTGGCCGACCGTGCTGTTGCCGACGACGTACCGGCCGGTCGGGTCCACCGCGGCGACCGCGACGTCGGTCATCCCGGGCGGCACGGGCAGTTCCGTGACCGGGCAGCTCACGCCCGGCGCGGTCGGCGCCCGGCTGGCGCCGCCGGCCGACGCCGGCACGGCCGGCTCGGTCGGAGCCGGCGGCGTGGCGGGCCTGGCGGCCGGACCGGTCGCGGCCGACGGGTCGGCCGGCCCCGCGGCCGGCTGCGCGCCCCCCGCGTCGGTCAGGATCGACGGCGCCGCGAGCAGCACGGCTGTCGCCAGCGCCACGCCGCCGGCCCCCTGAAACGAGCGGTGGCGAAAGGCGCGCCGCCTGCCGGCGCGGACGAGCGCGTCGACCTCGAGGCGGCTGGGCGGCACCTCCACCGCCTCGAACCGGGCCCGCAGTTCCTGTTCCTCGTTCATCACCGCTCCTTCGCTTCCGTTGCGACCGCGACCGGATGCCGCCCGTCGAGCACCCCGCGCAGCGCGGCGAGCCCTCGCGAACACTGGCTCTTGACGTTCCCCGCCGAACAGCCGAGGGCCGCCGCGGTCGCCTCGATCGACAGGTCGTCGAGGTAGCGCAGCACCACCGCGGCCCGCTGGCCCTTCGGCAACGCCCGCAAGGCCGTCACCAGCGCGTCCCGTTCCTCGACGTCGTGACCGGCCGGGGCGGACACCTCCGGCAGGCGGTCGCCGAGCAGCACCCTGGACCACCCACGCCGTCGCTCGTCCAGGTAGCGCCGGACCAGGATCCGGTGCACATACCCGTCGAGGTTGTCGGCGCTCGCGGCGCGCTTCCAGTTGACGTAGAGCGCGGTGAGCGTCGCCTGGACGATGTCGTCGGCCTGGAACGCGTCGGCGCAGAGGAGGTACGCCGTCCGGTGCAGGCGAGGCAGCCGCGCCTGCACGTACTCGACGTAGTCCCGTTCGAGGTCGGGCCGCATCCTGCTCCCTTGTTCAGACGGCATGGACGGTGGGCTCTGGTCGTCCTTATGTCGGTGCCGGCCCGGGAAAGGTTGCACGGCGGTGCGGGGTCCGCGAGCCGAGCGGAGACCGTGCGGCCCTGCCGGCGGCGCCGCGTCTGGCAGGATCGGGCGGATCGCCGGTTCCGACGAGGGGGCATGGATGGCTCGCACGCTGTTGTACCTGGTCCGCCACGGTGAGCAGGATCCGGCGGACGGCCATTCCGCGCCCGGTGGCCTCTCCGCGCTGGGCCGCTCCCAGGCGGATCGGCTCGGCCGCCGGCTCAAGGGCGTGCCGTTCACGACGATCCACCACAGTCCGTTGCCCCGCGCGGCCGAGACCGCCGAGGTGATCGCGGACTACCTGCCGCAAGTTCCCCGACACGCCTGTGACCTCGCCGCGGACCGTACGCCGGTGCCCTCCGCCGCACGCCGCGGCGACTACCCGAGCCGTCTGCTGCCATGGCTGGACGGGGTGCCGGGGGAGGAGCGGGACGAGGACGCCGTCGCCCTGCAGGCGGCCGTCGAGCAGCTCGGCACCGTCGGCACGGAGGACCGGCACGAACTGGTGGTCACCCACAACTTCGTGATCGGCTGGTTCGTCCGGCATGTCCTGGACGCCCCGACGTGGCGGTGGGCGGGCCTCAACCAGGACAACTGTGGGCTGACCATCGTGCGGTGGGAGACCGGGCGGTCGCCCGCGCTGGTGTGCTTCAACGACATCGGCCACCTCTGACCCAGCCCGCCCACCGTTGCGGCGGGCCGCGCGCTGCCGGCCCACCGTTGCGGCGGGCCGCGCGCTGCCGGCCCACCGTTGCGGCGGGCCGCACGTTGCCGGTCCAGCGTTGCGGCGGGCCGCGCGTCGGCGCGGCGCACCCTAGGCTCACGCCATGTCGCGGAGCAGCCGATGATCGACCTGGACGACCAGGACCAGCGGCCGGCGCGGCCGGACGCCGACTCCGTCACGGCCGGCCGGAAGGTCGCCCTGGGGCTCGTCGCCGCCTTCGTGGCCGGCGTCGTGCTCGGCGGGGTCGGCATCAGCCAGCTGCGGGACGCGCGTGCGCAGCGGGAGCGGAACGCGGTGGTCGCCCTGGTGGCCGTGCCCCGATCGGGCAACCTGGGCGGCTCGTCCGTCCAGGGCTCCGTCCAACTGTCCGGGCTGTTGATGGTGGTCAACACCGGACCCGCGCCGGTCACCGTCCGTGGGGTCACCGCGGAGCGGCCCGGCGTCGTGCTGCGCAGCATCGAGGATTCCCGGCTGCTACCCGCCGGCGGCACCGGCCAGGTCGTGGTCGAGCTGCGGTTCGACTGCAGGACCGCCTTCCAGCCGGATCCACTGTCGCTGCGGCTCTCGGTGGAGACCGGGGACGCGCGGACCAGAGAGGTCAGCTATCCCGTCACCCTGTTCGGCAGCGAATGGCACCGGGACGCCATGACCATGTGCTGAACCCGTCCGTAGCGGTTACGGCCCGCCCGCCGCGCCTGCTGACGGCTGACGGCTGACGTACCCGGGCGCCCCTGGCAATCTGGATCGACCCCCTGCGATGATCAGCGCCATGCCGTCCTCGCGCCGCGTGTGCACCCTGCTCTCGGCGCTCCTGCTTGCCTGCGGCACGAGCTGTACGAGCGACGCCACCTCTCCCCCGTCGCCAGCGAACTCGGCGCAGCCGGCCAGCACCATGTCCTCCAGGCCCACGACCGCGGTCCCGCAGGATCTTCCGGTGCCCGCCGTCACCCCCGACGAGGTCAGCCGCATCGTCTACATCGCGAAAACCCAGACGATGCTCAGCACGGCACGTAGAGCGGCCACCGCGGGCCAGCCGTACACCCTGGACGCCGCCTGCCTGTCCGCGACGCCGGGCAGGGTTCTCAGGTACGAAGTGCTCAGCACCGGGCAGGACGCGAAGGTGCCCGTGGCCAGCGGCGACCTGCCCTGCGACGGCAGCGTGCTCCGGAACGGCACGCCGCTGCCCGCAACCGGCATCCAGATCAGCCTCGGGCCGGACCTGAGCGATGTCACGGCCGCCTACGCGGTCATCACACCCTCGACCTGATCTCGGCGCTCGGAAGCCGTGGACCGCCGGTGTCCCCGACTGCTGCGGCAGCTCACCAACTCCGGCATCCGGCGTCGGTACCGCCGCCAGGTGTCGTCCGCCGATGCCAGTCCGAAACGCGCCGTCACCTCGCCGAAGAACCAGTCGCGGGGCACCGACCCGTCTTGATCCCGGGCGAGAAGGGTTTCACCGCCCTCGTGGGTCTGGACGGGCGCCGACGGTGACCACGATCGTCGTACTGTCTGCGGATGGTGTCGGACATGGTGCGCTACTACGACGACTTCCTGACCGATCGGGAGTGGCTCGCCGAGGGATTGAGCTGGGCGGTGGTCCAGTCGGCGAGTGCCGAGGCCACGATCGACGGGGTCATCAAACGCCTGCGGGCCAGACGTGTCGAGCCGGGTGAGGACCACAGCGGCGAGCTTGCCGACCTGGCTCAGATCGGCCCCAACGTGGTGGTGTTCCAGGACGCCGGCTGCGCGCTGGGCCAGCCTGACGTGCTGCGTTGGCTCAGCGACGGCGTACGGGTGCACACCGTCGACTGGACCATCAACGGCAACGGCGGCGTCACCTACGCGGTGTACGGCAAGGTGCTCGCCTGGATGGACATGAACGATCCCGAGCGCCGGCACGGCGATGACCCCGCTGTGTTCGATGATGACCTGGACGACGTGCGCGCCGCGCAGGGCACCGGGTATGTGAAATCCGCGGTGATGGCGTTTGTCGAACGGCGGACCGGCGTGCGGCTGCCGGCGGAGTGGATGAACGACGAGGGCGCCGACCCGCAGGCCGGACCGTGGGTGACGGTGCGGCTGGGGTCGTTTCCCCCGGAACCCAGGCCGCCCTCGAACTTTGGTCACTACGAGCCCGACCTCGACGCGCGACTGCGGGCCGCGCCGGAGTCGGTGCGGCGGGCGGCGCTGGCGCTCGCCGTGCGGGCGGTGACAACGCGGTTCAGGTTCAGCGACGACGCCCTGGCGAGGCAGGTGGTGGAGGCCGTCGAGCAGGGCCTGACCCTGGATGGGGAAACCCGGTCGCGGATCCTCCGCCTCACGGCGCAGGGCGCCGACGATCGAGCCTGCACCGACGCCGTCTACGCCCTGTACGCGGCGATGGGCAAGGGGATGTCCATGGTCGACGCGGTGGGCGCCGCGCGGTACCCGATCGTCGACGAATGGCCGGTACTGCGGCGGGAGCTGTACCGCCTGGTCCGGGAGACCGGTTGACCGCCTCGTGGCGTGGGTGGCGTCATCGTCGACAGCAGGCCGGTGACCGCTCGTCCCTTGTGCTGGCCGCTCAGGGCACCGGCTGCCGGCACGTGGGCCGCCGGCGCTCGGTTGTCTGACCCCGGGAGGGTTGTCTCTGGCTCGTCCGGAAGCGCACAATCCCGCCGTGGAGGGGCTCGGCTACCTGCTGGGGATAGTGCTTCTGCTCGTTACCTGGTCAGGTGTGATCGGTGCCTGCCTCGGCCGGCTTGACTTCTGGGAGGCCGTACCAGGGGCATCGCCGTGGCGACTCTGGGGACCGGGCCTGCTCGCCTGGTCCTGGATTGTGCCGCTGGTTGCCGGCTTCCTCCTGGGAGAGAGACCATGGGCGATCTACCTCATGTTCGCGTTGCCGCTGGGACCGTTGATCGCCACGGCGTTGACCGTGGTGGAGTTTCGGCGCAGGCGCGCTGAGGATCTGGTGTCCGGGACGCCTCGACGGCTCAAGCTGTGAGGCCGGCCGCCGGCGGCGGGCTGGGGGAGCCCGCGGTACCTTCGTGCCCGTGGCAACCATGGCAGAGCTGCTCGACTGCATCGACGATCCGGACGATGACAGCACGCGGGCCTACCAGCTTGTGGGCGAGATCGCGCGGAGTGGCGACACATCTCTGCTACCCCTGCTGGCGGTCGAACTCGACAACTTCCTGAACACCGGCCATTTCTATGGCCGCGATGTCATCGCCGATGCCTTGGCGGGTCTTGGCGGGATTGACGTGCTGCCGCTGTTGATCACGGCATCCGGGCGAAATCTTGGCGACGACCAGGATGGGCTCCAGACCACGATCCTTGAGCTGATGTCGACCGACAAGCATCGGTCCCGCGTCGTCCTGGACGAGCTGCGCGCCGACGGGCCGCCAGAGATCCAGCCCCGAGTCATCTCGGCGTACGAGCTGCTTGACTCGGGCCTGATCTAGCCGGCTCCGCCCTGTACGAATGGCAGGCCGGAGGCCGTGGTGATCGTCTCGACCGGATGCGGAAAGCCGCTGGCCTGCGGTGGGAAGGGTGCGCCCGGCAGGATTCGAACCTGCGGCCTTGGGATTAGAAGTTGCCCCGTCGGGCGTCCACTGAGATTCACCTACGTACCAAATTGCAGGTCAGAGCACGTACGCGGACCGCCGGAAACGATCACGGACTCACGCGAACTGCAACAGGATCTGCAACGGCCCGGAAGGGCTACAGAACGTAGGCGGGCCCGGAAACGCGGTGCTGGAACACCGGCCGGGCCCTTGATCGGACAGTGGAGGTCCGACCCATGGCCATTTTGGCATCTGCTCCTGTCCCCGCGGCGTCCCGGCTGGTCGACGCCCCCACCCTGCGCAGCCTTCCGCTGCCGGCGCTCTGCCCGGTCTGGTGCACCGACGACCACACCAACGACCCGACCGACATCAACGGGTTCACCATCGGCCAGGTGCACGAGCGGGTCATGGTCGAGCTGCCCTCGCAGGACCCGGCGTGGATCGACAAGCCGGCCACCGCCGCCGTGTGGGTCGAGTCGACCACCGAGGCCGGTGAGGTCACCACCCCGACCCGCGTTGTCCTGTCCATCGCTGAGGGCCCGGAGGGCGCCCACCCGGGCGAGCAGGGCTGCCAGGGCTGGACGGGCACGCCCGAGCAGATCGAAGAGCTCGCCGGCGCGCTGATGGCCGCCGCCGCGTTCGCCCGTGCCAGCCGCGTTCGCCGTGGGGGTGTCCGGTGAGCCACGCTGCCCTGTTCAACCTGCTGCTCGCCGCGCTCGGCCTGCCCGTGGTCGTCGGCGGCGTCGCCCTGGTCGCCCGGCACTTCGTCTACCAGCACGCCGACGAGTACGGCGCGGTGATCCGCGCCGCCGGCCGCGAGGACGCCACCGAGGAGACCGTCCGCGCGCTGTCCAAGGAGTTGACCCGATGACCGCCCCGACCATCAACGGCACCCGCTACCCGCAGCCGGTCGACGAGCTGGTGCCGGTCGCCCGGCGGCTCGCCGACGAGCTCGGCGAGGTGCCCAGCCGTAACCGGCTCATGCGTGAGTTCCGCATCGGTGCGCCGAAGGCGGACGAGCTGCGCGCCCGGCTCGCCGACGAGCAGCCCGCCCGGGACCCGTGGGACTACGCCGAGCCGATCGGCCCGGACCCGCTGCCGGTGCCGGTCGTGCCCGAGTCCGTGCCGCTGGTCGAGCCCGCTGCGGCCGAGCCGGTCGCCGAGCCGGTCGAGCAGGTCACGGCACCCGGTCACCCGGGTACGCCGCCCGCCCGCCGTGCGGTGGTGTGGCCGGTGGTGCTGCTGGCTCTGCCGGCGTTCGTGGCGATCTGGTCGGGGTGGGTCGGGCTCGGTGGGCTCACCGGGTTCGGGGTGGTGCACCCGCTGCCCGGGATCGCCGACGGGGTGAGCCTGAACACCGCCATCACGCTCCCGATCGGGGTGGAGACGTACGGGGCGTACGCGCTGTACGTGTGGCTGTCCGGCCGGGTGCCGGACCGGGCGCGAGCGTTCGCCCGCTGGTCGGCGCTCGGCTCGCTGGCGGTCGGTGCGCTCGGGCAGGTCGCCTATCACCTGCTCGCCGCAGCCGGGGTCACCGCCGCCCCGTGGTGGATCACCACCGCCGTTGCCTGCCTGCCGGTGGCGGTGCTCGGCATGGGTGCCGCGCTGGCGCACCTCGTGCGTGAGGACGCCTGACCGTGGCCGAGAACGACTGCACGCTGTGCCCCGAGCTGCTGACGCGGCTCGGGGCCGCGGCCGGCGCCGCTCACGCCCTGGCCGCGTTCATCGAAGCCGAGATGGTCGAGCCGACGATGCCGTGGCGCGACCTGCTCCCGATCCTCGCTATCCGCGCTCGCAACCTCGCCGACCAGGCGCAGGGGAGGTACTGACCATGACCACGCTTCCGATGGAGTACGACGACGAGCGGCACGTCATCGAGGCCGCCAAGGTGGGCGGCCCGGTCGACGCCCCGGACCGGCGGACCACGTTCGCCGACGTGGTGAGCCGCACCGACGCGCGCCGGCCGATCGTGCCGGCTGTGCTGCGCAACCCCGAGGGTCGGCGGGCGCTGGTCCGCTGGTCGGCCGGCTACGGCGGGCACACCGCCCTCTACCACCTGACCCGCTCGCCGAAGTACGCCGCCAAGGTCGCGCTGTACGCGCCTCGAGGTGCCGCCCGCGCGGCCGGGTCGGTGATGTGGTGGGCGGTCGGTGGCCGGGAGAACTTCCAGCTGCGGCAGGAAGCGGCCAGCAAGAACGACCCGCACACCTGGCAGCAGCTCGACCGCCGGCGGGAGAAGGCGTCGGCGGCCCGGTGGTGGGTGGTCGGCGGGGGCCTGGTGCTGCTGCTGGCCGGCGTCGTCGCCGCCGAGCTGGCCGGGATGCCGCCGGTCGGATGGTGGGCCGCCGTCGTCGGCCTGGTCCTGGTCGCCGCCCACTACGGGCGCCCGGCTGACCGGCCGATCGTTGACCGGGTGGTGACCCGGGCGGCGTTCACCAAGCTGACCGCCGAGATGGTCCGTAACGCCGTGGTGGCGCTCGGGATCGGCGTGAAGGACCCCGGGCAGCTCACGTTCCCGCCGCCCGGCATCCACAAGCAGGGACCGGGCTGGATGGCCCGCTTCGACCTGCCCGGGGCGGTCGTCGCAACGGCCCTGTTGGAGAAGCGCGACAACCTCGCCGGGGCGCTGCGGCTGCCGGTCGACCAGGTGTGGCCGGAGGTCGGCCCGGACCACCCGGGCCAGGTCGACCTGTGGGTGGGTTTCCAGCCGTCGTCCAAGATGGGGCAGCCGCGGTGGCAGCTGGCGGCCAGCAACGCGCGCACGAGCATCTTCGAGCCGCAGCCGTTCGGCACCGACGCCCGCCAGCGGCCGGTCACCGTCACCCTGTTTGAGTCGAACGCGCTGATCGGTGGTCAGCCGGGCTCGGGCAAGTCGTACGCCGCCCGGACGCTCGCCACGATCGCCGCGCTCGACCCGACGTGTGAGCTCAAGGTGGCCGAGTTCAAGGGCACCGGCGACTTCCTCGACATGGCCGAGCTGTGCAGCACGTACGCGTGCGGCGTCGACGATGAGGCCCTGCAGACCGGGCGGGACATCCTCACGTGGGCGCTCGCGGAGTGCGAGCGGCGCGGCGCCCGGATCAAGCGGGCCAGGGAGCGCGGTGACGCCCCGCTCGGGAAGGTGACGCCCGAGCTGGCCGCCAAGCGCGGTTCCGGGCTGCACCCGGTGTTCATCCTGCTCGACGAGGTGCACGAACTGTTCCTCGCCTACCCGGACGCCGCCGACGCCGCCGAGCGGGTCGCCAAGCGCGGCCGGGCGCTGGGCATCATCCTCGTGCTGGCAACGCAGATCGCCGACCGGGACAGCGTGCCGCCGAACATCACCCGGTGCGTGACGATCCGCTGGTGCCTGTCCGTCGGCGGCCAGGTCGAGAACGACATGATCCTCGGCACCGGGGCGTACAAGCGCGGGCTGACCGCCACCGTCTACCGGCCGAAGGTCGACGCCGGGTGGGGCGTGCTGACCGGGTTGGAGAAGCCCGGCTCGGTGCGGTCGTTCTTCCCCGACCCGAAGACAGCCGCGGCGATCCTCGCCCGTGCCGCCCAGCTACGCGGGCAGACCATCATCGGCGAGGACGTCGAGCGGGTCGAGGCCCGGGACATGCTCGCCGACGCCCGGACCGTGCTGCGGCCCGGTGAGGCCGGCGTCCCGTGGGCGGTGCTCGCCGAACGGCTGGCCGAGCAGTGGCCGGAGATGTACGCCGGGATCACCGCCGACATGGTGCGGGAGTCCCTGGCCCGGTACGGCGTCGACTCGCAGGACGTGAAGGTCGGCCGGAAGAACATCAAGGGCGCCCGCCGGTCGGCGCTCGACGCCGCCCAGCAGCGGCGCGAGATCGAAGCCGAGTAGGTCGCATGGCCGGTCGCGGCACGCACCCCGGTCGCGGAAGTGCGACCACCGCCGCGACCGGCCGCGACCAGCACAGACGCCCGATGGTCGCGTGGTCGCGGCACCCGCGACCGGCCACCGAAAACCGCCCCCAGGAGGTAACCGTGAGAGGCACCCTCACCGCGACCGGCATCATCCTCGCCGCGCTGCTCTGGTACGCCGGCTCGTGCATCATCCGGCCGTTCCGTGACTGCTGGCTGTGCGACGGTCGCGGCCACCACCGCAGCAAGAGCCGGCGCAAGCTGTCCCGCCCGTGCCGCTGGTGCTCGGCCACCGGCAAGCGGCTACGGCTCGGCCGGCGAGCGTGGAACCGGGCCAGGCGAGTGCAGCGCCAAGCCTGACCAGACACAGCGAACGGCCCGCCAGGATCGCGCCTGGCGGGCCGTTCTGCGTGTCTACGGGGCGTACCGCCCCTGGTGGAAAAAAGCCCGGAGAGGGATCTGTTGTAAGGCTGGGAGTAACGAGGGGGCCGGGGCGGGGAGTCGTCCCCCTGGGTCACTGCGGCCGGGCGAGGCTGCCCGACCGGCGCAGGATCGGCCCGCCGTCGGTACGGTCGCCCTTCGTCCGATTGCACGCCCGGTGACTGGCAGCGGCGTTGCTGATGTGGTCTGCCCCGCCTCTGGCAAGCGGCACGATGTGGTCGAGCTCGAAGCTCATCGGGTCAGTGTGGGGCAGGTCGTAGTTGATCGGCTCCCCGCAGAGGTGGCACGGCGGGCGACCGCGGGCGATGGTCGCGCGCAGCCGTCTACTGATGGTGATGTTGCGACGTGGGGCCACTGATTGCCTCCTCCCGTTCGGGTGGCGCCTGCGGCGTGGGGCTCTGTGTGTGTCAGCGATGTAAGGCTGGGAGTGCGGCCAGCGGGGACCGCCCCCTGGGTCCGTCAGGCCGCTACGCCCTGCGAGCGCCGGTACGCGTTGGTGAACTCGTTGGCGTGGTCCCTGGCGCGCTGCTCGCGGGCTTCGGCCAGCTGGTCGGCCCGTTCGCGGGCGGTCTGCCGGGTGGCGAGGTCGATGGTCTGCCCGTTGCGGACGAGCGTCCACGCGTCGGCCTTGTGGCCGAGCCGCTCGAACGTGTCTAGGTCGACGTTGGCGAGCCTCACCGTGGGCTGTGCGCTGGCGCGCTGGGTGAGCTCGGCGAGCGTCTGCCAGCCCATGCTGATGACGTCGATCTTCTGGGCTGCGGCTTTGACGTCGGCCCACGCTCGGGCGGCGTCGGGGCCGAGCTGGAGCACTGCGTTGGCGTCGGCCAGGTCAGCGTCGCCGAGGATGCCGTGAGCGTCGGTGAGGATCTGGCCGAGCCTGTCGCATGCGGTCTTGAGCGTGTCGATGATGTCGTCGAAGTGGTCTCGGAGCAGGTCGAAGATGTGCAACTCGCAGGCGTCGGCGAGGGCGTTGGCGATGCCGCTTTGCATGCCGACGTCGAGTCCGCGGGCGGTGACGGTGCGGCGCACCTGCTCGTCGTCGAGGGGGTCGCGGCCGGCGCGGATGGCGTCGAGGACGGCGCGGGCGAGGTCGACGACGGTGGGCCGTGGGATCTGGCCGCCGGTGGCGCGGACCTGCTTGAGTTCGGCGAACGCTTGGGCGACGGGTTCGGGGTAGGTGCCGCCGGCGGTGGTCATGGCGCGGTTGATGAGGTGGAACTGCGGAGTGAATTGCATGGCGGTGTGCCTCCTGTGTGTGGGCGATCAGTTGTCGGTGGTGGGTTGTTGGGCGAGCAGGCGGCGGTAGGCCTGCTCCGCTCGCTGGTGCCGGCGGGTGAGGTAGTCCAGGGCGAACTTGTCGCGCCGGTGGTAGGCGACGGTCATGGACCGTTCGAGGCGGCGTAGCTCGCGCTGCGCGCCGCCGACGTGGCGGACCCGGTGGGGGAAGTCGTAGCGGAGGGGCCTCATCGCTCTCCTGTCGGTTTCGGTGGTGCCCGTACCCCTCGGCAGGGCGAGATCTTGGCTCTCCGTGGCTGTCAGCGGGCCGGTGCTGGTCATGCCGGCTCCCCGGGGCGCATGGCGCGGCAGGCGAGGCAGTCGGGGTGCTCGGGCCGGTTGGCACCGATCCACCAGCGGTGAGGCGTGCCGGGCTCCGAAGGGAGCACCGAAGGGAGCGAAGGGAGCATGGTTTCGGGGGGTGCGCTCTTCGCTCCCTTCGTGCTCCCTTCGCTGCTCTCTTCGTCGGTGAAGCGCCACATCCACCCGGCGTCGAAGCCGCCCTTTTCGGCCTTCACGCCGGCGCGCTTCTTGGCCCGCTTGAGGGTGTCCCGGGTGAAGCCAGCCTTCTCGCCAGCCTTGTAGACCGCCAAGGCCTCGGCCTCGCCGTCGTTGTCGAGCAGGTACGCCCGCAGCCAGGCGGCGGCGTCGTTGCGGTCGGCCCGGTCGTCGGCGGACTCGTGGGAAGCGGCGAGCAGGTCGGCGGCGGTGTAGCCGACCGGCCCGTCGTGCCACTCGACCCGGGCGCAGCCATGCTCGGGGCTGTCGACCAGGTGATAGGCGAGGCTCTGCGGGATGGCGGTGATGTTGGCCTTGGTGCACGCGACGATGACGCGGTGTTCGTCCTCGGGGTCGCGGGCGAAGGTGAAGCCGAGCCGGGCGGCGCCGATGATGCCGATGGACCCGCCGCCCCGGTACAGCGCGTTGTTGCCGCCGCCCTTGTTGTTGTGCCGGATGAGCTTGATGGCGGCCCCGGTGTCCTCGCCCATCTTCGCCAGCGGGGCGAGAGCGCGTCGCACGTCCTGGTCCCGGTGCGAGTTGACGTCGCCGCCGAGATAGGCCATGAGCGGGTCGATGATGACCAGCGCGGCGCGTACCTGGTGGATGGCCGCGCGGATCGTTGGAATATCGCCGGGGAGAGATGGCATCCGCTCGTACAGCTCACCCGTCTCCGGGTCGCAGGTGGTGATGCCGGTCAGTGCCACCACCCGCTCGAGGTCGGCCCCGGCGGCTTCCAGCCGGGGGCGGATGGTGTCGCCGAGCCCGTCCTCAGCGGAGAGCAGCACCACGCCAGCCGGGGTGCATCCCGGCTGACCGTCCGGCCACGGCTTCCCGGTGGTGATCCGGGCGGCGAGGTCGGCCGTGGCGGTGCTCTTGCCGAGCCCCGGGTCGCCGTCGATGACGTGCAGCTTGCCCCGGGCGATGTAGCCCGGCCACAGCCAGTCGATGCGCTCACGCTTGACTGTGGACAGCCGGACCAGTTTGGCCCGGGTAGTGCTGCTCTCGTCGACAAATCCGGCCGCGATGGCGGCGTCGACCACCTGGTCGTCGGTCATGCCGGCGTCTCCTTCCGGGCGATGCCCACGCCGGCGACGAGCCAGCGGATGACCTTCCGGGGCTCCATCGGGCGCACGCCCAGGGCCTCAGTGATCTCGCTGGCTATCGCTCGCTCGGCGGCGGCGTAGCCGGCCGCGTAGCCCTCGGCGTACTGCCACCGGCCCTCGTAGTCGGCCTGTTCGTGCCAGCCGGGCGGAAGGTGCGTAGCATGGCTACTGGTCTGCCCGACCTGCTCGACGCCCGTCCCGTTCGCCGCGGGGCGGGCGTTCGCTTCGGTGGTCACGCGACCTTCGCCCCCGACTGCTGCCCGGCGAGCTGGGTCACGTAGGCGTCGAGCGCGGCCCGGGGGACACGCCGGCTGCGGCCGATCTTCACCGAGTTGACCTGTCCGGAGCCGATCAGGGCGAACATCTGCGTTCGGCCGATCCGCAGCTGCTGCGCGGCTTCCTCCACCGTCAGCATCAGGGCGTTTGTGGGCCGATCCACGGCATACCTCCGGGGGTTTTCGCATCCTGACCGATCAGGATGCGAGCAATTCGCGGTCAGAGGTATGAGTAGCACGCCGTGATCGTGCGCGCAAGTTCCGCACCACTCGCGGAAGTTCGCCGAGTGTTGCGCGGTTAACCGATCACCGTGCATGATGGCGCGGTGACTCTCACTGACGACGAACACCGACGCCGCCAGCTGGCGCAGTCTGTGCAGGCCGATGGTTGGTTCGCCCTTACCACCGACGTAGCCGACTGCCTGGCGCTGGCCAGGGCCGAGGAAGATCCGCGCGGCCGGAAGCAGATCACTGCGTTGATGCTGGTCGGCGACCCGATCGACTCGACGACGCTCAAGCGGTTCCCCATCGGCTCAATCACCACGACCGTCAACATGGTCCCGCCGGCAGGAATCGATCCGGACGTGATGGGGCCGCTCGCCGCCGCTGCCCGTGAGGCGCTGGCCAGCGCCTCAGCCGAGACGGCGGAAGCTGCCCCGTCCGGCCGTCCCCGGCTGACAAGGCCGGACGGGACAGACCCGGACGGGTTCTACCGCTCAGTGGCCGCCGCGTACCGGGAAGCTGTCGCGCAGAGCCGCGCAGTCGCGCCCGCCCTCGCCGACGAGGCCGGCGTACCCATCCCAACCGTGCACCGGTGGATCGGCGAGGCGCGGCGGCGGGGCTTCCTGCCGCCAGCACGGAAGGGGCGAGCGGGGTGACCAGCGGGCGGAAGGCGAACGGGCGTAGCTCCATCTTCAAGGGCTCGGATGGCCGCTGGCACGGCTACGTGACGATGGGCGTCAAGGACAACGGACGCACCGACCGGCGGCACGTCCAGGCCGGCACCGAGAAAGCCGTCACCGCCAAGGTGCGCGAGCTGGAACGCAAGCGCGACGCGGGCGACGTGACCAGCGCCGGGAAGCCGCCGACCGTGGGGGAGTGGCTGACGTACTGGCTCGACAACGTGGCCGAACGGAAGGTGCGACCGTCCACGTTGCAGGGCTACCGCTCCAAGGTGGCCAGGCACCTAATCCCCGGGCTCGGTGAGCACCGGCTCGACCGGCTACAGCCGGAGCACGTCGAGCGGTTCTACGGCACCTTGGAGGCGGCCGGCATGGCGCCGGCGACAGTGCTGCAGCTGCACCGGATCCTGTCCCGGTCGCTGAAGGTGGCGCACCAGCGCGGCCGGGTGGCCCGCAACGTGTGCGCCCTGGTCGACTCGCCGAGCGTGAGCCGGGCAGAGGTCCAACCGCTCACCGCGGCTGACGCCCGCGCGCTGCTCGCCGCTGCGGCTGACCGGCGCAACGGTGCCCGCTGGTCGGTCGCGCTGGCGCTCGGACTGCGGCAGGGTGAAGCGCTCGGGCTGCGGTGGCAGTACGTCGACCTGGCCGCCGGCGTGCTGCGGGTCCGGTGGCAACTGCAACGGCTCACCGGGCGCGGGCTGGTGTTCGTCGAGCCCAAGTCACGCGCCAGCCGGCGCACCGTCGCCGTGCCGCCCCAGCTGGTCGACGCGCTCGGGAAGCACCGAGCGGCGCAGGATGCCGAGCGGCAGCTTGCCGGCGAGCTGTGGGAGGAACACGACCTGGTGTTCACGCAGCCGAACGGGAAGCCGATCGACCCCCGGGCGGACTGGGCACAGTGGAAGCAGCTTTGCCGGGATGCCGGGGTGCGGGAAGCCCGGTTGCACGACGCCCGGCACACGGCGGCGAGCATCCTGCTCGCGCAGGGCGTGCCGGCCCGGGTGGTGATGGAACTGCTCGGGCACAGTCAGATCGGGCTCACGCTGGGTACGTACTCGCACGTCGCGCCGGAGCTTTCGCGGGCTGCGGCCGAGGGCATCGGCGGCGCGCTGTGGGACTAAATTGCAACGGGAACTGCAACGGACCTTCCCGAACGAACGTCGATGGGTTACCATCGTCGCAGGTGAATAGCGGTGCGCCCGGCAGGATTCGAACCTGCGGCCTTGGGATTAGAAGTCCCCTGCTCTATCCGCTGAGCTACGGGCGCGCGGCGACGCAGTCGCGCCAAGAGGGTACCGCCGAGCTGTGGTCCACCGGCGGAACGGGTGGTCGCGGCCACGTCTCGATCAGCGTGCCAGGTGCGCCCGGGCCGGCGCATCCGGGATACCCGGGTCCCGGGGCGCGGCGGTGGTTCCCGTCCGTACCCTCGGCGTCGTGCTGCTCGATCAGGAAACCGAGAACGAGATCGTCTACGAGCTGTGCCAGCTGCTGGGGCGGGCCATCCTGCCGCTCGGCGGGTACGACCGGCCGGGCGGGACCGGCGAGACCATGGGCACCGCCTTCTTCTACACCGAGATGGTCGGCGCGACCGACGACGGGGAGGTGGTGCACGAGTGGTTGTTGACCGCGGACGTGACCACCCGGCCGGCGTACGGCGAGATCGGGCTGCGGCCGAGTGTGACCGAGCCGGCCGACGCGGCGGCGGAGCCGATCGTCCTGCCGCGCTTCGCCGATCACTGGCTGCACCTGCCCCAGATCGGGGTGGCCGCGATGCCCACCGGCGGGCTGCACGGCCACGCCGAGGACCAGGGCTGGCGCTGGCGTACCCAGCAGGTGAGCGACGCGGTGGCCGCGCGGGCCGACGCGGTGGGCCGGGTCGGCGCCGCGCCCGGGTCGGCGTTCGTGCTGGCCCTCGGCGTCGGCGAGGACGGGTCGCGGCCGCTGGAGGCGGTGATCGAGCGGGTGGTCCGGGACGGCGACGGGCTGCGGGTCGACACGGAGCTGCCCGCCGGGTACGTGGGCGCACCGGTGTTCGGCGTCGAGGCGGGCCCCGACGGGGAGCTCGCGCTGCACTGCCTCGGCCTGCTGCTGCCGGCCGTGCCGGGCGGTCACCCGGTGGCGACGTTCGACCGGATCCGGTCCGCCCTCGCCGAGGCGACCGCCGACGTCGGTTGACCGGTCCGGTTCAGCCGTCGGTGGCCGCGCCGGCCCGGTCGTCGGCCGGCCGCCGCGCCGCCGGCGGGCCGTCCGGTGCGGCACCGGTCGGCCCCGCGCCGAGGAAGCCCTCCGCCCACCGTCCGACCTCCGCGAAGACCTTCTCGCGTACGGCGGGGCCGGAGAGCGTGAGGTCGTGCAGCCCGCCGTCGAAACGGGCCACGGTGACGTGCCGGCCCAGCCGGGGCGCCCAGCGGACCATGTGCTCCACGTCGAGCACGGCGTCGGCGAGGGTCGCCGACTCGTGCCAGCGGGTGCCCCGGTAGCTGCGGGTGGAGCAGGCGAGCAGCACCGGCACCGGGATGTCCAGGCCGGCCCGGAGCTGGCGCTGACCGGAGCGGATCGCGTTGATCCAGCCGGCCCGCACCGGGAACCCGGCGAGCGGTTTCCAGGCCAGGTCGTACC
Organism: Micromonospora sp. NPDC049836; assembly: GCF_044465125.1. Lineage (NCBI taxonomy): Bacteria > Bacillati > Actinomycetota > Actinomycetes > Micromonosporales > Micromonosporaceae > Micromonospora > Micromonospora sp. NPDC049836. The sequence goes on from NZ_JBITLH010000008.1 coordinate 284,407, forward strand.
GCCACTCGCCGCGGTGGTCGGCGTGCAGGCTCTCGCCGTACACGGTGCCCAGCCCGAAGGGGAGGATGCGGTGCGGCGCCCGGCGGCCCAGCCGGGAGACGGCGGCCGCGAGGGGTCGACGGACCAGCCAGGGGGCGTTGATGTCGAAGAAGGGGCTGTTCAGCACGATCCCGTCGACCAGGCCGTCGGCGCGGCGGGCGTGCGCCCAGAGCGAGACGATCAGGCCGCCGGTGGAGTGGCCCATGGCGAGCAGGGTGTCGTGCCCGTCCTCGGTGCGGACGATCTGGGCGGCGGCGTCCAGTTCCGGGAAGTAGTCGCTGAGGTCGCGGCAGAAGTTCGGGGTCTGGTGCGGCAGCAGGCTGCGGCCGTACTTGCGCAGGTCGAGTGCGTAGAAGTCCCAGCCGCGCTCGGCGAAGAAGTCGGCGACGTGGGTCTGGAAGAAGTAGTCGACGAAGCCGTGCACGTAGAGCACGGCCCGGCCGGTCGGGCGCGCGGCCCGGCGACGGACCAGGGTGGCGACCACCGGTCCCTCGTCGTCGCTGCCCAGGTCGATCGTGTGCCGCTCGTACGGCGGTCCCAGCACGTCCGGTTCCACGACCGCGACGGTACGCCGCCCCGCTACCGGGCGGTAGCCCCGCCAGCGCCGTCCTTCACCGGTTGCGGCAGGTCGGGGTGTCCCGAAGCGCGGATACCCCGACCTGCCGCATCACGGGTGGATCACCACCGGCGACCGGGCCGGACCGTCGGCGCGGTCGGGCGGCCAGGCGGTCAGGCGGCCAAGCGGTCGGGCGGTCAGGCGGTCTCGGCGTCGAGCCGGTCCGGGTCGGCGTCGCGGTCCGTCACCTGGCCGGTGTCGGGCTCGGGCAGCTCCCGGATGTGCTTGTTGTGACGCGGCTCCTGTCGGGTCTTCGCGTCGTTGAGCCGGCGCCGCAGGTCGTCCCGGACGTCGTTGAGGGCGGCGTGCAGGTCCTCCTCGCCGGAGGTGGTGACGATCTTCTGCCGGCCGGCGATCCAGCACTCCAGGGTGACCTTCTGTCCCTTGGCGTCCCGGTCCTTGACCGACACCTCCAGCTCGGTGGCGTCGGCGTGGAAGCCCGCGAGCCGGGCGTCGAGGGTGGCGAACCGCTCCGCGATCCAGTTCCGGTCGCCCTGGGAGAACCCGGCGCCGACCCGCAGGCACTCGGCCACGGTCGCGGGGTTCGTCACGGCGCTCATCGCCGAACCTCGCTGACGTCTCGGAGATGCATCGGCACTCCCTTTCTCTCGGTTGATCAACTCCATACCCAGTCGGGACCCGTCCGGAACCGCCCTGTGGCGCCGGTCGCCCGATCGGGTCACGCCGCAGGTCGGCCCGGGCCTCGACGGCGCTCTGTCGGCCTGGGCCGCGACGGCGCCCTAGCAGCCGGGGCCATGATCAGGCAGTTGTCCACAGGCCGGTTGGTTGTCCACAGCCGGCGGCGGCGCGGCTGGTGCGCGGGCACGTCGCGGGTCGAGGCTCGGCCGGACAAGCGAGTGTCCCTGGGAGGGCCGATGTTCGATACGTACGTCACCATCGTCGGCAACGTGCTGACCGCGCCCGAGTGGCGCCGTACCACGCAGAGCAACACCCTGGTCGCCAACTTCAAGGTCGCCTCCACGGCCCGCCGGCTGGACCGGGACTCCGGGCGCTGGGTCGACGGCAACAGCCTGCGCGTACGGGTCAACTGCTGGCGGAAGCTGGCCGAGGGGGTGGCCGCCTCGGTGGCGGTCGGCGACCCGGTGGTCGTCGCCGGCCGCCTCTACACCCGTGACTGGACCGACGACGCCGGCAACCACCGCACCCTCTACGAGTTGGAGGCGGTCGCGGTCGGGCACGACCTGTCCCGCGGCCGGGGCCGCTTCGTGCGCAACCGGCCGAGCCTGGCGACCAGCGCCGTCGAGGACGCCGAGGCGGAACGGCGGGTGCACGGTGAGGCGACCGAGCCGGTCCCGGTCACCCGGGCGCCCAGTTCGTTCGACGACCGGCCGATCGACGACGAGTTCGACCCGCTGGAGCTGGGCGGCCCGGCTACCGGCCCGGCGATCCACGACGGCCTGGACGAGCCCTCGTCGGGTGCCTTCGGCGAACCGGCCGACCCCTTCGACGAGCTGACCGCCGACCGCGGCGACGGCCTCGTCGGGGGTCCCGGCGGCGACGGCGACGGCGACGACGACGACGGGGACGACAGCGACGACGGCGACAGTGTCGACGACGCGGCCGGGGTGGGCGACGACGAGGCGGCCGAGCCCGGCGGGTCGGTTCCCGCCGACGGCGTCACCCGCACGGGTCGGGGCCGGCGCGGCGGCCGCCGGGCGGCGGTGCCGGCCTGAGCCGGTGGATCCTGTTGCCGTGAGCGGGGTGGCGACGAGCCCGACGTGGCCACCCCGCCGTACGACTAGGCTGGCCGGCCGGAGGTGATGCGGGTGCGGCAGGCGGACGCCATGGCGAACGCGGCGGGGCTGGTGGCGGGGTACGCCCTGGACTCGCTGCTCGGCGATCCCCGCCGCTGGCACCCGGTGGCCGGCTTCGGCCGGACCGCCGGCGCGCTGGAGCGGCGGGTCTACCGGCCCGACCGGACCGCCGGGGCCGGGTTCACCGCGCTCGCGGTGGGTGGCCCGGTCCTGCTCGGCGTCGCCGCGACCCTGGCCACCCGGCGGCGGCCGCTGGCCCGCGCGGCGCTGGTGGCCGCCGGGACCTGGAGCGTGCTGGGCGGCCGCACCCTGCGCCACGAGTCGCGGCTGATGGCGCGGGCGCTGCGCCGGGGTGACCTGCCCGCCGCCCGGGGCCGGCTCAACCACCTCTGCGGCCGGGACCCGTCGACGCTGGACGAGCCGGAGTTGGCCCGGGCCACCGTCGAGTCGGTCGCGGAGAACACCTCCGACGCGGTGGTCGCCCCGCTGCTCTGGGGTGCGGTCGCCGGGCTGCCCGGGCTGCTCGGCTACCGCGCGGCGAACACGCTCGACGCGATGGTGGGGCACCGCTCACCCCGGTACGCCCGCTTCGGCACCCCGGCGGCCCGGCTGGACGACCTGCTCAACCTGGCCCCGGCCCGGCTCACCGGGCTGCTGACCATCGCCGTCGCGCCGGTCGCGCACGGGGACCGCCGGGCCGCCCTGCACGTGTGGCGGCGGGATCGCAACGACCACCCGAGTCCCAATGCGGGCCAGTGCGAGGCGGCGATGGCCGGGGCGCTCGGCGTCCGGCTCGGCGGGCGCAACGTCTACTTCGGCCGGGCCGAGACCCGACCCTTCCTCGGCGACGGCCCCCGTCCCGAGGCCCGGCACCTGACCCGCGCCGCCCGGATCTCCGGCGCCGTCGGCCTGGCCGCGCTCGGTCTCGCCGCGGCGTATCCGGTGACCGTGGGCCGCCTGGCCGGCGTGGCCGGCCGCGCCGCGCTGCGCGGCCTGCGCCGGCACCGGCCCGGCGCCGCGGCGCACCCGAGCCTTTCGGTGCGCCGCGCGGCGGAAGGTCACCCCGACCCGGACCAGCGCGGCGGGGCGGGCCGCCGGAGCGCGGACCACCGCCGGGGCGCGCTGCCCCGGCCCGGTCCGGCCCCGGCGACGGCACCCGGGCGACCGGGCCGATGAGCGGCGGGCTGCTGGTCGCCGGCACCACCTCCGACGCCGGCAAGAGCGTGCTCACCGCCGGCATCTGCCGGTGGCTGCACCGCCGTGGGGTGCGGGTGGCGCCGTTCAAGGCGCAGAACATGTCCAACAACTCGGCGGTCGTGGTCGGGCCGGACGGCCGGGGCGGCGAGCTGGGCCGGGCCCAGGCCATGCAGGCCGCGGCCTGCGGGCTCACCCCCGACCTGCGCTTCAACCCGGTGCTGCTCAAGCCGGGCAGTGACCACGCCAGCCAGGTGGTGCTGCTCGGCGCGGCGGTCGACACGGTCACCGCGGGCAACTTCCGCGAGCTGCGTCCCCGGCTGGCCGAGACGGCCTACGCGGCCCTGGCCGAGCTGCGCGCGGCGTACGAGGTGGTGATCTGCGAGGGCGCCGGCAGCCCCGCCGAGATCAACCTGCGGGGCGGCGACTACGTGAACATGGGCCTGGCCCGGCACGCCGGCCTGCCCACGATCGTGGTGGGTGACATCGACCGGGGCGGCGTGTTCGCCTCGATGTTCGGCACGGTGGCCCTGCTCGACGCGGCCGACCAGGCCCTCGTCGCCGGCTTCGTGATCAACAAGTTCCGCGGCGACCGTGGGCTGCTCCAGCCGGGGCTGGACATGCTGCACCGGGTCACCGGACGCCCCGCCTACGGGGTGCTGCCCTGGGAGCTGGACCTCTGGCTGGACGCCGAGGACTCGCTCGCCTACGGGCGGGTGCTGGGCCGGCCGGCCGCGCCACGCGGCACCGACTGGCTCGACGTGGCGGTGGTCCGGCTGCCCCGGATCAGCAACGCCACCGATGTGGAGGCCCTCGCGACCGAGCCCGGTGTCCGGGTCCGGCTGACCGTCGAGCCCGCCGAACTGGCCGCCGCCGACCTGGTGGTGCTGCCCGGGTCCAAGTCGACCGTGGCCGACCTGGCCTGGCTGCGGGAGACCGGGCTGGCCGACGCCGTGACCGCGCACGCCGCCGCCGGCCGGCCCCTGCTGGGCATCTGCGGCGGGTTCCAGATGCTGGCCCGGGCGATCCACGATCCGGTGGAGAGCCGGCGGGGCAGCGTGCCCGGGCTCGGCCTGCTGCCCATCGAGATCACCTTCGACCCGCGCAAGACCGTCCGCCGGGCCAGCGGCACCGCCGACGGGTACGTCCCGGTGCACGGCTACGAGATCCACCACGGGTACGTCTCGGCGGCCGACCCGGCCCTGCCGCCGCTGCTGCGCCACGCCGACGGCACCGGGGAGGGCGCCCGGCTCGGCGCCGTGCACGGCACCCACTGGCACGGCGCGTTCGAGTCCGACGAGTTCCGCCGCCGGTTCCTCACCGAGGTGGCCCGGCTCGCCGGGCGTACCGGCTTCAAGGTCGCGCCCGACACCGAGTTCGCCGCCGCCCGCGAGCGCACCCTGGACCTGCTCGGCGACCTGGTCGAGGAGCATCTCGACACCGACGCGCTGTGGCGGCTGATCGAGGCCGGCCCGCCGCCGGGCCTGCCGTTCATCCCGCCCGGCGCACCCCACTAGTTCGCGGCAGCGAGGCGTGCTCCGGTCCGCGCGGCCCCACCGACGCTCGCCGGCCAGCTTCATCGCGCCCGCCACACCTCGGCAGCCGGCCCCGGCGCGTCCTCAGTAGCGCACGTCGGCCGGGCGGTCGGACATCGGCAGGCCGGCCTCCCGCCAACCCTGCACGCCACCGATCATGTCGGTGGCCCGGCGCAGGCCGAGCGTCTGCAGGCTGGCGGCGGCCAGGCTGGAGCTGTAGCCCTGCCGGCAGACCAACACGATCTCCCGGTCGTAACCGGTGGCCTCGGGGATCCGCCAGTCACTCGCCGGGTCCAGCCGCCACTCGAGCACCGTCCGGTCGATGACGATCGCGCCCGGCAGCTCGCCCTGCTCGCGGCGCTGCGTCTCGGTTCGCGTGTCGACCAGCAGCGCCCCGTTGCGGACCGCCTCGACGGTCTGGTGCGGGGTGAGCCGGCGGAGCCCGGCCCGGGCCTGTTCCAGCAGGGCGTCGACGCCCGGACACATCACGTCATGGAGCACCACCCGATGATGACGCCGGCGACGCGGCCCCGCCCGGGGAACGGGCTGCGCCACCGCAGGATCCAGCGGACGGGGGACGCCCCGGGCGTACGCGGCCCGGCGGCTAGCCTCGGCCGGGTGACGGTCGCGGTGGTCGAGGCGTACGCCGGGTTGGCCCGGCGGGTGCTGGCCGGGCCGGCGCGGTTGGGGCGTACCCGCCTGGTGGCGGTCGACGGGCCGAGCGGCGCGGGCAAGAGCGTCTTCGCGACCCGCCTCGCGGACGCCGTCGCCGCCCTGCCCGGCGGTGGGCGGCCGCCGGTGGTCCGCACCGACGACCTGCTCGACGGCTGGGACGACCAGCTCACCTTCTGGCCCCGGCTGGAGGAGTGGGTGCTCGCGCCGGTCCGCGCCGGCCGGCCCGGCGGCTACCGCCGGTACAGCTGGGTGCGCCGCACCTTCCTGGACCGGCCGGTGCCGGTCCCGGCCGGGCCGGTGCTGATCGTGGAGGGGGTGAGCGCCGCGCGGGCCCAGGTGCGGCCGGAGCTGACCCTGTCGGTCTTCGTCACCGCGCCGGCCGGGCTGCGGCTGGCCCGCGCCCTCGTCCGCGACGGCGCGGAGATCCTGCCCGAGCTGCGCCGCTGGCACGCGGGGGAGCGGGCGCACTTCGCGGCCGACGGCACCGAACCGGCGGCGGACGTCGTGGTCGACGGCGCCCCCGACCTGCCGCACGACCCGGCCCGCTACTACGTTCGCCGGTGCGCGCCGGCGGCATCGGCCGGCGGGCTCGGGGGGTGGCCTCGGTAAGGCCGGCATACGATGCCGGTCATGACCACACCGATCATCTCCGAGTCCGAGGTGCGGGCCGCCGTCGAGCGTGAACTGCCCGGAGTCCGTGCCGACCTCGAACGCCTCGTCCGCATCCCGGGCATCGCCTTCGAGGGCTTCGACCACTCGCACGTCGAGCGTTCCGCCGAGGCGGTGGCCGAGCTGCTGCGCGGCTGCGGCCTCGACACGAAGATCGTGCGCTCCGGTGGCCAGCCGGCGGTGATCGGAACGAAGCCGGCCCCGCCCGGCGCGCCCACCGTGCTGATGTACGCCCACCACGACGTCCAGCCGGTCGGCGACCGCGCGCTGTGGGAGTCGGACCCGTTCGAGCCGGTCGAGCGGGACGGCCGCCTCTACGGGCGGGGCGCCGCCGACGACAAGGCGGGCATCATGGCGCACGTCGCCGCCCTGCGCGCGTTCGGCGACCGGCTCCCGGTCGGGGTGGTGCTCTTCATCGAGGGCGAGGAGGAGTACGGCTCGGACTCGCTGGAGCGGCTGCTCGCCGAGCACCGCGACGAGCTGGCCTCGGACGTGATCGTGATCGCCGACTCCGCCAACTGGGACGTCGGCGTGCCCGCGCTGACCACCTCGCTGCGCGGCATCGTCAACTGCTTCGTCGAGGTACGCACCCTCGACCACGCGGTGCACAGCGGGATGTTCGGCGGCGCCGTCCCGGATGCGCTGACCGCGCTGGTCAAGCTGCTCGGCACGCTGCACGACGAGGCCGGGAACGTGACCGTGGCGGGCCTGGTGGGCCGGGAGGGCGCCGCCGTCGACTACCCGGAGGAGCGGTTCCGCGCCGAGGCCGGCCTGGCCGACGGCGTGCAGCTCTTCGGCACCGGCCGGATCACCGACCGGCTCTGGACGAAGCCGGCGCTGGCCATCCTCGGCGTGGACGCGCCGGCGACCGGGGAGGCGCCGAACGCGCTGGTCCCGTCGGCCAAGGCGAAGCTGAGCGTACGGCTGGCGCCGGGCGACGACCCGAAGAAGGCGTACGCGGCGCTCACCGCCCACCTGGAGCGGCACGCCCCGTGGGGCGCGCGGGTCAGCGTGACCTTCGAGCACGACGGCGCACCGTGCGTCATCGACGCCACCGGCCCGATGTTCGACGCGGCACGGGCGGCGTTCCGGGGCGCCTGGGACGGCACCGACCCGGTGGACATCGGCGTCGGCGGCTCGATCCCGTTCATCGCCACCTTCCAGGAGATGTTCCCGCAGGCGGCGATCCTGGTGACCGGGGTGGAGGACCCGCACGCCCGGGCCCACGGCCCGAACGAGAGCCTGCACCTGGGCGAGTTCGCGCGGGTCTGCCTGGCCGAGGCGCTGCTGCTGGCCAAGGTCGCCGAGGCGGGCGCGGGCCGGTAGTCCGGAACGGCTGGCCGGCGGGCCACGGGGGGGCGCGAAATCGGCCCTGAGGTGTCGGAACCGTAACTTCGCGCTCGATGTCGGAGTTTGCGGTGTGTCGGGCGACGGGGTGTTATAGCCTCTCGTACATGCGTACGAATGACGAGATGGCGCGGCTGCAGGCCGCCGTCAGCGCTCTGGGGGACGTCGATGTCTCCGCGTGGCCCGAGGACACGCTCAAGGCACAGCTCGGCGACCTGTCGGCCGCGCTGGTCGCGCTCGACGGGCTGCTCAGCCGGATCGCCGAGGAGGTGCGCGGCCGGGGTCTGCGGATCGAGGAGCCGGTCTCGGCCTGAGCCGCACGGGCCGGCCCGGGGGCGTACCGGTCCGGGGGCGGCGGCCCTGTCGGCGGTGGCTCCGGTCGGGCGGCGTTTCGGGACCCGTCGCCCGGCCGGGGAGAGCCCGCCGTGTCGGTGGTGGCTGGCAGGATGAGGGACGTGCGGTTCCTCGACCTGGCGGCGACCTCCGCCGCGGTGGGCGCCACCAGCGGCCGGCGGGCCAAGGTGGAGCTGCTCGCCGCGGCGTTGCGCTCGCTCGACCCCGACGAGGTCCCGGCCGGCGCCGGCTACCTCGCCGGTGAGCTGCGCCAACGACAGACCGGGGTGGGCTGGGCCGGGTTGCGCGACCTGCCGCCACCGGCCGCCGAGCCGACCCTGACCGTGGCCGCGGTGGACGCGGCCGTCGCGGAGCTCGCCGCGGTCCGGGGCGCCGGCTCGCAGGCCCGCCGGCGCGAGCTGGTCGGCCGTCTCTTCGCCGCGGCCACCGCCGACGAGCAGCGGATGCTGGTCGGCCTGTTCAGCGGCGAGCTGCGGCAGGGCGCCCAGGCCGGGCTGCTCGCCGACGCGGTGGCCCGGGCCGCCGAGGTGCCGCTGACCGCCGTACGCCGGGCCCTGCTGCTCGCCGGCGACCTGCGCGCGGTGGCGGTCGCGGCGCTCTCCGGCGGCGCCGCGGCGCTGGCCGGGTTCGGGCTCCAGGTGGGCCGCCCGCTGGCACCGATGCTGGCGCAGAGCGCGCCGACCGTGGACGAGGCGCTGACCGCCACCGGCACCCCGGCGGTGGTCGACGTCAAGCTCGACGGCATCCGCATCCAGGTGCACCGGTCCGGGCAGGACATCGCCGTGTTCACCCGCAGCCTCGACGAGATCACCACCCGGCTGCCCGAGGTGGTGGCCGCCGTGCGCGCGCTGCCCGCGCGGGAGCTGGTGCTCGACGGCGAGGCGATCGGGCTCGACGCCGAGGGGCGGCCGCTGCCGTTCCAGGAGACGTCCAGCCGGGCCGCCCGGCGCACCACGCCCAGCACCACCGGCCGCACCCCGGTGGCGCCCGCGGTGCTCGCCGCCGCCGAGCGCACCGGCGACACGGTGCTCACGCCGTACTTCTTCGACCTGCTGCACCTGGACGGTGCCGACCTGATCGACCTGCCCGGCCGGGAGCGGTGGGCGGCGCTGGCCGGCGCGGTCGACCCGACCCTGCTGGTGGGCCGGCTGGAGGTGGACGGCCCGGAGCAGGCCGGCGCCGCCTTCGCCGCGGCGATCGACGCCGGCCAGGAGGGGGTGGTGGTCAAGGACCCGGCCGCCCCGTACGACGCCGGGCGGCGCGGCACCGCCTGGGTGAAGGTGAAGCCCCGGCACACCCTGGACCTCGTGGTGCTGGCGGTGGAGTGGGGCAGCGGCCGCCGGCAGGGCTGGCTGTCCAACCTGCACCTGGGCGCGCGGGATCCGCACACCGGCGAGTTCGTCATGCTCGGCAAGACGTTCAAGGGGCTCACCGACGAGTTGCTGCGCTGGCAGACCGAGCGCTTCCTCGACCTGGCGGTCGAGAAGGGCGACTGGGTGGTCCGGGTCCGGCCGGAGCAGGTGGTCGAGATCGCCTTCGACGGGGTGCAGACGAGCAGCCGCTACCCGGGTGGGATGGCGCTGCGCTTCGCCCGGGTGGTGCGCTACCGGCACGACAAGACCGCCGCCGAGGCGGACACGATCGACGCGGTCCGGGCCATCCACGCCGGCCGGGTCGGCTGATCCCCGGGACCGGCCGGGACGGGTGTTCGGGGTCGGTCGGGACGGACGATCGCGGCGGGCCGGGACGGGTGGTCGAGGGGCCGGCCGGGACTGGCGCGGGGTCGACCGGGGCGGGGTGGTCGAGGGGCCGGCCGGGGCAGGTGCGGGGCCGTCAGGCGGGGGTCGGTTCGGCGGCCCGGTCGACGGGCTGGCGCGGGCCGTCGAGGCCGGCCAGCCGGCGGGCCTCGCGCCGGGCCACCCAGCCGTAGCCGACCAGGCTCATGGCCGCGAAGATCCACCACTGGACCACGTAGCCGAAGTTCTGCCAGTTGTTGGTGTGCCCGATCGGGACCGCCTGGAAGGCCGGGTCGGCGGCCGGCGTCTGCTCGTCGAGCAGGACGTAGCCGCCGGCCACCGGGTAGGGCAGCTGCTTCGCGATCCGCGCCACGCTGATCCGCCGGGTCTCCAGCTTGCCGTCGCGCCGGCCGACGGTGCCGCCGCTCTCGCTGGGCACCACCCGGCCGGTGAGCGTCACGTCGCCGGCCGGCGCGGCCGGCACCGACGGCTGGGCGGTGGCGCCGGCACCGGGGGCCGTTGGGATCCAGCCCCGGTCGACCAGCACCGCCGTGCCGTCGGCGAGGACCAGCGGGGTGAGCACCTCGAAGCCCACCTTGTTGTCGACGGTCCGGCCGCGGACCAGGACCACGTTGGCGGTGTCGTACCGGCCGGTGGCGGTCACCTTGGTCCAGGTGACCCGCTCGGCGGGGGCCGGGCCGGTGCTGCCGGGCCCACCGGTGGGGGCGGGCAGGGCGTCGTGCAGCGGGGCCGGGCTCATCGTGGCGCCCGCGTCGATCCGTTCGTTGACCGCCGTGCGGCCCCGGTAGCGGTCCAGCTGCCAGTTGCCGAGGAACACCATCACCGCGGCGGCGACCAGGGTCAGCGCGAGATAGCCAAGCCAGCGCGGGGTCAGCAGGAACCGGTACACGTTGGCCAAGGCTACCCGTATGAGCGGCGCCACTGAGCTGCGCCGGCCCGAATCGGGCCGGCCGGCGGCCGCCACGTGTCGGCTCGGGCGGGTATGGTCACGCGGGCGGAAACCACCCGGACCAGGAGTCGATGATGACCGTCGTGCCGCGCGTGGTGCTGAGTGCCCCCTCCTCGGGGCACGGCACCGGAGCCCTCTCGCTCGGCCTGCTCGCCGCCCTCGCCGACCGCGGACTGGACGTGGCCGGCTTCAAGATCGGGCCGGATCAGGTGGACGCGGCCTACCTGGGGCTGGCGGCCGGTCGTCCGGGGCGGGTGCTGGACCCGCGGCTGGTCGGCCCCGAGCGGATCGCGCCGCTCTTCGCGCACGGCGCGAGCGGGGCGGGGTTCGCGCTGGTGCAGGGCACCATGGGGCTCTACGACTCGATCTCCGGTCACCCCGAGACCGAGTCCACCGCCGCCGTGGCCACCGCGCTGCGCAGCCCGGTGGTGCTGGTGGTGGACGTGGCCGCGATGGGCCAGTCGGTGGCCGCCCTGGTGCACGGCTTCCGGGCGTACGACGAGCAGCTGTGGCTGGGCGGGGTGATCCTCAACCGGGTGGCGTCGCCCCGGCACGAGGCGATGCTGCGCGAGGCGCTCGACGACGTCGGCGTGCCGGTCTACGGCGCGCTGCGCCGCCACGAGCTGCCCCCGGTGCTGCCCGCCCGGCGGCACGGCATGGTCCCGGTCGTCCAGCGGGACCCCGAGGCGGAACGCGCGGTGCGCCGGCTCGGCGAGGCGGTCACCGCCACCGTCGACCTGGACCGGCTGCTGGCGCTGGCCGGCTCGGCCCCGGAGCTGACCGTCACGCCGTGGTCGCCGCAGCCGACCGGAGCCGCGTCCAACGGAGCCCCGCCCGCCGGAGCCGCGTCTGATGGGTCCCCGCCCGCCGGAGCGGCGTCCAACGGAGCCGCGCCCGGCGGAACGGCGCCGGGCGGAGCCGCGCCGACCGCAGCCGCCGCCGACGGAGCCGCGCCGGGCGGAACGACGCCCGACGGAGCCGCCTCCAACGGAGCCGCGCCGGGCGGAATGACGCCCGACGGAGCCGCGCCGACCGCAGCCGCCGACACCGGAACCGTGCCCGGCGGGACGACGTCCGGCCGAGCAGCGCCGGCCGGGGAGCGGCCGGTGGTGGCGCTGGCCGGCGGCCCGGGCGGCAGCTACAGCCATCCGGAGACCGCCGAGCTGCTGCGCGCCGCGGGCGCCGAGGTGGTCATCGTCGACCCGCTGCGCGACGAGGCCCTGCCCGCCGGGACCCGCGCGCTGGTCGTCGGCGGCGGCCTCCCCGAGACGTACGCGGAACGGCTCTCCGCCAACCGCCGGCTCTGCATTGCCGTGGCCGAGCTGGCGCGTACCGGCCGGCCGGTGATCGCCGAGGGCGCCGGCCTGCTCTGGCTGGCTCGGGAGCTGGACGGGTTGCCGATGTGCGGGGTGCTGGACGCGGTGGGCGCCAGCCGGGACGGCCTGGTGATCGGCTACCGGGCGGCGACCGCGCGCACCGACAGCGTGGTGGCGCCGGCCGGGGCCACCGTGGTCGGGCACAAGCAGCACGCCGCGGTGCTCACCCCGCGGGCCGGCGAGCGGGCCGCGTGGAGCTGGGAGGGTGGCTCGCCGGAGGGCTTCGTCTGGCGGGGCGTGCACGCCTCGCAGCTCGTGCCGCACTGGGCCGCGTACCCGGAGATCGCGGCCCGGCTGGTCGCGGCGGCCCTGGTTCCGGCGGAGGCCACGGCGTGATCGGGCAGGTCGCCGTGCGCCGCTTCCCGGCGCTGACCGTCTCCACCCCGCGCACCGAGGTCCGCCCGCTGGCGGCGGCCGACGCCGACGCGGTCGACGCGGTCTTCGCCGACCGGCAGACCCAGCGGTGGCTGCCGCTGGCCGAGTCGTCCGGGCAGATCGACGGCCGGGCCTGGTGCACCGAGCTGGCCCGGCAGCGGCGGGACAGCGGGGAGGGCGACCACTACGGGGTGCTCCGCCGGGAGGACCAGCGGGTGGTCGGCTGCCTGTGGACCCGGCGCACCGACTGGGGCGCCCGGCTCACCGAGGTGTCGTACGCGATCGCCCCGGACGCCCGTGGCTACGGCCTGGCCGCCGAGGCGGTGGACGCGCTGGCCATCGCGTTGATCCTGGAGCACGGCTTCCAGCGGGTGGAGCTGCGGGTGGCGCCGGGGAACGTGGCCTCCCGGCGGGTGGCGGAGAAGGCCGGCTTCAGCTACGAGGGGTTGCTGCGCAACGCCGGCTTCGTCCGGGGCGCCCGGGTCGACCTGGAACTGTGGTCGTTCGTCGCGGCCGACCTGCGCTGACGGTCCGCAAGAGTTGATCAAGAGGTCTGCCCGCGGGTATCGGGTGATCCCGCGCGCAAACCTCTTGATCCACTAACCCGGGCGCACCCCCGGGCGGTCCAGGGTGGGTCAGCCGACGATCTGGTCCGACGGCGGGGTGAACTGGCGGGTGGGTTGGCCCTTCAGGGCGTCCCGCAGGGTCATCGCGACCGCGTTCACCGGGATCTGGGACTGGCCGTCGCCGACGGCGTTGAACGGGTTGTCCGGGTCGGCGATGAAGCTCGCCGCGGCCAGTTCCGGGGTGTAGCCGACGAACCAGGCGGACCGGGTGCTGTCGGTGGTACCCGTCTTGCCGGCGACCGGCCGGCCGACCGTGCCCCGGACGCTGTCCGCGGTCGACCAGCCGCCGCAGCTGCCCTTGGCCGGGGTGTCACCGGTCGGGCAGCGGGCCGCGTCGGTGGCCGCCCGGGCCGCGTCCGCGCTGACCACCTGCCGGCAGCGCGGCTTGGCGACCTCGCGCTGCACCCCGCCCGGGGTGGTGTACGTGGCCGGCGTGCCGTCCCGGTTCATGATCGAGTTCACCGGGATCGCCTCGCAGTACCGCCCGTCGGCGGCCACGGCCGCGTACGCGTTGGCCATCTCCAGCGGGGTGGCGTCGGAGACGCCCAGGGTGAACGCGCCCCACTTCTTCGCCTTGCCCGGTGACGCCTGGTCCCGGTCCACGTCGGTACGCCAGCGCAGGCCGAGCTGTTCGGCGAGGCGTACGCCCGTGTCCGCGCCGACCTTCTCCTCGAGCTGCACGAAGTACGTGTTGACCGACTTGCCGAAGCCGGACCACATGGTCTGCCGGCCGGTCATCGCGCCGCTGGCGTTGGACGGGGCCCAGCCGTCGTACACGGCGGACTTGTACCGGTACGGCGAGTCGAACGCGGTGGACAGTGGCATGCCGGCGTTGAGCGCGGCGAGCATCGGGAACATCTTGAACGTCGATCCCGCCTGATAGCCCGGGAGGGTGCCGCCGCCGAGCAGTGGCGCGACCGTGTTCGGATAGTTGGCCTTGACCTTGGGGCCGGCCTCGGGGTTGGAGCTGGGCCCGTTCTGGCTGAGGTCCAGCGAGTAGGTGCGGTTCACCGACATCGCCTTGATCCGCCCGGTGCCCGGTTCGGCGACCACCACGCCGTTGGCGAAGGGGCTGCCGGTGTTGTCCTTGGCGCCCACGTTCTTCTCGGCCGCCGCCTGGATCTTCGGGTCGAGGGCCAGCACGATCCGGTAGCCGCCGCGGCGTAGCTTGTCCATCCGTTCCAGCCGGTTCTCGCCGAACGCCGGCTGGGCGCTCCACCAGTTCTTCAGGTAGTCGCAGTAGAAGCCCCAGGTGCGGTACTTGTCGTCGATCGAGGCGCAGTCGTTCGGCGGGTCGGTGAGCTTGAGCCGGATCGGTTCGGCCTTGGCCGCGGTGGCGGCGTTGGGCGACAGGTAGCCGAGGCGGGCCATGTTGTCGAGCACATAGTTGCGCCGGGCGGTGGCGTCCTTCTGGTCCGAGGTGATCGGGTCGTACTCCGAGGGCGACTTGACCAGGCCGGCGAGGGTGGCCGCCTCGACCGGGCTGAGGGTGGCCGGGGTCTTGGAGAAGAAGATCTGCGAGGCCGCGTAGATGCCGTACGCCCGGTGGCCGAAGTAGGCCGAGTTGAGGTAGCGCTCGAGGATCTGCTCCTTGGTCAGGTGCTTCTCGATGTCCAGCGCCATCCGCATTTCCTTGACCTTGCGCAGGCTGGTCTGCTGGGTGGCCTCCTGGACCTCCTTCGGCGTCTTGGCGCTGTCCCGCAGGGCCATCCGGACGTACTGCATGGTGATGGTGGAGGCGCCCTGGGAGACCCCGCCGGAGCGGGCGTTGGAGACGAAGGCGCGGGCGACGCCCTTCGGGTCGACGCCGTGGTGCTGGTAGAAGCGGTTGTCCTCGGCGGCCACGATCGCCTGCTGGATGTTCGGCGACATGTCCTCGATCTTGGTGTACTGCCGGTACTCCTCGTAGAACATGGTCAGCACGGTCTTGCCGTCCGGCGCGTAGACGTAGGACGTCTCGGCGGGCAGCGCGGTCTTCAGGATGTCCGTCTTCTGCTGCACGGCGTGCGCGGTGGCCTTGGCGCCGAGGCCGGTGACGGCGGCGAGTGGGTACGCCGCGGCGGCGACCACGATGCCGGCGATCAGCCCGGCGCGGAGGAGAGGAATGGCACGACCGGCGGAGGCAAGGGGTCGGTTGCTCACAGGGTCAAGCTATGACATTTCCGATTCAGAAATGAGAAGAATTCATAAACGGGCGACCGGGTGGCGCGGTGGTGACGCGGCCCACGCCGGGACCTGCTGTCCCGGGCGTCGCCTTCCCGGCAGGATCGCGGACATGCGTGCTCAGCTGACCGGAACGACCGAAGCCGGGCCGGACGTACGGCAACCCCAGCGCGGCGCGCCGCGACCGGCAGCCGTCGAGCCGGACCTCGGCCACCACGGGGACGCCGAGGCCACCCCGGGCCTGGTGGACCTGGCGGTCAACGTGCGCCGCGCCCCGATGCCCGACTGGCTGGCCGACCCGCTGGTCGCCGCGCTGGGCGGGCTGGCCGCGTACCCCGACCCGGCGCCGGCCCGCGCCGCCGTCGCCGCCCGGCACCGGCGCCCCCCGGAGGAGGTGCTCCTCACCGCCGGCGCGGCCGAGGGCTTCGTGCTGATCGCCCGGGCGCTGCGCGACGCCCGCCGGCCGGTGGTGGTGCACCCGCAGTTCACCGAGCCGGAGGCCGCCCTGCGCGCCGCCGGGCACGCCGTCGAGCGGGTGCTGCTCGACCCGGCCGAGGACTTCCGCCTCGACCCGGCCCGGGTGCCCGCCGACGCCGATCTGGTGATCGTCGGCAACCCCACCAACCCGACCTCCGTGCTGCACCCGGCCGGCGCGCTCGCCGAACTGGCCCGACCCGGCCGGACGCTGGTCGTCGACGAGGCGTTCGCCGACACCACCCTGGCCCCCGGCGTCGAGGGCGAGCCCGAGTCCCTCGCCGACCGCCGGGACCTGCCCGGTCTCCTGGTGGTGCGCAGCCTCACCAAGACCTGGGGGCTGGCCGGGCTGCGCGTCGGCTACCTGCTCGGCGAGGCGGCGCTGCTCGACCGGCTCGCCGCCGCCCAGCCGCTCTGGGCGGTCTCCACCCCGGCGCTCGCCGCCGCCACCGCCTGCGCCTCCCCGGCCGCGGTCGCGGCCGAGCGCGCCATCGCCGCCGGGCTCGCCGCCGACCGCGAGCACCTGGTGGCGCGCCTCTCCGCCCTGCCCGGCGTACGCGTCGCGGGCCGCCCGGCCAGCGCCTTCGTCCTGGTCCACCGGCCCGGCGCCGACCAGGTCCGGGAGCGGCTGCGCGAGCGTGGCTGGGCGGTCCGCCGGGGCGACACCTTTCCCGGGCTGGGCCCGGACTGGCTACGGATCGCGGTGCGCGATCCGGCGACGACCGACGCGTTCATCGACGTGCTGGCCGAGATCCTGGAGGCATGATGCTGGAATCCACCGTCGCGGCGGTCCGACCGCTGGACGAGGCCGCCATGGCGGCGGCGCGGGAACTACAGGGACGGCTCACCAAGCCGGCCGGCTCGCTGGGCGCCCTGGAGCCCCTGTCGGTCCGCCTCGCCGGGCTGGCCGGCAACTGCCCGCCGCCGCTGCCCGAGCCGGCCGCGGTGGCGATCTTCGCCGGTGATCACGGCGTGCACGCCCAGCGCGTCACCCCGTGGCCGCAGGAGGTCACCGCCCAGATGATCGGCAACTTCCTGGCCGGCGGCGCGGTGGTCAACGCGTTCGCCCGGCAGGCCGGCGCCTCGGTCACCGTGGTCGACGTCGGGGTGGCCACCCCGCTGCCGGTGGACCCGGCCGCCCCGGGTGCCGCCGGCCCCCGGCTGGTGGCGGCGAACGTCCGGACCGGCACCCGGGACATGACCGGCACCGCCGCGCTCACCCGGGACGAGGCCCGGGCCGCGGTGGAGATCGGCATCCGGGTCGCCGGGGACCTGGTCGACGCCGGGGCGGGCATCCTGCTCACCGGCGACATGGGCATCGGCAACACCACCCCGGCCGCCGCGCTGGTCGCCGCGTTCACCGGCGCCGACCCGGCCGAGGTCACCGGGCGCGGCACCGGGGTGGACGACGAGACGTACGCCCGGAAGGTCGGCGTGGTGCGGGCGGCGCTGGCACGGCACGCCCCCGACCCGACCGACCCGCTGGGCGTGCTGGCCGCCGTCGGCGGGCTGGAGCACGCGGCGCTGGCCGGGCTGATCCTCGGTGCCGCCGCCCGCCGGGTGCCGGTGCTGCTGGACGGGGTGATCGCGGTCAGCGCCGCGCTCGCCGCCGCCGCCTTCGCCCCGGACGCGGTCGGCGCGATGATCGCCGGCCACCGGTCCGCCGAGCCGGGTGCCACCGTGGCGCTGCGGCACCTCGACCTCGAACCCCTGGTCGACCTCGGGCTGCGTCTCGGCGAGGGCACCGGCGCGCTGCTCGCGCTGCCGGTGGTGACCGGGGCGGTCCGGGTGCTGCACGAGGTGGCCACCTTCGACTCGGCCGGGGTGGCCGAGAAGTGAGCGGGGCAGCAGGCTGGTCGCGGGCGGCCCACGGCGTGGCCCCGCGACCGCACCCCGCCTCGCCCGAGGCGGCGGCGTGAGTACGCCGGGCGGTGCCGGCAACCCGTACCCCCTCGGGCTGCGGCTGGCCGGCCGCCGGGTGGTCGTGGTGGGCGGGGGAGCGGTGGCCACCCGGCGGGTGCCGGCGCTGCTCGACGCCGGCGCGGACGTCCTGCTGGTCGCCCCCGAGCTGACCCCGGCGCTGCGGGCGCACGCCGACGCCGGCCGGCTGCACTGGGCGGCGCGCCGGTTCGTCCCCGAGGACCTGGACGGCGCCTGGCTGGTCCAGGTGGCCATCGACGACCGGATGGCCGCGGCGGCGGTCAGCGCCGCCGCCGCCGAACGCCGGGTCTTCTGCGTCCGCGCCGACGACCGGGCGGCGGCCTCCGCGTGGACCCCGGCGGTGACCCGGCACGGCCCGGTCACCGTGGCCGTGCTGGGCGGCGGCGACCCGCGCCGCGCGATGGCCGTCCGCGACGCGGTCCGCGAGCTACTCGCGGCCCGGAGTGGGCTCCCGGCCGCGCCCGGTGGCCCTGCCGCGCCGGGTGGCCCTGCTGCGCCGGGTGGCTCGGCCGCGCCGGGTGACCTGGCCGCGCCTGATGATCCGGCCGTCCCTGGTGGTTCGGCCGTGCCGGCCGGGACGGCCGGAGGTCGGGTGGCGCTGGTCGGTGCCGGGCCCGGCGACCCCGAGCTGATCACCCTGAAGGGTTGGCGGCTGCTCACCGAGGCCGACGTGGTGGTCGCCGACCGGCTGGTCCCCGGGCTGCTCCTGGACGAGCTGCGCCCGGACGTCGAGCTGGTCGACGCCTCCAAGATCCCGTACGGGCCGTCCCGCGCCCAGGAGGAGATCAACCGGATCCTGGTCGACCGGGCCCTGGCCGGGAAGGTCGTGGTACGGCTCAAGGGCGGCGACCCGTACGTCTTCGGTCGGGGCGGCGAGGAGCTGCTGGCCTGCGCCGCGGCGGGCGTGCCGGTGACCGTGGTGCCCGGGGTGACCAGCGCGGTCGCGGTGCCCGCGGTGGCCGGTGTGCCGGTCACCCACCGGGCGGTGGCGCACGAGTTCACCGTGGTCTCCGGACACGTCGCGCCCGACTCGCCGGCCTCGCTGGTCCGCTGGGACGCGCTGGCCGGCCTGCGCGGCACCCTGGTGATCCTGATGGGCCTGAAGAACCTCGCCGCGATCAGCGCCACCCTCGTGGCGCACGGCAGGCCGGCGCGGACCCCGGCCGCGGTGATCCAGGAGGGCACCACCAGCGGCCAGCGGACCCTGCGCTCCACGCTGGGCGCGGTGGCCGCCGACGTGGCCGCCGCCGCCCTCCGCCCACCGGCCATCGTGGTCATCGGCGACGTCGTCCACGCCCTCACCCCACCGGCCGGCGCCGCCCCGGCGGAGGACGCCGAGGGCTGATCATGAAGTTGTGGTCACGCCGCGGCGGTGCGGGTGACCACAACTTCATGCGCAACGGCGCGGGCGGCCGCCGCTGAGGGTTACTGCTTGAGCATGTTGTCGAGCATCAGGGCGCAGCGGATCAGGCCCAGGTGGCTGTACGCCTGGGGGTGGTTGCCCAGGCCGCGTTCGGCGAGCGGGTCGTACTGCTCGGGGAGCAGCCCGGTGGGGCCCGCCGTGTCGATCATCTGGGTGAACAGCTCCTCGGCGTCACTGCGCCGGCCGGTGCGCAGGTACGCCTCGATCAGCCACGCCGTGCAGATGTGGAAGCCGCCCTCCCGGCCGGGCAGGCCGTCGTCCCAGTGGTAGCGGTAGACGACCGGGCCGCTGCGCAGCTCCGCCTCGATCTTCAGCACCGTGGAGAGGAAGCGCGGGTCGTCGCCGGCGAGCAGGCCGGAGATGCCGATCCAGAGCGACGAGGCGTCCATCTCCTCGTACCCGTAGGCGACGCTGTAGGCCTCCGCCTCCGGGTGCCAGCCGTGCTCCAGCACGTTGTCGGCGATCCGGTCGCGCAGCTCCACCCAGTCCGGCCGGTCCTCGCCACCGTGCTGGCGTACCACGTGCAGCGCCCGGTCCACGGTCATCCAGAGCATCACCTTGGAGAAGACGTGGTGCCGGGGCGGCAGCCGGGCCTCCCAGATGCCGTGGTCGGGCTCGTGCCAGCGGCGGCGGACCGCCTCGACCATGTTCTCCAGCACCCGCCACTCGTCCTCCCGGACCGAGCCCCGGGCGTCGGCCACCGCGGCGATCAGGTCGGCGACCGGGCCGAACACGTCGAGCTGGAGCTGGTGGTTGGCCAGGTTGCCGACCCGGACCGGCCGGGAGCCGGCGTACCCGGGCAGGGTGTCGATGACCGCCTCGGCGCCGAGCTCGTAGCCGTCGACGGTGTAGAGCGGGTGCAGCCGCTCCGGGTGCCCGCCGGTGCGGTCGATCACGCCGTCGATCCAGCGGAGCAGGCCCTCCGCCTCCTCGGTGGAGCCGAGGTCGACCAGCGCCCGGGCGGTCATCGCGGCGTCCCGCAGCCAGCAGTAGCGGTAGTCCCAGTTGCGGACCCCGCCCAGTTCCTCGGGGAGCGAGGTGGTCGCGGCGGCGAGGATCGAGCCGGTCGGCTCGTGGCAGAGCCCGCGCAGGGTGAGCGCGCTGCGGGCCACCAGGTCCCGGGCGGTGGTCGGCAGCCGCAGCGTGCCGACCCAGTCCTTCCAGGGCTGCTCGGCGGCGGCCTGCCGCTCGTGGATCGGCACCCGGTGGTGCTCCAGGCTGTGCGTGCCGAAGCGCAGCTCCAGCACGACCTGGCCGCCGGCCGCGGCGAGATCCACCACGGCCTTGGCGGACTCGTACCCGCCGTCGTTGGTGACCTCCCACTCGACGCCGGGGGAGTAAAGGGCGGCCGGTTCGTTGGAGCCGAGCACCAGCAGCCCGTCGTCGAGCGGCTGGAGCTGCACGGCCACCTGGCCGAACTCCGGCCGCGGGGCGAACTCGACCCGGACCCGGCCGGTGCCGCTGAGCACCCGGACCAGCGTCGAGTCGCCGGTGACGACGGCCGGGCCGTCCGGGGTGGTCTCCCGCGCGGGCAGGTCCAGCCAGTCCGTCACGGTCAGCCCGGACCAGCGGGTCTCCACCGTCATGGTGTTGCTGCGGTAGCGCTGGCCGAGCGGGATGCCGGCGCGCTCGGGGCCCACGGTGAAGTGCCCGGCCGGGCTGCCGCCGACCAGGTCGGCGAAGATCGCCGCGGAGTCGGGCTTCGGGTGGCACAGCCAGGTGACCTTGGCGGCCGGGGTGACCAGCGCGACGGTCCGCCCGTTGGCCAGCATCGAGTGCCGCTCGATCGGCACCGCCCGCTCGCCGAAGAGCCAGTGCCGCCGGGTCTCCAGCAGCAGGCCGAGCGCCCGGGCCGCCTCGATCGGCTCGGCCACCCGGTAGTCGGCCCGGGTCTCGCCCGGGCCGATCTTGATGCCGACGTCCGGCCCGTGCAGGTTGCCGAAGGCGTTCTCGTCGGTGACGTCGTCGCCGATGAAGAGCACCGCGCTCGCCGCGAGCTGGGTGCGGAGCTGGTCGACGGCGGTGCCCTTGTGGGTGGCCACCACCGACAGCTCGATGACCTCCTTGCCCTGGGTGACGGTGACGTCCTCCCAGGTGGCCGGGCCGTTGCGGACGGCCTCGACGGCCGCCGCGGCGACCTGCGGGTCGACCCCCCGGGTGTGTACGGCCACGCTGGCCGGCTTGCGTTCCAGCCGGATGCCCGGGTGCGCGGCGGCGATCTCGCGCAGCTCGGCGCGGAGCCGGGCGCGGACCGCGATCAGCTCGGGGGTGAGCCGCTCCACGAAGCCGATGTCGAACTCGGAGCCGTGGCTGCCGACCAGGTGGACCTCGCTGGGCAGCCGGGAGAGCGTGGCCAGGTCGCGCAGCGCGCGGCCGGAGACCACCGCGACGCTGGTCTGCGGCAGCGACGCGAGGGCGCGGACCGCGGCCACCGACTCGGGCAGCGGTACGGCCTTGCTCGGGTCCTCGACGATCGGCGCGAGGGTGCCGTCGTAGTCACAGGCGACCAGGAGCTGCGGGACGCGCGCGATCCGGCCGATGGCGGCGCGCAGCTCGGGGTCCAGCATCCCGACGTGCCCGGTGGTGGGGGCAGGGGAGTTCACGCGGCCTCCGCATCGGGCACGCCCAGTTCGGTCAGGAAGGACTTCGCCCAGTGCCCCACGTCGTGGCTGCGCAGGTGGCGCTGCATGATCCGCATCCGGCGGCGGGCTTCGGGCTTCTCGACGTGCACGGCGCGCAGCAGCGCGTCCTTCACCGCGTCGGGGTCGTGCGGGTTACACAGGAACGCCTGGCGCAGCTCGGTGGCGGCGCCGGCGAACTCACTGAGCACGAGCGCGCCGCCCTGGTCGGCGCGCGATGCGACGTACTCCTTGGCCACCAGATTCATTCCGTCTCGCAGCGGGGTCACCATCATCACGTCTGCCGCGACGTACATCGCGGCGAGTTCGGAGCGACTGTACGACTGATGCAGATAATGCACTGCCGGCACGCCGACCCGTCCAAATTCGCCATTAATCCGACCAACCTCGCGTTCCACCTTGACGCGAAGTGCCTGGTAGTGCTCGACCCGCTCGCGGCTCGGCGTGGCGACCTGCACCATAACCGCGTCCGGAACTGTCAACTTTCCGTCAGCGAGGAGTTCGCGGAAGGCCTTCAGTCGGAGTTCGATGCCCTTGGTGTAGTCGAGCCGGTCGACGCCCAGGACGATCGTCTTCGGGTTGCCCAGTTCCTCGCGGATCTGCTTGGCCCGGGCCTGGATGGCCGGGTCGGCGGCCATCCGCTCCATCTCCTTGGTGTCGATCGAGATGGGGAACGCGCCGGCCTTCACCTGCCGCCCGT
The DNA here is from genome assembly GCF_044465125.1 of Micromonospora sp. NPDC049836. Taxonomy (NCBI): domain Bacteria; kingdom Bacillati; phylum Actinomycetota; class Actinomycetes; order Micromonosporales; family Micromonosporaceae; genus Micromonospora; species Micromonospora sp. NPDC049836. The sequence continues at coordinate 307,034 of NZ_JBITLH010000008.1, forward strand.
CGACCTGGATCATCTGCCCCTCGTACCGGAGGCCGAGCAGGTGCCGGGCCAACCGGACGAAGTTCTGCGCGGCCAGCCGCTGCTGGAAGCCGACCAGGTCGGCGCCGAGCAGGCCGCGCAGGATCTCGGTGCGGAACGGCATCTGCATGAACAGCTCGATCGGCGGGAACGGGATGTGCAGGAAGAACCCGATCCGCAGGTCCGGCCGCAGCTCGCGGAGCATCGCCGGCACGAGCTGGAGCTGGTAGTCCTGCACCCAGACCGTCGCGCCCTCGGCCGCGACATCCGCGGCGGCCTCCGCGAACCGCGCGTTGACCAGCCGGTACGCCTCGCGCCAGCGGCGCTTGTAGGCCGGCGTCTCCACCGCGTCGTGGTAGAGCGGCCAGATCGTCGCGTTCGACTGCCCCTCGTAGTAGCGCTCGAGTTCCTCGGCGCTCAACGGCACCGGGTGCAGCCGGATCCCCTCCAGGTCGAACGGCTCCGGGGCGGCGCCGGTGCCCCCGGCCCAGCCGACCCAGGTGCCCTGGTGTTCGGCCAGGACCGGATGCAGCGCGGTCACCAGCCCACCCGGACTGCGCCGCCACTGCCGCCCTTCGGGTGTGCTCACCTCGTCGACCGGCAGGCGGTTCGCCACTACGACAAAGGAGCTACGGACGGTCACGATCGGCCACCTCCGGGTGCTGACGGGTCCACCGCGATGAGCGTACTGAGCGTAGCTGCGGCGTCTGTTCCCCCGTGCCGGAGTCACCTACCCGTTCCAGATCCACCGAACCCCCCTCGTGATCTTGTCGACACCGGGCCCGCCTCTGCCCGCCGGCTGGCCCGCCGGGCGGGGCGATGTGGGCGCAGCCCGGCGTACCTGTCAGGATTGACGATGGCGTGCGCGCGGCCGGCTGCCGGCCGGCGGCGGGCGGACCTCGCCGTCCGCGCCCGCGCCCCACAAGCTCGCGATCGCAACCGACGGAGGTAGCCCGCACCGTGGCCCAGTTCATCTACGTCCTGGAAAAGGCGCGCAAGGCGCACGGCGACAAGGTCGTGCTCGACAACGTGACGCTGAACTTCCTGCCAGGGGCCAAGATCGGTGTGGTCGGCCCGAACGGCGCGGGTAAGTCCAGCCTCCTCAAGATCATGGCAGGTTGGGACCAGCCGAGCAACGGCGAGGCCCGGCTCATGCCCGGCTACACCGTCGGCATGCTGGCCCAGGAGCCGCCGCTCAACGACGCCAAGACCGTGCTCGGCAACATCGAGGAGGCGGTCGCCGAGACCAAGGCCCGGCTGGAGCGGTTCAACAAGATCGCCGAGCAGATGGCGACCGACTACTCCGACGAGCTGATGGAGGAGATGGGCAAGCTCCAGGAGGAGCTGGACCACGCCGACGCGTGGGACATCGACTCCAAGCTGGAACTGGCCATGGACGCGCTGCGCTGCCCGCCGCCGGACGCCGACGTGACCCAGCTCTCCGGTGGCGAGCGGCGCCGGGTGGCGCTGTGCAAGCTGCTGCTGGAGGCCCCCGACCTGCTGCTGCTCGACGAGCCCACCAACCACCTGGACGCGGAGAGCGTGCAGTGGCTGGAGCAGCACCTTGCCAAGTACGCCGGCACGGTGATCGCGATCACCCACGACCGGTACTTCCTCGACAACGTGGCCAACTGGATCCTCGAGCTGGACCGCGGCCGGACCTACCCGTACGAGGGCAACTACTCCACCTACCTGGAGAAGAAGGCCGCCCGGATGGCGGTCGAGGGTCGCCGCGACGCGAAGATGAAGAAGCGCCTCGACGAGGAGCTGGAGTGGGTCCGCTCCAACGCGAAGGCGCGGCAGACCAAGTCCAAGGCCCGCCTCGACCGCTACGAGGAGATGGCCACCGCCGCGGAGCAGACCCGCAAGCTGGACTTCGAGGAGATCCAGATCCCGCCGGGCCCGCGTCTGGGCAGCACCGTCATCGAGGCGCACGGCCTGACCAAGGCGTTCGGTGACCGGGTGCTGATCGACAACCTGTCGTTCTCGCTGCCGCGCAACGGCATCGTCGGCATCATCGGCCCCAACGGCGTCGGCAAGACCACCCTGTTCAAGACCATCGTCGGGCTGGAGCAGCCGACCGCCGGCGAGGTCAAGGTCGGCCCCACCGTCTCGCTGTCCTACGTCGACCAGAACCGGCAGGGCCTGGCCGGCGACAAGACCGTCTGGGAGGTCGTCTCCGACGGGCTGGACCACCTCATGGTGGGCAAGGTCGAGATGCCGTCGCGGGCCTACATCGCGGCGTTCGGGTTCAAGGGGCCGGACCAGCAGAAGCCGACCAAGGTGCTCTCCGGTGGCGAGCGGAACCGGCTCAACCTGGCGCTGACCCTCAAGATCGGCGGCAACGTGATCCTGCTCGACGAGCCGACCAACGACCTCGACGTCGAGACGCTCGGCAGCCTGGAGAACGCGCTGCTGGAGTTCCCCGGCTGCGCCGTGGTCATCTCCCACGACCGGATGTTCCTGGACCGGGTCGCCACGCACATCCTGGCCTGGGAGGGCGACGACCAGAACCCGGCCAGGTGGTTCTGGTTTGAGGGCAACTTCGAGGCGTACGAGAAGAACAAGATCGACCGGCTGGGCGCCGAGGCCGCCCGTCCGCACCGGGTGACCTACCGCAAGCTCACCCGTGACTGACCGGTGCTGACCCTTGGCTGACCGGTTTGTCTACCACTGCGCGCTGCGCTGGTCCGACCTGGACGCGTACGGGCACGTCAACAACGCCCGCTTCCTCACCCTCTACGAGGAGGCCCGGGTGGCGATGATGTTCGCCGGCGGCAGGGCCTGGGGAGTGGGCTCGTTCGCCGACGGGGTCGTCATCCGCCGGCACGAGGTCGACTACCTGCGCCCGGTCGACTACGCGCTGGGCCGGGCCACCGCGGAGGCCGCCCCGGCGGTCCGGATCGAGCTCTGGGTGGAGCAGTTGCGGGCCGCCTCGTTCACCGTCGCCTACGAGTTGTACGACGGCGAGGTGCTGGCCAGCACCGCCCGTTCGGTGCTGGTCCCGTTCGACCTGGCCGCGCAGCGACCGCGCCGGATCTCCCCGGAGGAGCGGGCCTTCCTGCTCCGGTACGCCCCCGGGACGGCGCCGTGACCGGGGGCGCCGGGCCGGCGGTCGGGCACGGGCTGTCCGGGGTGGCCGACGCGGGCGCCTTCCTGGCCCGGCTGGTCCGGCTGGACCGGGGCGCCCTGGTCCGGCTCCGGCCGGTGCCGGACGCGGGACGCACCGCGCTCTGGGCCCGGCTGCCGTGGGAGGTGCTGGTGGTCCGTACCGTCGCGGGCTCGGCGCCCGGCGACGTCACGGTGGCCGCCGCCGAGCTGCTCGGCGAACTGGAGGCGGGCGGCTCCGCGCTGCCCCGGCGCCGGGACGACGGGTGGCGCTGGGCGCTGCCGCCGGCGGCGAGCCGGGCGGTGGAGGCGCTGCCCGCCGACGAGGTTCGCCGGATCGCCACCGCGGCCGCCGGGACGCTGCGCGAGGCGGTCGCCCACGGGGTGGGTGGCCGCGCGGTGGGGCAGCGGATGGTGCGGGACGCGCTGCTGGACCACGTGGCGGTGGTGGTCACCCCGGACGACGCGCCGGACGCGCCGGTGGAGGTGTCGCAGCGGTTGGTCCAGGGGCTGGTCCGGATGGGCTTTCTCGGCCCCGGCGACGTCCAGGTGCGGGTGGCCGGCCGATGGGTCGGACTCGTGGGACCGTACGGAGCGACCTGGTCGCGGAAGGTCGCGGAACTCGCGCTGAGGCCGACCGTGGGTCGGCCGAAAGGATGACCCCTATTCGTTCTTCCGGTTTGGGGCGGCCGTTGGGGGGATGCCTCAACCCGGCTGTCCGGGTACCGTCCATCCTCGGATCCAACGCACCGTAGGCGGCTGGATCCGCTGGGGAGTGAGGTGCGCGAGCGATGCCGTGGTGGTCATGGCGCCCAGGTCCCGCCGCCGGCGGCGGCGATCCGGAAACTCGAACCGGGATCACAGTGGAGGAGAACGTCCGGGTCGGACCACCGACCCCCCGCCAGCCGGCGGACGACGTGGCCGCCGAGCGGTCGGTGATCGCCGACATGCCGGCCACTGTCGCGCCGGTCACGCTCAGCCGGGTCTGCGAGGCGCTCGACCTGCTCGACGTGCGCTACCTGGCCGACGGCGACGGCAACCTGCTGGCCATGTGGGAGCGGCACGCCGTGCTGGTCACCCTGGAGGGGCCGGAGGACGAGATCCTGGTCATGCGGGCCCGGCCGCACGCGACGGTGCCGCCGGACTGGGCCGACCGGGCCTACCGGGTGGTCAACGAGTGGAACCACACCCGGCGGTTCTGCAAGGCGTACATCGGCGACCCGACCGAGCGCGGCCAGTTGCCGATCTACGCGGAACTCCAGGTCCCGCTCGGCGCGGGCACCCACGACGCGCTGCTGGTCGAGATGCTCGACTGCGGCGCCGCGGTGGCGACCACGTTCGTCGACTGGCTGCACGACGAGGGCGCGCTGCTCTGACCGGCGGGACGTCGGGGCCCGGCGCGGTCAGGCCCCGGCCGCCGGATCCTCCATCACGTTGACCATGAAGTACGCGGCCCGCTCCAGGTAGTCCCAGAACGCGGCGGCGATCTCCGGTGGCAGGTCCAGCCGGTCCATCGCCCGCCGCATGTGGTGCAGCCAGGCGTCCCGCTCGGCCGCCCCGATCCGGAACGACGCGTGCCGCATCCGCAGCCGGGGATGGCCGCGTTGCTCGGAGTAGGTGTGCGGGCCGCCCCAGTACTGCATGAGGAAGAGGGTCAACCGGTCGGCCGCCGGGCCGAGGTCCTCCTCGGGATACATCGGCCGCAGCAACGGGTCGGTGGCGACACCGGCGTAGAACTCGTCCACCAGCTTGCGGAAGGTGGGTTCGCCGCCGACCGCTTCGAAGAGGGTCATCGACTCGCCTGGGGAAGTCACCCACCCATCCTGCCAGGTCCGGTCGCGGGCTGGCCGCCGCCCACCGCCGGTCGGGTCAGGTGACCGCGTGCCGGCGCCGGGCCCGGTCGCCGGCCGGACGGGCCGGAACGTGCGGTCGGTGGCCCTCCGGGCCCGCCGAGTCGGCGCGGCTGGCCGCCGCGACCGCGGCGTCCACCGTCTCCTGGCGCGGCCAGGTCAGCGCCGCCGCCAGCATCAGCACCACGCCGACGGCGCTCCACACGCCGACCACGGCGGGGACCGCGAAGCGCTCGGCGAGCAGGCCGGTGACCAGCACCGCGGCGCCCTGGATGATCTGGGTGCCGCTGGCCATCACCCCGAACGCCCGGGCCCGGTAGCCGTCCGGCAGGGCGCGGACGAACAGCCCGTTGGCCGCCGGCACCACCCCGGCGACGGCGAAGCCGCAGGCCGCGGCGAGCAACGCCACCACCACCGGCGGCGGGTCGAACAGGGCCGGGACGAGCACCAGCGGGGCGAGGACCGCCAGCGGGCGCATCAGGGTCAGCCGCCGGGCCGGCCTGACCAGCCGACCGACCGCCAGCCCGCCGAGGATGTAGCCGACCGGGTTGGCGGCCATGATGACCGCCTGGGCGCTGCCGTTGCTCAGCGCCCCGCCGCTGCGCTCGGTCGCCCAGGCGGCGGCCAGGCCCTCCGGCACGATGGAGAAGAGCATCGCGCTGAACACCAGCACGGCGATGGCCCGCAGGACCGGCTGACCGAAGACGATCTGGAAGCCCTGGGCGGTCTCCCGCAGCAGGTGGCTGCGGTGCGCGGCGGTCATCGCGGACGGCCGGTTCCGCAGGCCGAAGCGGACCAGGGCGGCCGACGCCGCGAAGGTGGCCGCGTTGACCAGCAGGGCGGCGGGCGGGCTGAACGCGGCGATCGCGGCGCCGATGAGGTAACCGAGGACCTGGGACGCCTGCCCCGCGCTGGAGATGACCGAGAGCCCGACCACCAGCCGGTCGCCGTGCAGGAGTTGCGGGATCACCGCCGAGCGCGCGGCCTGGCTCGGCGGGTTGGCCAGAGTGGCCAGGAAGAGCAGGACGAGGACCGCCCACGGCGGCACTCCGGGCAGCGCCACCAGCACCATCAGCGCCATCCGGAGCAGGTCGCAGGTCACCATGACCTGCCGGTAGCGGTGCCGCTCGGCGACCGCGGCGAGCACCGGGCCGCCGACCAGCCAGGGCAGGTAGCTCGCCGCGAACGCGGCGGCGGAGAGCGCCACCGAGTCGGTCTGCCGGTAGACGAGGAGGGTGACGGCGGCCTTCGCGATGTAGTCGCCGATCCAGGACAGGGCGGTGGCGGCGAAGAGCGCGCGGAACTCGGCCTGACCGAACACGTCGTGGAAGGTCGCCGGGCCCTCCGGGGCGGGTCGCTCGTCGGACACCGTCGCCTCCATCGCCCCCGGCGTCGGCCACTCGTGATGGCCTGACCGGGGACCGTCGTCAGATCTCGGATCAGCGAGGACACGGGCACGCTCAGGAAAGCGTGTTCACCGGATTCTGCCCGATTGTCTGAACCACAGCTAGGGTGAACGGATCGATCGTCGCTTGTCCGACTGAACGAACGGACGATACCCGAGGGGCCGCACGGAGCGCGACCCCCGAAATCGGTCCCCCGGAGCGGGCCGTGTGGCGGCGGCTCAGGTGGGCCCGCCGGTGCCCGTCTCGCCCTGGGCCGGCGCCGGTGCGGGCATCCCCGGGTAGAGCCGGGCCGCCGCGATCCGGGCGGTGATGCCTGAGTTCTCCAGCGCCTCGGCCAGCCGGCGGCGCAGCTCCCGGCCGACCGCGAACTGCCCGTCGGCGGTCGTCTTGACCACGGTGCGGATCACCGAGCCGTCGACCGTGATCTGTTCCACGCCGAGCACCTCCGGCTCCTCGACGATCCGCGGGGCCAGCTCGGGGTCCATCGCCACCGAGGCCGCCGCGGTACGCAGCACCGCGGTGGCCTCCTCGGTGCTGGCGAAGCCGATCGGCAGGTCGACCACCACCAGGGCCCAGCCCTGGCTCTTGTTGCCGACCCGGACGATCTCGCCGTTGCGGATGTACCAGAGCACGCCCCGGCCGTCCCGCACCGTGGTGACCCGCAGGCCGACCGCCTCGACCACCCCGGTCGCCTCGCCCAGGTCCACCGTGTCGCCCACCCCGTACTGGTCCTCGATCAGCATGAACAGACCGGCGATCAGGTCCTTGACCAGGCTCTGCGCGCCGAAGCCGAGGGCCACGCCGGCGATGCCGGCGCTGGCCAGCAGCGGGGCCAGGTCGAAGCTGAACTCCTTGAGCACCATCAGCAGCGCGATGCCGAACACGAACGCGGTGACCAGGCTGCGCAGCACCGAGCCGATCGCCTCGGCGCGCTGGCGGCGGCGCTCCGGCACGAACTGCTCCGGGCTGAGCGAGGCGCTGGGGATCCGCTCCCGCAGCGGCCGCAGCATGGTGGGCACGGCGCCCTCGGTGGTGGTCCGGACCAGCCGGTTGATCGTCCGGTGCAGCGCCCAGCGGGCGGCCACGGCCAGCAGCAGGATCAGGATCACCCGCAGCGGCTTGAACAGGATCCAGTAGCTGCTCTCGGCGAACCAGGCGGAGTTGGTGACCTTGTACACCCACTCGCAGGAGCTGCTGCCCTGGCAGTCCGGGCGCCGGTCGGAAACGGCGGACAACAACGTGGCGATCAGCTCGGAGACGTTCACCCTGCTTTCGTACCGCACGCCGGCCGGGCGGTGATCGGTGACCCACCGTCACCCACGGGGCGGACCGTGTCAGGCACGGCCGGCGCCGGGCTTCTCGATCGACGTGGGTCGAACCGGGCGCGGGAGCCGGGCCGAGGTGACCCGGCTCCCGCGCTGGTCAGTTCGGGCGCAGCGACGTGAAGAACCGCCTCAGTTCGCCGGCGAGCAGGTCCGGTTCCTCCAGCGGCATGAAGTGTCCACCCCGGCCGGGTTCACTCCAGTGCCGGATGTCGGTGCAGGCGCGTTCGGCGATCTCGCGCGGGAAGTCGACCATCGACGGTTCGGTGCTCACCGTGAACGCGGCCGGCACCGTGATGTCAGGTCGTGGACCGTTGTGGTGGTAGTCGAAGTACTGCCGGAACGAGGAGCCGATCGCGCCGGTCGCCCAGTACAGGGTGATGATCGTGAGCAGGGTGTCCCGGTCGAACCGGCTTTCCAGGTCCCCGTGGTTGTCGCTCCAGTCCCGGTACTTGTCGACGAGCCAGGCGGCCAGTCCGGCCGGCGAGTCCGCCAGCGCCGCGGCGATGGTGTCCGGCCGGGTGCCCATGATGGCGCTGTACCCGCCATCGGTCTGGTCGTACGCCGCCTCGGCATCGAGAAACGCCTGCTCGGCCGGCGACAGCGGGCGGGAGTCGAAGCTGGCCGGGAACGGTGGGTGGATCATGTGGATGCCGACCACCTGCTCGGGATACCGGGCGCCCAGCCAGCCGGTGACGACGCCGCCGACGTCCCCGCCGAAGGCGCCGTAACGCTGGTGGCCGAGGACGTCGGTCATCAAGAGGTGCAGCGTCTGCGCCATCGCGGCCCGGGTGAGCGGACCCTTCGGCAGTTCCGAGTACAGAAAGCCCGGCAGTGAGGGCACCACCACGTCGAATGCGTCGGCGGGGTCGGCCCCGTACTTCGCGGGATCGGTCAGGCGATCGGCCAGCGGCAACATCTCCACGAAGCTGCTGGGCCAGCCGTGGCCGAGGATCAGCGGCAGCGGCGCGGGCGCGCCGGCCGGACGCACCCCGGGCAGGCGCAGGAAGTGCAGGCGCCGGCCGCCGATCCGGGCCTGGTAATGCGGCAACGCGTTGAGCTCGGCTTCCCGGGCCCGCCAGTCGAACCCGTCGGCCCAGTAGGACACCAGGTCCCGCAGGTAGTCGGGGTCCGCGCCGGCCTGCCACGGCCGATCGCCGCTGCGGTCCGTGAAGCGGGTACGGGCCAGTCGGGCCCGCAGGTCATCGAGTACCTCGTCGGATACGTCGATACGGAACGGGGAGAAGGTCATTGTTCCTCCGGTCAGGAAGGCGCTCCCCGACGCGAAGTCAGCGGACCGGGATGGCCGGGTGGAGCGCCCAGACGTGATCTTGGGTGTTCACCGGGCTCACCTCCCCTCATCGCTGACTTGATCACCCTACCCACACCGCCCTCCCCGCCGCCAGCCCGAAGATCATCGGACGCAGGTCCCGCCGGGGCGCGACCGATACCGACAAGGGCTGTGGAACGACGGCAGACCACGCCAGGAATCACCCCGGCCGGAGCGGAGATCCGCCCAATGCGGGTGATCCGCCGGCCCGAAGCCAGATTCGTGCGTGCAATCCGGGGCGCGATCAGGGACGATGGGCGCAACGGACGTCGGTGATCCGGCCGGCGTCGGTGTCGTTCCCCGCTGCCCGCGGGGGCGGGCCCGGCGCGACAGCGGCAGGAGCGGCTGGACCGGGAGGGTGAGCGCGATGCCTGACATACGACCCACCGCGGGCTCCGGTGCGCTGGTTCTCAACGCCACCTACGAGCCGCTGTGTGTCGTGTCGGTGCGTCGGGCCGCCATCCTCGTGCTCTCCGCCAAGGCGGTCTGCGTCGCCGACGGCGACGGCATCCTGCACAGCGCGCGCAACGCGCTGCCGGTCCCCTCGGTGGTCCGGCTGACCCGCTACGTCCGGGTCCCGTACCGCACCCACATCGGGCTCTCCCGCCGGGCGATCTTCGCCCGTGACGGCTGGCGCTGCGCGTACTGCCGCGGGCCGGCGGAGACCATCGACCACGTCTTCCCGCGCAGCCGGGGCGGCCGGCACGCCTGGGAGAACGTGGTGGCGGCGTGCGCCCGGTGCAACCACACCAAAGGCGACAAGACCCCGGCCGAGCTGGGCTGGCGGCTGCACAACCCGCCGGCGATCCCCAAAGGGACGGCGTGGCGGGTGCTCGGGCACCGGGCGCCGGACCCGCGCTGGGCGGACTGGCTCGACCTGCGCGAGCCCGAGTCCGAGGCGGCCTGACCCGGCCGCTCAGCGCCGCGCCTGCACCAGCGAGGCGTACACCACCAGGTTGTCGGCGTACCCGGTCTCGCCGCCCACCCAGCGCCCACCGCAGGTGATCAGCCGCAGGTTGGGGCGGCTGAAGTCGCCGTACACGTCCGCCACCGGCAGGCGCTCCTTGCCGTAGCGCTCGATCCGGGTCACCTCGAAGACGGCGACCGAGTGGTCCTCGCGGGTCACCTCGATCCGGTCGCCGTCGTCGAGGTTCTTCAGGTCGTGGAAGACGGCGGGTCCGGTGGTCGTGTCGACGTGCCCGACGATCACCGCCGGCCCGTACTGCCCGGGGGTGGGGCCCTGGTCGTACCAGCCGACCTCGCCGGCACGTCCGACGTCCGGTACGGCGATGCTGCCGTCGGAGGCCAGGCCGACCCGGTGCACCGGCGCCCGCAGGTCGATGTCGTTGATGCTGAGGTCGGTCGGCGGGCTGGCGGTCAGCACGGGGAACTTCTTCGGCGGCGGGCGCAGCCCGGCGGTGAGCTGCTCGGGCAGCACGCTGATCCCGGTCACCCGTTCCACCCCGAGCATCGCCACGATCAGCGCCATCAGCGCGGCGACCACCAGCACCGGGGCGCCCGGGCCGCGCTGGCCGGCGTACCGCGGCTGGCCGGCGGCCCTGGTGCGGGCCGGGACCGGGCGGGTCGGCGGCTCGGTGGTGGTGACGCTGGCCGAGAAGGCGTGCCCGGCGGCGCGGGCGAACCGGCGCGCGGCGCGGGACACCAGGCGGACGCCGGTCCCGGCCGCCGATCCGGCCCGGTGCCGGCCCGGCCGGCGTGGGCCCCGGTCCGGCTGCGACCGGGGGCGGTCGTGGCGGCGCGATGAGCGGGCCATGGCCGCGCCCCGTCAGAAGCGGCTACCGGTCTTGCGCCGGGCACTCACGCCCGCCACCACCGCCACCGCGACCAGACCGCCGACCAGCAGCAGCGAGCCGGCGCCGCGGCCGCCCGCGGTGCCGCCACCCCCGGTCGCCGGGCCCTTGCTCGGCTGCGCCATGTTCAGCACGGTGAGCATGGTCGAGGCGGTGTTGCCGTTGGAGCAGGTCAGGTTCACCGGGTAGTCGCCGGGCGCCTTGTTGCCCGGGATGGTGACCGCGCCGGTGAGGAAGCCGTTGCTCGGCCGGAGCACGACCCGACCGAAGGCGTCCGAGTTCACCTGGGCCTGCCGGTCGTTGTTGTTGTCGCAGCTGGCCCGGATGCTCACCCGGGTGCCGGCCTGGGCGCTGTTCGGCGTCACCTCGACGAAGACGTTCTCCCCGGCCCGGGCCGGGGAGACACCGATCAGGACGAACGCCGCGACCAGGCCGAGCACGCTCAGCACGGCCGACATGGCGCGGCGGGACAGGAGCCCTCGCATGATTCCCCCCTTCCGGCGCGGTGCACCGGAATCCTGCTGACGGGCAGTGGGGGCCTGCATTCCCGGGGGGTTCGGGTGTTAACGGGCGCCCGGCGGCCAACCCCCGGGCGGCCCGTCCGCCCAGGCTCAGCGGCGGCGGCCGGGCGGGGGCGGCGCGGCCGGCGGCAGCGGGGTGACCGGGTGCCAGTCCAGCGGGGTGGAGAGGACCATCGTGCTGGACGGTTGGCCGTACGGGGCGAGCCGGTCGATGACGGCCTCGAACTCGCCCATCGACCCGGCCGCGACCTTGAGCATGCTGCACGCGTCCCCGGTGATCCGGTGGATCTCCATGATCTCCGGCCAGTCCGCCACCTCGGGGTCGTTGAGGATGCAGCGCGAGCCGTAGCAGGACATCCGGATCATCGCGAGCACGGTCCGGCCGGCCCGGGTCAGGTCCACCCGGGCGTGGTAGCCGGTGATCACCCCGGACTCCTCCAGCCGGCGGACCCGCTCGGCCACCGCCGGCGGGGACAGGTGCACCCGGCGGGACAGCTCGCTGTAGGAGAGCCGGGCGTCGGCCTGGAGCTCGCGCAGCAGGGCCCAGTCCATGTCGTCCACGCGGTGACCTTTCTTCCGTGAAGTCGAATGCGGCAGAAGCCTTCAGAGTGAGAAGTGCTCCCACCGTACCGCCGTTGAACAGGCATTCCATCTGCCGATCCACCCCCGGCATCATGGCCTCTACCGCGCGTACGGAGGGAGACGACGGGTGGAACAGACCACGGTTGTCCGTCCGGCCACCCCGCAGCAGCGGGCGGCCAGGGCGGCGCGTAACGGGGGCGAGCCGACGCTGGAGTTCAGCGACCGGGTGCCCTACGACGCGTACGTGCGGGCGAGCACGCTGCACCGGCTCCAGCAGCCGCTGAGCGACGACCCCGGCGAGATGTCCTTCCTGATGGTCAGCCAGATCATGGAGCTGTACTTCGGGCTGACCTGTCACGAGCTGCGGCACGCCCAGCGGGAGCTGCGGGCCGACCGGATCTGGGAGGCGCTGCCGCCGTTGCGCCGGGCCGCCCTGCACCTGGAGGGCCTCAACGCCGCCTGGCAGGGGCTGCGCTGGATGACCCCGGCCGACTTCAACCGGTTCCGGGACCGGCTCGGCGAGGGCTCCGGCTTCCAGTCGGCGATGTACCGCCAGCTGGAGTTCCTGCTCGGGCTGCGCGACCCGGCGCTGATCCGGCCGTTCCGCCGGCAGGCCGAGGTGCACGCGGAGCTGACCGCCGCGCTCGGCACGCCGAGCCTCTGGGACGACGTGGTCGCCCTGCTCGCCCGGCGCGGCTTCGACCTCCCCGACGACCTGCTGGCCCGGGACGTGTCGGCCGAGCACGAGGCGCACCCGGCCGTCGAGGCCGCCTGGGTGCGGATCTACGGCGACGCCGGCCCGGAGAACCACCTGCGGCTGCTCGGCGACGCGCTGACCGAGGTGGCCGAGGGATTCGGCGACTGGCGCTGGCACCACATCAAGGCCGTGCAGCGTTCGATGGGCGCCAAGGTCGGCAGCGGTGGTTCCGCCGGCCTGGCATGGTTGCAGCGCAGCATGGCCCGGGTGGTCTTCCCCGAGCTGTGGTCGGCCCGCACCGCGATGTGACCGGAGAACAGGACATGCACACCGAAGAAGTCGAAGCCCGCAAGCTCGACGCCGACGACCCCGGTCACCGGCACCTGTTCCTGGTGCCGCCCGCCGACGGCGGCCGCTACCCGGAGGCGGCGTACCTGGCCGGCAACTCGCTCGGCCTGCAACCCCGGGCCACCCGCGACGAACTCCTCGCCGACCTGGACGCCTGGCGCCGGCTGGGCGTCGAGGGGCACCTGGAGGCGGAGCGGCCCTGGCTGCCGTACCACGAGCTGCTGACCGCGCCGGCCGCGCGACTGGTCGGCGCGCTCCCCGCGGAGACCGTGGTGATGAACTCCCTCACGGTCAACCTGCACCTGCTGATGGTGAGCTTCTACCGGCTGGCGGGGGAGCGCACCCGGATCGTCATCGAGGACAGCGCCTTCCCCTCGGACAGCTACGCGGTGCGCAGCCAGGCCCGCTTCCACGGCCTCGACCCGGACACCACCGTGGTCCGGCTGAAGCCGCGCCCCGGCGAGGACACCCTGCGGACGCAGGACGTGCTCGACTTCCTCGCCACCGAGGGGCACACCGTCGCGCTGGTGCTGCTCGGCGGCGTCAACTACCTGACCGGCGAGCTGATGGACCTGCCGGCGATCACCGCGGCCGGCCGCGCCGCCGGCGCGGTGGTCGGCTGGGACCTGGCGCACGCGGTCGGCAACGTCCCGCTGGCCCTGCACGACTGGGACGTCGACTTCGCCGCCTGGTGCTCCTACAAGTACCTGAACTCCGGGCCGGGCGCGCTGGCCGGCGTCTTCGTGCACGAGCGGCACCTGGGTGACCCGACGCTGCCCCGCTTCGAGGGCTGGTGGAGCACCGAGGCGGCCACCCGGTTCCAGATGACCCCGGTGTCCCGGCCGCCGGCCACCGCCGAGGCGTGGCAGATCTCCAACCCGCCGATCTTCGCGATGGGGCCGGTGCGTACCTCCCTGGAGCTGTTCGACTCGGTCGGCATGCCGGCGCTGCGGGAGCGCAGCCTCCGGCTCACCGGCTACCTGGAACGGCTGCTCGACGAGGTGACCGCCGACCGGCCGCTGACCGTGGTCACCCCGCGCGATCCCGAGCGGCGGGGCTGCCAGCTCTCGGTCCGGATCGGGACGGGTGCCGGGGGCGCGGTGGGCGGCGCCAACGAGCTGACCCGGCGGCTGCGGCACGAGCACGGCGTGATCGCCGACGCCCGGGAGCCGGACATCGTGCGGTTCGCCCCGGTGCCGCTCTACTCGACGTACCACGACTGCTGGCGGGTCGCCGACGCGCTGGCCGCGACGGTGGAGAAGAACCGATGACCGAACGCGACGAGATCGCCGTCGTCGGCGCCGGGCTGGCCGGCTGCCTGCTGGCCTGCTTCCTGGCCCGGCGCGGCTACCCGGTCGCCCTCTACGAGCGGCGACCCGACCCGCGCACCGGGACGGTGGAGCGGGGCCGCTCGATCAACCTGGCGCTCTCCGACCGGGGGCTGGACGCGTTGCGCCGGATCGGCCTGGACGAGCAGGTGATGGCCGACGCGCTGCCGATGCGCGGTCGGATGATCCACCCGGTCGAGGGGGAGGCGCAGTTCCAGTCGTACAGCGTCTCCGGCGATCGGGCGATCAACTCGATCAGCCGGGGCGCGCTGAACAACGCGCTGCTCACCGCCGCCGCCGCCCGGCCCGGCGTGCGGATCGCCTTCGACCACCGGCTGGTCGGCCTCGACCCGGCCAGCGGCGAGATGACCTTCGAGACCCCGCAGGGCAAGGTCACCGAGACCGCGTCGGTCGTCCTCGGCGCCGACGGCGCCGGCTCCGCGGTGCGCGGGCAGCTGCTCGGGTACGGGGTGCTGACCGAGAGCCTGGACTTCCTCGACTACGGCTACAAGGAACTCACCATCCCGCCGATCGGCGGCGAGTTCGCCCTGGACCCGGGCGCGCTGCACATCTGGCCGCGCGGCACCTCGATGATGATCGCGTTGCCCAACCCGGACCGCTCGTTCACCTGCACGCTGTTCTGGCCCACCCACGGCACCGAGAGCTTCGCCTCGCTGGGCAGCCCGGCGGCCGTCGAGCGGTACTTCGCCACCCACTACCCGGACCTGGTGCCGCTCGCCCCGAACCTGGTCGACGACTACCAGCACAACCCGGTCGGCGTGCTCGGCACGGTCCGCTGCACGCCCTGGCAGGTGGCCGGGAAGGTGGGCCTGCTCGGCGACGCGGCGCACGCCATCGTGCCGTTCTACGGCCAGGGCGCGAACTGCGCCTTCGAGGACGTCGTCGAGCTGGACCGCTGCCTGGACGAGTGCGGGGATCAGTGGGCGTCGGCGCTGCCGCTGTTCCAGCACCGCCGGCAGGCCAACGCCGAGGCGATCGCCCGGATGGCGCTGGCCAACTTCGTGGAGATGCGGGACAAGGTCGCCTCCCCGGTGTTCCAGACCCGCAAGAAGATCGAGCACGCGCTGGAGCGGGCCTTGCCCGGCCGGTACGTGTCGCAGTACGAGCTGGTCTCCTTCTCCACCACCCCGTACGCGCAGGTGCGCCGCCGGGTGCGCCGGCAGTACCAGGTGGTGGGGGCGGTGGCGGCGGGCGCGCTGGCCGCGCTGGCCGGCGCCGTGCTGGCGGTCGGGCGCGGGAGGCGGCGATGACGCTCTGGGATCCCCGGCTGATGGCCGGGCAGGCGCCGGACGGCCCCGGCCTGCTGCGCAACTTCGTCGGCGGCGCGTTCACCGACACCGGCACCCGGTTCACCAAGCGCAGCCCGGTCACCGGCGAACCCGTCTTCGAGGTGGTCGAGGCGTCGTCGTCCGTGGTGGACGACGCGGTCGCCGCGGCCCGGGCGGCGCTGCGCGGGCCGTGGGGGCGGATGGGTGAGCGGGAGCGCGCCGAGGTGCTGCGCCGGGTCGCCGACGAGCTGGAACGCCGCTTCGACGACCTGGTCGCCGCCGAGGTGGCGGACACCGGCAAGGCCATCTCCCAGGCCCGCACGCTGGACATCCCGCGGGGCGCCGCCAACTTCCGGGCGTTCGCCGAGATCGTGGCGACGGCGCCGACCGAGTCGTTCACCACGGTCACTCCGACCGGTGGCCGGGCGCTGAACTACGCCGTCCGCAAGCCGGTCGGCGTGGTCGCGATCATCGTGCCGTGGAACCTGCCGCTGCTCCTGCTCACCTGGAAGGTGGCCCCCGCGCTGGCCTGCGGCAACGCCGTGATCGTGAAGCCCAGCGAGGAGACCCCCGCCTCGGCCACCCTGCTGGCCGAGGTGATGGCCGCGGCCGGCGTGCCGGCGGGCGTGTTCAACCTGGTGCACGGCTTCGGCCCCGGCTCGGCCGGCGAGCACCTGACCCGGCACCCGGGCGTGGACGCGATCACCTTCACCGGCGAGTCGGCCACCGGCAGCGCCATCATGCGCGCCGCCGCCGACGGGGTGAAGGCGGTCAGCTTCGAGCTGGGCGGCAAGAACGCCGGGCTGGTCTTCGCCGACGCCGACCTGGACGCCGCGGTGGCCGGCTCGGTCCGGTCCAGCTTCACCAACGGCGGCCAGGTCTGCCTCTGCACCGAACGGATCTACGTGCAGCGGCCGGTCTTCGAGGAGTTCACCGCCCGGCTGGCCAAGCGCGCCGACGAGCTGGCGTACGGCTGGCCGGCGGACGAGGCGACGGTGAACATGCCGCTGATCTCGCACAGCCACCGGGACAAGGTGCTCGGCCACTACGACCTGGCCCGTACCGAGGGCGCCGAGGTGCGCGCCGGGGGCGGGACGCCGCGCTTCGGCGACGCCCGCGACGGCGGCGCGTACGTGCAGCCGACGGTGCTCACCGGGTTGGGGCCGGACGCCCGCACCAACCGGGAGGAGATCTTCGGACCGGTGGTGCACGTCGCGCCGTTCGACGACGAGGACGAGGCGTACGCCCTGGCCAACGGCACCGACTACGGCCTGGCGGCGACGGTCTGGACCCGGGACGTGGGACGCGCGCACCGGGCCGGGGCCCGGCTGGACGCCGGGATCGTCTGGGTGAACACCTGGTTCCTGCGCGACCTGCGCACCCCGTTCGGCGGGGTGAAGGCGTCCGGCATCGGCCGGGAGGGCGGCGTGCACTCGCTCGACTTCTACTCCGAACTCACCAACGTCTGCGTGGACCTGTCGTGAGCGGGCGGGGGACCGGCGGTGGTGCGCGCGGCGGGCAGAATGGCCGGCATCGTGAGCGCGCGGAGCGGGCCGGAGCGGCGGACCGCACGCAGCGCCGTGAGCGAACGCGAGGAGCCGGCATGACCGTCGACATCGAGGCCGCCAACCGGGAACTGGCCATGGCCCGGCAGGACGAGAAGCCCTGCCCGCCGCTGCGCGGCCGGTTGCTGCCGGAGGGCGACATCGAGGCCGCCTACCAGGTGCAGCAGGTCTACACCCGGCAGCGGCTCGGCAAGGGCTACCGTCGGGTGGGGGCGAAGATCGGGCTCACCTCCCGGGCGGTGCAGGAGAGCTTCGGCGTCTTCCAGCCCGACTTCGGAGTGCTCTTCGACGACATGGCCGTACCGGACGGGGTCGAGGTGCCGATCGGGCGGCTGCTGCAACCGCGGGTGGAGGCGGAGATTGCCTTCGTGCTCGGCCGGGACCTGCCGGACGAGCGGGTCACCACGGTCGACCTGCTCCGCGCCGTCGACCACGTGCTGCCGGCCATCGAGATCGTCGACTCGCGGATCGCCGGCTGGGACATCTCCATCGTGGACACCGTGGCGGACAACGCCTCCAGCGGTCTCTTCGTGCTCGGCACCGCGCCGCGCCGGCTCGCCGACGTGGACCTGCGGCTGGCCGGCATGGTGCTGGAGCGCGCCGGGGAGCCGGTCTCGGTGGGCGCCGGGGCGGCCTGCCTCGGCAACCCGCTGCACGCGCTGGAGTGGCTGGCCGGCACCATGGCCCGCGCCGGCGACCCGCTCAAGGCCGGGGACGTGGTGCTGTCCGGGGCGCTCGGCCCGATGGTGCCGGTGACGCCGGGCGCCGGGTACGAGGCGCGGATCTCCGGGCTCGGCTCGGTGCGGACCTGTTTCTCCAAGGAGACGCGATGAGCGAGCGTCAGCCAGCGAATCATCAACGCAGCCGCCTGGTGCCTCATGGCGGCACGAAGCGAAGCGGAGTGCCGGCATGAGTGTCGGGGTGGCGGTGCTCGGGTCGGGCAACATCGGCACCGACCTGATGATCAAGGTGTTGCGGCTCAGCACCGACCTGCGGATGGTCGCGATGGCCGGCATCGACCCGGCCTCCGACGGTCTGGCCCGGGCCCGCCGGCTCGGCGTGGCGACCACCGCCGACGGCGTGGACGGCCTGGTGGCGATGCCCGAGTTCGCCGACGTCGAGCTGGTCTTCGACGCCACCTCGGCCGGCGCGCACCGCCGCCATGACGAGGTGCTGCGCGCGCACGGCCGGACCGTGGTCGACCTGACCCCGGCCGCGGTCGGCCCGTACGTGGTCCCGCCGGTCAACCTCGACGAGCACCTGCACGAGCCGAACGTCAACATGGTCACCTGCGGCGGGCAGGCCACCGTGCCGATCGTGCACGCGGTCGGCCGGGTCACCCCGGTCGCGTACGGGGAGATCGTCGCCTCGATCGCCTCGAAGTCGGCCGGCCCCGGCACCCGGTCCAACATCGACGAGTTCACCGAGACCACCGCCCGGGCCATCGAGGTGGTCGGCGGCGCCGGGCGCGGCAAGGCCATCATCGTGCTGAACCCGGCCGACCCGCCGCTGCTGATGCGGGACACCGTCTACTGCCTCTGCCCGGACGCCGACGCCGACCGGGCCGCGATCGCCGCCTCGGTGGCCGACATGGTGGCCACCGTGCAGGAGTACGTCCCCGGCTACCGGCTCAAGCAGGACGTGCAGTTCGACCGGGTGGACACCTACGCGCCGGTGCTCGGCCGGCACTTCACCGGGCTCCAGGTCTCGGTCTTCCTGGAGGTCTCCGGCGCCGGGCACTACCTGCCCGCGTACGCCGGGAACCTGGACATCATGACCTCGGCCGCGCTGCGCACCGCCGAGCGGCTGGTCGCGCTCCGGACGGCGGCCGGGGTGAGCGCGAGGAGCGCGGCGGAGCGGAGCCCCGCGGTCGCGCACAACGGGGGGATCGCATGACCGACCTCTACATCCAGGACGTGACGCTGCGCGACGGCATGCACGCAATCGCCCACCGGTACACCGTGGACCAGGTGCGGACCATCGCCGCCGCGCTGGACGCGGCCGGGGTGGCCGCGATCGAGGTCGCGCACGGTGACGGGCTGGCCGGTTCCAGCGTCAACTACGGCCACGGCGCGGCCGGCGACGCGGACTGGATCGCCGCGGCCGCCGAGGTGCTGACCAGCGCGCGGCTCACCACCCTGCTGCTGCCCGGCATCGGCACCATCGCCGACCTCAAGGCGGCGAAGGCGCTCGGGGTGACCAGCGTGCGGATCGCCACCCACTGCACCGAGGCGGACATCTCCGCCCAGCACATCTCCTGGGCCCGGGAGAACGACATGGACGTCGCCGGGTTCCTGATGATGTCGCACATGAACGACCCGGCCGGGCTGGCCGCCCAGGCCAAGCTCATGGAGTCGTACGGGGCGCACTGCGTGTACGTGACCGACTCCGGCGGCCGGCTGCTGATGTCCGACGTGGCCGAGCGGGTCGACGCGTACCGGCAGGTGCTGGAGCCGCAGACGCAGATCGGCATCCACGCCCACCACAACCTGTCGCTGGGCGTGGCGAACAGCGTGGTGGCGGTCGAGCACGGCCGGATCCTCGGCGCCGGGCCGCTCGGCTCCCCGTCCGGGCGGACCGTCCGGGTGGACGCCTCGCTGGCCGGCATGGGCGCGGGCGCCGGCAACGCCCCGCTGGAGGTCTTCGTGGCCGTCGCCGAACTGCACGGCTGGAAGCACGGCTGCGACGTGTTCGCGTTGATGGACGCGGCCGACGACGTCGTCCGGCCGCTGCAGGACCGGCCGGTGCAGGTGGACCGGGAGACGCTCTCCCTGGGGTACGCGGGCGTGTACTCCAGCTTCCTGCGGCACGCCGAGCGCGCCTCCGCGAAGTACGGCGTGGACGTCCGGTCGATCCTGGTCGAGCTGGGCCGGCGCCGGATGGTCGGCGGCCAGGAGGACATGATCGTGGACGTGGCGCTCGACCTCGCCGGCACGGAGGCGGGGAACGCCGGGAGTGAGCCGGGCCCGCGGGCCCCGGAGCCGCGAACGAAAGGTGGCGCAGCATGATCGGGCCGGACATCGCGGGCATCGCCGAGAAGCTGGGCGCGGCGGCCGACACCGCCAGCGCCATCCCGCAGCTCGCCGCCGAGACCGGCCTCGACGTCGACGCCGCGTACGCGGTGCAGACCGCGCTGCTGCAACGCCGGCTGGACCGGGGTGAGCGGCTGATCGGGCTGAAGATGGGGCTGACCAGCAAGGCCAAGATGGCCCAGGTGGGCGTGGACGAGGTGATCTGGGGCCGGCTCACCGACGTGATGCGGGTGCCCGACGGTGGCACGGTCGACGTGGCCGAGTTCATCCACCCCCGGGTCGAGCCCGAGGTGGCGTTCCTGCTGGACCGCCTTCCCGAGCCCGGCGAACCGGTCGGCGCGTTCACCGAGGCGGTCCGCGCGGTGGCCCCGGCGATCGAGCTGATCGACTCCCGGTACGCGAACTTCACCTTCTCCCTGCCGGACGTGATCGCCGACAACACCTCGGCCGCGGCGTTCGTGGTCGGCCCCTGGTCGCCGGTGCCGGACGGGCTGGACAACCTGGGCGTGCTGCTGGAGATCGACGGGCGGGTGGCCCAGGTCGGCTCGACGGCGGCGATCCTCGGTGACCCGCGCCGCGCCCTGGACGAGGGCCTGCGGCTGGCCGGCCGGCACGGCGTGCGGCTGCGCGAGGGCTGGGTGTTCCTGGCCGGCGCGGCCACCGCCGCCGTGCCGCTGCGCCCGGGCGCGCACGTCCGCGCCGTCGTCGAGAAGCTGGGCACGGCGTCGCTGCGAGCTGCGTCGTGACCGCTCGGGTGGTGGCCGGGAAGGCCGTGCCGCGGGGGGCGTTTCCGCACGTGAAGGTGGCCGGCGGGTTCGTCTTCGTGTCCGGCACGTCGTCGCGGCGGCCGGACAACACCTTCGCGGGCGTGACGGTGGACGAGTTCGGCACCACCGACCTGGACATCCGCGCCCAGACCCGGGCCGTGATCGAGAACATCGGCGACCTGCTGGCGTCGGTCGGGGCGGACCTGTCCGACCTGGTGCAGGTCACCAGCTACCTGGTCAACATGAACGACTTCGGTGGCTACAACGAGGTGTGGGCGGAGTTCTTCGACGCCACCGGTCCGACCCGGACCACGGTGGCCGTGCACCAGCTCCCGCACCCGCACCTGCTGATCGAGATGCAGGCCGTGGCCCTACTACCGTCGGGAGGTCCGTCATGAGTGAGATCGCCGAGCCGTTCAGCTTCTCCGGCTGGATCGGGGAGAACCAGCACCTGCTCAAGCCGCCGGTGGGCAACAAGGAGATGCTGCCCGGCAGCGACGACTTCATCGTCATGGTGGTGGGCGGCCCGAACCAGCGCACCGACTTCCACGTCGACCCGTACGAGGAGTTCTTCTACCAGGTCAAGGGCAACATGCACATCAACCTGATGCTGCCGGAGGGCCCGCGTACGGTGCACGTCCGCGAGGGCCAGATGTGGATGCTGCCGCGCAACACCCCGCACTCGCCGCAGCGGCCGGAGGCCGGCTCGATCGGCATGGTCATCGAGCGGGTCCGCGAGGAGGGCACCCTGGAGAAGTTCCGGTGGTACTGCCCCGAGTGCAGCCACCTTGTGCACGAGGTAGAGCTCCAGGTGCGCGACATCGCCGCCGACCTGCCCCCGGTGTTCCAGGCGTTCTACGCCGACGAGAAGGCCCGCACCTGCACCAACTGCGGCGCGCTGCACCCGGGCAAGGGCTGATGACCGGATCTGCCGCGCGGTCCCCGCTGGTGGACGTGCACACGCACGTCGTACCGAAGGGATGGCCGGACCTCGCCGCGGCCTGCGGCGGGTCCGGCTGGCCCTGGCTGCGGGTGGACTCCGAACGCGCCGCCATGATCATGGTGGGCGGGACGGAGTTCCGGCCGGTCGGCGCGGAGTGCTGGGATGCCGGCACCCGGCTCGCCGACATGGCCGCCGACGGGGTGGACGTGCAGGTGGTCTCGCCCACCCCGGTCTTCTTCAGCTACGACCGCCCGGCCGACCAGGCGGTCAAGGTGGCCCGGATCTTCAACGACCTGACGCTGGAGGTCACCGCCGCCGGGGGTGGCCGGCTGGTGCCGTTCTGCCAGGTGCCGTTGCAGGATCCGGACGCCGCCTGCGCCGAACTGGACCGCTGCCTGGCGGCCGGGCACGCCGGGGTGGAGATCGGCAACCACGTCGGCGACCGGGACCTCGACGACCCCGGCATCGTGCAGTTCCTCACCCACTGCGCCCAGGTGGGCGCCCCGGTCTTCGTGCACCCGTGGGACATGCCGGGCGGCCCCCGGCTGGACCGCTGGATGGCCCGCTGGCTGGCCGGGATGCCCGCCGAGACGCACCTGTCCGTGCTGGCGCTCATCCTCGGTGGGGTCTTCGACCGGGTGCCGGAGACGCTGCGGATCTGCTTCGCGCACGGCGGCGGCAGCTTCCCGTTCTGGCTGGGCCGGGCCGACAACGCCTGGCACCGCCGTGGCGACCTGGTCCGGGGCGCCTCCACCGCCCCGCCCAGCAGCTACGTCGACCGGTTCAGTGTCGACTCGGTGGTGTTCGAGCCGGCCGCGCTGCGGTTGCTGGTCGACACGCTGGGCGAGGACCGGGTGCTGGTCGGCAGCGACTACCCGTATCCGCTGGGGGAGCGGCCGGTGGGGCAGGTGGTCCACAAGGCCGACTTCCTCACCGCCGACCAGCGGGACAAGCTGCTCGGCGGCAACGCGCTGCGCTTCCTGCACGGCTGACACCGAGCCGCGGCGAGTCGGGGTGTCCCTGCACAGGGACCGGCCGACTTGCCGCACGGTGAGTCGATTAAGCCGCGATCAACGGGCAGGATGGCGGTATGGCCGAGCCGCACGACCTGACCGCGCTGGAGCAGGCCGCCGCGATCCGCCGGGGTGAGCTGTCCAGCGTGGAGCTGGTCGAGCACCAGCTGCGCCGGGTCGACGCGCTAGCCGACACCGTCGGCGCGTTCGTCACCGTCACCCCCGAGCGGGCCCGGGCGGCCGCGCGGGCCGCCGACGCCGCGCCGGTGGACGAGCGCGGGCCGCTGCACGGCGTACCGACCGCGATCAAGGACCTGACGCTGACCGCCGGCGTACGCACCACCTTCGGCTCGGCCGCGTTCGCCGACTTCGTCCCGCCCGTCGACGCCGACGTGGTGCGGCTCATGGCCGACGCCGGACTGGTCAGCCTCGGCAAGACCACCACCTCCGAGCTGGGCTGCTCGCTCTACTCGGAGGGCCTGGTGGCGCCGCCGGCCCGCAACCCGTGGCACCTCGCGTACACGGCGGGCGGGTCCAGCGGCGGCGCGGCCGCGGCGGTCGCCGCCGGCCTCGTACCGGTGGCGCAGGGCTCCGACGGCGGCGGCTCGCTGCGCATCCCGGCGTCCCTGTGCGGCCTGGTCGGTTACAAGCCGAGCCGGGGGCTGGTCTCCGGCGGCCCGCTCGGCTTCGGCGCATTCGGGCTGCCCACCAACGGCCCGCTGGGGCGGACCGTCACCGACGTCGCGGCGCTGCTCGACGTGCTCGCGCGGCCGGTGCCCGGCGAGCCGTACCTGCCGCCGGTCCCGCCCGCCGGCGGCTACCTGGCCGCCGCCCGGGACGCCGCCCCGGGCCGGCTGCGGATCGGCCGCTTCACCGCGCCGATGCTCGCCGACGTGCCGGTGCACCCCGACTGCCTGGCCGCCGTCGACCGGGCCGCCGAGCTGCTCACCGCGGCCGGCCACGAGGTGGTCGAGGTTCCCGCGCCGCTCGGCCCCGCGGCCTGGCCGCTCTTCGAGACCGTCTGGTACGTGCTGGCGCTCGCCCCGGTGCCCGGCGGGCGGGAGAGCGACCTGCTGCCGCTGACCCGGTTCCTGCGCGAGCGGGGCGCGGCCGTCGGCGCCGGCGCGCTGATGGCCGCGCTCGGCGAACTCCAGGCCCAGGTACGCCTCGGCGTCCGCCGCACCGCCGGCTGCGACCTGCTGCTCTGCCCCACGCTGGCCGCCCCGCAGGCGCCCGTGGGCGCGTTCGCCGGCCTCGACCCGGCGGACGATTTCGACCAGCAGCGCCGGTTCTCGCCGTACTGCGCCATCTTCAACGTCACCGGCGACCCGTCCGTTTCGCTGCCGGTCGGTCGCACCGCCGACGGGCTGCCCGTCGGGGTGCTGCTCACCGGCCGGTACGGTGCCGACGCGACATTGATCGGTGCTGCCGCGCAACTGGAGCACGCCTGTGGCGGATGGGATCAGCACCCCGCAATCTGGCGGGCGGCCGGCTCCGCTAACGTGAACATCACAAGCGGGATCGGGTACGCGTCGGAATGACCGTCCACCCGACCCGGAGCATTCCTGGTCTCTCTTTCCGCCTGGGGGCGTTGGGATTGTCTGTTACCGAGACGTTGGTGGTCTTCGTCGGCATCCCGGCGGCCGTGGTGCTGGTGATCGCCGGCCTGGTGTTCGCCGGCAGCGGCCGTGGCGGCGGTGGCGGCGCGAAGCGCTACCGGCCGGGCCGGCGCTTCGACTTCACTCCGGTCTGGTTCCTGGGCCGTCCGGAGCAGCTGGCCGACTCGGCCGGCACCGCACTGGCCGCCGGCGCGCAGGCGCCGGCGCTGACCAGCCGCAAGCAGGAACTGGCCGGCCGGGAGGCGCCGGCCGGTGGAACCGGAGGCGCAAGTGACCGTTGGTGAGAAGCAGGCGGCGGCGGGGGTCGGTAACCCGCCCGAGGTGCTGGACGGGCCCTTCTCGACCCGCCAGCTGCTCCGCATCGACGAGGCGCTGCGCCTGGCCGACAAGGGCACCGGGCTGGTCTTCTCGGTCTACGTGGGCGGCCTCGACGAGCCGATCCGGGAGCACGCCGAGCGGCTGCACCGGCAGCTCGCCGAGCCGGACCGCTCGGTGCTGATCGCGGTGTCGCCCAACCAGCGCCAGCTGGAGATCGTCACCGGCCGGTACGCCCGCAAGCGCATCCCGGACACCTACGCCAAGCTCGCCGCGCTCTCCATGGTGGCCTCCTTCGGCGGCGGCGACCTGGCCGGCGGCGTCATCCAGGGCCTCGACCAGCTCGCCAGCCACGCCGGCAAGGGCTGAGCCGACCCGCACCCACGACGAAGCCCGGTCCGCGAGCAACGCGGGCCGGGCTTCTTCGTGCTCGACTCAGCGAGGCCAGGCGCTCGGGTCGAGGCGCATCGGCCAGGGCTCGTCGACCTGCACCGGGTCGTCCGGCCCGATCGTGCCGAGCGGGTCGTAGTGCACGCCCTTCGCCAGCTGGTAGCGGTATACCACCGGGCCGAAGTCACCCCGCTCCACCCGCCAGTAGTGCGGGATGCCGGCCTCGGCGTAGAGCGCCGGCTTGGTGAACCGGTCATGGCGACGGCTGTTGGGCGACTCCACCTCGACGACCAGCGCGACGTCGGCCGGATCCGTCCACAACTGGCCCCGGGGCGCGTCCGGCTTGAGCACGGTGATGTCCGGGATCAGATTGCCGTCGGGGATGCGCACGCCGATTTCGCGAATCACTCGCCAGCCTGCCGGGGCCGCCTGGCGCAGCGACATCCGGATGTCGTCGGCCAACTCGTGGTGGTCCGGCCCGGCAGGTGGCGTCACGTGCAGGCTTCCGTCGATGAGCTCGTAACGGCTTCCGTTCTCGGGCAGGTCGAGAAGGTCCTGCTCACGCCAGCGTCTCTCCGGTGGGCGCCACTCGTGGGTCGGCTGTGCCATCACGTCCACCTCCTCTCCACACGATAACGGCCGGGGCCGGCGTGGGTTCCCGCCCACGCCGGCCCCGGCCGGGTGCCGCTTCCTCAGGCGCTGCGGGCGTCCCGCTCGCGGGCCTTGAGCGCCCGGACGACGCCGTCGCGCCCCTCGGCCACCAGCCGGCGCAGCGGCGCCGGGTGACCCTCCTGAACCAGCCAGCCGTCGGTGGCCGTCACGGTGTCCTCGTCGACCAGGTACGCCGGGTAGGCGAGCTGGACGAACTCCTGCGCCGGCTCGCTGTCCCGCTGCGCCCACACCTGCGCCACGGTGGCGAAGTACCGGTCCCGGTAGGGCGCGGTCAGCTCGACCTGCGCGGGGTGGGTGAAGCCCTGCAGCAGCGCCCGGTTGCGCCAGTTCGGCAGCGCCTCCGGGCCGGTGAGCTGCGCCCACACCGCCGCCTTGTTCTCCGCGGTCGGCACCAGCGCGTGCGCGTACGCCGCCTCCCGCTCGCCGCTGGCGGTGCGGTCGCCGGCCAGCTCGGCCTCCACCTCGGCGGTGCCCGCCGCGCCGTTGGCCACCAGCGACTGCAGCACCGTCCAGCGCAGCTCGGTGTCCACGGTCAGCCCGGCCGGCACCTCCCCGCCGTTGAGCCAGCCGCGCAGCGTGGCCAGGTCCTCGGCGGAGCGGGCCGCGGAGGCGTACGCCCGGGCCCAGGCGAGCTGGAAGCCGCTGCCCGGCTCGGCCGCGGCGAGCGCGGTCCGCGCGGTCCGGGCCAGGTCGGCCCAGCCGGTCGGCGCCCAGGCCGGATCGACGTAGAAGGTGAGCGTGGTGGTCGCCTGCCGGAGGGTCGCGGTGACCAGGTTGATGTCGGTCTCCGCCGGCAGCCCGGCGAGCACCAGCGCCACGTAGTCGCGGCCGGACAGCTCCGCGTCGCGGGTCATGTCCCAGGCGGCGGTCCAGCACAGCGCCCGGGCCAGCGACGAGTCGAAGCCCGAGATGTGCTGCACCACGGTGGCCATCGACCGCTCGTCCAGCCGCAGCTTGGTGTACGTGAGGTCGTCGTCGTTGAGCAGCAGGACGTCGGCGGCCGGCTTGCCGTGCAGCGCGGTGAGCTCGGTGACCTCGCCGGTCACGTCCACCTCGACCCGCTCCCGCCGGACCAGCCGCCCGTCGGTCAGGTCGTAGAGGCCCACCCCGATCCGGTGGGTCCGCAGCGTCGGGTACCCGGCCGGCGCCTCCTGGCGGACCAGCACCCGCTCGTACCCGCCGTCGGCGCCGATCGTCACCTCGGGGCGCAGCGTGTTGACCTGCGCGGTCTCCAGCCACTGGGCGGCGAACTTGCGCAGCTCCCGGCCGGAGGCCGTCTCCAACTCCGACAGCAGGTCGTCGAAGGTGGCGTTGCCCCACGCGTGCTTGCCGAAGTACGCCCGCAGGCCGGCCAGGAACGGCTCCTCGCCCACGTACGCGACGAGCTGCTTGAGCACGCTGGCGCCCTTGGCGTACGTGATGCCGTCGAAGTTGACCTCGACCGCCTCCAGGTCCGGCATCTCGCAGTAGACCGGGTGGGTGGAGGAGAGCTGGTCCTGCCGGTAACCCCAGTTCTTGCGGATCGACAGGAAGGTCGTCCACGCCTCGGCGAAGCGGGTGGCGTGGGTGTTGCACCAGTGGCTGGCCCACTCGGCGAACGACTCGTTCAGCCACAGGTCGTTCCACCAGCGCATGGTGACCAGGTCACCGAACCACATGTGCGCCAGCTCGTGCAGGATCGTGTTGGCCCGCTGCTCGTACTCGAAGTCGGTGACCTGGGAGCGGAAGATGTAGTGCGACTCGGCGTGCGTGACGCAGCCGAAGTTCTCCATCGCGCCGGCGTTGAAGTCCGGCACCCAGAGCTGGTCGTACTTGGGCAGCGGGTAGCGCACCTGGAACTGCTCGTGGAAGAAGTCGAAGCCCTGCTTGGTGATCAGGAACAGGTCGTCGGCGTCCAGGTAGCGCGCCATCGAGGCCCGGCAGAACACACCCAGGTCGATGCCGTCGTGGCTGTCCCGCACCTCGTGGTACGGCCCGGCGCAGAGCGCCGTGATGTAGGTGCTCATCCGGGCCGACTCGGCGAAGTGGACGGTCTTCAGCGCCTCGCCGGCCGGCTCCTCGCGCGCCACCGGCATGTTGGACACCACCCGCCAGTGCTCGGGGACGGTGGCGTGCCAGGTGTAGACGCTCTTCAGGTCGGGCTGGTCGAAACAGGCGAAGACGCGCTGCGCGTCGGCCGTCTCGAACTGGCTGTAGAGGTAGGTCTCACCGTCGACCGGGTCGACGGTGCGGTGCAGGCCCTGGCCGCTGTTCGAGTAGGCGAAGTCGGCGTCGACCACGAGGACGTTCTCCTCGGCCAGGTCGGTCAGGGTGAGCCCGTTCTCCGCGGACCAGCCGGAGAGGTCCACCGGCGTACCGTTGAGCGTCGCGGCGTGGACCGAGTCGGCGGCCGTCTCGATGAACGTGCTCGCTCCCGGCTCGGCGCAGCGGAACCGGACCTCGGTCACCGAGCGGAACGTCCGGCCCCCGGCCTGTACGGCGGTCGACAGGTCAAGGCTGATGTCGTACCCGGTCACGTCGAGCAGGCGGGCCCGCTCGGTGGCCTCGACCTGGCTCAGGTTGCGCACTCCCGGCACTGTTCGTCTCCATCCCACTCGTCTCGCCGCGCCCCGCGGCAGCGTCTCACCGGCCAGCTCGTGACGACCGGCCCGAAACCGAGTCTTCCATGCACGGACGTGCGGCGGTGGCCGAGGTCACGCTCTCATTCCGGTGCCGGTCGATGCCGCGCGGGGTGAGGATCGGGGTAGCGGCGCGCCGGGGTCCGGCGCGCGAAGTCGTGAAGGGATATCACCGTGACCGAACGTGTCGCTGTGGACATGTGGTTCGACCCGCTCTGCCCGTGGGCGTGGATCACCTCCCGCTGGCTGCTGGAGGTCGAGCAGGTCCGGGACGTGGAGATCCGTTTCCACGTGATGAGCCTGTCCGTGCTGAACGAGGGGCGGGACCTGCCCGAGCAGTACCAGGACCTGATGCAGAAGGGCTGGGGCCCGGTACGGGTCTGCATCGCCGTCGAGCAGGCGCACGGCGGCGAGGTGCTGGCCCGCCTCTACACCGCCCTGGGCACCCGGATCCACCTCGGCAAGGAGGAGCTCGGCCGGGAGCTGCTGGTCGGCGCGCTCACCGACGTCGGGCTGGACCCGGCGCTGGCCGACGCCGCCGACTCCACCGAGTACGACGAGGCGCTGCGGGCCAGCCACGAGGCGGGCATGCGGCCGGTCGGCACCGACGTCGGCACCCCGGTGATCCACGCCCCGGGCCCGGACGGCCGCCAGGTCGCCTTCTTCGGCCCGGTGATCACCCCGGCGCCGAAGGGCGAGGCGGCCGGCAAGCTGTGGGACGGCGTCCTGCTGGTCGCCGGCACGCCGGGCTTCTACGAGCTGAAGCGCACCCGCGAGCAGGGCCCGATCTTCGACTGAGCGGCGGCGCACGGGCCCGCTTCCGCACACCGCCCGTGTCGCAGTGCCTCCGCCGAACCCCGCGCCGCCCGCCGTCACCCGGGCGGCGCGGGGTTCGTTTCACCGGGTGTCCCAGCCGGCGGCCCACCCGGCCGCACTCCCGGCAGCTCCTGGAGGCGTTTTCCATGGCCAAGCACCGCCGCATGCCCGACGACGAGCCGCAGCCGGCCACCGGGGAGTCCGGTGCGACGTACTGGTCGGTGACCGAGGGCGACTGGCCGGACGTCCGGCCGACCCTGCCCACCGAGATGGTCGATCTGCTGGCCCCGCCGATCGTGGTCGGGGTGGCCCGGGTGGTGGCCACCTCCCGGATGAGCCCGCCCGGCGACCCGGACGGGCCGGCCCGGACACCGGCCCCGGTCCGCGCCGCCACCGCCGGCGGCCGCCCGCCGCAGGGCGGCACGACGACGGTACGGCTCGCCACCGCCGCCGCCACGACCTCCCGGCCGCCCGCCCCGGCGCCGGGCCGCCGGCCCTCCGGCCGGCACCGCACCTCCTGACCGGCTCGAGCCGGGCCTCTCCTTTCATCTGGTGGACGGGGGCGAGTCCGCCGGTGGGGCCCGCGCGGACGCGGGTAGCGTCAGCGGGCATGACGGTCGTGCATCCGATCGCCCGGGCCTGGATCACCACTGGCGGCACCGGCGCGCAGAACTACGACGAGTTCGCCGACGACGCGGAAATCACCGCCATCATCGAGGCGAACCCGCACAGTGCCCTGGGCATCGAGATGCCCCACCGGGCGCCGGAGAGCGTCGGGAAGTCCTTCCTCGACGCGCTCCCGGACGCGGTGGGCCGCCTCGCCGAGGCCAAGGCCGACGGCAGCTACACCCCGGCCGAGCAGGTCGTGGTGCTCTACCGGATCAGCGCCCCGGGCGAGGAGACCGCGTACGGGCTCTTCGCGATGGTCGACACCGACCAGATCTCCACCCGGGCCGACGAGCCCGGCCTGGTGATCCGCAACGAGGACGTGTTCATCGCCAAGGTGCGCGAGCGGGTCGCCCTGGCCGAGGCGCTCGGGCACCTGCTCTCGCCCGTACTCCTGCTCCAGACCGGGCGCGGCGACGAGCTGCACGCGGCGCTCGCGGCGGCGACCGACGGGGCGGGCGCGCCGGCCGCCACCGACGTGGACCAGGCCGGGCGGACGCACGCGATCTGGCTGCTCGGCCCCGGTCCGGAGCAGGACGAGCTGACCAGCCTTGCGGGCGGCGGCGAGCTGGTGGTGGCGGACGGCAACCACCGCAGCCTGGCCGCGCAGACCGGCGGCTTCCCGCGCTTCCTGTCGGTCATCACCACCCCGGCGTCGGTCGCCATCCAGCCCTACAACCGGCTGGTCAGCGAGCTGACCACCACCCCGGCGGAGCTGCTCGACCGGCTCCGCGCGGCGGGCGCGGAGATCACCGCGCTGCCGGGGCCGGCCGAGGTTCCCGCGACCGGCGGCACCGTGCACCTCCACCTCGCCGGCCAGGGGTACGCGGTGCGCCTGCCGCAGGTCGGCGGGGCCCGGCTGGAGAACCTCGACCACGCGCTGGTGGAGCGGCTGCTGCTGCGCGACGCGCTCGGCCTGGACCCGGGCGACAAGCGGATCACCTACGTCGGGGGCGACTATCCGGCGAGCTGGCTCACCGGCGAGGTCGACGCGGGCCGGGCCGAGCTGGCCGTCCTCATCGCCCCGGTGACCGTGCACGACTTCGTCGCGGTGAACCTGGCCCGGGAGAAGATGCCCCGCAAGAGCACCTGGTTCACCCCGAAGGCCCGCGCGGGCCTGGTCGCCGCGGAGCTGCCGCAGCCGATCTTGTGACGAATCCGCCTTCGGGCCGCCGCCCGCGCGCCGGCCCGGAGGCGGGCCTGTCAGACTGCCCGGTATGCGCGTCTACCTGGGATCCGATCACGCCGGTTTCGAGCTGAAGGTGCACCTCGCCAACCACCTGGCCACGCAGGGGTACGAGGTGGTCGACGTCGGCCCGCACGCCTTCGACCCGGACGACGACTACCCGGCGTTCTGCCTGCACACCGGGCAGCGCGTGGTCGACGACCCGGCCAGCCTGGGTGTGGTGATCGGCGGCTCCGGCAACGGTGAGCAGATCGCCGCCAACAAGATCGCCGGGGTACGGGCCGCCCTCGCCTGGAACGTCGACACCGCGCAGCTGGCCCGGGAGCACAACGACGCGAACGTGATCGCCGTCGGCGCCCGCCAGCACACCCTCGACGAGGCGACCGCCCTGGTGGAGGCGTTCCTGACCACGCCGTTCTCCGGCAACCCGCGGCACGCCCGGCGGATCACCCAGGTCGCCGAGTACGAGCAGACCCACCGCCTCCCCGACCTGCCCGCCTGACGCCCGCCGCCGGCCCGCCCTGCGTCGTCGTCGGGCGGGTTCTGCGCCGTCGTCGGGCGGGTTCTGTTTCGTCGTCGGGCCGGTGCTGTGTCGACGGGCGGGTTCTGTGTCGTCGTCGGGCGGGTTCTGTTTCGTCGTCCGGCCGGTGCTGTGTCGTCGTCGGGCCGGTGCTGTGTCGACGGGCGGGTTCTGTCGACGTCGGGCCGGTCCTGCGCTGTCGTCGGGCCGGTCCTGCCCGCCGCCGGGTTCTGCGCTGTCCGCGCTGGTCCCGCAAGCTGCCCAGGGCCGGCCGAGGTCGGCGCATCCGGTCCTGTCCACCGCCGGGTTCTGCGCTGTCGGCGCCGGTCCCGCGTTGCCCAGGGCCGGCCGGTGTCGGCGCGTCCGGTCCTGCCCGGGCGGGTCAGCGGCCGTTGCGAGGCAGTTCCTCGCGCGGAACCCAGTTCCGGCGGACGATCACCACGCGGGCCTCGGCCTCGGCCAGGTCGTCCTCGGTGGGGCGGGCGGCGTCCCGCGCCCGCAGCGCCGCGGTCACGCTGACCTGCGAGGACCCCGAGCCGACCAGGCCCCGCAGGCCCCGGTCGCCGTCCTCGCCCGACGGCCCGGACCGGCGTCCTCGCGGCTCCGACGACTCCAGCTCGGCCCGTCTGGCGCCGCGCAACGACCTGGAGCCGTCGTCCGACGAGTCCAGCTCGGCGCGTCTGGCGCCGCGTGGTGACCGGCTGCCGTCGTCCGCCGGGTCCAGCTCGGCCCGTCTGGCGCCGGGCTTCGGTCGGTTGCCTTCGTCGTACACCGGGGCCGTGCTGGCGGTGTGCCCCGCACCCTCCGGCGCGTCGGACTCGCCCTGGTGTCGCAACCGCCGTCGCCGCCGCTCCGCATCACCCACCCCCCGACCGTACCGCCCCCGCCCCGCCCGAGCCTGCGTCGATCAAGGAGGTGTGGCTCCCGGCTTGTCCGGCTTTGCGGCTTACCTGCACCGCCACAACTCCATGATCGACGAGGCGGGGGGCGGGGGGCGGGGGGCGGGGGCGAGGGGTGGGGTGGGGTGGGGTGGGGTTAGAAGACTTCCATGGGGGAGGGGGTGCGGTGCCAGGTGAAGGCGGGGGCGGTGGTGGCGACGGTGTTGGGGACCAGTTCACGTAGCCGGCCGGCGGCGGCGAGCGCGCCGAGGCCGGTGCCGCCCAGGTAGAGCTCGCCCAGGGCCCGGACGTCGGCGGCCAGCGCGGCCGGGGCGGTGCTGGCGACGCACTCCGCGCCGTCCGGGCCGCCGACCAGCCGCCACCGGCCGGTGTTCTCCGGCAGCAGGTCGTCGGTCACCTCGATCACCACGTCGACGTCGGTGGCGTACCGGCGGGCGGCCAGCGCGGCGGGCAGGTCGACCACCCGTACCCAGAGGGCGTCGGAGAGCTGGGCGCCCAGCGCCCGCGGCTCGTTCAGCAGCCAGAACAGCGGCTCGTCCAGGGCGGCGGTACGGAACGACAGCCGCCGGGTCAGGTCGATCGAGAGCAGCATCCGCCACAACGCCTGGTACGCGTCCGGCGTCGCGGCCACCACCTCGTCGACCCGGACCTCGCCGCGCGGCCCGCCCCGCTCCCACGCCTCCCGGGTCCGGTAGAGGGCGTACCCGTCGACGCCGTCCCCGCCCTCGTGCAGCAGCACCCGGCGCTCGGTCGCGCCGTCGCGCCGGGTCTTCACGTCGGCGAGCAGGTACGCCCACCAGCGCTCGTCGCGGCTGGACCAGCCGGGACGGTCGGCGCGCACGCGGTCGTACAGCCGGGCCAGGTCGGCCCGGTGCCCGGCCGGACGGTCCAGTCGCAGGGTGCCCCCGGCGGCGGCCGGCTCCGGCAGCCGCAGCTCGGCGGTGTCGCACTGGAGGTGGTAGCGCTGCGCGGCGAGCCCGTAACCGAACCGGGGGTAGATCCGGCCCTCGCTGGCCCAGAGCACCGCCACCGGCTCCCGGCCGGCGTCCCGGATCTCGCGGAGCTGCCGGCGCATCAGGGCGGTGAGCAGCCCGCGCCGGCGGTGGGTGGGCAGGACCGAGACCATCGTCACGTGCGCCGCCGGCAGGCTCGCGCCGGGCACCTGCAGGTCCCGGGTGTACGCGGCGGCGTGCGCCACCGGGCGCCCGCCGTCGCGCACCAGGAGGGCGCGCTCGGGCTCGAACACGCCGCGCTCGACCTCGCTCAGCTCGGGGTCGGGGTCGTCGTGGAAGGCCAGGTACAGCAGCGCGCTGATCTCGTCGAAGTCCTCGGCCCGGGGCACCGTCACGTCCGTCATCGGCCGTGTGTAGCCCATCAGGTGCGGGTTCGGCGACCGATTTGCCGGCTCGCTACCCTCGGAACGGAGGCCACGTCGGTCGAGGGGGAGGACACGAGATGGCGGACCAGACACAACCGTGGGCCGAGCGCACCGTCGAGGTGCCGCCGCAGCCCGGTGTGGGCGTGGTGCCACCGCAGCGGGACGGGTTCCAGCGCGGCGTCGCCCAGGTGGGCGCGCGGCGTACGCCCCGGACCGAGCAGTTCCCCGCCGTGGACCCGACCGGCTGGTCGGCGGAGCCGGCCCCGCGCCGCCCGATGAGCTGGCACCTGGCGCAGCTGCGCCGGGGCGGGGAGTGGAGCGCCGCCGGGGGCCTGTTCGCCTTCGTCTGCTGGGGCATCTGGGCGATCTCCGGCCGGGGCAACCTGACCGCCCCGCTGGTCACCTTCGTGCTCAGCCTGCTCACGGCGGTCGGTCTCTTCGCGCTGGCCCGGCTGGTCGGCCGGATCGTCTGGGAGCGGCAGCTCGGCCGGGTTCGGCGCGGCGCCCGGGGTGCCCACCTGCTGACCGCGCTCTTCCTGGCCGGGGTGGGGGTCGCCTACCTCCAGCAGACCGAGTGGGTGGTCAGCGTTTGGAACTGGGTCACCGGCAACTGACCGCCGTGGCCGCGGGCGGATCGGCGGGTCGCCGCCGCCCGCGGCCCGGTCGCGGTACGCCGCGACGCCGGTCGTCACTCCACCAGGACGGCGCTCGCATTACCCGGCCCGGCCCGCTTCATCCGTCGCCCGGTGGGCTGAGCCGGGGTCAGTGCCCCTCGGCGTCGGCCTTCGGCGAGGCGACCCGCGCGGCCGGGTCCTCCACCCCGGGTTCGCCGCCGCCCGGTGCCACCATCCCGTCGTAGGTGTAGACGGTGCCCTGGTCGCCGTGCTGCTGCGTGGTCCGGATGTAGCGGTGGATCATGCCGTCGATCTCGATCTCCAACAGGGCCTGGTCGCCCGCGTCCTGACTGCTGCCGTCCCGGGGACCGCCGGTCAGGTACGCCTTCGTGTTCGTCTCCATGGGCCAGCCGTACCCCCGGCCGGCGGGGCGAAAACGGGACCGCCCACCGGCCGGGGCGGGCCGCTCACCGAGCCGGGGCGCGCTTCCGGCGCACCGACCCCGGCCGGCCGTCGTGCCGGCGCGCCCGCCCGATCAGCATGGCGGCATGGGCGCATATCGATCGGCGTACGAGCGGAGCCTCGCCGACCCGGAGGGTTTCTGGCGGGACGCGGCGGCGGACCTCGACTGGCACCGGGCACCCGAGCGGATCCTCGACCCGAGCGCCGCACCGTGGTACCGGTGGTTCCCCGACGGGGAGCTGAACACCTGCCACAACGCGCTGGACCGGCACGTGGCGGCCGGCCGGGGCGACCAGCCGGCGCTGATCCACGACAGCCCCGTGACGGGCACGGTCCGCACACTCAGTTACGCCGAGCTGCTGGCCGAGACCGCCCGGTTCGCCGGGGCGCTGCGCCGGCTCGGCGTCGGCCGGGGCGACCGGGTGCTGCTCTACCTGGCCATGGTGCCGGAGGCCGTGATCGCGATGCTGGCCTGTGCCCGGATCGGCGCGATCCACTCGGTGGTCTTCGGCGGCTTCGCGGCACACGAACTCGCCGTCCGGATCGACGACGCGCGGCCGACGGTGGTGGTGGCCACCTCCTGCGGCATCGAGGTCGACCGGGTGGTGCCCTACCATCCGATCCTCGCGGCGGCGCTCGACGAGGCCAACCACGCCCCCCGGCACTGCGTGATCGTGCAGCGCCCCCAGGAGCGCGCCCCGCTCGTCGCCGGCCGCGACCTCACCTGGGACGAGGCGATGGCGGACGCCGAGCCGGTGGAGTGCGTGCCGGTGGCCGCCACCGACCCGCTCTACATCCTCTACACCTCCGGCACCACCGGCCGGCCGAAGGGCGTGGTGCGGGACAACGGCGGGCACGCAGTGGCGCTGCGCTGGTCCATGCGCAACGTCTTCGACATCTCGCCCGGCGAGGTCTTCTGGGCCGCCTCCGACGTGGGCTGGGTGGTCGGCCACTCCTACATCGTCTACGCGCCGCTGCTCACCGGGGCGACGACGGTGCTCTACGAGGGCAAGCCGGTGGGCACCCCGGACGCCGGGGCGTTCTGGCGGGTCGTCGCCCAGCACCGGGTGGCCGCCCTGTTCACCGCGCCCACCGCGATCCGGGCCATCCGCCGGCAGGACCCGGACGGTGCGCTGCCGGCCCGGCACGACCTGAGCGGCCTGCGCACCCTCTTCCTGGCCGGCGAGCGGCTCGACCCGGACACCTGGGAGTGGGCGGGGCAGCGGCTCGGCGTACCGGTGGTGGACAACTGGTGGCAGACCGAGACCGGCTGGCCGGTGGCGGCCAACCTGCGCGGCCTGGAACCGCTGCCGATCAAGCCCGGCTCCCCGTCGGTGCCCGTCCCCGGCTACGACATCCGGGTGGTCGACGGCGGCGGCCGGGAGGTGCCGCCGGGCACCGACGGCTCGATCGTGATCCGGTTGCCGCTGCCGCCCGGCTGCCTGCCCACCCTCTGGGGCGACGACGAGCGCTTCCTCCGCTCCTACCTGGCCACCTTCCCGGGCCACTACCTGACCGGGGACGGCGGCAGGTTCGACGAGGACGGCTACCTCTACGTGATGGGTCGCACCGACGACGTGATCAACGTGGCCGGGCACCGGCTCTCCACCGGCGCCATGGAGGAGGTGCTGGCCGCCCACCCCGCGGTGGCCGAGTGCGCGGTGATCGGGGTGGCCGACCCGCTCAAGGGCCAGGTGCCCAGCGGGTACGTGGTGCTCAAGGCCGGCGCCGAGGTGGACCGGGACGCGCTCGCCGGTGAGCTGGTCGCCCTGGTGCGGCAGCGGATCGGGCCGGTGGCGGCGTTCCGCCGGGTCACCGTGGTGCCGGCGCTGCCGAAGACCCGCTCCGGCAAGATCCTCCGCCGGACCATGCGCGGGCTGGTCGAGGGGCGGGACGAGCCGGTGCCGCCGACCATCGACGACCCGGCGGCGCTGACCGTCTTCCGCGACCTCGGTTCGGGAGCTACTCCTTGACGTTCGGGAGCTACACCTTGACGTTCGGGAGCTACTCCTTGACGAAGCGGTGGAGCACGAAGTCCTGCTCGGAACCGCAGGCGATCATCTCGGTGTTCCACGAGCAGGAGTCGCCCCGTACGTCCCGCAGCTCGCCGAGCGGCACCAGTTTGCCGGACCCGGCGCCCACCCCGGCCACGCTGCGGTCGTCCACCCCGCTGCCCAGCGCGTCGGCGAAGAGCAGCAGGTTACCGGCGTCGACCCGGACGGCCACGCCCTCCTCGTCGTCGAGGATCCGCGTGCCGTCGGCGGCGAAGAGCGTCGCGGCCGGTTCCGGGTAGCTCCGTCGGGCCAGCACCCGCTCGCCGACCGGCACCAGCTGGGTCATCCCGGGCGCCGCCCACCGCTTGGCGCCCTGGCCCTCCCCGGCGGCCACCACCTGCGCGGTCTTGTCGTCGGAGCCGGTCACCTCCAGCAGGCAGGCGCGGTGCTTCCCGCAGGGCGCCAGCGCCTTGGCCCGCCGGTTGTCGTCCTCCGCGCGGTACAGGACGCTCGGCTGCGCCTGCCGCCCCAGGTCGTACGCGAGCAGCCGCCCGTCGTCACCGGCCACGTAGAGCCGGTCCTCGTGGGCGACGACCAGGTCGTCCGGCTCGGCCACCGCCTTCCAGCGGCGGATCTCCTTGCCGGAGCCGAGGTCGATCAGCCGGACCGACTTGTCCGCGCTGATCTGCACGAGCTGCCCGACCGGGCCCTGCTCGGGGTCGCGCGGCGAGCCGTCTCCGTACCCGGGGCCGGACACCGTCTCGGCGGTGGTCACCGGGTGCACGCTGTCGCGCGTGTTGCCGTACTCGTCGGCCAGGTCGGGCAGCGACCACTGCTCGTCGCCGTTGCTCAGCTTCCGCCCGACGAGCCGTTTCCGCTCGTGGTCGGTGAACGCCACCACCTCGTTGCCGACGAACATCTCGTCGTCGCGGTCCATGGTGTGCCGCCACCGTGGTTGGCTTCCGCCGTCGAGCACCTCGAGCTGGCGGCTGTCGCTGCCGCCCGCGGCGTCGGCGACCAGCGCCACCGCGCCGGGCAGCGCGACCAGGCCGGCCCACCGGTCGGTCGTGGTGGCGCTCTCCCGGCGCCACAGCTCCTTGCCCGTGCCCACGTCGACGGCCACCACCGCCAGCCGCTTGTCCTCGCGCGGATAGGCCAGGTAGGCCCGGCCGCCGGCCAGCGCGGTGAACATCTCCGCCGGCCGCTCGGTGGCGCCCGCGAACCGGGTGCCCTTGCCGAACCCCTGGAAGTCCAGCTCGGGGTGGCGGTCCCGGGTCAGGTAGAGCAGGGCCGCGGTGGCCACCCCGGCCAGCGCGGCCACCGCGCCGAGCGAGACCCACAGCGCGCGCCGCCGCCGGCCGCCGCCGGGCGTCGCGGCCGGCGACCCGGGCGTCCCGTTCCCGGGTACGCCGGGCCAGCCCGGCCATCCGCCCGGCTGCTGCGGGATCCCGGGGGCCAGCGGGGGTACGCCGGCGGGCGGCCGGCCGTGCTGCGGCCAGGCGGGTGCCGGCGTACCCGGGGCGGGGGAGTGCGGGGCCACGGCGGTGCCTGCCGGTGCGGCGGCGGCGTTGTGCTGTGGTCGGGTGGGTGTCGGCGTGCCCGGGGCGGGGGAGTGTGGGGCCGCGGCGGTGCCTGCCGGTGCGGCGGCGGGCGGCGGGCCGTGCGGGGTGGCGGGCCGGGTGCCGTTCGGCCCGGCGGCGAACGCCGGGCCGGGTGCGTCCCAGGCGGAGGCCGGGCGCGGCGGCCCGGCGGCGACGGTCGTGCCGTCGCCGGAGGCGGTGCGGCCGGCCGGGAGGACTGGCGCGCCGGGGCCGGCGGGCGACACCGCGGCGGGCAGCGTGCCCTCGGGGCCGAGACCGGGCAGCGTGCCGCCCGGTCCCCGCGGCAGGTCCGATCCCACCGGCGGTGGCGTGGTGAGGTCGGGCCGCCCGGACCCGGCCGGCTGGTCCGCCGCGTCGGGCCGAACCTCGGCCGCGTCCGGCCGTTCGCTGCCGGGCACGGTTGGTGCGCCGGCGTCGGCCTCGGGTTGGTGGGCGGCGGGCACGGTCGGTGCGCCGGCGGCGGGGTCGGACTGGTCGCTGGCGGGGACGGTTGGTGCGCCGGCGTCGGGGTCGAGTTGGTCGGTGGCCGGCAGGGCCGGTGCGCCGGCGTTCGGATCCGGTCGATCCGTGCCGGGCCGCGGTGGCGTACCGGCGTCGACCAGAGTGCCGCCCGGGCCGACGCCCGGCGTCGCCCCGGCCGGTGATCCGGCGGGGGCCGCGCCGACCGGGGCCAGCGGCAGCAGCGGGGCGGCCGACCGGGTCCGCGGCAGCGGCAGGTCGGTCAGCGCGCCCTCGGCGACCGGCAGCTCGGGCTGCTCCAGCACGGTCGGCGCGATCCCAAGCTCGGCGTGGAGCAGCCGGGCCACCAGCGGGATCCGGGACGAGCCGCCCACCAGGAACAGTCCGGCGAGCAGCTCCGGGGTCAGCCCGGCCGCGGCGACCACCCGCCGGGTCTCGGCGACCGCCCGCCGCAGCAGCGGGGCGGCCACGCCCTCCAGCTCGGCCCGGGTCAGCGACACGGCGGCCGGGACGCCCGGCACCGCGACCGGTGCGGCCACCGTGCGCGACAACATCTCCTTCGCGCCCCGCACCTGCTCGACGACGTGCAGCCGCTCCCGCCACTGCGTGGTGTCGGCCGGCTCGCTCAGCCGCGCCCACTGCACGGGGTGGGTGGCGGCGACCCGCGCGCCGACCACCGCCAGCAGGGCGGCGTCCAGGTCCAGCCCGCCCAGGTCGTCGAGGCCACCGCAGGAGATCACCGTGAAGCCGGAGTCCCCCCACGGGTCCGCGCCCTCGTTGCGGACCACCGCGACGTCCAGGGTCCCGCCGCCGAAGTCGAAGACCGCCACCGACTCGCCCACCGGCACCGGCCGTCGCAGCACCTCGGTGTAGTAGCGGGCCGCCGCGACCGGCTCGCGCAGCAGCCGGGTGCCGGGCGGGATGGGACCGGAGAGGGTGTGCTCGGCCGCCGACGGCCAGCCGGCCAGGGCGAGCGCCTCGGCGAGCACCTGCCGCCGACCGGCGTCCCAGGTGGCCGGGCAGGTCACCACGGCGGGCGGCAGGAATCCGAGCGCACCGACGGCGGCCTCGCCCACCGCGCGCAGCACCGCGCCGAGCAGCTGGGCCGGGGTGTACCGGTGGCCGCCGAGGGTCACCTCCGGCTCGTCGACGCGGCGCTTCGGGTTCGGCTCATACCGGTCCGGGTCGGCGTGGGCCAGCCGCAGCGCGTCCCGCCCGACGTGCAGGCGCCCGTCGGTGTCGGCGTACACCCCGGACGGGAGGATCGGCTGCCCGTCCACGAGCAGCGGGCGGGTACGCCCGTCCGGCCAGCGCAGCACGGCCACCGTGTTCGAGGTGCCGAGGTCCACGCCGAGGGCGAAACCGTCCCGCTGGCCTGACATCCGTCGCTACCTCCACCCGACGAGGGGATGTCCGGCCCCGCATCGTACGCAGTCGCCGCCGTACCCCTCGCCCGCCGGTCGATGTACGCCTGCCCCGCCCCGATGGACACCCGCGGGCTGAACCGGTGTGATGCGCAAGGCGCCTGCTGCGAACGGCCGACCCGACGACGTCTCCTGCCCGCTCGTGACCGTTGGGCCGGGCGGCTACCGGCTCGTGGGTGGCCCGCCAGACGTGCGGCTAGGCCCAGCGTCGCCGGTGCTGACTACCCTCACCGCCGTGACGACGATCGAGCAGCTTGAACGGGACGTTTGGCCGGACCCCGGCCCGGAGGTCACGTCTCTCGTGAGGCGTTGCACGGAGCTGCGCCGCAAGCCGTTGGTGGAGTTCACCGTCGAAGACCTGCGCATCATGCTCGGGCAGGAGATCGTCGCCTGTGATCCACATCCGTGTGGGCGGGAGCGCAGGACGAGTGTCGCCAGCCCTAGGGTCGGAGCGTGAGCGTCAACGAGGACTCCTCCGGTCAGCTTCTCGCGCCTGGCTCCGGGATCGCAGGCGACAGCCGCGAACCAACCAGCGACCTGACGGCAGTCCGGGAAGCTGTCCGACGGCAGGCCCAGCGGGCGACCTCCGGCATCGAGGACATGGTGTTCTACCTGTCCCAGCAGGTGGCGGATGAGTCGCATCGCGAGGTGACCGGTCCCCTGCTGGCTGGCACCGGTGCGAGCGGTGCCGTGCGGCACCGAGGTCGGGTGGTCGCCGAATGGGGCGACTCGGCGATCCCGGAAATGCTGTTCAGCGGCACCAAGAGCGTCGTCGCCACCGTGGCGGGATTGGCCTTCGACCGAGGACTGCTCGCCCCGGATGCGCTGGTGTCGGCGACGGTCCGTCATCCGATGGTCGATTGCCTCGGAATCGAGGGGATCACGTGGCTGCATCTGTTGCAGCAGACCAGCGGGTTGAACGGTGAGCTGTGGGGAAAACCGACGGGGGTGGACGCGCAGAGCCGCCGTGAGGGCTTCGAGCGCGAGGGAGCGCCCGGTACCGGGTGGGCCTACAACGACGTACGGGTGAACCTGCTCTGCCTTGCCTTGACGGTGCTGTTCCGCCGACCGCTGCCCGACGTGCTCCGCGAGGACGTGCTCGAACCACTTGGTGCCTCCTCGTCCTGGTCCTGGCACGGCTACACCGACTCGGTCATCGACATCGACGGGATGCCCACGCCAGTCGTCAGCGGCGGGGCGCACTGGGGCGGCGGTCTGTGGATCTCCGCGAGGGATCTGGCTCTGCTCGGTGAGCTGTACCGGTGCCGGGGCGAGTGGCGGGGCCGGCGGCTGCTCAGCGAAGAGTGGATCGACCGCGCCTGGAGTCCCTGCGACCTGAACCCGGACTACGGCTACCTCTGGTGGCGCAACGATTCCCAACGGGTACAGTCCGGCGCTCCGGCCAGCGGACGATGCGCCCGCGGCAACGGCGGCCGTCACCTGCTCTGGATCGACCCTGCCCGGGACCTGGTCATCGCCTCGCACTGGGGCGACGAGGTCCGCGACCTGATTACCGAGGTCTCGGCCGCCATCCCGGCGGTCCCCGCCCGCACTGGCTGGCCTGGGGCTGACTGACAGGAGTGCCATGGACCGGACGCGGTAGTTGGAGAGTCTGTCGGAGCACTTCGCCCAGGCAAGCGATGGACCGCCGCATCGCCGGAAGTGGTCGACGCCGACCGTGAATGGCACGCGGATGGCACGCGGATGGCACGCAAGATCCAACACGGGGGAGAAGCGAAAGGCCCAGGTACCGCGATCATGCGGTCTACCTGGGACTTCGCACGTGGAGCGGGCGACGGGAATCGAACCCGCACCGTCAGTTTGGAAGACTGAAGCTCTGCCATTGAGCTACGCCCGCGCTCACCCCGCTGCTGCGGGGCGCGCGAGACAGCCTACCGAATCCCCGTACCGGTCGCGCGGCCCCGTACCCCGTGCCGCGCCGGACCGTTCGCGGAGAAGTGGCCCTTCCCGATGGCCGGAAGGCACGCTTTGCCGCAGAGCGCCGTCCCCGCCGCGCAGCGCGTCGGGGTGGGCCGGTGGGGGGTCGGGGGGCGCGGACGGCATACACTTCTCGTCGCCACGGGGTGTGGCGCAGCTTGGTAGCGCACTCGCTTTGGGAGCGAGGGGCCGTGGGTTCAAATCCCGCCACCCCGACTGTCGTTCGCGGCCGGCTCGTCCCGGGCACCGCCGAATTTGCGCGCGGTACCCGGGCCCTGCCGACGCAGCAGGCCGGCTCGCCTACACTCGATGCGCGCAATCACGCCCAGACTCAACTGAGATCCGTCAAGGAGTACGCCTGTGAAGAGCACCGTCGAGACTCTGAGCCCGACGCGCGTGCGGCTCGCCATCGAGGTGCCGTTCGTCGAGCTCGAGCCGAGCCTCAAGAAGGCGTACCGGGAAATCGGCCAGCAGGTCCAGGTTCCCGGCTTCCGCCGGGGCAAGGTTCCCAGCGCGGTGATCGACCAGCGGGTGGGCCGGGGGACCGTCCTCAACGAGGCGATCCAGGAGGCCATCCCGCAGAACATCCTCGCCGCGGTCCGCGAGCACGACCTGAAGACGCTCGGCCGTCCCGAGGTCGACATCACCGAGTTCAACGACGGTGACTCGCTCAACTTCACCGCCGAGGTCGACGTCCGCCCGGAGATCAGCCTGCCGGACCCGGCCACCATCGAGGTGACCGTCGACGAGATCGAGATCGCCGACAGCGAGATCGACGAGCAGGTGAGCAGCCTGCGGGAGCGGTTCGCCACCCTGAAGACCGTCGAGCGGGCCGCCCAGGAGGGCGACTACGTGCAGATCGACCTGAACGCCACGGTCGACGGCGAGGACGTGCCGGGCGGTTCGGCGAGCAACATCTCGCACGAGGTCGGCAGCAAGCAGCTCCTGCCGGGTCTGGACGAGGCCCTGGTGGGCCTGGCCGCCGGCGACACCACCACCTTCACCACCCAGCTGGTGGGCGGCGA
This sequence comes from Micromonospora sp. NPDC049836, assembly GCF_044465125.1. NCBI lineage: Bacteria > Bacillati > Actinomycetota > Actinomycetes > Micromonosporales > Micromonosporaceae > Micromonospora > Micromonospora sp. NPDC049836. The sequence goes on from NZ_JBITLH010000008.1 coordinate 350,560, forward strand.
CTACGCCGGTCGCGACGCCGAGGTGGCGGTGACCGTGCGGACGGTCAAGGAGAAGGAGCTGCCGGAGCTCAACGACGACTTCGCCCAGCTGGCGAGCGAGTTCGACACCATCGAGGAGCTCCGCAACGACGTGCGGGAGCGGATCACCCGGGGCAAGCAGGTCGAGCAGATCTACGCCGCCCGGGACAAGGCCCTCGAGCAGATGGTGGCCGCCGCCGAGGTGCCGGCGCCGGAGGGCGTCGTCAAGGAGGAGGTCGAGAGCCGCAAGGCCGCGATGGTCGACCAGCTCGAGCGGATCGGCGCCTCGATGGAGGAGTACCTGGCCGCCGAGGAGAAGACCGAGGAGCAGATCGACACCGAGCTGACCGAGGCGGCCACCGAGGGCGTCAAGATCCAGCTCCTGCTCGACACCCTCGCGGACGCCGACGACGTGCAGGTCTCCGACGACGAGTTCGGCCACGAGATCGTGCACCGGGCGCAGCGCGCCGGCATGGCCCCGCAGCAGTACTACGACCAGCTGGTCCGCTCCGGCGCCGCCGCGGCCGTCTTCGGCGACGTCCGCCGGGGCAAGGCGCTCGCCGCGGTGATGGAGAAGATCAAGATCAAGGACGCGGCGGGCAACGAGGTCACGCTGGACGCGCTGCGCGCCCAGAACGAGGCCGAGCACAACCACGAGCACTGATCGTCGGGATTCGGCCGCCGTCCTGCGCTGTGCGCTGGGCGGCGGCCGAAACCCTTTCCGGGGTACGCCTTGCGGGTGACTGCGCTGAGAGCGAACAGTGCCCGGACCGGGAGTACGCCCCCCGGTCGAGCGGTTAGTGTCGGTGACGACGGTACGGAGAGCGAAGGGCTGCCATGACCGACATGCACATCCCCAAGAAGTCGCTCCGGGCGATCGAGGCCCGTGGTGGCGACTCCATTGGCAACCTCGACGACTCGGTCTACAACCGGTTGCTCAAGGAGCGGATCATCTTCCTGGGCAGCGAGGTGACCGACCAGGTCGCCAACCGCATCTGCGCGCAGCTGCTGCTGCTCGCCGCGGAGGACCCGGACCGCGACATCAACCTCTGGATCAACTCGCCGGGTGGCTCGGTCTACTCCGGCATGGCGATCTACGACACGATGCAGTTCATCGACAACGACGTGTCCACGGTGGCGATGGGCATGGCGGCCTCCATGGGCCAGCTGCTGCTCTGCGCCGGCACCAAGGGCAAGCGGTACGCGCTGCCGCACGCGCGGATCATGATGCACCAGCCGTCGGGTGGCATGGGCGGCACGGCCGCCGACATCGCCATCCAGGCCGAGCAGATGCTCTACACGAAGCGGATGTTCCAGGAGCGGGTCGCGCACCACACCGGCCGGTCCGCGGCGGAGATCGAGGCCGACTCCGACCGGGACCGTTGGTTCACCGCCCAGGAGGCGCTGGACTACGGCTTCATCGACAAGGTGATCACCGGGGCCGCCCAGGTTCCGGAAGGCGCCGGGACCCTGAGCTGACCGAGGAGCTGACGATGACCGACCTGAGCCTGCCGCCCCAGTTCGCGGCCGTGCACAACCGCTATGTTCTGCCGTCGTTCGTCGAGCGCACGTCGTACGGGATGAAGGAGTCCAACCCGTACAACAAGCTCTTCGAGGACCGGATCATCTTCCTCGGCGTCCAGGTGGACGACGCGTCGGCCAACGACGTGATGGCCCAGCTGCTGACGCTGGAGGGCACCGACCCGGACCGCGACATCATCATGTACATCAACTCGCCGGGTGGCTCGTTCACCGCGATGACGGCGATCTACGACACCATGCAGTACGTCCGCCCGGACATCCAGACCGTCTGCCTGGGCCAGGCGGCCAGCGCGGCGGCGGTGCTGCTCTCCGCGGGCACCCCGGGCAAGCGGATGGCGCTGCCCAACTCCCGGATCATCATCCACCAGCCGGCCACCGAGGGCGGCTACGGCCAGGGGTCGGACATCGAGATCCAGGCCCGGGAGATCCTGCGGATGCGGACGCAGCTGGAGGACATGTTGTCCCGGCACTGCAACCGCCCGATCGAGCAGGTTCGCAAGGACATCGACCGTGACAAGATCATGACGGCCGAGGAGTCCAAGGACTACGGGCTGGTCGACACCATCCTGACCAGCCGCAAGAAGGGTCTGCTGGCGGCGCACGCCGCGAGCTGAGCTGTGTGCGGTCGGAGGTCGGTCGGGGTATCGTTCCCGGCCGACCTCTGACACACCCGCTTTGGGGGTCGGAGAAACTCCCGCCAGCGGGTAACGTCGGGTCTGTACCGCTTCGTTGGGTCGGACCGGCGGGTGGGACGACAGACGGACGGGCGCTCGGCGCCCGCAGGTCAGGGCCGGCGTTCCGGCCGACGAGTGCAGGGAGAACGTAGGTGGCACGGATCGGTGACGGCGGCGACCTACTGAAGTGCTCCTTCTGTGGCAAGTCGCAGAAGCAGGTCAAGAAACTCATTGCGGGCCCCGGGGTCTACATCTGCGACGAGTGCATCGACCTCTGCAACGAGATCATCGAAGAGGAGCTGGCCGAGTCCGGCGAGGTGAAGTGGGAAGAGCTTCCCAAGCCGATGGAGATCTGCCAGTTCCTCGACAACTACGTCGTCGGTCAGGAGCAGGCCAAGAAGGCGCTCGCCGTCGCGGTCTACAACCACTACAAGCGGATCCAGGCCGAGGCGGCCGGCGCGCCGGGCTCCGGCTCCGACGGTGTCGAGCTGGCCAAGTCCAACATCCTGCTGCTCGGCCCGACCGGCTGTGGCAAGACCCACCTGGCGCAAACCCTGGCGCGGATGCTCAACGTCCCGTTCGCGATCGCCGACGCCACGGCCCTCACCGAGGCGGGATATGTCGGCGAGGACGTGGAGAACATCCTCCTCAAGCTGATCCAGGCCGCCGACTACGACATCAAGCGCGCCGAGACCGGCATCATCTACATCGACGAGGTCGACAAGATCGCCCGTAAGTCGGAGAACCCGTCGATCACCCGGGACGTCTCCGGCGAGGGCGTGCAGCAGGCGCTGCTGAAGATGCTCGAGGGCACGGTGGCCAACGTGCCGCCGCAGGGCGGGCGCAAGCACCCGCACCAGGAGTTCATCCAGATCGACACCACCAACGTGCTGTTCATCTGTGGTGGCGCGTTCGCCGGGCTGGACCAGATCATCGAGGCCCGCACCGGCTCCGGTGGCACCGGTTTCGGCGCCCGTCTCCGGTCGGTCTCGGAGCGCTCGACCGACGACATCTTCAGCCAGGTCATGCCGGAGGACATGCTCAAGTTCGGGCTGATCCCCGAGTTCATCGGCCGGCTGCCGGTGATCACCAACGTGCGCAGCCTGGACCGCAGCGCCCTGGTGCGGATCCTCACCGAGCCGCGCAACGCCCTGGTCCGGCAGTACCAGCGCCTCTTCGAGCTGGACGGCGTCGAGCTGGAGTTCGAGCCGCCCGCGCTGGAGGCCATCGCCGACCAGGCCATGCTCCGTGGCACGGGGGCGCGTGGGCTGCGCGCCATCATGGAGGAGGTCCTGCTCTCCGTGATGTACGAGGTGCCGAGCAACCCCGACGCCGCCCGGGTGCTGATCACCCGAGAGGTGGTCCTGGAGAACGTCAACCCGACGATCGTGCCCCGCGAGTTCAGCGGCCGCCGGCGCCGGGACCGCGAGGAGAAGTCGGCCTGAGTGCCGTTCTCGACCGCGCCCGGGTCAGCTCGGGCGCGGTTGGCGTGAGCGGGTCCGCCGATCCCACTCGCCCGACGGGGTGACCACCACCATCACGAGCCGTACCGGCTCCTCGCCCGTCGTGCGGTAGCCGTGTTCCCGGTCCGCCGGGAACTCGATGGTGTGCCCGGCCGGTACGTCGTGGTCGACGCCGGCCACGGTGACGGTGAGCGTGCCGGCCAGCACGTGCAGGATCTCCCGGGTCCCGCGCGAATGGTCGGGGGAGTGGTGTCCCTCGCCGGGCTCCAGTCGCCACTCCCAGAGCTCCACCAGGTCGGGCTCGCCGAGGCCGTTGAGCAGCCGGGCGGTTCCCCCGTGCGTCCCGCGCCAGAGCACCGGCGCGTCGACGGTCGCGGTGATCCGTACGCTGCTGCGTTCGGCGGGCTCCAGCAGCTGCGCGATGGTGACCCCGAAGGCGTCGGCGACCCGGCAGAGCGTACCGATGCTGGGGTTGGTCCGGGCGGCCTCGATCTGCACGAGCATGCCCTTGCTGACTCCCGACCGGCCGGCCAGCTCCTCGAACGACCAGCCGCGGGCGGCCCGCAGCTCGCGCACCTGGCGGGCGACCGCGGCGGTCACCGCGCCCACCCGCCCGCTTCCGGCGTCGGTCATTACACTATCCTTCACGGTTAATATTGTGATACGACATGCTGATGTTCCCCATTCTGCTCGCCGCGGTGTCCGCGGTCGCCTTCGGCACGGCCGACTTCTCCGGTGGCAAGGCGTCCCGGCGCGCCAACCCGGTGGCGGTGACCGTGGTCTCGCAGTTCCTCAGCGTCCCCCTGCTGCTCGTGCTGGTGCTGCTCGTGCCCGGCACGCCCCACCCGCTCGATCTGGCCTGGGGGCTGTTCGCCGGCGTGGCCGGCGCGGCCGGCGTCATGCTGCTCTACCGCGCCCTGTCCACCGGCATGATGGCCGTGGTCGCCCCGGTCACCGCGATCACCGCGGCGGTCGTGCCGATCCTCGCCGGCCTGGTCACCGCGCACTACCCGGGCACCGTGGCGCTCGGCGGCGCGGGCCTCGCCGTGGTCGCCATCGCCCTGGTCAGTCTCGGCGAGAGCGGCGGCACCGGCCGGGTGTCGCGCCGGGTGATCGGCATGGCGCTCGGCGCCGGCCTGCTCTTCGGCGTCTTCTTCGCCCTGCTCGGCCAGGCCGACGAGGACGCCGGCATGTGGCCGGTGCTCGCGGTGCGGGCCAGTTCGATCGCGTTCGGGCTCGCGGTCGCCGCGCGCATCGGGGTGCGCCTGCGGATCGAGCGGCGGGTGCTCGGCTGGGCGGCCGCGGCCGGCCTGCTGGACTCGGCGGCGAACGCGTTCTACCTGGCCGCCGCGAGCCGCGGGCATCTGAGCATCGTGGCCGCGGTCGCCTCGCTCTACCCCGCGAGCACCGTGCTGCTGGCGCTCGCCGTCGACCGGGAGCGGTTGCGCCCGGTTCAGCTGGCCGGTCTCGGCTTCGCCGCCGGTGCGCTGGTGCTGGCGAGCGTCTGAGCCTGTCGTGACCCGGCACCCGCCCGTACCCTGATCTCCATGCGCGTCGCCGTCTGCCAGCTCAACTCCCGCGACGACCGGGCGGCGAACCTCGCCGCCGCCGGGGCCCTGCTCGAGCGGGCCGCGGCGGCCGGCGCGGACCTCGCCGTCCTGCCGGAGTACGTCGACTACCTGGGCCGCGCCGAGGCGATGCCGCCGGCCGAACCGGTCGACGGCGTGGTCGGCCGGTTCTTCGCCGACGCGGCCCGCCGGCTCGGCATGTGGGTGATCGCCGGCTCGTTCCACGAGGCCGGCCCGGATCCCGAGCACACCTGGAACACCTCGCTGGTCTTCGACCGCAGCGGCGCGCTCGCCGCCGGCTACCGCAAGATCCACCTGTACGACGTGGAGATCCCCGGCCGGGTGTCGTACCGGGAATCGGCGACGGTGGCGCCCGGGGACCAGCCGGTCGTCGTCGACGTCGAGGGCCTGCGGGTCGGCCTGTCGATCTGCTACGACCTGCGCTTCCCGGAGCTGTACCGGCAGCTCGCCACCGACGGCGGCGCCGAGCTGCTGGTGGTGCCCGCCGCGTTCATGATGCACACCGGACGGGACCACTGGGAGGTGCTGCTGCGGGCCCGCGCGATCGAGAACCAGTGCTACGTGGCCGCCGCCGGACAGACCGGCGATCACGAGCCGTCCCGGACCTGCTTCGGTCGCAGCATGGTGGTCGACCCGTGGGGGACGGTGCTCGGCCAGGTGCCGGACGGCCCGGGCGTCACCGTCAGCGACCTGGACCTGGACCGGCTCCGGACGATCCGCGCCGAGCTGCCCAGCCTGGCCAACCGCCGGCTCTGATCCTCGGTCAGCTCTCCAGCAGCACCCCGATCACGGTGAAGCCGGCGATCGCCGCGGCGGTGACGAGCAGCGCCGTGGTCATCCGGGAGGGGCCGCGACGCAGCAGGCGGCCGACGGACAGCAGGACGACGACGAGCACGAAGGCGCCGATGACCAGCTGCCAGAAGGGGAGCAGGAGGCCGAGCAGCGCCTCCTCGGCGAGTGTCGTCACCGTGGACCGGGACACGTCATCCATGCCGAACACTCTGGCACGCCGCGGCCGGCGGCGGCCTCCTTCGAACGCCCGTCCCGCCGACCTTCGATCGCCCGTCTCGCCGACCGGAGGGGACGGGCGGACAGCCGTCCGGTCAATGACGATCTTTGATTTGCCTTCTCGCGGCCGTCCGCGTAACTTTCTCTCTGCACGCGGGAGGCCGGGCAAACCGGCCGAGAACGGGCGCCAGGCTGGTGGCGGAGACGCCGAGCCAGACTGAGGATCCGGGCGGTGCGACACACTCCGGCAAGACCGGGTTGCGATCGCGAAGCCGGCCGGGTAGAGTTCGAAAGCCGGCAGGGAGCCGGGCGGGTGGCCGCGAGAGCGGCGATCGGCCGGTCCACCGGAACCCACGACAGAAACGACCGCCACGAATGGCGTGCGTCAGCGTGGATCGGACTGACCAAGTTGATCACCTCGAACCTGAGGTTGACAGCGAAAGTCGGACCCGGTAAGTTGGAGAGGTTGCCCCGGATAGAGGCTCCACGGTGTGGGGTTTCTGGATGGTGTGTGGTTGTTCTTTGAGAACTCAACAGGGTGCTTGTAAAGCCAGTGCCAATTGTTTTATACCCCGGACTGGTCAGTTTTTGCTGGCTG